>CAJTYJ010000012.1 GCA_910583895.1 uncultured Lachnospiraceae bacterium
AATCGCCATTATTTCTGCGGAGTGAACAGCGGGGAAGCAAACCTGCAGTTCTGGGGAGCAGTACAGAGAGCCACGTAAGCCATATCCTGTCTGCGAGGATGAGTTCGAGACCGATGGGATGGAGCCGTGAGGGGGCATCGAACATGTCAGAACTGAGGGCGTATTATTATAACAGAGGAGACATGCTGGCCCTGGTGAGGTATCAGAAGAAGGTTGGAACTGAGGAAAAGAAGGAAGAGGAAAAGATCCTGAGCAGTACGCAGATCCTAAGATCAGAGAAGAACCGCCATGGAGAACTGGGGAAATATTTGGAGAGCATCCACCACAGAATGTCGCTGCAAAATAAAAAGAAAGTGTATTTTGAGGCACAGATCAGGGGATTGTAAAAACCGTTTCAGAAGCACGAATAGGAGTCTGCGCAAAAAAGGAAACGGATGTGCAGGAAGAAGGAATGTAGTAAAGTATAAAAAACAGTCTGCAATTCCTATTTGATAAAAACGTCTATGGTGGATTCTGACCAGTCAAACCCGAAAGTAAAGTTACACTATCAGAGTAAAGGTGTGGTATTGATTACTGGCTCTTTTTCTGCTACAATTCTGATTAGAGTTTCAAATAATGTGTAGATATAATTTGAAATTCTAATCAGAAGAAATTTTATATAAGAATTAATAAATATACTTTTGGAGGAAAAAGGATGAATGGGGCTTATGAAAATAGATATATAGCATTCTTGGATATTTTAGGATTTAAAAATATGGTTTATCAATCTGCAAACAATCCGCAGATATTGAATTTGATAAATTTGGCATTAAATTATACGAGAAAGGTTCAACTGGAAAATTATGATGGAGAAATGCCAATGTCAGATTTAGGAAAGCAAGTATCTGTTTTTTCAGATAGTATTGTTATCTCGTATGAGATGAAAAGACCAGGATCAGGATTTTTTGTATTGCTGGATTTGGTTTATTTATGTAATGATTTACTAGGGGTGGGTATACCTGTTCGGGGAGGCGTTACTGTTGGACAGTTGATACATGAAAACAATAAATGTTTCGGACCGGCTATGGTAGAGGCATATAGTATGGAATCCGATTTAGCAATTTATCCGAGAATAATTGTTGACCCGAAGGTCATTGAGTATGATCTTCAATATAGAGGAAAAAATAATACCATAGAATTCGAAAGGGAATTTCTTAATAATCTTATAGATGTGGATGACGTTGATAAAATGATTTATTTAGATTATTTAAGTCAATATAGTGAATTTAATGATTTAGAAACATATAATGTATACATTAATTATGTTAGGAATTTTATTAATGAATCGTTAAAGATATATTGTAATAATCCTCAAATTGCAGTTAAATATGAATGGTTGAAGAAGTATTATAATAAAACAATGGTGAAAGTATTTGGTGAATCGAATCCATTACTAATATTGTAAGTTTAAAAATATTAATCATTATACATAAAAGCGTTTGTCAGAAATGGCAGGCTCTTTTTTTCGTGGGAGAAAGGCGGGTGAGGGTTCGTGGTATCCAGGATTCAGGGGATTATGGTGGAGATCGGCGGGGATACTACGAAGTTCTCCACGGCGCTTTCAAAGGTGAATAAGGAAATCCGGGACACGCAGGCGCAGTTGAAGGATGTAAACAAGCTGTTGAAGCTGGACCCGGGCAATGCGGAGCTGATGGCGCAGTTTTGTCCCAGGCGGTCGGTGAGACGAAGGAGAAGCTGGATGCTTTGAAGCTGGCGGGGCAGCAGGCCAATGAGGCGCTGGCAAAGGGGGAGATTTCCAGGAGCCAGTATGATGCCCTGCAGAGGGAGATTGCGGAGACGGAGCAGGCCCTGCGGGATCTGGAGCGGCAGGCGGAGCAGTCTTCGGTGGCTTTGCAGAAGTGTGAATCTGGTTTGCCATTCAAAGTTGGAAAAAATGATCAAGACCTTCAGGGAACATTTTCAGTGTTTGCACTGAGTTTTGCAGAAGTGAAACAATTAACATTGGGCGTGGCTTTTCCGTTTCCAATCGGAAGGGATTGTGAAAATTTTATCAGATATACGCAGAAGATCAAATTGGTCAGACGCTTTCTGACCAATTCTCAAATCTTCCTGATTTTTATGGAATTGAGGCTGCACAAAATCATTGGGGGCTGAAGGATTTCAAAGCCATTTCCGCTGATGGTGTAGTGTATGATGTGGTGGACAGTTACAGATCGCTGTTGGAGAAGGTTATGCGGTAACAGGCACGCCGGTATGCAATGTCTTGTCTGCCATAACATTTCTCCGCAGCTCTCTAAGAAAATATTCGATTACTCCTGCCGGTAATTCAGCCACAGGTTTGGTTCGTCAGGATAATAAGTGGCGTTGGAGAACACGGTGCCGTCGGGAAGTATGACCGTTTCTGCCCAGCCAATATGATCAATTGAGCCGCCGATCAGGACGATGTGGCGGGTGCCGTCCGGATCTTCGCTTTCATACCGGTAGCAGGTGGTCTCTGAACACTGGTCAGTGATATCCGTGTAGGAACCGTCCAGAGTAAAATAAACGCGGCCGTCTGTGATGACCACCGGATCTACGGCGAATCCGGTGTCCACAGAGACGACATCCTCGCCATATTCATTGATATACTGCATGATCTTGCCGCCTCCCAGCATGGGGAAGATCTTCTCTTTGTAGGCAAACCCGGCCAGTGCCGCTGCGGTCGCAATGGCCGCTGCCACAAGCGGAAGCCGGAGCCGCCTGGGTCTCTTTCTGGTGGAGACCGGTATTTTTTCGGGATCTTCTATGTGAGCAGTCAGTACAGACAAGATTCGCTCCCGGCTCTCATCCGGCAGTTTTAGACAGCGAAAAGTCCGTTTCCAGTGTTTTTTCATAAACCTTCCCTCCTTAATTGTTTTTTCAAAAGTTTTCTTGCCCGATGCATCCGCATGGAAACGCCGGAAGGACTGATCTTCAGAAAATCGGCGATCTCGGGAAAGGTATATCCTTCGTAATAGTGAAGATAGATGACAACCCGGTATTTCTGCGGAAGCTCCATGACAGCCTGGAACAGTTCCCGGTCTTCCGGGTGCTGAAAAGGGATATCATCATCTATGGGAACAATCCGGCTGCGCCAGACCGATCGAAGCTGGTCTTTGCAGCAGTTGACCGCAATTCGGATCAGAAATGCCCGTTCGCTGCCGGGTTTTGGCAGCGCTTTTCCGTCAATTATCTTTAAAAACACCGTCTGAACCAGATCTTCGGCGTCCTGGGGCGAGCCAAGGTAGCTGTATGCCAGCCGGTAGACCATGTTGGAATATTTGTGAAACAGAGTTAGAATCTGTTGTTCGTCCATGGGCGGTATCCTCCTTTGTGTTTTTGAGATCTCATATAAAAAACGAATGAAAAGGGGAAATCAGCACATTTTTCTGAAAATAAAAATTGGTTGGGGCTGCTCAGGGAGGATACGGTTTACACGGTGCCAATGGCTGGATATCGGTAGTGTACAGCGCATATTCCAAGAGCAGATTTTTATAGTATAATAGAAAAAAGAGAAACTGTAAAAGATTTAGAAAAATCCTGTAACGAAACTTTGATTTTTCGGATATATAGAGGAAAGTACCAAAAAAACTGCCCCGGAGGGAGGTGAACGCCCTGAATCAGATTGAGGAAGCCTATACGCAGCATGCGAAGGATGTATACCGGTATCTGCTCAGTCTGTCTCATGATGCGGATCTGGCGGAGGAACTGACCCAGGAGACATTTCTGCGGGCCATGGGGAACATCGGAAGCTATGACGGCAGCTGCAAGCTGTCCGTATGGCTCTGTCAGATCGCCAAGCATCTCTGGTATCAGTGGGTGGACCGTCGCGCCCGCTGGAAACAGGTGGAGCTGACCGAAGAGGTGCCGTGCCGTGATTCTCCGGAGAAAGCCACGCTTTTCTATATGGAGAAGACGGAGCTTTACCGGGCGATCCACGGGCTGCCGGAGCCCATGCGGGAGCTGGTCCATCTGCGGCTGACCGGGGAATTTACCTTTGCGGAGATCGGCAGGATCATGGGGAAGAGTGAAAACTGGGCGCGGACCACCTTTTACCGTGCCAAACAGAAAATCATGGAAGAAATGGAGGGATCAAAATGAAGTGCTGCATTGTAAGAGACCTGCTGCCGGGCTATGTGGACGGTCTGAACAGCGAGGAGACCGATGCCGAAGTAAAGAAGCATCTGGAAGACTGTGCGGACTGCCGGAAGATCTGTGCGCAGATGTCGGCAGAACTTCCAAAGGAAACGCTGCCGGAGAAAAAAGAAGTGGATTTTCTGCTGAAGCTGAAAGTAAGGATACGGCAAAAACATGTCTGTTATGCTTTTCTGATCGGTGCTTTTCTGATCTGCGTCACCAGTTTTCTGAAAGACTTTGCCATTCCGGTTGCTTATAATCCGGAGAAGATGACGGTGGAGGTGTTTCAGACCAGTGAGTATCATCCGACGCAGCGCTCCGGTGCAGAGACGTCTTGGTCTGCCAGCGCAGAAGCAGTGGTCGAAGAAGAATCCGATGTGGTGGAGGAGATCCAGCTGGTGCTGAAAGAATGTGTCAGAAGCGACGGCCTTACATCCCGGGGCAGGACGATCGAGCGGGACGGCGAGAAAGTACGTGTGGTCTATTACTGCTATACCAGAAGCCTGTGGAACAGCCTGTTTCATCCGGGGGAAAATGGATTTGTGAATTCTTCTGCCAGCACAGGCGCCATTTATGAGGCGGAGTTTTTCAGGGACCCCGTGGAAAATTACGAGCCCAGAATGCGGGAGATCTATTACCTGCCCATGGGAAATATGAACCGGCTGAGCCTGCTCTCCAACGAGGAGTTTGAGGCGCTGAAAGAGGATGCGGTGCTGGTATGGAGTGGAAAGATTTAGACGCAAGTAGAAAGGAGAAAGAAACGTTATGTTTTATATTGTTTATCTGGCAAGTATGGTGGTGTATCTGATTTGTGGAATCCGCTGGGATCGGATGCTTAATTTCTGGGACCCGATTACGCTGGAATTTCTTGTATTTCCCTGTATTCTGATCCTGTTTGTCACGGGATCCTTCCAGGCTTTCGGCAGAGCGTTTTTAGTTGCCTTTGGAAAGAGGGAATATGAGACGTCTCAGTACCGGGAAAGTCTGCTGTCTGTGAATATGGTGATGGGGACGGCGTCTGTATTCGGAGGGATCTGTTTTCTGATCGGGATATCCAACAGCATCCGCTCTCTGGACTGGTCGGAACTGGACAATATCGGCTGGCTTTTTCTGGATCTGAGCGTGGCTGCGATCTCTCTGTTCTATGCGCTGCTGATCTGCATGATTCTGCTGCCGGTGTGTTTTATGCTGAAAAAAGAACTCTGCAGGAAAGTGGCTCCCGATACAGAGATCTGATACAGCATCTGCTGAGAAATGTGGAAAAAACAGGGCATATGCGCTCTGTTTTTTCCGTTGGACCAATTTACCTTATGCTGGGAAAATGAAAGGCATAACCTGTGTATGACAAATGTGTTCTCAGATATGGATTCGCCTGTGAACGGATCAAAAAAGGAATAGGAACAGGGTTGTATCAGAAAGAAAGCAGTGGCCGGAGCATGGAAAACATCCGATGTGAAATCACCGGAGGATGAACCGGATTTGTAACCGTTCAACTTTTCTAAAATCCTTGCTATTTTCTCAATGTTTTAGTATAATTCTAACAGAAGGGTTAAACGAAGCGGTTTTTCCCTTTGTGAATATCCTTCAGTCTCTGACTGCAGGATGACAAAATGTATTGGAGGAGATTGCTAATGAACGTGTACACAACAGACAGTATCCGCAACGTGGTTCTTTTAGGACATGGCGGGAGCGGCAAGACCAGCCTGGTCGAAGCGATGGCGTATGTATCCGGCCTGACCGGACGGATTGGAAAGGTGACCGATGGAACGACCATCAGTGACTATGATAAGGAAGAGATGAAACGCAAGTTCTCCATCAATACTTCTGTCGTACCGATTATCTGGAAAGATACAAAGATTAATATTTTAGATACTCCCGGATTTTTTGATTTTGTCGGAGAAGTGGAAGAGGCAGTGGCGGCGGCTGACGCGGCTGTGATTGTAGTATCCGGTAAGGCAGGCGTGGAAGTCGGGACAGAGAAAGCATGGGAGCTGTGCGAGAAATACAAGCTGCCCCGGATGTTCTTCGTCTCCGATATGGACGTGGACAATGCTTCCTTCCGTGAGGTGGTGGAGACGCTGACCGAGCGCTACGGCAAGAAGATCGCACCGTTCTATCAGCCGATCCGTGAGAACGAAAAGTTTGTAGGCTATGTCAATGTCATGAAGATGGCAGGACGCCGTTTTACCGGCATCGGAGAGAGAGAAGACTGTGAGATTCCGGAGTATTGCCAGGCGAATCTGGATATTTACCGGGAAGCAATGATGGATGCAGTGGCGGAGACCAGCGAAGAATTCATGGAGCGTTATTTTGCTGGAGATGAGTTCTCTGTGGGAGAGATCCGTGCAGCCATGAAGATGAATGTGGATGATGGAAGCATTATCCCGGTATCCATGGGTTCAAGTACCGAACTTCGCAATATTCACAATATGTTAAATGATATAGTGGAGCTTTTGCCGTCTCCGGATAAGAAGGAGTGCGCGGGCATCAACACCAAGACCAATGAGATCTTCCAGGCGGATTATAATTTCTCAAAGGCAAAGTCTGCTTATGTCTTTAAGACCATCGCAGACCCGTTTATCGGAAAATATTCTCTGATTAAGGTTTGTTCCGGCGTTATCAAGTCCGATGATACCCTTTACAATTCCTCCACGGAGACCGAGGAGAAGCTGAACAAGCTTTATATGATGCGGGGCAACAAACCCATTGAGGTGAGTGAGCTTCATGCAGGTGATATCGGCGCCATCGGTAAGGCAAACTGCAAGACCGGCGACACCCTGTCCACCAAGGCAGTTCCGGTGGTGTTCGGCAAGACCGAGATCTCCAAGCCCTATACATATATGGCATACAGAGCGAAGAAGAAGGGCGACGAAGACAAGATCTCCCAGGCACTGGCGAAGATGATGGATGAAGATTTGACGATCAAGGCGGTCAATGACGCGGAGAACCGTCAGACCCTTCTCTACGGCATGGGCGACCAGCATCTGTCTGTGATTGTCAGCACTCTGGCAGAGAAGTACAAAGTAGAAGTGGAGTTGGATAAGCCAAAGGTAGCATTCCGCGAGACTCTTCGGAAAAAATCGGACGTGGAATACAAGTATAAAAAGCAGTCCGGCGGACACGGACAGTATGGTCATGTCAAGATGACCTTTGAGCCCTCCGGCGATCTGGAGAGCCCCTATGTGTTCGATCAGATGGTTGTGGGTGGTGCCGTGCCGAAGAACTACTTCCCGGCAGTGGAAAAGGGAATTCAGGATTCCGTCACCAAAGGTCCTCTGGCCGGATATCCGGTGGTGGGCGTAAAGGCCGTACTCTACGACGGATCCTATCATCCGGTGGATTCCTCTGAGATGGCGTTTAAGACGGCTGCAGTGCAGGCATTTAAGAAAGGCTTTATGGAGGCATCTCCGGTACTCTTAGAGCCGATTGCCACCATGACGGTACTGGTGCCCGACAAGTATACCGGTGATGTTATGGGCGACCTGAACAAGAGAAGAGGCCGTGTGCTGGGGATGAACCCGGCAGGCGCAGGCAAGACCGAGGTAGTGGCAGATGTGCCGATGATGGAGATCTTCGGCTACAACACGGATCTTCGTTCCATGACCGGAGGAAGCGGCGTATATTCCTATGAATTTGCCCGTTACGAGCAGGCTCCTTCGGATGTACAGGAGAAAGAAGTGGCAGCGAGAGCTGCGGAAGCATAAAAAGAAAGAGGCAGGGGCTGTCGTGTATGCGGCGGTCCCTTTTTGTTTATTTTACACTGTCTGTACGCTTGTCTGGTACAAAGGTTCCTTTATGGGTTTTTTGGAAAAATTCGCGGTGTCAGGCAGGACAAGGACCGATGTGCCTGCAGGGCTAGAATTTCCGCTGCTCCCGATCACATGTTAATAAAGCGCTAAGAAAATCTTGACAGGACCTTGCGGGAAAGGGATAATGGAGAGGAGTGAAAAAACAGGGAGCGTGGTTTGGTGTGAAAAAATTTGTGGAGATCTGTGCAGGCAGGATATGGCTTTTGGTGAGATGGCTGGTGCTGGCAGGAATGACAGGAGCTTTGCTGGGGGTACTGGGCGGATTGTTCGGGAGAAGCATTACGCTGGTGACGGATTACCGGGTCAGCCATCCGTGGATGTTGTATCTGCTGCCTGCTGCCGGCCTTGCGATTGTGGGCATGTATCGTCTGGATCCTTATAAGACCGGTACCAACCGGGTGCTGGAAGGCATCCAGTCAGGCGCTTTTATTCCCCTTCGGACAGCGCCTCTGATTGTGGCTTCCACCGTGCTGACCCATGCATTCGGCGGCTCCGCAGGCCGGGAAGGAGCGGCACTGCAGCTTGGAGGGAGTGTGGCAGGAACCCTTGGAAAATGGTTAAAGCTTGGAGAATATGATCACCGGATTATGATTATGTCCGGGATGAGCGCAGGATTTTCGGCGCTTTTTGGTACTCCCTTAACGGCGACCATTTTTGCCATGGAAGTGACCAATGTGGGAATCATGCAGTATGCGGCGCTGGTCCCCTGCTGTGTGGCGGCACTGGCCGCGAAAGAAATGGCAGAATTTTTAGGCGCTCACGGAGAGCACTTTACACTTCCGTCTGTGGCAGCGTTTGGCTGGAAAAATGCGCTGCTGGTCATTGTGCTGGCCTTGTGCTGTGCGGGAGTCAGCATATTGTTCTGTACCATGCTGCATCAAATGGAGCATCTGTATAAAAAATGGATTCCCAACGAGTGGTTCCGGGCAGCAGCAGGAGGATGCCTGGTGATACTTATGACGGTGTTATTGGGGACGACCGATTATCTGGGAGCCGGGATGCCAGTGATCGAGCTTGCCATGGAAGGAAAAGTGATCGCAGGGGCATTTCTTTTGAAGATGGTCTTTACCGGAGTGTCTTTGGGGAGCGGATATCGGGGAGGAGAGATTGTGCCGTCTCTGTTTGTCGGGGCCACTTTTGGCTGCCTCTTTGGGCAGGTGACAGGGATGTCCCCGTCTCTGGCGGCGGCATGCGGCATGGCATCCGTATTCTGCGGCGTGACCAATTGTCCCATCTCTTCCCTGCTTCTAAGTTTTGAACTGTTTGGATTTGAAGGAATGCCGTTTTTCCTTCTGTCTGTGTGTATCAGCTATCTGGAGTCCGGGTATTACGGGCTGTATCACAGCCAGAAGATTTTTTACTCCAAGACCAATCTTCAGTATATCAATACCCATACAAAAGAGTAGATTTTTCCGAAAACGGCAGTCAGTGATTACAAAACGCTTTTCAAATCAAATTCAAGAAGCTGACAGCATAGTAATAAAGAACGAAAATTTAAAAAGCAGATGTAGAATTTTTCAGGAGGAGGAATTTTTATGGATAGAAAAGCGACGGCCAAAGAGACGTTGACGATTATGGAGCGGGGGTATTATGAGGTAAACAAAGTGCGTGTGGATATCAAAGATTTACAGGCACACGCTGTAAAAGGAAGCTTTCTTTTGACGCCTGAACAGGGGGAGCAGATTTTAAAGGAGTATGGAAAAACCAGAGAAGATCAGAATAAAAAGACTGCTTTTATGACCTGGAACAGTTCTTCGGTGGAAGCGATTCTTCGGCTGACTGGGGAAGGGAAACCGGCATCTATTCTGAATTTTGCCAGTGCGAAAAATCCGGGCGGCGGATTTATCAACGGGGCCAAGGCTCAGGAGGAAAGTCTGGCTGCGTCCAGCTGCCTGTACCGGACTCAGCTTGCCCATGAGGAGTATTATGTAAAAAATCGGGCTTTTCGCTCTATGATGTATACTGATCATGCTATTTTTTCTCCGGATGTGGTTTTTTTCCGGGATGAGAGATTTTGTCTTCTGGAACAGCCGGTGACGGCTTCTGTCCTGACCCTGCCGGCGGTCAATATGGGGCAGGTTCTGTTAAAAGGGGAGGATACGGTTCTGGCAGAGGAAGTCATGAGGCGCCGTATGAAGCTGTCTCTTGCCATTTTTGCATGGCAGGGCTGTGAACATCTGATTCTCGGGGCTTATGGCTGCGGTGTGTTTCGCAACGACCCGAAGAAGATTGCCCGGTGGTGGAAGGAACTTCTGTACGAAGATTTCGCGGGAGTTTTTGAGACCGTGATTTTTGCAGTGCTGGACCGTTCTGCGGCAGGAAACTGTATCAAAGCGTTTCAGGCTGAATTCTGACGGATAAGCGAAAAATAAAGCAAAAGATCTGCCGCCTGTTTTCTGGCAGCAGGCGGCATAACAGCAAAGGGCGGAAGGGAGGTCAGCTTCCCTTCCGCATCATTTTCTGAGCCTTTTGAAGTGTCTCATCCATCTTCCTTTTTTCTTCCTCGCTCTTTCCTTCCTTCATGATCTCGAAGATCATCTGAAATTCTTCCGGTGTAAACTGCAGGTTCTGTCTGCTGGCGGACGCCACTGCGCCGAACAGGATCGGCATGGCCTGTTTTTGATTTTTTCCTTCGATTTGTTCCGCCAGTTTTAAGAGAAACGTGAGCTTGGCAGGAGCGATGTTCTTGATGCGCGGGTCCTGAAACCATTCCGGTATATTCATGTACTGTCCTCCTTTTGACCGGCTGTGAAGGCAGAGGAAAAGCCTTCAAACATATCCCGGTACATATCCATATTTTCAAAAATATCAGCAAACTGCTCCATCTGGGACTGTTCCTCCGGAGGGAGCAGTCCTTTCATACACTGCATCAGATTCCCCATATCTGGAGATTTCTGGATGGGGGGATTCTGGCTAAAATATTCGATGGTTTTCTGAAGTTCCACCCATTTGATGTAGATTGCCAGCATTTTCTGCATGCTGGAAGGAAGAAAGGGCAGGAAAGCTTTGAGCATCTGCAGCTCTTTTGGAAGGATTACTTCATCGAATGTCATGGCAGATTGCTCCCTGCGTCTTTCTTCAATATATGAACGGTCATCGGAAATCATGCGATTTCCGGGGCCGGAATCGTACCGGATCTTTGGCTGGATGGGGCGTCATGGTATATGACGCCCCGGTGGTCTTTTAGCATCCGCAGTTGTTATTGCAGCCACAGTTACATCCGCAGTTGCAGCCGCAGTTACTGTTGTTGCTGCCGCCGAATCCGCCGCCGCAGAAGAGCAGAAGCAGGATGATCCACCAGCAGCTGTCTCCGCCGAATCCGCTGTCACAGCCGCCGCCGCAGCCACAGTTGTTGCCGCCGCCAAATCCGCCGCCGCAGCAGGAGAAGAGCAGAAGGATGAGAATCAGGCATCCGCATCCGCTTCCGCCGAAGATTCCGCTGTTGCCGCCGCCGGTGCAGCAGCATCCGCAGTTGTTGTCGCAGCCGCAGCCGCAACCGTTTCTTGAACTTAAGTCACCCATGAAGATAACCTCCAAAAACTATTTACACTTCATCATATGCAGAAGCAGCCAATTGTGCTATACTGAAACAAAAAAAGAAATCAGAACTATGAACGAGGAGGATAAAGTCATGCCAGCAACCTATGCCCACTATGTGTTCGGGAAAAAGGTTTTTCATAAACTGCCGGGAAGGATCAGAAAGGAAATCTGTCAGGGAAAGGATGCATTTTTACTGGGGCTTCACGGGCCGGATCTTTTATTTTATTATTATCCGTTCCAGAAGAACCGCATCAATCAGTATGGCGTTGTCATGCACAAAGAGACTGCCGCGGACTTTTTTGACCGGGGAAGGACCTGTTACCGGAAGGATCAGGACCCGGCACTTCGGGCATATCTGTATGGCTTTTTGTGCCATTTTATACTGGACAATGAGTGTCATCCTTTTGTAAACCTTTATATGGAAGAAAAGGGTCTTGGACATCTGACGATAGAGACGGAGTTTGACCGGTATCTGATGACACTGAACGGGCACGAGCCGCTGACCTATGTTCCGGTGCACCATCTGCTCAGCAGAAAACATACCAGGCAGCAGATCGCCAGAATGTTTGAGGGTGTTACGCCGGCCCAGATTGCTGTGTGCATCCGGCAGTTTCGTATGGTGATCGGATTTTTTGTCTGCCGCAATCCGATAAAAAGACTGGCTCTGAAAATAGTTTCCCGGGTATCGGGGCAAGATAAGGGTATCGGCGGTCTGATTATGGACGGCAAGGTGCATGAAGTCTGCGGCGAGAGTGACCGGTTTTTAAGGGATCGCATGGAACATGCGGTCTTAACGGCTGCAGATGAGATTCAAAAATACAGCAGAGTGTTGGAGTCGGGGGGCCTTCTTTCCGACCGGCTGTATCAGAACTATGAGGAGTCTATATGATATCATTGACAAGACAGGAGAAGGACTGGGTACTGTACGATGTGGGAAATTCGGCGTTTGTCATGCTGACAGCCACAGTGATTCCGATCTATTTTAAAAATGTGGCAGAGGGAACGGGCATGTCGGCGGCGGATTCCACCGCGTATTTTGGATATGCCAGTTCTCTGGTTACCATTCTGGCGGCAGTGCTTGGACCGGTACTTGGTGCAGTGGCGGACATCCGGGGATTTAAAAAGCCGGTGTTCGCCTGTTTTATGGGAGTGGGAGTGGCTGGGTGTGCCATGCTGTCTCTGCCGGCAGGATGGCTCCTTTTTCTTGGAATCTATGTGCTGGCAAAAGTGGGATATCAGGGGAGTCTGACTTTCTATGATTCCATGCTGGGAGATGTGACGACAAAAGAGCGGATGGATCAGATCTCTGCCCATGGTTACGCCTGGGGTTATATCGGCAGTTGTATTCCATTTGTACTCAGCATTTTTCTGGTGCTTTGGTCCGGCCCTCTGGGGCTGGGAACCCATCAGGCCATGGCAGCGGTATTTCTTCTGAATGCGGCGTGGTGGTTTTTGATGACCGTTCCGCTTCTTCGAAGTTTCGAGCAGACCTGCTATGTGGAACGGAAGGAACATCCGGTCAGAGAAAGCTTCGCAAGGCTTGCCGGAGTATTGTCGGAAGTGAAAAAAGACAGGAAAATTTTCTGGTTTCTGGCGTCCTTCTTTTTCTATATTGACGGAGTCTATACAATCATTGATATGGCAACCGCTTATGGAAAGGATGTGGGGATTTCGGATACAGACCTGATGCTGGCCCTTCTTTTGATGCAGGTGGTGGCGTTTCCCTGTTCGATTGTGTTCGGCATACTGGCAAAGCAGTTCGACAGCAGCAGGCTGATCCGAATCTCGATTTTGGGATATCTGGGGATTGTACTTTTCGCCGTACGGATGACACATGCGTGGGAATTTTGGTTTCTCGCTGTCTGTGTAGCAGTGTTTCAGGGAGGCATTCAGGCTTTGTCCCGGTCATACTATACCAAGATCATACCAAAGAATCAGGCAGCGGAATATTTTGGGTTTTATGACATCTTTGGCAAGGGGGCAGCGTTTATGGGGACGCTGCTCGTGGGGGCGGCGGCCCAGTTGAGCGGGAATTCCCGGGTCGGGATCGGACTTTTGGCAGTTTTATTTCTGACTGGATATGTGTTGTTTCGGCGGGCAGAGCGGGAATCAACAGAAAGTATGTTTGACTTACGGCAAAGTCAGCGGTAAAATAAACATAAGAGGTACAGAAGCAGAGAGGAGATAAGAAGTATGGAGCGTAAGGCAGAGATCAAGCCGCCGGTGGAGGTGCGGTATGAGCGGGAGCTGAAAGCGCTTGAGGCGCTGGATACGGGGAAACGGCCGGTCAACTGGAAGTTGTCTCCCCGTGCGGTCAGGACATTTATTCTGGGCAGCCGGGAGCCCCTTGTGTGGGAAGGAGAAGAGATCTTTGTCCGGAAGAAATATCTGGGAAATGATGCCCTGGTGGAGCGGTGCATCATCACACTGGCGGGGAACCGGGGACTGATGCTGGTGGGAGAGCCGGGCACAGCAAAGACGATGCTTTCGGAACTCCTGTCAGCGGCCATCAGCGGAACCAGCACCAATACGATCCAGGGAACGGCGGGAACTACGGAGGATATGATCAAGTACAGCTGGAATTATGCTCTTTTGCTGGCAAAGGGACCGGTAAGGGAAGCATTGGTGCCCTCGCCCCTCTATGTGGGCATGGAGCAGGGGATTCTGACCCGCTTTGAGGAGATCACCCGTACTCCGGCGGAGATTCAGGACAGCCTGATCAGTGTGCTGAGCGATAAAGTGCTGAATGTGCCGGAGCTTGGGGAAGACGGACTTCTTTTTGCCAGAGCAGGTTTTAATGTCATCGGCACGGCGAACACCAGAGACAAAGGCGTCAATGAGATGAGCAGTGCTTTGAAGCGCCGTTTTAATTTTGAGACGGTGATGCCGGTACGGGATGTGGCTTTGGAAAAGCAGATCATAATCAGTGAGGTGCAGGAGCTTGCAAAAGCAAGCCAGATTGATATGCCGGTGGATGAAGATGTGGCAGAACTTCTTGCGTCCACCTATCATGAACTCCGGGAAGGGGTATCCTCCATGGGGCACCGCATCGACCGTCCGGCTTCTGTCATGAGTACGGCGGAAGCGGTATCGGTTTACTATCAGACGATGATGACGGCGTATTATTACAAAGATTCCCAGATGGATCTGGGGTGCCTGGTACAGAATCTGGTAGGTGCAGTCCAGAAAGAGAATCAGGATGATCTGGAAAAGCTTAGAAGTTATTTCCAGACTGTGGTGCGGGATAAAGGAGGAAAAGAAGGGCAGCTATGGAACAGCTACTACGAGGCGAGGAAATATCTGAAGTAAATCTGTATGATCCAGGGCTTTCGGTTGTGTATGTTCCTGTCCGCCATCACAGCCCGGTCTGTGCCTATCATCTGCAGCGGGCAGTCAGGGAGTATGAACCAGACTGCATTCTGGTGGAGGGACCAAAGAATGCCCAGGACCAGGCAGCCGTTCTGGCACATCCGGATACAAAGGCTCCGGTGGCACTGTATTATTTTTATAAGGATACAAAGGGGCTACTGAGCGAAGAAAAAGAAGATTACAAATGCTACTATCCCTTTTTGGACTGCTCGCCGGAGCTTGTGGCCCTGCGGGAGGCAGAACAAAGGAAGATTCCCGCAAAATTCATCGATCTGCCCTACGGGGAAATCCTGATTGGGACAGAAGAGAACCGGGGGATCCGCACGGAAAGAGAAAAGCAGACGTATAATGATGACTATCTGCTGTTTAGAAGCCGGTATCTGGAGCTTTTGCGGGAGAAGACAGGGCTTCGCAGCTTTGAAGAACTCTGGGAAAAATATTTCGAGATCGGAGGACTTTTTTTGTCCACCAGGGATTTCATTCGGCAGATGGGAAATTACTGCAGGCTTTCCAGAGAACATACGCCAAGAGAAGAGCTGGAAGAGGACGGCTCTTTGCTAAGAGAGCGGTACATGGCGGAACAGATCGCGGAAGCTTCCAGGACTTACAAACGGATTCTTGTGGTGACCGGCGGTTTTCATACATACGGGATTCTGGGATTTTTAAAGCAGGAAAAAGATGCGCTGTGCTACCAGGGAGAGCCGGTAAAGCTTCATCGGCTGGAGAAGCAGGATCAGGGGGTCTATCCCCTGGCCTATTCGATGGAAGCGGCGGATGCTTTGAACGGCTATGCCAGCGGTATGCAGTCTCCGGGCTTTTATCAGCTTGTCTGGGAGCGTCTGCTGGAAAGCGGGACACCAGAGGGCGCTTATAAAGAAGCCGTGCTCCATCAGCTGGTGAGTGCAGGTCGCCAGGCACGCAGAAAAAAGGAGAGCCTTTCTTCCTATGATGTGATCTGTGCCCTTTCCATGGCGGAAGGACTTTCGGCCCTTCGGGGCAAGCAGGAGCCGGGACTCTATGAACTGCGGGATGCGGCTTTGTCCTCTTTTGTAAAAGGGGAGTGCAGTCCGTCTACCGATCTGTCTCTTCGGATTTTAAAGGAGCTGAATACAGGAAAACAGATAGGAAAGCTGTGTCAGGATGCGCTGCGGCCGCCGCTCCTTATGGATTTTGAGAAACAGTGTAAAAAATTCGGTCTGAAGATCCAGGAGGCTGGGCAGCAGGAAGTTACTTTGGAGCTGTTTACGAAAAAAAAGCATCTGGATACAAGCCGTTTTCTGTATCAGACAGAATTTTTAGGGACCGGTTTTGCAAAAAGAAAAAAAGGAGCGGATCTTCTGAACCGGAAGGACAACAGCCGGATTCGGGAGATCTGGATCTGCCGGTTTTCCGGACAGGTACTCTCGGCGCTTGTGGATGTATCTACGCTGGGCGGTACGGTGGAAGAAGCTTCCAGGACCCGCCTTGTGCGGGAGTTTACAAAGAGCCGGAACAGCCGGGAAGCAGCCCGTCTTCTGGCCACGGGTTTTTTGATGGGTTTTTTGGAAGAGCAGGCAGGAATGGGGCGGCATATGAAAGAGGTCCTGGCGTCAGACGGAGACTTTTTTTCTCTCGCCGAGGGTTTTTCTCATCTTCGTATGCTGTACGAACTGCAGGAACTCTACCAGGTGAAAGACTCTTTGGAACTGGAAGGATTGATAGGCGCCTGTTTTCAAAAGATTCTGCAGCTTCTGCCGTCCATGGCCGGAGTCAAGGAGGAACAGCTGCAGGAATGTATGGAAAGCTGTCTTTCCCTGTACCAGATTACCGGGAGACCAAAGTTTGGTCATCTTAGACAGGTGCTTTTGGAGGCTTTTGACCGTCTGGCTCACCAGTCCGGGATCCAGCCGGGGTTAGAAGGAACCGTGCTGGGACTTCTCTATGGTTATGACGGAAGTTATGAAGAAGCGATTCGAAAAGCAGCGTCCGGATATCTGCAGGGGACAGAAAAGATGCGGATGAAAAGCGCGGCGTTTTTGAGGGGGCTTTTTTTTACAGCCCGGGATTTTGTGTTTGTGAAAGAGCACTTTCTTGATATGATTGACGAACTGCTGGCAGGGCTCTTGGCGGAGGAGTTTATGATGCTCTTGCCGGAACTTCGACAGGCTTTCGGATATTTTACCCCGTTGGAGATTGATCGGATCGCGGGGAAGGCGGCTGCTCTGCACGGAAGAACAAAGCAGGAACTTTTAAGAGGAAGAGTGGTATCGGCTCTGGAGTACGAGTATGGGGAGATTCTGGATGCGTATGCCTCCAGGCGCATGTCGGAACAGAACTGATTGGCAAAGACGATGAAAGAGAGGGCGGACAGAAACATGGCGGAGCATACAAGTCAGTTAAACAGGTGGCGGCTGATCCTCGGAAGCTATGCACAAAAGCAGCTGAATTTTGAAGAAGGTGCCTGCCTGGAAAACGGAATCTCCTGCATGGATCTGGAGGAGGCGCTTGACTTTCTCTATAACCGGGAGCAGGGAGAGGATGTGCGCAGGCAGGGAGGGACAGAGGCCAGCCGTCTGACAGCGGTCACCTGGATCACCCGTATCCGGAAACTTTTTCCAAAAGAGACGGTGGAGATTCTAGAACGGCATGCGTTGGATCGCTATGGGATGACGGAACTTTTGACCGACCGGGAAGTTTTGGAGAAGCTGGAACCGAACCAGGAGCTTTTAAAGACGATCCTGCAGCTGAAGCACCTGATGAAAGGGGATGTGCTGGACACTGCCCGAAGAATTGTAAAGCAGGTGGCGGAGGAGATCGCAAAAAAATTAAATCAGGATATTCGAAGGTCTCTGCTGGGAAAGATTGACCGCAATGCAGAAAATCCGGTCCGGTCGATCCGGAACCTGGATATCCAGAAGACGATCCGGAGAAATCTAAAGCATTACGATCAGGACAAGGAACAGATTCTGCTGGAACAGGTGTATTTTCATGGAAGGACCAGGAGGTACAGCCGGTGGAGAGTGGTGATCGCGGTGGATGAGAGCGGGTCCATGTTAGATTCTGTCATTCACAGTGCAGTGATGGCCGGGATCTTTGCCAGGCTTCCGATGCTGGACACCAGGCTGGTTATCTTTGACACGCAGGTGGTGGATCTGAGCAGTCATCTGGATGACCCGGTGGCCACGCTTATGAGCATTCAGCTTGGAGGCGGGACCTATATCACGGGGGCGCTGCAGTACTGTGAGACGCTGATCGACAATCCTCACCGGACCATGGTGGTGCTGGTGTCCGATCTGTGCGAGGGCGGCAGTGTGGCAGGACTTTTGGGAGTGAGCCGGGGGATCATCGAGAGCGGGGCCAAGCTGATCTGTCTGACGGCTCTGGACATGGAGGCCAATCCGGTCTATGACCGTCATACCGCACAGAAGCTTGCAGATCTGGGAGCCCATGTGGGAGCGATGACTCCGGAGGCACTGGGAGATTTTATGGGAAAGATTATGAATGGTTGAGGTGCCATGGACGAACTGAAAAAAATAATAAGTCATGCAGACGATGATTATCTGACGGGACTGTGCAACAAAGGAACTGTGAAGCGGGCTTATAAGGACCTGGAACAGGAGGACCTTTCGGTTGCCTGGAGCGGTGCACAGGCAGAAGTAAAATTAAAAGAAGAGACCTGTACGATCCGTCTGCCCCTTGGCGAGAGCAGCTGTTCTTGTCCTTCCAGAAGCATTTGCAGACATACGATTACAGCGATCCTGTGGCTGAAGCAGGAGATCGAAAAAGAACTTCAGGGAGAAACAAAAGAAAGTGCTGCCAAAGAGACCAAAGAGGACAGCCAGAAAAACGATGTCGAACAAGGGCCGGGGCTTTTTACAGAACTTCTGGAATTGCCGGCAGACCGTCTGAAGAAGGCCTGCAAGGGCAGGCGTTATCAGCAGTTTCTGGACCATGTGCGCACAGGGGAACTGCCGCCTTTAAAAGAAAGTTCTGTGGTGACGGTGACGCTGCCCTGGGAGAAGGCCACGGTAAAATTGCTGGAACCTTTTGCTTACTCCACCTGTACCTGCAAAAGCAGGGAATTGTGTCCGCATAAGGCACAGGCGGTCCTGCTCTATCAGCTTCTGAAAGGAAAGATCCGAAAAGAAGACCTGGAAGAGCTGGGGGATAAGGAGCATATCTGGGAAGCGGCGGAGGTACAAAAGGTATGCGAAAGTGTCATAGAATCTGTGGTTCATCAGATGGGGACCGGGCTTTCCAGACAGTCTTTTGAGGTGACAAAGAGCCTGGAGCGGCTGGCGGTGATCGTTCACCGGACAGAGCTTGCGGCCCTGGAAAGTCCCCTGAGGGAAGCGGCATCCGGATACCGGCAGTATTTTTCCCGGTCGGCGGTATTTCAAAGAGAACAGCTTCTTAAAAAGCTTCTCTGGATTTACAGAAGGGCTTCCTCTCTTTCCCTGGCCGGCAGTCAGGATGAAATCCGGGCTTTGGCGGGGACTTTCCGGGACGTCTATGAGCCGGTTGGCAGGCTGCATCTGGTGGGGATGGGGGCAAGGACCTTTTCCAGCGGTACCGGTTATGAAGGGGAGATTTATTATTTTCTGGAACCGGACAAAGGACAGTGGTATACCTGGACGGATGCCCGACCGGTCTTCTATGAAGGCGTAAAAAGAAGGCCGTATAGTGCCAGCGGTCTGGCGCCCTGGGGGCTTCCCTGCAACCGGGAGCAGCTCCAAAATCTGGAATTTGAACTGCACCACGGAAAGGCTGCAGCCGGGGGGCGCCTGTCCGTAAGCAAGGAGTCCAGAGGAGAGGTTCTGGGTACGAGAAGCTTTCTGATGGAAGGAGTCAAAGCGCAGATCAGCTGGGATTATGAGAAACTTCTTTTGGAACAGTTTGGAGGAACGATGCAAAGCGGCCGGATGACAAAGAACCGTGCCTCTGGCCGAAGAGAGCGTCTGGCCCTTGTGGGGGCAGTCCGCTGGGGGGAGGCTTTGTTCGATCCGGTGGAGCAGAGGTTTTCCTGGTGTCTTTATGACCGGCAGGAAAGGCCGCTGTTTCTTTCACTGAAATATAAAAAAGAGGAGCGGCTGACCATCCAGCTTCTGGAACGCTTAGAGCAAAGGTTAAAAAAACATCCACGTGAAATAATGGTCTTCTTTGGTGCCTTGTATCTGGACGAAGAGGGAAGGATGTGTCTGTACCCGATTGAGGTTTTTTTGGACGAGGCAGAATGTGCGGCAGAAAAAGCAGATGAAACCGTACAGCAGGTCCATTCAGACAGCAGATCCAAACCTTCCAGAAAGATCCTTTGGAGCATGAAACAGTATCTGAAGGAAGTGGAAGAACAGATGTCGGATCTGTTTGTCAGCGGTCTGTATTCTGCAGGAGAAGATCAGGAGGAACAGACAGCCAGGCTTTCAGAGGACGGGGAGTGTTTGGGACTTCACGGAGCGGGAAAAGAACTTGCGGATATGAGCCGGTGTCTGGGCGAAAAAAGGCATCGGATGGATTTTTCTTTGACCCCCATTCTGGAAGCGGCCGGACGTCTGGACGTCTATCTGCAGGCATGTCAGGAAAAGTTGTCCTGTGATCTGGCACTCTGCGCCATGAGAGAAGCGCAGGAAACATAAAAACAGCGGCAGAGATGCTGTAAAATCATGATGAGGAGAAGCAGAGTATGAATTTAGGTGAAGAACGTAGTCGGCAGGAGCTTGTGCGTGCGCTGGAGCTTCTGCAGCTGACCCCAAAAAACGATGCATTGTCCAAAATATATCTGGAGTTGGACAGCGCAGAAGATCCGGCGCTGCTTGGCGGGGCAGAGCTGCAGGATTTTTCGGAACTTGGAAAAGAGGCCACAGGCCAGTGCAGAAAATACATCAATCACTGTCTGAAACGCAACCGCCAGGAAGAACTTGGGCGTTTTGTTCGTTTTACGGCAGCGGTGGGAGGATCCACAGCCTATTATATTCTGGTGAACTATGGCTGGAATTTGCATACATACCAAGAGTATCTAAGCCCTGCACAGGCGGCAGCCATCAGGGCGGAGGGGATCGTCTGGAATATTTACGGACTCAAAGGGGCCCTGTCCAATCTGGAACAAAAATCGCCTCAGGTTCTGTGGGAGGCTATGAAACTGTGCAGCAGCAAAAACGACAATGCCAAGGTATTGCTGGCCGCCATGTCTTTGTATTACAGCAAGCCATCTGAAAAGTCCGGGAACATCATCAGGAAACTGCTTCCGGGTCACAGCGAAGAAAAGGAAATGCAGTTAAGGATCCAGGAGACCGTAGATTTTCTCGAAGACAATCTGGTGAACAGCATCCAAAATCTGTTTGATGGGGCAGCACCGCCGGAGGAAGATCTGGAACAGATGAAACGGTTTTTGAGAACCGCTTCGGAAAAAGAGTCCGTTTCCAAAGAACTTTTTGCCGTAATTCAAAAGACGCGGATATCCGAATATCTGCTGTCCATGCTCTCAGCTGCCGCTTTTCTGGCGCTGGATCATTCTGCCATGTGCCGGCCTTTTCTTCATCTTGCCATGGCCATGGACTATTGTCAGAAACGGACGGCGGTGCTCTCAATCTGTCTGCAAATCGGTGGTTCTGCGTGGTTTTTTGCCCATATCAAAGACTTTGAAGAGCAGATGCCCATCCCAAAAGAGGATTATATGGTCTGGTGTCTGAAAAACTGTAAATTTGGCAGTCCGGTCAAGCGCATCATCAGGGAACACCCGCAGGTGGTCCGCAATCTGATCACCAAATTGACCTCCGAGGAGTATCAGAGCCTGCTGGCCGTGACTAAGGGGGTGAACCCGACTCTTTACCAGGAGCTGAGCAGCTTAGGACAAGGGGAATTCTGTGCAAAGCTTTCGGAAGAGCTGACCAGTCATTATACCAACGGCAGGAAGGAGGCCAGGCAGTATCTTCAGGGTGAGGCAGAACTTTCGGTACTCTATCCCTTTGTAAAAGACTGGAGAAACAACTATGACTATAACACCAGAAACTGTTCCAAGATCTATTCCCTGAAAAAGAACGGTCTGGATCAGCAGCTGTACCGCAGAGCAGTCGTGCTGGAAGGTCTCTGCATGAGAGCCAGATATTTTGTTTCTTACTGGCACGGAACATACCAGAAGATTGACCGGGCCACGATCGGGGAGATTTTTCAGGTATTTGAGGCAGAGCATGTGCCAGTCAGCTATCAGCTGGAAGCCTTAAGCGGTATCTATGACAGCTTTTATGCTGAGAAGGAAAAGAACAGTTTTATCAATGACTGTGTGATGGTAATGCGCCTGAAGAATAAGGAGTGGGGACCGGAACTGATCCGTCTGTCGAAAGACGGCAGTGCCATCGTTCGCTTTTTGTGTATCCGGGTTATGGATGAATACGGAGCCGAATATAAAGAAGAGCTTTTATCCTGTGCGGCAGACAGCGCCAAGCAGGTGCGGGAGATTCTGACGGCTGTCTATGAAAGCCGAAAAGAGTGGGAGCCGGAGATTTTACAGATGCTGGCCTCCAAAAAGTCCAAGGAGCGGGAGATGGCTGTGCAGGTTCTCGGGCGCTGGGGTGCGAAGCAGTATTCAGAAGTGCTAAAAGAGGCATACGAAAAAGAGAAAAGCAAAAAGATAAAAGAACTTCTGGCAGACTGTCTTGGTTTTGAGACAAAAGCTGCAGAAGATAAGAATGAAAAGACACAGAAAGATCTGGTAAAAGAAATCTTAAAAGGCGGCAAAAAAAGAAAGATTTCCTGGATCTATCAGGAAGATAAGCCGCTGCCAGAGGTACACAGAAAAGATGGAACACTTGCGTCAGAGGAGGACCTGGCGGCGATCATGGTCTGTTATGCAGATATGTCGATACCAGGGTTTAGCAAAGATGCCGTTCAGATTTCGCAGGAATTAAATCCGGAGGAGCTGGCTTTCTATATGGAGCAGATTTTCGTCCGTTTTCTGGAAGCCAACGCTGAGGCAAAGAAAAAATGGGTGCTCTATGCGGCTTCCGTCCACGGCGGAGAACGGATCATTCCTCTTTTGCACGCGCAGATTCAGGAGTGGCCTAAGGTTTCCAGAGGCGCCATGGCTTCGGAAGCAGTAAAAGCTCTGGCCCTGAATGGAAGTTCTACGGCGCTGCTTTTAGTGGATCAGATATCCAGGAAGTTTAAATTCCGTCAGGTCAAGGCCGCCGCATCGGATGCATTGACTTACGCGGCCAGTCAGCTTGGCATCACAAAGGAGGAATTAGAGGACCGGATTGTGCCGGATCTTGGCTTCGATGAGCGAATGGAGCAGACGGTAGACTACGGTACCAGAAGCTTCCGGGTGGTCTTAACTTCAACACTGGAACTGGAAGTATACGATGAGAATGGAAAGCGTCTTAAGAATCTGCCGGCGCCGGGCAAAAGAGATGAGCCGGACAAAGCAGGTGCGGCCAATGCGGCTTTCAAACTGTTGAAAAAACAGCTGAAGACGGTTGTCTCCAATCAGAAACTTCGCATGGAGCAGGCCCTTGGCTTTGCACGGCTGTGGAAAGTGGAACAATGGGAGACGCTGTTTGTGAAAAATCCGGTCATGCATCAGTTTGCCATCGGCCTGATCTGGGGCTGTTATGAGGATGGGATCTTAAAAGACACCTTCCGTTATATGGAAGACGGAAGTTTCAACACGGTGGAGGAAGAGGAGTATCCATTGCCGGAATCCGCCATGATTGGTCTGGTACATCCCATCGAGATGGAAGAGGAACAACTGTCTGCATGGAAGGAACAGCTGTCTGACTACGAAGTGATCCAGCCGGTGGAACAGCTGGACCGTCCGGTCTATCGTCTGACGGAAGAGGAGAAAGATCAGACAGAATTGATTCGTTTTGGAGGAAAACTGCTGAATGGACTTTCTCTGTCCGGCAAGCTTCAGAGTCTGGGCTGGTACCGGGGAAGCGTACAGGATGCAGGCGGATATTACACCTTCTACCGGGAGGACCAAAAGATCGGTGTGGAACTGGAATTTTCCGGCAGCTTTGTGGGAGGCGAGAACGAGGAAGTGACCGTCTACGGCGCACAGTTTTACCAGGCCGGTACCGTGCAGCGGGGCAGCTATGTCTATGATACGATCAAAAAGGAGCATCTGTACCGGCTGTCTGAAGTCAGTCCGCGGTATTTCAGTGAGATTGTGCTGCAGCTTACAAAAGCAACCGCTTCCAGCCAGGAGCAGCTTTCCTATCCGGAATGCAAAGAGCGGTAGAGGCTGCCAGTCAGAACGTGGCCGGCAGTTGCTGAAGAGATGGACATGGGTATTGGAACAGGAGGAAACCATGGAAATATATCTGATCCGACATGGAGAGACAGACTACAATAAGCAAAGGAGGCTGCAGGGGATAGGAGATATTCCGCTGAATGCCAGAGGAATCGAGCTTGCCAGGCGGACAGCAGAAGGGCTTTTGGATGTTCCCTTTGACAAAATTTATACAAGCCCTTTGATTCGGGCAAAAAAGACGGCGGAGATTATCAGAGGCAGCCGGGACATCGAGATCATTCCAACAGACAGTCTTTTAGAAATCAGCTTTGGAGATTACGAAGGGCTGACGGTCCGGGAAGAGGACTATAATATTCCGGATCCGGAGTTTCGCAACTTCTTCGAAGCCCCTCATCTCTATCATACGCCGCCCAATGGGGAGAGCATCGAACAAATGAGAGAACGGACAACTTCCTTTATCCGGCAGGTGATGGAAGATCCGAAGCAGGAAGGAAAGACGATCCTGATGGCATCCCACGGAGCTGCGATCCGCGGGATCCTTTCCGGCCTGCAGGGACTTCCGGTGTCCCGGTTCTGGGAAGGAGGCGTGCATAAAAACTGCGCGGTGTCTCTGATCAGAGCAGAGAAGGGGAAGTTTGAGATTGTGTTTGAGAACAGGGTGTATTACTAAAAAGTGTGAAAAGTGATCCTGCTTAAATAAACCTTCCACAACAAAATTCCAAAAAGAAATGAAAAAATATAGTTAGACAGAATCAAAGGAATCCTTTATAATGGATGTAGCAAACGATATAAAACATTGTAAGGAGTATTCTGATGTTTAGACAAACGAAACAGTTCCTGTTAGCCAGTGCCTGCGGGCTGATCGCTTTATGCATTGCTATTTTTCTGTGGATAAGTGTATATATGAGTGAACGAAGCGGCGATGCAATCAGTGAAATCGGCATGATCTATATGTCGGAGATGAGCCGGCAGCTTCAGGAAAAATTCGATGCGATCATCCATCTGCGCCTTTCCCAGGTGGAAGGCATTGTAAAGAGTGTTTCGCCGGATACCGAAAACTATGATGAGATGACAGAACGCCTGTCCGAGAATGCAGATCTCCGTGGCTTTACATACCTTGGTTTCTGTTCATCCGACGGGGAGTGGGAGACGATCTTTGGAGAGTCTGTGGAAGCCTACGACGAAGGCGAATTTCTAAATGTATTAAGAGAAGAAGAAAAAAGCGTAACCAGCGGGACCGACGGGCAGGGAGAGAAGGTGCTTCTTCTGGTGGTCAATGCAAAGTATCCCATGAAAAACGGGAAAACCAGTGAAGTGCTGGTGGCGGGCCTTCCGATGCAGTATTTAAATGAAGCCCTGGTACTGGATAATGAAAATTCGCTGGTGTACAGTCACATCATACATGAGGATGGAAGCTTTGTGATACGGAACGGAGAAGCATACCGGGACAACTATTTTAACCGGATTTTGGAGATGTTTTCTGCGTATAACGGCAAAGAGCCGGAACAGTATGCAAAAGAGCTTCAGGAAGCTATGGAGAAGAAGGAGGATTACTCTGTGCTGGCCAAGATTGACGGTCTTCACAGGCATCTTTACTGCTCTCCGCTGCCGGATTCTGAGTGGTATCTGATCGCAGTCATGCCTTATGGAACTCTGGATGATGCCATCCATCGTCTTGGTGTTCAGAGGCAGAATATTATGCTGGGTGCATGCAGTGTGATCCTGGTGGCTATGCTTATGATCTTCCTGCTGTATTACCGGATGTCTCAGCAGCAGCTGCGGGAGCTGAACAGAGCAGAGCGCGAGGCGGTACATGCCAACAAAGCCAAAAGCGAGTTTCTCTCCAACATGAGTCATGATATCCGGACTCCGATGAACGGTATTGTGGGCATGACAGCCATTGCCATGGCGAATATCGATGACAAAGAGAGAGTCAAAGACTGTCTTGGCAAGATTACGCTCTCCAGCAAGCATCTGCTGGGTCTGATCAATGACGTACTGGATATGTCCAAGATTGAAAGCGGAAAACTGACTTTGAATATGAATCAGATTTCCCTGCATGATACCATGGAGAGTATCGTCAATATCGTAAAACAGCAGATCGAGTCGAGAAAGCAGCATTTTGATATTTTCATTCAGAACATAAAGACGGAGGAAGTGTATTGCGACAGCGTGCGCCTGAATCAGGTTCTGATCAATCTTCTTTCCAATGCGGTGAAATTCACGCCGGAGGGAGGTGTGATCAATGTCTATCTGGAGCAGAGGGATTCCTCTCTGGGAGAGAATTATGTGCGCTGTGTGTTCCGGGTGAAAGACAGTGGTATTGGCATGACTCCGGAGTTTCAAAAGACCATCTTTGACACCTTTACAAGGGAGAGGAACGCAAAGGTGGACCGGACAGAGGGCACCGGCCTTGGGATGGCGATTACAAAATGTATCGTGGATGCCATGGGCGGTACAATCGAACTGCAGAGCGAGATTGGGAAAGGGACCGAGTTCCGTGTAACACTGGATCTGGAAAAAGCGGTAACAAAGGAAGCAGATATGTTCCTTCCGCCCTGGAGAATGCTGGTGGTGGACAATAATGAGGACCTCTGCCTGAGTGCGGTTTCTTCTTTAAAAGAGATCGGTATTGATGCAGAGTGGGCGACTGACGGCAAGACGGCTGTAGAACTGGCTAAAAAGCGTCATGAAGAAAGAGAGAGCTATGAGATCATTCTTCTGGACTGGAAGATGCCGGGAATGGATGGACTGGAGACGGCCAAAGAGATCCGAAAGCATTTAGGAGAGAACGTTCCAATCCTGATTATCTCTGCTTATGACTGGAGCGAGATTGAGAAGGAAGCGGAACAAGCAGGGATTCATGGTTTCATCGGCAAGCCCCTGTTCAAATCCAATCTGTATATCGGTCTTAGCCGCTTTATGCTGGATGAGACGAAAAAAGAAGAAAAGGAAGAGAAAAAGACCGTACATTTTTTCGGAAAGAGAATCCTTCTGGCAGAAGACAATGATCTGAACTGGGAGATTGCAGAGGAGCTTTTGTCCGAAGCCGGATTTGAACTGGAACGGGCAGAGAACGGCAAAGTCTGTGTGGAAAGATTCCGGCAGTCACCGGAAGGATACTTTGATGTGATTTTGATGGATATTCGGATGCCGGTTATGAGCGGTTATGAAGCTGCGACAAAGATTCGTCAGCTTCCCCGCCAGGATGCAGAACTGCCGATCATTGCCATGACTGCAGACGCTTTTTCCGAGGACATTGAACACAGCAAAGCATGCGGGATGAATGAACATGTGTCAAAGCCCATCGATGTGGACAGGTTGATTCAGATTCTGAAGAAATACTTATAGTTGCAGTTCTTGGAGGGTTTTAGTATAATTCAGGTAAAATAGTCAGCCGCAGGAGGGATTACCTGATGTCCATGAAAAATTTAAGTACTCTGTGTTATCTGGAAAAAGACGGAAAATATCTGATGCTCCATCGGACCGTGAAAAAAAATGATGTCAATAAAGATAAATGGATCGGTGTCGGAGGGCATTTTGAAGAAGGGGAAAGCCCGGAAGAATGCGTGCTTCGGGAGGTCAGAGAGGAGACAGGCTATCTTCTGACCTCCTATCAGTACCGGGGGCTGGTTACCTTTGTGTCCGGAGACGGTGTGACAGAGTATATGTCTTTGTTCACGGCCGATGGGTTTGAAGGAGAGGAGATCTCCTGCGATGAGGGCATACTGGAATGGGTGCCGATTGAAAAAGTATGGGAGCTGAACATCTGGGAAGGCGATAAGATTTTCTTTCGTCTTCTGGATGCGCAGGTCCCCTTCTTCTCGTTGAAACTGGTGTATGACGGACACGGCGTTCTTACAGAGGCAAGCTTAAACGGCAGTCCCATGGAACTTTTTGACATTCTGAACGAAGACGGTACCAGGAGCAAAGTGGTGCGGGAGCGGGGAGTGACCCATTGCCAGGGAAGCCTCCATCCGACGGTCCATATCTGGATTGTGCGGAAAGGAGAAAACGGGAATTATGATGTGCTGCTGCAGAAAAGAAGTGCAGAAAAGGACTCTTATCCTGGCTGCTATGATATTTCGTCGGCGGGACATGTGGCAGCAGGGGAAGAAATCATGGAGTCAGCGCTTCGGGAACTGGAAGAAGAGCTAGGATTGCCGGCCGATCCGGAGGATCTGCAGATGATCGGCATTCACAGGGGCACAAAAGAAGAAATCTTTCACGGAAAACTTTTTAAAGATGACGAGTGGAGTCATGTATACCTGTATCAAAAGCCGGTAAAAGAAGAAGACCTCCGGCTGCAGGAGTCTGAGGTGGAAGAAGTGCTCTGGATGGAGTATCATGCGTGTCTTCTGGGAATACAAAAGGGCTCTTTTCCAAACTGTATTTATGAGGATGAATTTCGCATGATCGGACAGGCGCTGGGGCTGTAAATGCGGCCGGGCAGCGCCAGCCGCCGATTGCTTTCCCGGAAAGATTGGGCTATAATGGGCGTTGACAAAAAAGAAAGAATTTGGCAAAGTGAGGTAGATTGTGGCAGAGCTTACACCAATGATGCAGCAGTACATGAGGACCAAAGAAGAATATAAAGACTGCATTCTGTTTTATCGTCTCGGAGATTTTTACGAGATGTTTTTTGATGATGCGAAGGTGGTGTCCAGAGAACTGGAGCTGACCCTGACCGGCAAGAACTGCGGTCTTGAGGAGCGCGCCCCCATGTGCGGGGTGCCTTTTCATGCAGTGGAAGGGTATCTGAGCAGGCTGGTATCCAAAGGATACAAGGTTGCCATCTGTGAACAGACGGAAGATCCGGCCCAGGCAAAGGGGCTGGTGAAACGGGAAGTCATCCGGGTGGTCACCCCGGGCACCAATCTAAATGTTCAGGCACTGGATGAGTCCCGGAACAACTATATCATGAGTATCGTGTATGTCAGCGACCGGTTTGGCGTCTCCTTTGCAGATGTGACGACCGGCGATTATTTTGTCACTGAGGTGGACTCATCCAGAAAACTCATGGATGAGATGTACAAGTTCGGACCAAGAGAGGTGATTTGCAACGAAGCTCTGGCAATGAGCGGGATTCATGCAGAGGAACTCAAAGAACGTCTTGGGATCACGCTGTATTCTCTGGAAAACTGGTATTTTGACGATGAACTTTGTAAAAAGGAGCTGCTGGAGCATTTTCGGGTAAAATCTTTAGAAGGCCTTGGAGTGGCGGATTTTGGCTGTGGAGTGATTGCAGCGGGAGCGCTTCTGAAATATCTGACAGAGACCCAGAAGACTTCCCTGAGCCATCTGTCAAAGCTGCAGCCATATGTGTCGGGGAATTTTATGATTATTGACAGCTCCAGCAGGCGGAATCTGGAGCTGGTGGAGACGCTGAGGGAAAAGCAGAAGAGGGGTTCTCTTCTCTGGGTGCTGGATAAGACGAAGACGGCTATGGGGGCCAGGACACTGAGAAGTTATATGGAGCAGCCGCTGATCGATCCAAAGGAGATCGAAAAGCGGCTGGAGGCAGTGGAAGAGCTGAACAGCCAGGTGATCATCCGGGAAGAACTCCGGGAGTATCTGAATCCGATCTACGATCTGGAACGGCTGATTGGTCGCATCAGCTATCAGACGGCCAATCCAAGAGACCTGATCGCTTTTAAAATTTCTCTTGGGATGCTGCCACACTTAAAGACATTGCTTGCAGAACTGAAAAGTCCGCTGCTTCTGAAGATCCAGGAGGACCTGGACAGTCTGTCAGATCTGTATGAGCTGATCGATGATTCCATTCAGGAGGAACCCCCTGTCACGATCCGGGAGGGCAATCTGATCAAGGACGGCTATCACGGGGAAGTGGATAAGTTTAGGAAGGCAAAGACCGAGGGAAAGTCCTGGCTGGCCCAGATCGAGAGCAAGGAGCGGGAGCGCACCGGAATCAAGAACCTCCGGATTAAATTTAACAAGGTTTTCGGGTATTATCTGGAAGTGACCAATTCGTACAAAGATCTGGTGCCGCAAGATTATATCCGGAAGCAGACGCTGACCAATGCAGAGCGCTACATCACACCGGAACTGAAAGAATTAGAAGAAACCATTCTGGGGGCGGAAGAGAAGCTTACGGCTCTGGAATATGAACTGTTCACCGGGATACGGGATCAGATCGGGGCGGAGGTGCTCCGGATTCAGAAGACGGCCAAGGCGGTGGCCAGGCTGGATGTTTTTACAAGTCTGGCGTTTGTGGCAGACAAGAATCACTATGTGCGCCCGAACATCAACACCCGGGGAGTGATTCGGATACAGGGGGGCCGCCATCCGGTGGTGGAACAGATGCTTCCGGGGAATCTTTTTATTGACAACGATACTTGCCTGGACAACCATGCGAACCGGATTTCCATCATCACCGGTCCCAATATGGCGGGAAAATCTACCTACATGCGCCAGACCGCGCTGATCGTGCTGATGGCTCAGGTGGGAAGTTTTGTGCCTGCTGAGGAGGCAGACATCGGGATTGTGGACCGGATTTTCACCAGGGTCGGGGCTTCGGATGATCTTGCCAGCGGCCAGAGTACTTTTATGGTGGAGATGAACGAAGTGTCCAATATCCTGCGCAATGCGACTGCAGACAGTCTTTTGATTCTGGATGAGATCGGCCGGGGGACCAGTACGTTCGACGGCCTGAGCATCGCCTGGGCTGTCATTGAGCACATTGCAGATAAGCGGCTTTTGGGGGCGAAGACCCTCTTTGCCACTCATTATCATGAGCTGACCGAGCTGGAAGGAACGATGGAAGGGGTCAACAACTACTGCATCGCGGTCAAAGAAAAGGGAGACGACATTGTATTTCTGCGGAAAATCGTGAAAGGCGGGGCGGACAAGTCCTATGGGATTCAGGTGGCAAAGCTTGCGGGAGTCCCGGCAAGCGTCATTGAGCGGGCAAAAGAACTGGTGGAAGAACTGAGCCGGGCGGATATTTCCGCCAAGGCCAAGGACATCGCGGAAGAAAGCCGGACAAAGGGAAAACAAAAAAGCAAACCCAAACGGTATGACGAAGTGGATTTAGAACAGATCTCTCTTTTTGACACGGTGAAAGACGATGATGTGGTAAAGGAGTTGGAGGAGCTGGATATTTCCAACATGACACCGATGGATGCCATGAATACTCTGTATCGGCTCCAGAATAAGCTGAAGAACAGATGGTGAGAAAAAGATGGGCAGGATTGCAGTACTAGATCAACAGACAATCGATAAAATCGCCGCCGGAGAAGTGGTGGAGCGTCCGGCTTCCGTAGTAAAAGAGCTGGTGGAGAATGCAGTGGATGCCAAAGCTTCTCAGATCACAGCAGAGATCCGGGAGGGCGGCATCGGTTTTATTCGGATTACGGACAATGGCAGCGGGATGGAAAAAGAAGATATTCCGCTGGCATTTCTGCGCCATTCCACCAGTAAGATCCGAAGTGCGGAAGATTTATCGGGGGTTCGTTCCCTGGGCTTTCGGGGAGAGGCGCTTTCCAGCATTTCTGCAGTGTCCATGGTGGAACTGATCACCAAGTCCAGAAAAAGTGTTCTTGGGAGCCGCTGCTGCCTGGAAGGCGGCGTTCAGAAAAGCCTGGAAGATATCGGTGCTCCGGACGGTACTACCTTGATTGTGCGCAATTTGTTCTATAACACGCCGGCAAGAAAGAAGTTTTTAAAAACAGAAATGGCGGAGGCGGCTGCGGTGCATGAGATGATGAGCCATCTGGCCCTGTCGCATCCGGAGATCTCCTTTAAAGTGATCATCGGCGGGCAGATGAAACTGCAGACGCCCGGGAATGGAAATCTGAAAGATGTGATTTATCATATTTATGGAAGAGACGTCGCCATGCGGCTTTTGGAGGTGAACGGCCAAGAAGGGCCCTTATGCGTCACCGGTTTTGTGGGAAAACCGGAGATCTCCAGGGGGAACCGAAATTATGAGAATTATTTTGTCAACGGAAGATATGTAAAGAGTAAAATGATTGCGAAAGGCATCGAGGACGGATACAAAACTTTTATGATGCAGCACCGGTATCCGTTTGTCTGTCTGGATATCCGGGTGGAGGGCAGCATGCTGGATGTCAATGTCCACCCCACAAAGATGGAGCTTCGTTTCAGCGATCAGAATCTGGTCTATCATACCATACAGAGCCTTGTGCGGGATGCCCTGTCCGGGAAAGAACTGATTCCGGAAGTGACACTGCCTTCTCCCCGGAATCCGGAAGCGGCAGCGCCGGTTTCTCCCAAAACGCCGGATCAGAATCCCAAAAAGGAGGAAGGTAAGCCTTCTGCCCATCAGGAGCCGGATCGGCCAGAGCCAAAAGAGAACATTCCCCTGGAGAAGCTTTGGAAGACCCCAGAGCAGGCAAGGGAACCGGTGGAACCAAAGGACAAAGATCTGGAATATTTTATGACGGAGATGCGCAGGCGGGTGGAAGAGCGGCACCGGCAGGATCTGATGAAAGAAGACAATGGATATCAGGCAGAAAAGAAAAAGCTGCCGCCTGAGCAGATGGAGCTTTTTGACGGAAAGCTTCTTGCCAGAGAGGCTGCCATTAAGCATCTTATCATCGGTCAGCTTTTTGATACCTACTGGCTGGTCCAGTTCGGGGAAAAACTTTATATCATCGATCAGCATGCGGCCCATGAAAAAGTACTTTACGAGCGGCTGATGAAGGATCTGAGGCAGCGGACATTTCAGTCCCAGCTTTTGTCTCCTCCGGTGGTGCTGAATCTGAGTATGGCGGAGGAGCAGCTTTATCTCCGGTATCAATCCTGTTTCAGGGATCTGGGATTTGAAATCGAAGAATTTGGAGATCAGTCTTATGCGGTGCGTGCAGTTCCGGCGAATCTGCCGGGGATCGGGAAAAATGATATTTTGATGGAACTGATTGACAATCTGTCGGAACTGACCGGGAACATCAGTTCGGAAAAGCTTCTGGATAAGATCGCCTCCATGTCCTGCAAGGCGGCGGTGAAAGGCAATCACCGGATGTCAGCCATGGAAGCAAAAGCGTTGATTGATGAACTTCTGACCCTGGAAAATCCCTACAACTGTCCCCACGGGAGGCCGACGATCATCTCCATGACCAGATATGAGCTGGAGAAAAAATTTAAAAGGATTGTATAGAATAAGATGAAGGAACCTTTGATCATTCTGACCGGTCCTACGGCGGCCGGCAAGACAAAACTGTCCATCGCTCTGGCAAAAGCCGTCGGCGGAGAGATTATATCGGCGGATTCCATGCAGGTGTACCGGCATATGGACATCGGCTCGGCAAAAATCAGCCAGGAAGAGATGGGAGGAATTCCTCATTATCTGGTGGATGTGCTGGAGCCTTTTGAAGCGTTTCATGTGGTCCGCTTTCAGCAGATGGCAAAGGCAGCGATGGAGGAGATCCGAAGCCGCGGCCATATTCCGATCCTGGTGGGCGGAACCGGATTCTATATCCAGGCTATTGTAGGAGATGTGGATTTTACCGACAACGAGACCAGTCCTGTCCGCCGGGAGCTGGAGCAGCGGGCGGCAGAACAGGGATCCTGTGTACTATATGAAGAACTGAAAAAGGTAGATCCAGAGTCGGCGGCCATCATCCATGAAAATAATGTGAAACGGGTGATCCGGGCGCTGGAATTTTACCGGTTGACCGGAAAGAAGATATCAAAGCACAACGAAGAACAAAAGGAAAAGGAGTCACCTTACAATTTTGCCTATTTTGTCCTGAATGAAGAGCGGCAAAAACTCTATGAACGAATTGACCGGCGGGTGGATGAAATGATAGAAGCAGGACTTCTAAGAGAAGTAACTCTGCTAAAAGAGATGGGATGCAAAAGGGGAATGGTATCCATGCAGGGGCTTGGATACAAAGAAATACTTGCTTACCTGGATGGAGAGTGCAGTTTTTTGGAGGCGGTGGACATCCTGAAAAGAGACACCCGTCATTTTGCCAAACGGCAGCTTACCTGGTTTCGGCGGGAGAAGGATGTGATCTGGCTGAACAAAGAAGATTATGAATATAAAGAAGAGCGGATTCTGGCAGCCATGCTGGAGCGGCTCAAAGAGAAGGGAATCATCGGATGAATCAGAATTTGGAAACGATGTACCGGTGCATGGGCATCTCCCCGGAAGTCTATGCATACGGACAGAAGATCGAAGAGGAATTAAAAGAGCGTTTTGCGGCCATTGATGAGAATGGACAGTACAACCAGTTAAAGGTGCTGCACGCCATGCAGGAATGCCGGGTCAGCGATATCCATTTTGCAGGCACCAGCGGTTATGGTTACAATGATCTTGGCAGAGATACACTGGAAGAAGTGTACGCGAAGACCTTCCACGGGGAGGCGGCTCTGGTCCGTCCCCAGATCACCTGCGGAACCCATGCGCTCTCGGTGGCACTGGCCGGAAATCTGAGGCCTGGAGATGAGCTTTTGGCTGTGTCCGGCAAGCCCTATGACACCCTGGAAGAGGTGATTGGCATTCGCCCTTCGAACGGAAGTCTGGCAGAATACGGCATCACCTACCGGCAGGTGGATCTGCTGCCCAATGACCGCTTTGATCTGGAAGGGATCAAAAAGGCCATGAATGAGCGCACAAAGATGGTGCACATTCAGCGTTCCAAAGGTTATCAGACTCGTCGGACCTTATCTGTTGGCGACATCGGGGAGGCGATTGCATTTGTCAAATCCGTCAATCCGAACGTGATCTGTATGGTGGACAACTGTTATGGTGAATTTGTGGAACGGATCGAGCCGACGGATGTGGGGGCGGACCTTTGTGTGGGGTCGCTGATCAAAAATCCAGGCGGCGGTCTGGCTCCTACCGGGGGCTACATCGTCGGAAAAGAGGAATATGTGAACAATTGTGCCTTTCGTCTGACCTCCCCCGGGCTTGGAAAGGAAGTGGGAGCCACCATGGGTGTGACCCAGTCCTTTTACCAGGGTTTTTTCCTTGCACCAACCGTGACGGCGGGTGCGTTAAAGGGCGCCGTCTTCGCTGCCAATCTTTACGAGCGTCTGGGTTTTGACGTGCTGCCGAACGGGCAGGAAAGCCGTCATGATATCATCCAGGCGATTACTTTTGGGACACCAGAAGGGGTGATTGCTTTTTGCAGAGGAATCCAGGCGGCGGCTCCGGTGGACAGCTTTGTGGAACCGGAACCCTGGGCCATGCCTGGTTATGACAGTGATGTGATCATGGCGGCAGGAGCGTTCGTGCAGGGGTCTTCCATCGAACTGAGTGCAGATGGTCCGATCAAACCGCCCTATGCGGTTTATTTTCAGGGCGGTCTGACCTGGGAGCACGCGAAGTTTGGGATTCTTATGTCTTTGCAGAAGCTTTTGGAGGCAGGCATCGCAAAACTGCCGCTGAAATCAAAGACCCCGCTGCAAGCAACGGGGTATCAAACTGGCAGCGCTGCTAAGCAGCGGGGTATTTGACCCTCGCGGCAGTCGCCAAATATCTGCAAGCAGCCACTTGGCTCGTTGCTTGCGGGAATAAAGGAAACGGGATCTTATGAAAAAAGTGATTGTAGTTGGCGGCGGTGCTTCCGGCCTGATGGCCTCTATCGCGGCGGCAAGAAGGGGAGCAAAGGTCATCCTGACAGAAAAGAACCGGCAGGCGGGGAAAAAGCTTCTGGTGACCGGCAACGGCCGATGCAACTTTACCAATCGAAATCAGCAGCTTTCCTGCTATCGGAGCGGCCATCCCAGACGGGTACAGGAAGTTTTGGAGGCTTTCTCCATGGAGGAGACCGTCGCTTTTTTTGAAGAGTTGGGTATTTTTGTAAAAGACAGGGCAGGCTATCTGTATCCCGCCAGCGGACAGGCCTCTTCCGTGGCCGATGTGCTGCGGCTGGAGGTGCGCAGACTTTCCCCTCTGATTAAGGAAGCCTATAACACAGAAGTTCTGGCAGTGGAACGAAAAGGGGGACTTTTTCAGGTGAAGACAGAGGGCTGGACCTATGAAGGCGATGCGGTGATTCTGGCCTGCGGTTCCGAGGCGGCGCCGAAGACCGGCTCCACCGGGGACGGCTACCGTTTCGCCAAAAGCCTGGGCCATCAGGTGATTCTGCCCCTTCCTGCACTGACCGGGCTGTATGCGCGGGAAAATGACCGCGGAACGCTTGCAGGAGTCCGGATGGACGCGAAAGTTACCCTTCTGGTGGATGGTCAGACCTGTGCAAAGGAGGAAGGCGAGGTGCAGTTTGCATCCTACGGGCTTTCCGGCATTCCGATCTTTCAGGTGAGCCGGTATGTGTCCAGAGCACTGGAAAGAGGCAGCGCCTGCAAGGTGATACTGGATGTCTGCCCGGGATATACCGCGGATGCAATAGAAGAAAAACTGCTGAAAAGAGAGGCATATACAAAAGACCGGAAGGGGACGGATATTTTGCTTGGGATGTTCCCGGAGAAATTGTCTCAGGTCTTGATGGAACGCGCTGGGATTTCTCTCAAAAAACACCGGCGGGAGTGGAAAGAGAATGACTGCAGGCGGCTTGCAGAACAGATGAAGGGGCTTTCTTTCCAGATCTTTGGATGCCGTGGGTATGAGCAGGCTCAGGTGTGCACCGGAGGGGTTCCCCTTTCGGAGCTGAAAGGAGTGTCCATGGAATCTGCGATTGTACCGGGGCTTTATTTGGCGGGAGAACTGCTGGATGTGGACGGTGCATGCGGCGGATATAATCTGCAGTGGGCGTGGAGCAGCGGGTATCTGGCAGGTGTGCATGCGGCGGAGTGTATGTCAGAAGAATATTTATGAAATTTTTACCAATATGTTTGTGGAATATGCTATAATGAAAGTCGGCATGAGAAAGAAAAGAGGAATTTTATGCTGCGAATCCAGCAACTGAAGCTGCCGGTGGGGCATACGGAGCAGGAGTTAAGAGAGAAGATCCGAAAGAAACTGCGGATCCGGCCGGAGGAACTGACCGGTTATCAGATTGTCCGCCGCTCTCTGGATGCCAGAGGCGGGAAGCTGCAATATGTGTATCTGGTGGACGCGGAGGTAAAGAGAGAATCCGAAGTTTTGAGGCATTGTAAAAAAGGTGTGGAAAAAGCAAAACGTGCGGTGTATCAGTTTCCGAAGTCCGGAACGAAGCGGCTTTTCTGCCGTCCGGTGATTGTGGGTACGGGCCCGGCGGGGCTGTTCTGCGGTCTTGCGCTTTCCCGGGCCGGTTATGCTCCGATTCTTGTGGAACGGGGGCAGTGTGTCGAAGAACGGGTGAAAACCGTGGAGAATTTCTGGAAACTTGGAATTCTGGATGCTCAGTCCAACGTACAGTTCGGGGAGGGCGGAGCCGGGACCTTCTCCGACGGAAAACTGAACACCCTGGTAAAAGATCCGGCAGGAAGAAATCAGGAGGTACTTAAGATTTTTGTGGAGGCAGGAGCTCCCAAAGAGATCCTGTATGAGCAGAAGCCTCATCTGGGAACGGATCTTCTGATGGGGATCGTCCGCCATATGCGGGAAGAGATCCTAAGACTTGGAGGCGAGGTACGGTTCGGCTGTCAGATGACCGATCTGGTTTTGGAAAAAGGAGCCGTCCGCGGGGTGGTTCTCCAGGAAGAAGGGAAAGTTTCGGAGGTGCTGGAGACAGAACAGCTGGTGCTGGCTGTCGGCCACAGCGCCAGAGATACATTTGCGATGCTAAAAGCGCGCGGAGTGCCCATGCAGCCGAAGGCTTTCGCGGTGGGCGTGCGTATGGAGCATCCTCAGAGTATGATCAGTGAAAGCCAGTATGGAAAGGGATATCCATCTTGTCTGCCGCCGGCTTCCTATAAAGTAACCAGGAAGTCAGAAAGCGAAAGAGGCGTTTATTCTTTTTGTATGTGTCCGGGAGGGTATGTGGTCAATGCCTCTTCAGAAGAAAAAATGCTGGCGGTCAATGGCATGAGTTATCAGGCAAGAGACAGCAGGAATGCCAACAGTGCCATGATTGTGACGGTGACGCCAAAAGATTATGAAGGGACAGATGTGCTTGCAGGGGTGGAATTTCAAAGAAAGCTGGAACGCGCGGCGTTTTGTCTGGGCGATGGACGGATTCCGGTGCAGTTGTTCGGCGATTTTTGTCAGAATGTCGCTTCCACGGCACTGGGCCAAATAGAACCCTGTATGAAAGGGGCATATGTTTTGTCCAATGTACGGTCGATTTTTCCAAAGGAGCTTTCGCAGGCCCTGAAGGAAGGGATCGAAGGCTGTGAAGCTTTGATTCCCGGATTTGCCAGAAAGGATGCGCTGCTCTCGGGAGTGGAGAGCAGGACTTCTTCTCCGGTTCGCATCATAAGAGCGGAAGATTTGGAGAGCCAGATATCCGGGCTTTATCCCTGCGGGGAAGGTGCAGGTTATGCAGGCGGAATCACCTCCGCTGCCATGGACGGATTAAAGATTGCAGAAGCGATTGCAAAAAAATATGCGCCGTGTTATGATTAACAAATAGCTTTCAGGAATCCGGAGGTGATGAATGAGGATGAGAGACTCCAAGAATGGCTGGACACTGTTTTTGATGATGATGGCAGGTGTGGTACTGGGCGGACTGCTCGGCAGCCTGGCAGAGGACACGTCAGGTTTTGCCTGGCTCAATTACGGACAGTCTTTTGGTCTGGAGAATCCCGTCGTATTGTCTTTGGGAGTAATTGTTCTGACTTTCGGCCTGACGATTAAGATCACGGTTGCAGGTATTATTGGGATCATTCTTGCGATTCTGGCTTATCGCTGGATATAGATTTAGAAAAAAGAAAATAATAAAAGATAACGGCCGGGATATCTGGAGAGATCATACGGAGGTTATCGGATATGAATGAGAATTTTAACAGTCTGCCCCGGGAAGAACGGCCATATGAGAGATGTATGCTCCATGGGGCCGGCAGACTCAGTGACCGGGAGCTTTTGGCGGTGCTTCTAAGAACCGGGTCGAAAGGCCGCACGGTGTTGGAGCTGGCAGGGGATCTTTTGCATCTGGTGCCGGAAAGACAGGGTTTTACCGGCCTTCGGAGAATGACCATTGAAGAACTTTCCTCAGTCAAAGGCATCGGCAGCGTCAAGGCAGTTCAGCTGAAATGTGTGCTGGAGCTGGCCAGGCGGATGGCGCGGGAGGAGGCAGGAGCAGGGATTTATTTTAAAACACCGGCTTCTGTGGCAGAATATTATATGGAAGATCTGCGCCACCGGGAACAGGAAGTGCTCCTGCTTCTGATGCTGGATCAAAAGGGAAGACTGCTACGAGAAAAATATATGTTTAAAGGGACGGTCAATGCGTCTTTGATATCGCCAAGAGAGATTTTTCTGGAAGCGCTGTCTTCCAGGGCGGTTCAGATCATCCTTGTGCACAACCATCCAAGCGGGGATGCAAAGCCCAGCAAGGAAGACAAAAATGTGACCAGGAGGATCCAGCAGGCAGGACAGATTCTGGGGATCACTTTGACGGATCATATCATAATCGGAGAGCGAACCTATGTAAGTCTCCGGGAGGAGCAGGGGCTGTAGCACTGTCTGCGGAAATCAAGAGAGAAAGAGGGAATATACCATGAATAATCATAGTTTTGGCTGCGACTTTGGTTCGTACCACCTGAAAATATATCACAGAGATACGGACGCTTACCTGATGCAGCACAATATGGTGGCTGTGCAGGATAAAAAAGGGATGCTGGCGTATGGAGACGAGGCCTATGCCATGTATGAAAAGGCGCCTTCCAATATCCAGGTGTCCAGCCCCATGTCCTACGGCAATCTGGCCAGCATCAGCAATATGCAGGCATTTTTAAAGTGCCTTCTGGAAAGAAATATCAAAGGGCAGTTAAAAGGTGCGGATTATTTCGTGGCGCTTCCCACAGACATGCAGGAGCGGATTTTTACTACTTTGATCCAGGATTCCAACATGAAGCCGAAAAATGTCTATCTTGTGGATAAGCCGGTGGCAGCGGGTCTGGGCCTTGGGATCAATGTAAAAGAGGCACAGGGCGTGATGATTGTGGATATCGGTGCGGAGACTACGGAGATTTCAGTTCTGTCCCTTGGAGGTATTGTGATCAGCCGCCTGATTCAAAACGGCGGCCGCTCCATCGATGATGCCATCCAGAGTGCCATTCGCAAAGAATATAATTTCTATATCGGCAGCAAGACAGCCGAGCTGATCAAAAAGGAACTGTCCTATGCGGTGGATCCGGAGGAAGCCTCCCTGCAGATCTGCGGCCGCAATATGGTGATCGGTCTTCCTCAGATGATGGAGATTACTTCTGGCTTTGTCTATGAGGCTATCAAAGAGCAGCTGGGCATTATTATGGATGCGGTGAAGACGATCCTGGAGCGTACCCCTCCGGAGTTGGGCGTGGATATCATCCAGAACGGAATTTATCTGACCGGCGGCTCCGCAAGGATCAAAAAACTGGATCAGCTTCTGGAACAGAAGTCAGGAATCCGGGTGGTTGTGGATGGAGAGCCGGAGCTGAGTGTTGCACGGGGCATGGCGAGAGTGATGGGAGACAGAGAGTTCCGTTCCCTGGCCTTCGTTACCAAAGAGCAGAAATATGAATAACGGCTGGAGCTGTATGAATGAGACGAAGAGAACGATTTACGATTCCCGGGAAATATATCCTGTTTGTGCTGACGGTTCTGTGTGTGGGGACAATGTCCCTGTCGTTTCTGACCAATTTTGACGGCGGAGCTTTGAATGTCATATCCGGGTATGTGCTGATTCCGGTGCAAAATGGAATCAATCAGGCAGGAGGATGGATTCGCAGCAGAGTGGAGAATCTGGAAGATCTGACTGCAGTGAAAGAAGAGAATGAACAGTTAAGAGCACAGATTGCGGAGCTGACGCTTGAGAATAACTCCATGCTTCAGGAGCGGTATGAGCTGAATGAACTGAGATCTTTGTATGAGCTGGACGATGAATACTCCAGCCTGGAGAAGATTGCGGCCAATGTCATCGGGAAGGATACGGGCAACTGGTTTCATATGTTTCTGATCGACAAAGGATCCAACGACGGTGTCCGGGTGGATATGAATGTGATCGCCGGCGGCGGGCTGGTGGGGATTGTCACAAAGACCGGACCGGACTGGGCCCAGGTGCGCTCGATCATCGACGATATGAGCAATGTCAGTGCCATGATTCTGAAAAACTCCGATCTCTGTTATGTGCGCGGAGATCTGCAGATGATGACAGAAGGAACCATGCAGCTGAATGAGCTGCGGGATCCGGATGGCGAGGTGGAACCAGGAGATAAGGTGGTGACCTCCCATGTGAGTGCCAAATATCACAAGGGGATTTTGATTGGTTATGTGAATGAAATCACGACAGATGCCAATAATCTGACTAAGTCGGGAAGTCTGACGCCGGCGGTGGATTTTGAGCATCTGAGTACGGTACTGGTCATTACGGATCTGAAGCAGCAGATCGACATGGACAAACCTGATGAAGAGTGACAGAGCGGGAAAGGAGTTTTCGTATTGAAACGCAAGATCGTGACCATCTTGATAATTCTTGTAAGCTTTCTGCTGCAGAGTACCATCTTTAAAACATTGTCCATCGGTTCCATCAGTCCGAATCTGATGGTGATTGTCACATCCTCCTTCGGCTTTATGCTGGGGAAGAAGGAGGGACTGTGGGTTGGTTTTTTCTGCGGACTTCTGGAAGATATCTTTTACGGAAGACTTATGGGGATGCATGCCATGATCTATATGTACATAGGTTATGCCAATGGATACTTCAACCACATCTTTTATGGAGAAGACATTAAGCTTCCGATTTTTCTTATATCTGTCAGCGAGCTGGTCTATGGACTGGGAACCTATGTGGTTATGTTCATGATGAGAAGCCGCTTTGCTTTTTCCTATTATATGATCAGGATTATATTGCCGGAACTTTTGTACACCATTGTTATTACTCTGGTTTTTTACCGTCTGATCTATTTTGCCAATCAGAAACTGGAAAACCAGACTTAAGGAGTGGACGGATTGTTCGAAGATTTTAAAGAGTCTTTTGTGAATTTTATAACATCCAGGATTTTTGTCCTGATGCTGGTCTTTCTGACCTTTTTTGGGATCGTACTTGGAAGGGTCTTCCTGCTTCAGATCATCAACGGAGAGGACTATGCCGAGAGCTTCACCATGAAGATCAAAAAAGAGATCAATATTGCCAGCACAAGAGGGAAGATCTATGACCGGAACGGGGAGATACTGGCAGACAATGTGCTGTCCTATTCGGTCACCATTGAAGATAATGGAACCTACCAAAGTGACCGGGAAAAACAGACGGCACTGAACCGGATCGTATCCCGGGTGATTGAGATCGTGGAGTCTCATGGGGACAGCATCATCAGTGATTTCGGCATCATCTGCGAGAACGGCAGATATGTGTTTACCCAGGAAGGAACAGCTCTGCTGCGTTTCAAGGCGGATATATACGGACACCGTACAATCGAGGAATTAGAGCCGAAGGAATCGGCAGCCTCTGCGGACCAGATCATGGAATATCTTTGCAGCGACAAAAGATACTACATTTCCAGAGATGCTTATACAGAAGAGCAGAGAGCCTTCTACGGCCTTCCGGACGAAGAGCTTCCGCCTGAAATGAAGCTGAAGATTGCCACCATCCGCTACGCCATGGGACTAAACGGCTACAAGCGTTATGTGGCGACGACGGTTGCCTCGGATGTATGTGACGAGACTATGGCGGAAATCATGGAAAATATGGATGATCTGCAGGGCGTGGATATTGCCCAGAGCAGTCTGAGAGTTTATACAGATGCAAAATATTTTGCTCCACTGATCGGATACATCGGAAAGCCTTCTCAGGAGGAGCTGGACAGTCTTCTTCTGGAAAATGAAAACTATGAGCTCAATGACATTGTAGGCAAGGCAGGTATTGAGCAGTATATGGAGACGCAGCTGCAGGGAACCAAGGGCAACCGCATCATCTATGTGAACAGTATGGGCAATGTGCTGGAGGTGGAGAAGGAGACCCAGCCGGAGTCCGGCAAGGATGTCTATCTGACCATTGACAAAAATTTGCAGATCGCGGTCTATGATATCCTGGAACAGCAGCTGGCGGGAATTCTTCTCTCCAAGATCCGCAATATGAAAGAGTATGTGCCTGGCCCCAACAGTTCAGCAGCCAGCATTCTGATTCCGATCTATGATGTCTATTATGCACTGATCAACAACCGGGTGCTGGATACCACGCATTTTACAGCGGAGGATGCCACGGAACTGGAGCGCTCTGTTCAGCAGCGGTTTGAGACAAGACTTGCAGAAACCATTGACCGGATTATGGCGGAACTGCATTCGGGGCAGCCCACAGCGTATGAAAATCTGCCCATAGATATGAAGAATTATATGAGTTATATCGTATCCGATATTCTCATGGGAGACCGCAACATTCTTATGAGCAGTGCCATCGACCGAAACGATGAGACTTATATTGCCTGGACTACGAACGAAGTCATCAGTCTGAAAGAATATCTGGAATATGCCATCTCCATGAACTGGGTGGACGTATCCGGTCTGGAAGTGGAATCTTCTTATCTGAATGCAGAAGAAATCTACAGCGTGTTGATGGATTATATTTCGACAGAGCTCCACATAGATGTCGATTTTCAGAATATGCTGTATAAATATATCATATTAGACGATCTTGTGACGGGAAAAGAGCTTTGTTTACTCTTGTATGAGCAGGGGGTTTTGGAGTATGATGAAGAGGCAATCGGAAGGCTTCAGAGCGGAAATTATTCTGCATACAGTTTTATGCTGGACAAGATCCGAAACTTGGAGATCACTCCGGCACAGCTGGCCTTAGAACCATGCAGTGCGGGCTGCGTGATTGCAGATCCTAAGACCGGAGATACCCTGGCCTGCGTCACTTATCCAGGATATGACAACAACCGGCTGACCAATACGATGGATTCTGCGTATTTTGCAGCGCTGAACAAAGACCAGTCCAGGCCGCTTTACAGCCGCGCGACCCAGGAGCGTACAGCGCCTGGTTCCACGATGAAACCGGCGATTGCGGTGGCAGCTCTGGAAGAAGGCGTGATTACCCCTTCGGAGATCATGCGTGCCACCGGTGTGTATACCGAGGCTTATGGGAATCCTACCTGCTGGATTTACAACCAGTACCATGGATCTCACGGAAATATCAATGTGGTGGATGCGCTTCGGGTATCCTGCAACTATTACTTTTATGAGATCGGCTTCCGCCTGGGCGGGGGGCGCAGCACTGGTTATTCTTCGGACCGTGCGCTGGAACTCATCAAAAAATATGCAGAAGAGTTTGGGCTTGGGGAAAAATCGGGTCTGGAGATTCCGGAGAGCGGGCCGCAGCTATCCGATACAGACGGTGTGCGCTCTGCCATCGGTCAGGGCACCAATTTGTTCAGCGTCTCCCAGCTTGCCAGATATACCAATGCGGTGGCGAATCAGGGGACTGTCTATGACCTGACACTTCTGGACAAAATCACGGATTCCGAGGGAAATACTATTGAAGAACATTCCGCGTCAGTATATAATGAAGTAGATATCGCGGACAGTTCCTGGGATGTCATTCATGAAGGCATGCGTCAGGTTGCGGAAAACACAGATGCTTTTGAAAAGCTGAATCTGACCATTGCAGGGAAGACCGGTACAGCACAGCAGTCTTTGAGGCATCCGAACCATGCGCTTTTTGTAGGATATGCACCCTATGAAGATCCCGAAATCAGTCTGGCGATTCGTATCACCAACGGATATACTTCCGGCAATGCGGCAGCCATGGCGGCAGATATATTCCGGTATTATTTTAAGCTCGTTGATGAAGAAGAATTATTGACCGGGGAAGCATCACAAGCGTCGACGGCCGTGATTCTCGATTAGGGAGAACAGGATGAAACAGCAGACAGTAGTGATTAAAAGCAACAAATACGGCATCACCTTGTTCCTGGACGGGAAGATATCCTTTCAGGAGCTGTTGAAAGATATTTCAGAGAAATTCAAGACATCTTCCGGCTTTTTCCAGAACGCTCAGATGGCGCTTGCCTTTGAAGGGCGCAAGTTATGCCGGGAGGAACAGCTGGAAGTGGTCCGGGTGATCCAGGAGAATTCTTCTCTGGAAATTCTCTGTGTACTGGAACAGGATGCACTGAAAGAATCCTTTATGAAACAAGTGGTGGAGGAGCGAAAGCAGGAGCGAAGCACCAACAATGGCAGGTTTTATAAAGGAACTCTGCGCTCGGGACAAGTTCTGGAGTCAGAGACCAGTATCATCATCCTTGGGGATGTAAATCCCGGGGCGACGATTGTGTCCAAAGGGAATGTGATCGTCCTGGGCAGTCTGAAAGGGATGGTTCATGCAGGGGCAGCAGGCAATGAAGACACTTTTGTGGCAGCTCTGAACATGACACCCATGCAGATACGGATTGCAGATGCTATTGCCCGGTCTGCAGACGGCCCGATCTATGCCAGAGACAAAGGGGATGAGAAAGGGCCCATGATCGCATATGCGGAGGAAGGCAATATCTATATGGAGCCCATTACAAAAGAAGTAATTAACGATATCCGGATCTGATATGGAAGAAGGCACAGATTTAGAAGTAGTGACAGGAAAGGTTGGAGGAAGCAATATGAGCGAAGTAATTGTGATAACATCTGGAAAGGGAGGCGTTGGCAAGACGACAACTACAGCCAATGTCGGAACCGGACTTGCAAAAATGGATCGGAAGGTAGTACTGATCGATACGGATATCGGACTGAGGAATCTGGATGTGGTTATGGGTCTTGAGAACCGGATCGTATACAATCTGGTGGATGTGGTGGAAGGCAACTGCCGGATTAAGCAGGCGCTGATCAAAGATAAGAGATATCCCAATCTCTATCTGCTGCCTTCGGCCCAGACAAGAGACAAGACAGCAGTGAACCCGGAACAGATGATTAAGCTCATAGAGGAACTCCGGAGCGAATTTGACTACATACTGCTTGACTGTCCGGCAGGAATCGAGCAGGGATTTAAAAACGCAATCGCTGCTGCAGACCGGGCGCTGATTGTAACCACACCGGAGGTGTCTGCGATCCGCGATGCAGACCGGATCATTGGGCTTTTGGAGGCCAATGATATCCGCAAGTCCGAGCTGATTGTCAATCGGATTCGTATGGATATGGTGGAAAGCGGCAATATGATGTCCATGGATGATGTGGTGGAGATTCTTGCCATAGATCTGATAGGAGCTGTTCCGGATGACGAGAGTGTTGTCATTGCCACAAACCAGGGAGAACCCTGTGTGGGAGACAGCTCTTTGGCTGGACAGGCATATATGAACATCTGCTGCAGAGTGCTTGGGGAAGAGGTTCCGTTTCTGGACTTGAAAATAAAGGGCGGTTTTTTTGGAAAACTGAAGAAACTGTTCAAATAAAAGGGGGGCAAGAATATGGCGTTCATGGATTTCTTTCGGAAGAAGAATTCAGGGGAAGTTGCGAAAGACCGGCTGAAATTACTGCTGATTTCAGACCGTGCGAACTGCTCTCCCGAGATTATGGAAGCAATAAAAAATGATATCATAAAAGTGATCACAAAGTATATGGAGATTGACAGTGAGGGACTTGATATACAGATCACTCAGACAGAGTCGGAGGGGGGCCATGGCAGTGTTCCGGTACTCTGTGCCAACATACCAGTAAAGGATGTTATAAAAAGATCATAGGAATCAGGTGAGATATGTTCAAACAATATCAGCTGCGCGATTTCAGACTGCGCCTGGTTGTATTTGTATATGCCATTACGATCCTTGGAATTCTGGTTATCGGAAGCGCCAAGGAGGAATACCAGAGTCAGCAGGTCATGGGCATGGTGCTGGGCACCATCGCCATGCTTGTGTTTGCACTGATGGATTACCATTTTATGCTGAATTTTTACTGGCTGATCTATGTATTTAATCTTGTACTTTTGATCGCAGTGGAACTGGTCGGCACCAAAATCAACGGTGCGCAGAGGTGGCTTAATGTGGGATTTACGCGATTTCAGCCGTCAGAGCTTACGAAGCTTCTGCTGATTTTGTTTTTTGCCAGACTGTTCAGTAAATATCATGAGAGCATCAATACATGGAGAGTGATTGTGGTATCCGGAATCCTGCTTTTGATTCCGCTGTACCTGGTAAAAGAGCAGCCAGACTTGTCCACAACGATTACCATTGCCTTTGTATTCTGTGTTCTGATCTATATTGGAGGGCTCAGCTATAAAATTATCGGAACAGTACTTGCAATTTTGATACCATCTGCTATTATATTTATAAACCTGATTATGCAGGAAGGACAGCAGATACTGGATAACTATCAGTTTACAAGGATTATGGCATGGCTGAATCCGGCGGAATATGCGGATGACGCTTATCAGCAGCAGAATTCCATCATTGCCATCGGATCCGGACAGCTTTATGGAAAAGGCCTGTATAATAATGATATATCGTCCGTAAAGAACGGAAATTTCATTGTGGAACCGCAGACCGATTTTATCTTTGCCGTTACGGGAGAAGAGCTTGGGTTTATCGGCTGTGCTACTGTCATTATTCTGTTGGCGCTGATTGTGATGGAATGTCTCTGGATTGGAAAAAACGCAAGGGAACAGGAAGGTACCATCATCTGCTGTGGATTCGGAGGTCTGATTGCTTTTCAGAGTCTGGTCAATATCTGTGTGGCCACAGGACTGATGCCGAATACCGGAATTCCGCTTCCATTTGTCAGTTATGGGCTGACATCGCTTGTTATGCTGTATATGGGGATAGGTATTGTTTTGAATGTCGGGCTTCAACCTAAAAAATATTAGCAAGGGGGTTCAAAACCATGAATATTGGATTGATTGCACATGATGCCAAGAAAGTCCTGATGCAGAACTTTTGCATTGCTTACAGGGGAATTCTCTGTAAAAATGATTTATATGCAACCGGAACCACTGGAAGATTAATTGAAGAGGTTGCAAATTTAAATGTTCACAAATTTTTAGCCGGCCATCTGGGCGGAGAGCAGCAGCTGGGGGCTCAGATCGAGCACAACCAGATCGATTTGGTGATCTTTTTAAGAGATCCGATTCAGCCGAAAAGACATGAACCGGATGTGAATAATGTGGTACATCTTTGTGATGTACATAATATACCGATTGCTACGAACCTGGCGACAGCAGAACTGCTGATCAAATCACTGGACAGAGGGGATATGGAGTGGCGTGAGATGTACAAATAAAAGAAACCGTCGCGGTTCTGCTCTTTTTCTGTCCTGGATGGCTTGCTGTGTGTTTACAGGCGGGTGTTCATGGGGAGTCGAATTGGAGGATGCGTTTTCGCCGGACCGTCCTGGTTTTTCGGTTCAGGAACAAAACCAGGAGGAAGAGATTTCCTACTTTGCGGAAGATCTCTGCGTTGTGGACACAGATGTGTCCGCAGTGGAAGCAGAAGTGTCCGATTCGCTGGCCGCATGTTTTTTTAATCTGGATTCCAGGGAGATTCTCTGCGCGAAAAACGTACACGAAAGGCTTTATCCGGCCAGTACGACGAAGATTATGACTGCCCTTTTGGCCCTGGAGCAGGATGATTTGGATGCACAGGTGACGGTCAGCAAAGAGGCTGTTACCTTTCAGGAAAGCGGAGTCTCCCTGGCAAAGTTAAAAGAAGGCGATGTGCTGACACTTCGTCAGCTTTTGTATGGGCTTTTGGTGGTGTCGGGCAATGACGCGGCCAATGCCATCGCGGAAAAAGTTGCGGGAAGCAACGAGGAATTTGTAAAGATGATGAACGAAAAGGCAGTTTCCCTCGGGGCCACCAACACACATTTTACCAATCCTAACGGACTTCACAATGAAGAACATTATACGACGGCTTATGATTTGTATCTGATGTTTCAGGAGGCCCTGAAATATGATACATTTTTGGAAATACTAGAAGCATCGTCCTATGACGCGACTTATATGGCGGCGGATGGAACAGAGGTGACCGCCTCCTGGCCCAGCTCGAACCAGTTTACAAAGGGCGATGTAACGGTTCCGGAGGGTGTGGCTGCAAAAGGCGGAAAGACCGGCACTACTTCCGCTGCACAAAATTGTCTCGTACAACTTTTTGAGGACAGCGCGGGAGAGCGCTATGTGGCGATCATCTTAGGATGCAGTGATCGGGCGGTACTGTATCAGGAGATGCAAAGCTTTTTATCTAATCTGAACAATTAGTTCTTGTATTCTGCCCTCCTGGATGGTATAATGTGACTAACAACTCAGGAACCTAAGGAGGGCAAGCGATGGTACAGTTAATAGTAGGAGTAAAGGGCGAAGGCAAGACAAAAAAGATGCTGGATTATGTGCATGACGCAATGAAGACTGCGACGGGCAATATCGTGTATCTTGACAAGTCGTCCCAGAATATTCATGAGCTGGACAATAAGGTTCGTTTGATAAATGTGACGGAATATCCCATTCGGAATACAGATCAGTTTCTTGGTTTTATCTGTGGAATCTGTTCTCAGGATTATGATTTGGAAGCGATGTATCTGGATGGATTTTTAAAGATTGCAAAGCTGGAAGGGCAGGATATCTCAGAAGCTCTTACAGAGTTGAACCAGATCAGTGATCAGTTTAACGTAAAGATTGTACTCAGTGTATCGCTGAACAAGGAAGAGTTGCCAGAATTTGCCAAAGCTCAGGTGATTTAAGATTTTAAAGCTACATATACAAACGGATGCCCAGAAAGGACATCCGTTTTTTGTATCCTCAGTGAACAAGGGGATACACGTCCCTTGTTCACTGAGGGTATCATAGGAAAGTACTCCGGGCAGGATTCCTATTCACATTATCTATTAGATTTGGAGGATGTTTCAGATGGCACAGCGCCGCAGAAGAAGTAAGGTAGTCAGCGTACGGAGAAAACGGCCGATCAACATTGATCTTGTGTTTTTTGGTGCAGTGGCGGTCTATATCTGTGTGATCTGTTACATGGGTATGAATTCCGAGCACATTGCCGGATATGAGGTGAATGCCGGCAGTTTGTCCGTGAATCATACCTATACGGGTTTTGCAATCCGTCAGGAAAAGGTTTACACGGCAGGTACCTCCGGTTATGTCAGCTACTATGCCCGGGAAGGAGAACGCGTATCCGGCCCTTCTTTGATCTACACTATTGACGAAAAAGGCGAGATTAATGCCCAGATTCGTCAGAATGCGGAAAATATAGACTTGACAGATGAGAGCTTTTCCATCATCCGGGGAAGTATCCGAAGTTATATGAACGAATATGACAGCCTGGATTTTTCCGGAGTGTATGATTTTCAGTCGTCTTTGGAAAGCTCTGTTATGGATTTAACAAACCAGAGTATGCTGGACAGCCTGGAAGGGACAGGAGAGGATTCCATGCTTTCCAAGGTATATGCCCAGGATATCGGGATTCTGGAATATTATACAGACGGATATGAAGAAGTAACCGTGGAAAGTATGACAGAGGAAATGCTGGATCCTTCCGGTTATGAAAAGCAGAGCCTGAAAAAAGAACTGATCCAGGCCGGGGAGACGGCTTATAAGCTGGCCATGTCGGAAAAATGGAGCCTGGTTGTTCCTCTGACAGAGGAGGAAGCTGCCGGTTTTCAGCAGGAGGAACGAAAGTTCATGGAGGTGGAATTTACGCTGGATCACACAAAGTCCTGGGCAGAATTTTCCATCATTCATGTGGGATCTGTTCCCTGTGCAAGACTGGACTTTAACAATTCCATGGTTCGCTTTGCCAATGCCCGCTACATTGAGGTAGAATTTCAGGTAGATGATCAGGAGGGCTTAAAGATTCCAAACAGTGCCATCGTGGAGAAGGAGTTTTATCTGGTTCCGAAAGGATTTAAGATTACGCAGAATGAAGAAGAAGGATTTTTAAAAGAGGTCTATGATGAGAATGGACAGCCCTCTGCAGAATTTGTCGTCCTGACTCTTTATTATGAAGATGATGAAAATTACTATATTGATCCGAAAGAGTCGGATTTTTCCACCGGGAAGGAAAAGCTGCCCATTGGAACCTATCTGGTGCAAGAAGATACCCAGGAACGTTTTCAGATCGGTATGAACCGTACGCTTCAGGGGGTGTACAACATCAACAAAGGTTATACCCAGTTCCGCCAGATCAATATCCTGTTCCAGAACGAAGAGTTTTCTCTTGTGGAAGAGGGGACCAAATACGGCCTGACGGTATATGACCGGATTGTGCTGAATGGAACAGCGGTGGATGAGGATGAAGTGATTTATCAATAAATATTTGCGGGAGGAAGCAGTATATGGTTGCAGAAAATTACAAAGAAGTGGAAGAAAGGGTGAAAAAAGCCTGTGAGAGGAGCGGAAGAAGACGGGAAGAAGTGACGCTGATTGCGGTCAGCAAGACGAAGCCGGTCTCTCTGATTCGGGAGGCTTATGAGGCGGGCGCCCGGGAATTCGGGGAAAATAAAGTACAGGAACTGTGTGAAAAGTGGGAAGTGCTTCCGGACAGCTTTTGCTGGCATATGATCGGGCACCTGCAGAGAAATAAAGTCAAATACGTGGTGGGGAAAGCAAAACTGATTCACTCCGTGGACTCCCTGCGGCTGGCAGAAGAGATCAGCAAGGAGGCGAATAAGAAGCAGATAACGGCGGATATCCTGGTTGAAGTCAATGTGGCTGGGGAAGAAAGCAAGTTCGGAGTATGCCCGGATGAGGTGGAAGATCTGGTTCGAAAAGCTGCACTTTTACCGAATCTGCACATTTGCGGGCTGATGACCATCGCTCCTTTTGTGGAAGATGCGGAAGAAAACCGTCCTATATTCCAGGAATTGCGTAAATTGGCTGTTGACATCAAATTAAAAAACATTGATAATGTACATATGGATGTTCTCTCCATGGGTATGACCGGAGATTATGAGGTGGCCATTGAAGAGGGAGCAACCATGATACGGGTAGGGACCGGTATCTTTGGCGAACGCAATTATGCATTGTAAAGGAGAATAAGGATGGGTTTTTTCGATAAAATTATGGACACGATGCATCTGGGCAGTGATGACTACGATGACGACTACGATTATGATGAGGATGACTTCGAGGAAGAGCGGCCCAAGAGAAGCAGTGTCTTCAAGAAAAAAGAAAGGGATTTTGATTATGACATGGAAGATGATGTCATAGCAGATTCTGGAAAAGTAAAGGCGGTCAAACAGCCTTCCAGGATTACCCCCATGCGTTCAAAGAAGACCGGGAGCGGTATGGAGGTGTGTGTGTTTAAGCCGACACTTTTTGAGGAGGCAAGGGAGATCACCGATACACTGCTTGGCAACTGTACGGTTGTGCTGAACTTTGAGGGACTGGATGTGGAAGTTGCACAGCGGATCATTGATTTTACATCCGGTTCTTGTTACGCGATTGGAGGCAATCTTCAGAAAGTTTCCAACTATATCTTTATTGTGACACCAAAGAGTGTTGATATTTCCGGAGATTTTCAGGATATCTTATCCGGAGCTTTTGACATTCCGACTATATAGACTGAAAAGCAAATAGCAAGAGAGGCTGCTGCGGTTTGCGGCAGCCTGTTTCATGTACAGGAGGCATCATGAAAGACAACACCAGAAAACTGGATATCAAAAAAGACGGAACTTACAGCTACTCCATCTGGCTGGAACCAGATTTCCAGAATTTGTCCGCGGCCCTTGCGCCTCTTTTGGGCAGGGACCGCAGACTGTGCGTGGTCACAGATACGGAAGTGGCAAAGTGGTATATGAAACCGGTCCAAAAAGCACTGGAAGAATACTGCAGCAAGCTTACCTTTTTCTGCTTTCCATCAGGAGAGGAACACAAGACGCTGAACACGGTCCAGGCACTTTATGAACACCTGATCCGGGAGGGGTATGACCGGAAAGATATGCTGGCAGCGCTGGGGGGAGGTGTGGTTGGAGATCTGACCGGTTTTGCGGCGGCGACGTACTTAAGAGGTATTCCGTTTATCCAGATTCCCACCACCCTTTTGTCTCAGGTAGATTCCAGTATCGGCGGAAAGACCGGCGTGGATTTTGACGCATACAAGAATATGGTGGGAGCATTTCACATGCCAAAGCTGGTCTATATGAATCTGTCAACGCTTTCCACTCTTCCGAAAAGGCAGTTTACCTCCGGGATGGCAGAGATCATAAAGCATGGACTGATACAGAGTGTTGATTATGACCGGTGGCTTTCTGAGCATGATGTGCAGGTACTGGCAGGCAGCTATGAGGCTTTGCTTCATATGATTTTTGTAAGCTGTCAGATCAAAGGCCGTGTGGTGGAAGAAGATCCCACAGAACAGGGAATCCGGGCATGGCTGAATTTCGGACATACCATCGGTCACGCTGTGGAGAAGCTGAAAAATTTCGAGCTGCATCACGGAGAATGTGTATCCATCGGCTGTGCGGCCGCATCCTGGCTGTCCTGGCAAAGAGGATGGATTACAAAGGCAGATCATCAGCATGTGGAAAAACTGCTTCAGTCCTATGGCCTTTTGGTGCGGGTGTCAGGACTGGCTCCGGATGAAATTTTGAAGGCGACAAAATCAGATAAGAAGATGGACGGCGGAAAGATAAAGTTTGTACTGTTAAAACAAATCGGAGAGGCAGCTGTGGTAAAAGACGTATCCGATGAAGAGCTGCTTGGTGCAATTCGGTATGTATGCAGTGACGAAAAGGAGACTGGATTATGAATCGATGGTTGTGCAGGCCCTGGTGCATCGGGATTATAACCCTTTTTCTGGTGGGAGCGGATCAGCTTACCAAAGTGCTGGCAGTCCGTTTTTTAAAGGGACAGGATCCGTTTGTCCTGTGGGATGGCGTCTTCGAACTGCGTTATCTGGAAAATCGGGGAGCGGCTTTTGGGATTTTTCAGGGACAGCGGACTTTTTTTCTGGTTATGGGACTTCTGGTATTTGCAGCCGGGGTCTTCCTTTTTCTGCGCATGTCAAAAGAAGCCAGATTTCTGCCGTTGCGGCTGGTGGGAATCTTTGTCATGGCGGGAGCCTGGGGCAATATGCTGGACCGGCTGAGACTTTCTTATGTGGTGGATTTTTTTTACTTTAAACTGATTGATTTTCCCGTCTTCAATGTGGCGGATATTTATGTAAGCGTTGCTGTGGCAGTTTTTGCGCTTTTGATTTTCTTTTTCTATACGGATGAGGACCTGCAGAAACTGTTTGTAAAAAATCCCGGAGAAGAAAGGGGAGCAGGCGATGAATAAGATCAGTCTGTCGGTGGACGAAAGTCATGCAGAAGAGCGGGCAGATCAGTTTTTGCATGCCATGCTGCCGAATCAGTCCAGATCTTATCTTCAGAAGCTGATCAAAGATGGCAGTGTGCTGGTAAATGGCAGGCAGATAAAAGCCAGCTACCGGATGGAAGAAGAAGATCTGGTGGAACTGGAGATGCCGGATCTGAAGGAACTGGAGGTCATAGCAGAGGATATTCCCCTTTCCATCCTTTATGAAGATGCAGATCTTCTGATTGTTGACAAGCCCAAGGGGATGGTGGTGCATCCGTCTGCAGGGCATCAGACAGGAACCCTGGTCAATGCAGTGCTGTTTCACTGTCAGGGTCAGCTTTCCGGGATCAATGGTGTCATGCGTCCGGGGATTGTGCACCGGATTGACCGGGATACTACAGGCGCTCTGGTGGTCTGCAAAAATGACCATGCCCATTGTCACGTGGCGGCACAGTTAAAGGAACATTCCATTAACCGCCGATATCTGGCGGTGGTGGAAGGTGTGATCAAAGAAGAGGAGGGCTGTGTGGATGCGCCAATCGGGCGGCATCCAACGGAGCGTAAAAAGATGGCCTGCGGGGTAAAGAACGGAAAGCGGGCAGTGACCCATTACCGGGTGCTTGAGCGGTATCGAAACCATACGCTGGTTGAGTGCCGTCTGGAGACCGGGCGTACCCATCAGATCCGGGTGCATATGGCTTCCATCCACCACCCTGTCTTAGGAGATCCGGTATATGGACCAGCCAGGAGTAAAAATCCATTTCATCTGGAAGGGCAGGCTCTGCATGCCCGGATACTGGGACTGATCCATCCGTCCACCGGAGTATATGTGGAAGCAAAAGCTCCTCTTCCAGAGTATTTTGAGCTTCTGCTGAAAAAATTATGAAAGGATCAAGATCCCCTTGTCTACGGAGGGCATCAAAAGACTTGCCGGAAAAAATGAAAAGCGAGGGTCCGCTTCGGCGGACTTTTTTGCGGGGGATTTTACAGCGTTTACATTTGGGATTTCCTGTGGTATAATCAGAAAAGCAGATGATTTGTCCATAAAAGGTGGAGTACACAGCATAACCAGGAGGGAGATATGAAGACATTTCAGTATACGATCAAAGAGGAGCTTGGAATGCATGCGCGGGCGGCGGGAGTGGTCCTTCAGCTTGCCAAAGAATTCAAAAGCAGCATCGTGATCGCCAACAAGGGGAAAGAAGGAGACCTGAAAAAGCTGTTGTCCGTAATTGATCTGGATATCCTGTACCAGGACACCGTGACGGTGACGGTGGAAGGGCCAGATGAGGATGTCGCAGCAGAAGAGATGCTGGCATTTTTTGAAGAAAACCTTTAAGGTGCAAAGAATCATCGAAAGAAAGCAGAAGGGCTGGTCCTTTGGGACGGGTCCTTTTTACTGGATGTGTTGACATAAGAAAAACGATAAGATCAGATAGAAGGACAGGATAAGGATATGAGTAGAACCAGACAATCCGAGAGCAGAAGGAAGACAACTGGGGGAAAAAGGAGCGTGGAAAAAAAGAAAAGCAGTGCAAGAAGAGTATCAGAACCGTCAGAGGGAGGAATCTGGGCGGAAGTCCGGCTGGTGGTGTTGATCATTGTATCGGTGCTGCTGTTTTTCAGCAATTTTGGATTCGGCGGAAAAGTGGGAGGCTTTATGAGCCATGTTTTATTTGGCTATGTGGGAATCTTTGCGTATCTGTTTCCGGTTGTGATGCTTTTGCTTTTGCTTTTTTCTCTTGCTAATCGGGAGAATCTGATCGCGACGATCAAGATTGTGGGAGCAGTCCTAGGCTGTGTGACGCTGGTTGCACTTTTGCATCTTTTTACCATGGGGAAAAGCGATGCTTCCGGCTGGCAGGAGATCTATGAATACTGTTCAGAGTACAAAACGGGCGGAGGCGTGATCGGCGGTCTGGTGTCCGGGCTTTTAAAAGAGGCATTTGGCACGATTGGGGCATATCTGGTGCTGATTGGAATCCTGATCATCTGTATCGTGATCGTTACGGAGCGTTCTTTTGTGAAAGGAATGTCAAAGGGCAGTAAAAAAGTATATGAATCTGCAAGACAGGATATGGAGCGGCGCAGGGAAGAAGCGGCAGAGCGCAGGGTGCAGAAAAGAACAGCCCAAAAAGAACAGCGCATGGAGCGGAAAGTCAGCGGGGTCTCTTCGGATCTTTTGATTCCCAGGCAGCCGTCTCTTGGAATTCAGGAAATTGAGACAGAGGAGCCGGTGCTTTTGGAAGAACCAGAGGAAGAGTTCCTTCCGGTGCACAAGCCGGCACCCCAAAAGAAAAAGCAGGAGGAAGCACCAATCATTCAGCCGGATCTGGGAGGCATAGAGGAAATCTCTTTCAGCGAAGAGGACCTGCTGAAAAATGCACTGAGCCGCCGAGAACTGCAGGCAAATAAAATGCAGGAAAAGGCAGTGGTGGAAGAAAAGCCTTTGACAGAGCCCGAAGAAGAAATCCCAAAACCGGAGCCTGCAGCCGTGCATACCAAAGATTCTCAGGAATATCAGTTTCCGTCTTTGTCTCTTTTGAAAGCAGCCAAAAAGACCAGCGGGAAAAAAGACAGTTCGATGGCACTGCAGGAGACAGCCAGACATCTCCAGCAGATCATGGAGGATTTTGGGGTCAATGCGACGGTGACCAATGTAAGCCAGGGGCCGTCCGTGACCAGATTTGAGGTGCAGCCAGCTCATGGGGTGAAGGTGAGCAAGATCATCTCTCTTTCCGATGACATTAAACTGAATCTGGCAGTTCCGGATATCCGTATGGAAGCGCCGATTCCTGGAAAAGCAGCTGTGGGGATTGAAGTGCCCAACAAGGAAAATTCTGTGGTGATGATCCGGGAGCTTTTTGAAGCAAAAGAATTTCAGGATCATCCCTCCCGGATTGCGTTTGCGGTTGGAAAAGACATCGGCGGCAATATTATGGTTACTGATATTGCCAAGATGCCCCATCTTTTGATTGCAGGAGCCACCGGATCTGGAAAATCTGTATGTATCAATACATTGATTATGAGCATTCTGTACAAAGCCCGGCCCGATGAGGTGAAACTGATCATGATTGATCCCAAAGTGGTGGAGCTTAGTACTTACAACGGGATCCCCCATCTTTTGATTCCGGTGGTAACTGATCCGAAGAAAGCGGCAGGAGCGCTGAACTGGGCAGTGACCGAGATGATGGGCCGGTACAATAAATTTGCAGAGCTGAATGTCCGCAATGTGGAAGGTTACAACAGTAAGATTGATTCCATCGCAGAGATTGAGGATGACAAAAAGCCGGAGAAGATGCCCCAGATCGTCATTATCGTCGACGAGCTGGCGGATCTTATGATGGTGGCTCCGGGAGAAGTGGAGGACGCCATCTGCCGCCTGGCACAGCTTGCGAGAGCGGCGGGGATTCATCTGATCATCGCTACCCAGCGGCCCTCTGTCAACGTCATCACAGGTCTGATCAAGGCAAATATGCCTTCCCGGATTGCTTTTGCAGTGTCTTCCGGTGTGGATTCCAGAACTATATTGGATATGAACGGTGCAGAGAAGCTTCTTGGAAAAGGCGATATGCTCTTTTCTCCGTATGGGCTGCCCAAACCCCTTCGGGTACAGGGCGCTTTTGTGTCGGATGCGGAAGTGGGGGCCGTGGTGGAATTTTTAAGCAGCCAGAGTAAATCCTCAGATCCGCAGGCGGAATTTCATATGGAAGAGCAGATGAAGCAGATGCAGGCAGCTCTGGAAAGTGCCGCGCTCCCTGAAGCAGGAGGCGGAAGTGACCGGGATGTCCTGTTTGCCGAAGCGGGAAAATTTATCATCGACAAGGAAAAAGCTTCTATTGGTATGCTTCAGCGCTGGTTTAAGATTGGTTTTAACCGGGCTGCAAGGATTATGGACCAGCTTGCGGATGCAGGCGTTGTGGGAGAAGAAGAGGGCACAAAGCCGAGGAAGGTGCTGATGTCCATGGAGGAATTTGAACAGTACATAGAAGAGTACCTGTGAAATACCGCTGTTTCCTGACAAAGCGGGTGAAGCCAGGAAAGAAAGGAACGAGATCCGGATATGATATGTCAGAAATGCGGAACCCTTGTGCCGGATGGAAAAATCTATTGTGAGAAGTGCGGAAGTGCGATTCAGATGGTACCGGACTACAATCCGGAGGAAGACTTTACCATCGGTTCTGATGAAAGAAAAACGGAAGAGGAAAACCAGGCGGCAAAACAGCCCTGGTGGTATCGATACCGGTATGGGATCCTTGGGGTATGTCTGGTCCTTCTGGGAGGGACAGCCTTTGGGTCTGCCTACCGACATATGGCGGATCCGGAGGATACACTGACAGAACCGGAAGTTGTGGAACTTTTAAAAAGACCACAGTTTGGTGTACAGCCGGGAACCTATAATTATTCGCCCATGCTGACCCTGTCCCACGAGGAAGAGGCTCAGGGAGAAATTTACTACACCATCGACGGTACAACTCCGGACCGAAACAGCAGTCCGTATCAGGGAGCTATTTCCATAGGAGAAGGGACGACGGTAGTCCGTGCAGTTTTCGTTCGTTATGATGGCGTGTTCAGTGAAGAAGCAGTGGGGACTTATGAAGTGGTGTTTGATTATCCAGACGAACCGGTATTCAGTGTTCCGGCGGGAAGCTATGAACACAGTTTTTCGGTTACCATGACTACGGAAGAAGGCTGCAGGATCTATTATACAACAAATGGGGAAGAACCAGGGTATGATTCAAAACTCTATAGGGGAGCCGTCTATATCCCCTATGGTCTTACTGTGCTGCAGGCGGTGGCGGTGGATGAGGACGGAGGGATGAGCGGAATTGTGGAGGCTGTCTACGATGTATCTGGGCAGCAGGTCCCTTTGGTGGAAGAACCGCCGCCTGAGGTGCAAGAAGATGCTGTAATTCCGTAAATTTTTGTTGAAAAATTGGCAGTTTTGCATTATGATAAGAAAGAGCGGTTTGTAGTTATTGGATAAAATTACCAAGAGCAAAAAACAACATTTGGCTGAATTACATTTGGAAGGATTTTTGGACTTTGGGGTGTTTGCAAGTCAGATGTGGAACTAAAAATAGGAGGAAGCGTATGTTTAAAATTTTGGAAGCAGAGCAGCTCTCTGCAAGCGTCTACAAGCAGGTGATCCATGCGCCGCGTGTAGCAAAGTCCTGTGAGCCGGGACAGTTTATCATCGTAAGAGTGGATGAAACCGCGGAACGCATTCCGCTGACCATCTGTGATTATGACAGGGAAGCAGGGACGATTACACTGGCGTTCCAGCCAATCGGAGTATCCACACACAAGCTGGTAGCGTTGAAGGCAGGGGATGAGATCGCGGATTTTGTAGGTCCCCTTGGCCGTCCATCCGAGCTTGTGACGGATGATTTTGAAGAAGTTAAGAAGAAAAAAGTCGTCTTTATCGCAGGTGGTGTAGGTACTGCTCCGGTTTATCCTCAGGCAAAATGGCTGCATGATCACGGAATTGAGTGTGATATCATCGTGGGAGCAAGGACAAAGGAACTTCTGATTCTGGAAGAGGAGATGAGTAAGGTCGGCAATCTGTATCTGTGTACGGATGATGGAAGTTATGGTTTCCACGGGGTCGGCACGGCCATGCTGGAGAAGCTGGTGAGTGAGGGACATCACTATGATCTTTGTGTGGCGATCGGACCGATGATTATGATGAAGTTCGCATGTATGACCACCAAAAAGCTTGGGATCCCCACGATCGTCAGTATGAATCCCATCATGGTGGATGGAACCGGTATGTGCGGTGCCTGTCGTGTTCTGGTAGGGGATGAAGTAAAATTTGCCTGTGTGGACGGTCCGGAGTTTGATGGACACAAGATTGACTTTGAACAGGCGATGAAGAGAGCGGCGATGTACAAGACAGAAGAAGGAAGGCGCCTTTTGAAGTTCCAGGAGGGCGACACCCACCACGGCGGCTGCGGAAATTGCGGAGGTGACAAATAATGGCAGATGTATTAAAGAAAATACCAGTCAGAGAGCAGGATCCCAAGGTTCGTGCTACGAACTTTGATGAGGTGTGCTATGGTTATAATAAAGAAGAAGCAGTAGAAGAGTCACAGCGCTGTATTACCTGCAAGAATGCAAAGTGTGTGGAAGGATGTCCGGTATCCATTGATATTCCGGCATTTATCGCGGCAGTGAAAGAAGAAAAGTTCGAGGAAGCATTTCAGATTATCAGCAAGTCTTCCGCACTTCCGGCAGTTTGTGGACGTGTATGTCCGCAGGAGAGCCAGTGTGAAGGAAAATGTATTCGCGGCAAGAAAGGGGATCCCATTTCCATCGGCAAGCTGGAGCGCTTTGTGGCTGACTGGGCACGGGAGAATGGCATTAAGCCTTCGGCACCGGCAGAGAAAAACGGCAGGAAGGTAGCTGTTATCGGTTCTGGTCCTTCCGGACTGACCTGTGCAGGTGATCTGGCGAAGCTTGGTTATGATGTGACCATTTTTGAGGCATTACATAAAGCAGGCGGCGTTCTGGTGTATGGTATTCCAGAGTTCCGTCTTCCCAAAGACCGGGTAGTGGGACCGGAAGTGGAGAATGTCAAAGCGCTGGGTGTAAAGATTGAGACTGACGTGATTGTGGGCCGGACTGTGAAGTTGGATGATCTGATTGAGGATGAAGGTTTTGATGCAGTGTTCATCGGATCCGGTGCGGGACTTCCTAAGTTCATGGGAATCCCGGGTGAAACTGCCTGCGGCGTACTTTCCGCCAACGAGTATCTGACCAGGAATAACCTGATGAAAGCGTTCCATGAAGATTACGACACTCCCATCGTGCGGGGAGAGAAAGTCGTCGTGGTCGGCGGTGGCAACGTGGCCATGGATGCAGCCCGTACTGCCCTTCGTCTGGGCGCAGAAACGCATATCGTATACAGAAGAAGTGAAGAAGAGCTTCCGGCCCGTGTGGAAGAAGTGCATCATGCCAAGGAAGAAGGCATTATCTTTGACCTTCTGACCAACCCGGTGGAGATTCTCGTAAACGAGAATGACTGGGTGACAGGGATCAAATGTATTCGTATGGAGCTTGGAGAGCCGGATGCTTCCGGCAGACGCCGTCCGGTGGAAGTTCCGGGTTCCGAGTTCATAATAGAATGTGATACGGTGATCATGTCTCTTGGTACTTCTCCGAATCCGCTGATCTCTTCCACAACCAAAGGTTTGGAGATCAACAGGAGACAGTGTATTGTTGCCACGGAAGATACCGGAGCCACCTCCAAAGAAGGGGTCTATGCGGGCGGTGACGCCGTGACCGGTGCAGCGACCGTCATCCTGGCCATGGGTGCAGGCAAAGCAGCAGCAAAAGGTATTCATGAGTATCTGAGTGCCATATAAAATGAAATTTTAAAGCATACAGAATCAGGCAGCACAGGCGATTGGTAACAGAATCGCTGTGCTGCCTGATTTGTGTTTAAAAAAGTTCATTGTAAAAGTCTTCGGTCAACTGCTCTGCATAAGCATCGTCTACTTCCGGAAAAGCAGGCATCAGACGCTTGCGGATGGCTTCAGAGACGAGAAAATAGTGCATCTCCTCTGGTGTGTCCTCCGGGATTCCATCAGTCAGTTCTTCCAAAGTCAGGTGTTCTTTTGCCCATTCTTTGATGCGGGTCTCTAGATCATCCTCCCTGGAAATGTCGTCCAGCATCTTCATGGCATTTTTAAAGGAAGCGACAGCAAAGATTAAAAAGAGGAAAAACATTCCCTCCATGACTGCAAGGGAAAAGGTATTCAGTGGAAGCCGGATGATACCAAGGAGTGCCAGTGTGATGAAGGCAAAACCGACTGCGCCGACGATCAGAAAGGTCCAGGCGGAGGAGCGGGTATCAGCGTGACGCTCCTTTGCAGAGACATGGGTGTTCATCTGGCTGGCAGAGGCTGTACGTGCAGCAAGGTCCGCCAGTTCTTCCGCCGGGATCGGAACAGGCACCGGTTCCTCCTCTGGATCTTCGACCAGCTCGTCCACCAGATCCACATCACAGTCAGGACAGTGGGTCTTTCCTTCTATATATTCATTTTTGCATACAGGACACCAGGGCATGGGAGTCCCTCCTTTCTGACGATGATTCGTTATCATTCATTATACTGAAAGATGCCGCCAAACACAACCCGGAATTACATTTTCACTCTTGCCGGCCGGACCGGGAATGGGTAAAATAGTAGGAGAAGAACGGGGAGGACTTAAAAAGCGGATGAAGATAACAGTCATTGCAGTGGGAAAAATAAAAGAAAAGTATTTTACGGGCGCGGTGGAAGAATATGCCAAACGGCTTGGCCGGTTTTGCAAACTGGAGTTGATTGAGGTGGCGGATGAGCAGACGCCGGAGGGCGCCAGCGAGGCGCAAAAGATACAGATCAAGGAAAAAGAAGGCGGGCGCATCCTGAAAAAACTGCCGGCGGGCGCTTATACGGTGGCTCTTGCCATCGACGGAACCATGCCGGATTCGGTGGAACTGTCCAGACAGATGGAGCGCTGGAATATTAACGGCATCAGTCATGTGGTGTTTCTGATCGGCGGTTCCCTTGGGCTGTCCGGTGAAGTACTTGCCCGGGCAGAGTACCAACTGAGCTTTTCCAAAATGACCTTTCCCCATCAGCTCATGCGGGTGATTCTGCTCGAGCAGCTGTACCGCTCATTTATGATCCGAAGCGGGGCACCGTACCATAAATAAAGGCGAAAAGGAACGAATATTCTTGGGAACAATGGATGATGTCAGCAGGGAATTAAAGGCATTTCTGGACTATGTGGCAGGGCAGAGCATAAAAGGTGTTCTGCCTTTTTGCATCCCTGCTTTTTGTGAAGCCATATGCAAAATCAAATACCCCACTGCAAGCAACGGGGTATTTGACCTTGCGGCAGTCACCAAATGTCTGCAAGCAGCCACTTGGCTCGTTGCACGCGGGAATAAATAAAGAAGGAATGTTACCTTTTCCCTTTTTTGAGCCTCTAATAAATGTAAACAAACATGTTTGGTCATTACGATCAGAGCGAAAGGCGGTGAAGATTTTGGATGATTTAAAAATTGAGCTGGTAAAACAGGCGCAGAGCGGCAAAAGAGAAGCGATGGAACGACTGTTTCTTGGAGAAAGTGAGTATTTGTATAAGATGGCTTTTCTGTACATGAAAAATAAGGAGGACAGTCTGGACCTGGTTCAGGAATGTATCCTGCGCTGTATTGCATCCTTGAAAAGGCTGAAGCACCCCCGATATTTCCGCACATGGATGACCAGGATTCTGATCAACTGCGCTCATGAAGAATGGGAGAGACGCGGAAAATACGATTTGGCAGAGGATACGGTCTTTGCAGCAGGCGAATCGTTTCCCAAAGAAGAAACACTGGATCTGTACCGGGCTATTGACCATTTGAATTATCCGTATCGGGATATCATTATTCAGTATTATTTTGCAGGAAATAAATTAAGTGAAATCGCACAGTCCCTGGATATCCCGGTCGGAACAGTGAAAGTATATCACTCACGGGCAAAAAGAAAGTTAAAATGTATGTTGGAGGCAGAGGCATGACAGAAAACAAAATTTGGGAGAAAATAGAAGTTCCACAGGAACTGGATGATATCATTCGAAATGCAGTTGGAGAAGGACATGAAAAAATGAGGAAGAAAAGGAGGGAGAAACACTGGAAAAGGGCAGTGGTGTCTGTAACCGCGGCGGCGGCCTGCTTTGCAGCAGTGGGTATTGGATTTTTCAATCCTGTGGTGGCAAGGGCTTACAGCAGCATTCCGGTGATCGGGAATATTTTCGCTTATCTATACCATACTGCGGATGTGGAAATTCCCTATGCACAGGTTGGGGAAGCCGCAGTACCGGTGGAATCGGGACAAAAAAGCAGTCTTATTCCGGAAGGTGCTGCGGATAAAGAAACTTCTGCACAGATTTCTTTGAAAGAATATTTTTGTGACAAATACAGTCTTTATTTATCCTTTGAAATAACCAGTCAAGCCCCCTTTATAGAAGGGATGACGGATCTGAAGGGCAGGGAAGGAACGATTCAGCTGTTTTCGGCGGAAAAGCTTACTACGGATACGAAAGAGAGTTTTGAGATAGGGGACGGCAGCCTGATTATAAAAGGTGTTTTCACAGATGCGCATACTTTTGTGGGGATTGCAAGAAGCGGAGAATCGTTGGACGAATATTCCTTAACAGATGAAGTGCAATATGAACTGGATGCAAAGCATATGAAAGTATATGCAGGAGAAGGGACCGGGGATATCATAGGAGAATGGAAACTGTCGGAGGGAATTACCTGCACGGAAGAATATCTGCTGACAAAGGAACTGGGACAGAAGATTCGCGATGATGTGGTTTTGGCAGAGGTGAGAGTGCAGCCTTATGAGATTCAGGTTGTAATAGAAGAGCCAAAAGATACGACACTTGCAGAGGAGGCTGTAGGCATCGAAATCTTTGATGATCAGGGAAGACGTCTTTCTTTGGCCGCGCAAAGCGCCTGCAGATTTGCTGAAGAAGGAGAAAAACGCCTGGAGATCTGGATGTTTGAGCGGCCGGCGGATGCAGAGACGGTGACGGTCTTTGCAGTGGATGAAATAAAGTGGATGGATGAATGGAAGGGATATCTGTATCGTGAGGACCCATGGAGCGGAGCCCAGATGGCAGACTTTTTAAAGGAAAACAGTTTCGCTTATGGAGAAGCAGAACTGCCATAAAGAGTGAAAGAAACTTCGACAGCAGAAAAGCGTGTTTCGGCTGTCGAAGTTTTTTTGTGGCCTGACCATATGAAATATGGTAAAATAAAAAACAAATGAAGTGTAAAACTGGCGGAGGAATGATAAAAATGATCGACAGAGAAGACATGATGGAACTGACCAGACGTATGACTCTTTCACGGACTTCTTTTACCCGGATTGCAGGCTGCTATATGGATGAGAACGGGGAGATTGACGGCACATTTAATACGAACTTTCTCAGACTCTCCGGAAAGGAAAAAGAAAAAAATCTGGCAATAGCCAAGGCAATCCCTTACGCGAGGACGAATGAACAGTTAAGAGAATACACTTTTTTGAAAGAACAGACAGGTCCAGGCAGCCTGCGTCAGCTTCTGATGGCCATCAAAGACTGCGGCCTGAAAAATGATGCTTTGCTGGAAACGTTTTATGAACTGGTGGGGGAGCAGTATCCTAAGGGTATACCCTATGCAGTTTTTGTTTTCCATGACCGGTATGACGTGCCAGTGAAGGCAAAAGACAAGGAGCGGCTTGGGGAGTCCGAGGAGGTATACGAATACCTGATCTGTGCGGTCTGTCCGCTGGAAGGAGAGTACGAACCAGGGGCGCCGGCATGCGGTTTTCTTTTTCCTGCATTCTCCCACAGAAGTGCTGACAGAAATCAAGTGTACCTTTTTGATGCTGCTTCGGAACAATCTCATGCAGCGCTGCTACAGCGTCTGCTAGAGTGTGTTTGAAAATTCATTCCCGTCATCTGCCAGAAAGCAGTTTTTAAACGCACTCTAGGATGTGCGGGCTGAGATTTTTTGGCATCTTTGAAACGACCATCTGCTACATGACAAGAAGGAATTTTCAGATTGTGCCGATCATACGGACAGAGGATCTGCACCGATAGGAACACCTGCAAGCTTGCCGGACCTTGGAGCCTGTGATATAATTTCGGCAGAGATTACATCAGAGATTATCTTTGTCAGACCAAAGAAAACAAATCGTAAGAAAAAGGAGAGAAAAAATGACGGATCAGTTTACACAGATGAAAGAAGAGATTATGACATTTGGGGAAGAGTTAAAGCAGCGTTTTGGAAATTCCGGGAAAGAGCCGGTGGACCGGGCTGCATTTACGCTGCTTCTGAGCGGAATCTCTGCCTGCCGGAAGATGCCGGGGATTTCGGGGCATATGGGTTATGAAAAGCTGTATCACTGCCCCACAGAGGAAGCGGCAGCGGAGGGAAGAGCATTTTTGCAGAATATGTATGAGATTGAGGACCGGGAAACTTTAGAATCTGCACTGCTCAGAGAGTTTTCAGACTGTGAACAGTATGAACAGTTCCGGACCTTTTGGGTGGGAGCGCCCATGTTTGGTTTAGAGGAGCTGCGCCCGGAAGGCCGGGAATGGTTTCTTGCTTCCAAAGAGACGGCGGCACAGTTTGCACCCATCGTGAATGAGCGTGGATTCTACGCCTGGGATATCAATGAGAAGATCGGACTGTGCCGGAAAGCGGTGGCCTGCGGGGTGATTACAGAGGACGAGTTCTGGGAGATCACGGATCCTTTCGTCCGTATGGCTCAGGTTTTCTACCAATCCTGGGAGGAATATGCGGTGAGCTGCCTGTGCGGAGCTGTGTATTTTATGCGCCGGGAAAAAGAGGGACTTAAAGATTTTTTGGATTTGAATATCAAATTAGTTCGTCAACTTTTTGATGAGGGGATGGCCTGGCAGAAGTATGCCTGGTATCAGCCGAAAAGCCGGGAGTGGGTTGCCCTTTTTGATGTCAGTCAGCAGTGTCTGATCACAAAAAAAGCGCTGGAAGAGGGAAGAATCGGTCATATGTATCGGGAAGAACCAGAAGAAGACTTCTCCGATTGCGGCTGGCGGTTTCTGACCGGGGATGAAACGGAAGAATACGTGAGCGAGCCGGGCAATGTGGTACTGTGCACCTACAGCGATGCCTGTAACCTGGATCCTTCCGTTCGGGCATATTTTTATGCTGCTTACGGCATGCAGTATGTAAAGACAAAAGAAGGCTGGGCTGAGCTGTCATAAAGAACCGGTGTTATCTTTATAAAATATTAAGAAAACTTAATAGAATTTGTCCCAACGCTTATGCTATGATTGGTACAATATAAGAAAAGCAGGGGGATGTATATGAGCGAAAAGATACTGGTGGTAGACGATGAGCGGGAAATCGCGGATCTGATTGCGGTCTATCTGGAGAGTGAGAATTATACGGTATACCGCTACTATACAGCGGCGGAGGCTCTTGCCTGTATCAGACAGGAGGAGCTGGATCTGGCGATTTTGGATGTGATGCTGCCGGGAATGAGCGGTTTTGACCTTTGTCAGAAAATCCGGGAAACGTATACCTATCCGGTTATCATGCTGACGGCCAAAGATGCGGAGCTGGACAAGATTACCGGTTTGACTTTGGGGGCAGATGACTATATCACGAAGCCCTTCCGGCCGCTGGAAATGATGGCACGGGTAAAGGCGCAGCTTCGGCGTTATAAAAAATACAATCCGGCGTCTGTGGGAGAGGAAGATACGATTCTTTTTCACGGGGCATTGTCTCTGAATGTAACCAGCCATGAGTGCACACTGAATGATCAGAAACTGGACCTGACACCGACAGAATTTGAGATTCTGAAAATTCTCTGTCAGCGAAAGGGAAAGGTGGTCAGCTCGGAGGAGCTGTTTCACCAGATCTGGAAGGATGAGTACTATCAAAAATCCAACAACACCATCACGGTCCATATCCGCCATCTGCGGGAAAAGTTAGGGGATACCGTGGAGCGTCCCAAGTACATTCATACGGTGTGGGGAGTGGGGTATAAGATTGAAAACTAAATGGTTTCGTTCTGGTTACGGAAAACTGCGAAGAAAGATCTTTTTCCAGATCATTCTGATGATTCCAGGCGCATGGCTTTTGTTTCTGGTGATTTACAGCATGCTGTCAGGAAAGATTGCAAATGGCTGTATCAGGCTGATCCAGTTTTTCCTTTTTGTGGAATATCAGGATGCGCTTTCCATCTACCAGTTTTACATTCGCAATCATATGGGCCAGATCATAGATATTTTTCTGCTGCTGTCCATATTGCTGTTTTTTTATATCTCTCTTAGCTGGTTCATCCGCTATTTCCGGCAGATTGACAGAGGACTGGATGCACTGCTTGCGGGGAAAGAGATCGAATTGTCTCCGGAGATGGAGCCTATGGAGCGCAAAATGAACCAGGTTCACCATACGCTGGAGAAGCGGGAGATGGAGGCAAGGCTTTCAGAAAAGCGGAAGGATGAGCTGGTTATGTATCTGGCACATGACATTCGCACGCCTTTGACTTCGGTCATTGGTTACTTAAGTCTTCTTCATGAAGCGCCGGATATGCCAGAAAATCAAAAAGAAAAATATATCCAGATTACCTTGGAGAAGGCTTACCGTTTAGAGATACTGGTCAATGAATTTTTTGAGATCACAAGATATAATCTTCCCCAGACCGCTTTGGAGACGGAAGAGATCGACCTGTCCTATATGATGATGCAGATGGCAGATGAGTTTTATCCGATTCTGGACAAAAATAAGAATCAGGTGGAACTTCAGATTCCGGAAGACATCCGGCTTTTGGGGGACTCGGCCAAGCTTGCCAGAGTGTTTCAGAATCTTTTAAAAAATGCGGTCTCCTACAGTTTTCCGGGTACTGTGATCGAGGTACAGGCCCGGGTGGAAGAAGACCAGGTTTTGATCTCCTTTGAAAATGAAGGAAAGACGATTCCAAAGGAAAAGCTTACGAGAATCTTTGACCGTTTTTACCGTCTGGACAGTGCAAGGGCCACAAAAACCGGAGGAGCCGGACTTGGGCTTGCCATCGCCAAGGAGATTGTTTTACTGCATGGGGGAACCATCACGGCGGAGAGCAGGGACAAAAAGACTTGTTTTATAGTAGCACTGCCATATAAAACGAACCCGGACAAAGAGGAAACAGATACATAGAAGAAGAGAAAGGTGTAAAACTTTTGATCCATGCAGGAGCAATCGTTTTACACCTTTTTATCATCGAATAAAATTTGTCCTGTTTTGTGTCTCTGCTTCCGGCAGAGGAATTCCGTTTTTCTTACCGGCATCGAAACATTTGATCATCCAGGCCAGATTCCGGGCCAGGTTCCGCATGGTCTGGAGGCCTTCTGCATCCTGCTCTGCTTCTCCTGGTACGGCTCCATGCAGGTTATTCCAGTAGGTGGATCCGGCTACCGGCATCTGAGAGATACCAAAATATTTGTTCAGACAGTCAAAGGAAGCGGTGGTGCCGCCCCGTCTGGCCACAGCAACACAAGCTCCCGGTTTAAACCGGAAGACCCGGCTGCTGCTGTAAAATATCCGGTCCAGAAAGGACAGGATGCGGCCGCTTGGATGGGCATAATAGACCGGCGTTCCAAAGACAAAGCCGTCTGCCTCTTTTGCTTTTGCGATAAATGCGTTTACCTCGTCATCCGTAAAGACACATCCGTTTTCATTGCATTTGTTGCATCCGATACAGTCTCTGACCGGTTTTCCTCCCAGCTGTACGATCTCATAGTTGATGCCTTCCTGTTTCAGTTGCTTTCCAATTTCGATTAGTGCGGTATGGGTATTCCCGTCTGTCTTCGGACTTCCGTTTAACATCAATACTTTCATGGCTATCCTCCTGTTATGATTTTGCCGTTTCATCCTTTTCGGATACACAGACATGCCGTGACTTTTATTTTAACACGGAAACTGCAGATTTTCCAGAGATTTCCCATATTCCGCAGGACAAACGAACGAATCCATAAATTATGAACTCTTTTAAAACCGGAATCATTTTTAACTGATTTGATGAAATTTTTTCAAGAAAACAATTCTTTCAGGAAAATAAAAGCTCTCAGAAACCATGATTCACAAATTGTTCATTCATGCGTTTGCCGTACATGTTCCGGTACGGGCGAAAGGTATGGCGTTGTTTTTTGAACCATTGTAAGTATTGGCAGTTTGGACAGCACAGGTATGAAAAATACCTCCAAAGAAACGGATTTTTATATTTTATCTGTCTACTTTAGAGGTAGCATATCAGTTCTCATCGGCATTTCTGTATGTGACAGTATGAGAATCAGGGGGAACAGTGTTGAAACTTATTCCTGTGCAAGCTTCGTGAGCGTATCTTTGGTGACCCGGTACATGGTCCAGTCGGACAGGGGCACAGCACCCAGTGACCGGTAAAAATCAATACTGGGCTGATTCCAGTCCAGACACGACCATTCCAGCCGTCCGCACTCCCGTTCCACGGCGATGGCTGCAAGTTTTTTCAAAAGGGCCTTTCCAAAGCCCTGGCCTCTATAGGCGGGCAGCACGAACAGATCTTCCAGATAGATTCCGGCCCGGCCCAGAAAAGTCGAGAAATTGTGGAAGAAGAGGGCAAAGCCCACATCGACCCCGTCAAAGGAGGCCAACAGTACCTCTGCTTTTGGCTGATCGAACAGCCACTTTTCCAGGGTGGCTTCATCGGCGATTACCTGATCGGACATATGTTCGTATTCGGCAAGTCCTTTAATAAAGGATAAAATGACGGGCAGATCTTTTCTTTCGGCGAATCGGAAAGTTGGATTTTGGTTCATGTGTTGTTCTCCTGTTCTTATGGTATCGGTTACATGCATTATATCATGGTTATTCCCGACATGACAAACCTATTTGACCACAACAAACGCATGAGTGATTTGTGCATCATGGTTTCCAAGAGCGTTTGTTTTCTTGAAATATTTGTTTTCCGCAAAACAATTCCTGTTTTAAGAGCGTTTCCAGTTTGTGGATTCATGCGTTTGTTGTGCATATTTGACAGTGTCCGACGCCTGGATATTCTGATGACAGAGGAAAATACCTGTTTCTTTTGATTCTTTTGTTGTATAATCAAACATACAGGGTCTGGTAACACCTGTGCGCAGGCGTGTATGGGGGTACAGGTATCGTATATATTTTACACTGGGATTGTAAAGGAACACGGAGGGATGAGAGGGTGAAAGATTTTATGATAGATCTGGATTATGATGGGGTACTTAATCTGCACAAGGCCTTACTGGAAGCGAAGTTTCATCTGGATCCGGATAATGAACTGGTGTCCGGCAGTCCGTTCGTTGCGGATATATCCATACCGGAAGCTTTGCATATGAGGAACTGGTGAAAAACTTACAGTTATTATAAAAACAGCAAAAAGAAAGGGGTCAAAAGATGTCATTTTATCAGATTGTATTCAGTCCTTCCGGAGGTACACAAAAAGTGACGGATCTGTTTACAAAATCATTTTGTCCGGAAAATACCAGGATTGATCTTACAGACCGAAGCAGGGATTTTTCTTTGCTTTCCTTTACTCCGGAGGATCTCTGTGTGGTATCGGTACCGTCCTACGGCGGACGTGTTCCGGCCGCCGCCGTATCCAGGCTGCATCAGATGAAAGGAAACAAAGCCAGAGCCGTGCTCCTTGTGGTATATGGAAATCGTGCCTATGACGATACGCTGGCGGAACTTCGGGATGTTTTAACGGATGCCGGATGGAGCTGCATCGCTGCCGTTGCCGCAGTTGCAGAGCATTCCATCATGCGTCAGTTTGCAGCCGGACGGCCTGATGCGCAGGATCAAAAAGAGCTTGCCGCCTTTGCAGAACAGGTCCGGATGAAACTGGAATCAGGTGCAGATACGGGTTCGCTGTCCCTGCCGGGCAGTCGTCCCTATCGGGAATACAACGGCGTTCCCATGAAGCCCGGGGCCGGGAAGTCCTGTATACAGTGCGGACTCTGCGCAGAAAAATGCCCGGTGGGAGCCATTCCGGTTACGGATCCGTCGAAGACCGATTCCAGTCGCTGCATTTCCTGTATGCGCTGCATAGCCCTCTGTCCGAAGAATGCCCGGCACGTCAGCCGGATGCTTCTTGCAGCAGGCAGTGTGAAGATGAAAAAGGTCTGCGGGGGCCGTAAGAAGAATGAACTTTATCTGTAAAAAGAGAGAGAAAAAGAACAGGGGTTCAGGAGATGACCACGCGGATCTGCGCGGTCGTCTCTGATACTTTGCTTTAGATAGTCAGGCCGTCTGCCTGACAAGGAAAATATGATAATATCCGCCATTTCAAATCATTTCCGAAATAAAATCTTTTGGGGAGTCTGACTTCTTTTTCCGATCGAATCGATCAAAATCGATCAAATCCATATCAAGATCTGTAATATCAGGATGCGGTTTCCCAAGGTGCGGATGATCAAAGAGATGGTCCATCTGCTGATACATGGAGAGAAGTCGGATACGGGAATTACGCCCTTTCAGGCTTTTGCAGCTACTGTAGGTTCCCGGGTCGGAATGGGAAATATTGCCGGAGTTGCAACGGCCATTTTCTTCGGAGGCCCCGGGGCGGTGTTCTGGATCATGGATCATCGGATCCATGGTCCCGTTCTGGAATCTGGCCAGAACATAATTTGCCGTACAGAACCGGAATTTCAATCTGGACGATATAATCGTCAATCTGGTCGATTACATTTTCATTGATGCCCATTTCGTAGGAAAATCCATGGAGCGTCAGGCTGTGCTCGGCAGCAAAGTCAAAAAGCTCCTGATATCTTTTCGGAATCCCGGCCCAGTCCCCTTTGTGGAAGGCTCTCAGATATGTTCCCCCAGGTCTGATATGCAGCCCGGCCTGGTGCGGGAGAAAAGGGATTTCAATAAAAAGATTTGTATAATTGTCAAAATTCCCATCTTTCAGGCTGGAAACAGGGATCATGGAACCATAAGATGCCTTGTGAAGACGGCCAAGCTGATATTTTTCCGTTTCGGCGGTGATCAGTTCCACTTCCTGTTCAAAGGAAATATCCCGGTTTACATCCACCGTGACCAGACAGCGTTCTTACTTTTCAATAACGGTGATTTCAGATAAATCCATGGTGAGCAGAGCCGCCATATTCTGATGATGCGTACATAAAGTTGCCCGGACGGCCTCCAGGTGGGCAATTTGCAGGTTAAGATCCGTTATTTTTTCTTCCAGGAGGCATTTCAGGCTCCGGGCAGAACGGTTTTTCATAAAATCCTGTATCTCATGGATGGACACATCCAGTTCCCGCAGCAGCAGGATCGTCTCAAGTATGGGGCTTTGATGATAGCTGTAGAAACGGTATCCATTTTGGGGATTGATGAAGGCCGGCTTGAACAGTCCGATTTCATCATACCACATCAGGGTTTTTTTGTTGATGCCATGCATGGCTGCAAACTGACCGATGGTGAGTGTTTTGTCTTCTTTGTTCATTTTTTCTCTTTCATTTTGAAATTGGACTTGACTGTACAGTTACTGTACGGTCTATGATACTATGCACAGGGAAAAAATACAAGGAAGACGGAGGAAATTGATATGGAAAACCTGAACATATACGATAAACCGGTAACACTTGGGAATATTCTGAAATTTGCCGTGCCAACGATTGTGATGACCGTATTTATGTCTTTTTACACCATGGTTGACGGGCTGTTTGTGTCAAATCTGATCGGTACCGATGCGCTTTCTGCAATCAACCTGACCGCGCCCGTGATCCAGCTGGTGACGGCGATCTCCACCATGCTTGCCACCGGAGGCAGCGCAGTCGTTATGAAAAAAATGGGGGAACAGAAAAGGGAAGAGGCAAAGGAAGATTTTGCCTTCCTGATTCTGATCAATGTCATTGCAGGAATGGTCATGTGTGCAGTGGGATATCTGGCAATCGATCCTGTGTTTGCCGGCATGAATCTCTCGCCTGATGTGGAAAGGTACTGTGTGGAATATGTAAGCCGGTATCTGATATTTACTGTACCGATTCTTCTGATGAACAATTTTACACTTTATATGATTGCCGGTGACAGGGCAAATCTGTCCCTGATCTGTTCGGTGACAGGCGGTATCCTGAATATGGTGCTGGATTATGTGCTGATTGCCGGATTTGGTATGGGCATCGGCGGTGCGGCGGTTGCGACCGGACTTGGCTATTCTGTGACGGCAGCAGCGGGGCTGTTTGTTTTCAGCGGGAAGAAAAGTTTTCTGCATTTTAAAAAACCGGTATTCCGGCTGAAAGTTCTGGTAAATGCGGCCGCAAATGGCTGTTCGGAAATGGCGACTGCGCTTGTTACCGGAATTATCACAATGATGTTTAACTGGACCATGCTGCATTATGTGGGAGAGGACGGAGTTGCGGCCGTCACGATCATCATGTATGTGCTGATGTTTGCAAGTTCTCTGTATACGGGGTATTCCTACGGGGTTGCGCCCATGATCAGCTACTGCCACGGAGAGAAAAACCATGAGAAACTGAAAAAACTGATTGCCACCAGCTTCCGGGTGATTACCGGGATTTCCCTTGTGACGGTTATGGCTTCCTTTATGCTGACAAAGCCGTTGGTGTCCATTTTTGCCCGCCCGGATCATCCGGTATACGAGCTGGCTGCTGCCGGGAACCGGATCTGTACAATGGCACTTTTCTTTATCGGCTTTAATATATTTGCCAGCGGAATGTTTACTGCACTGTCCAACGGGGCGGTTTCGGCGGTCCTTGCATTTTCCAGATCCTTTGTGTTCATGCTGATCACAATGCTCGTTCTTCCCTGCATTCTGGGTGTGAACGGAATCTGGCTGGCTACTCCTGCGGCAGAGTGGATGGCGTTTTGCCTGTCGGGTTTCCTGTTTTTGAAATACAGGAAAAGATATGGATATTAACGATAAAAATCAATTTCCATGTACGCGGATTTGTGGTATGATGATAACAGACTGGATTTTAAAATGGAATCCAGTTTCCTCTTGTGCTGATTTGAAACAGTGCCGGGTAAATATTTAACTGGTTTTGGCCAAAACGAAGGAGGAACCGTACATGAAATATACATTGGACTGTGACATGCTGGATGGACTGGTCTTCATAGATGAAAGCTATCTGTCAGAATTGAGTGATGCCGATCTGTTATATGAGATGGATATTCTGCTTGATTCATCCGGGACATCCGAATTGATTTGTGATTTTCCCAATGAGGACTGGGATGTCGTAAGGCAGCGGGAAACCGAACAAATCCGGGAATTTTGCGGACAGGGAAAAATGATTGTCTGGCTTTTAGATTGTGTTGTCAAGGAATGTGAGCTTACAAAAAGCGCTGAAATTACATCCCCATGCAAGTGGCTGCATCTTCCTGCGGGCAAACTGTTGGCAGTTACAGCGAGCGAGTTGATTCAATGTCTTTCCTATCCGGAGTTGGAAATGGAAAAGGTTTTTGAGCTGTCGCTTGAGCCCGGGTGGTATGCAATCCAAAACGAAGGAGTCGATCATATTATGTATTGCAGGAAGCAGCCGCCTGAGTCTGTTCCCTCAAACATCCAGGAAATATGTTAGCATTTATATACACCCCCGGTTTTGGAAATAAGCGTCATAAGCGGCAGCAGAAAGGATGAGGAGTATGAAAGCAGAAAGCGTCAGCATCATCGGCGGAGCGGACGGCCCGACCAGTGTTTTTCTGGCAGGCAGAACGGGAAAGAGACCATGGAAAGTCCGGATCCGAAATTGGATCTTCCGACTGAGAAGAAAGCGGATTGCGCGCCGGATCCGTCCCCATGCACATACGTTGGAAGAGACGGTTTTCTTTATGAAAAAGCATTATGGTGCGGTGGAATTTTCCGGTGAGAGCAGAATATACAGGGAACAGCGGGAATGTCTGAAGGGCAGTCTGATCAGCAGATACAGGCCGAAGCTTCTGGGAGAGCTGAGTAGGATCCCGGCTTTCTCCATGAACGATGAAAAATCAAGGAAAGAGATGTACGACTGGCTTCAGAAGCAGAGTGAACGGGCGGCACAGATACCGGATGATTTGTTTCCCATGGATTATCATCTTTACCAGATCCGGACAGAGGGCGGGAGAATGGAGATTGGGATTGATTTTCGATGGAATGTCTTCGGAATTTCTTACAGCGGGGACAAAAAAGCCATGAAAAAGCTCAAAAGACTCAGCCGAAGACTGTATATTTATTATGGGGTATCCGAGGATGATATAAAAAAGAATTCAGAGCGGTATTCTTCGCTGCTTACAGTTCTGGCTTCTGATTAATGCCAGCAAACCGGAGGGAGAGCAGGATGAAGTTGCTTTTTTTGTGCAGCCAGAATAAAAGACGCAGTCTGACAGCAGAGAAGGTTCTCGACGGATATCATGGACATGAAGTCCGCTCTGCGGGCACCGAGCGGGGTGCCAGAGTCCGAGTCACACCCGGACTGCTTGGGTGGGCAGATCTTATTTTCTGTATGGAAAAGAAACATGTGCGGAGAATCAAAGAAAAGTATCCGGATCTGGTTGCAGGAAAAAAGATGGTCTGTCTGTGTATTGGCGACGATTATGCGTTTATGGACGAAGAGTTGCAGGAATTGCTGAAAAGCAGGGTGGAGGAATACATTTTATAGAATCCGGAATGTACACAATGGCTATGATTTTCTTGAAAACGGACCTGAAAAGGGGAAATATACAGTCAGGGGAGGATAAGCAGAATGGTTTACACACATCAGGCACAGTATTACGAGACCGATCAGATGGGGATCATCCATCATTCCAATTATATCCGCTGGATGGAGGAAGCCAGGATTGCCTATATGGACCAGATGGGATTTCCTTATCGGGCGGTGGAAGAGGCGGGGATCATGAGCCCGGTACTGAGTGTACAGTGCGAGTACCGGTCCATGACATACTTTGGAGACCGGATCGGGATCGAAGTGTCGCTTCGGTCTTTTAAAGGAGTCAAATATGAGATCGCCTATGTGATGCGGGATGAAAAGACCGGGGAGGTGCGGGCGGAAGGGGTGTCAAAGCACTGCTATCTGAAAAAGGACGGAAAACCTTCCAATATCAAAAAGGATCTTCCTGCCCTGTACGAGAAGATGATGCTTGCACTGGAGGCGGATGTGAAAAAAGATTCGGAATGAATCATGGAAATCTTTATGTGTCATGGGAGAGAAGGAAACGGTAAAACAGGAGGCCGGTTTATATGTGGTTTTTCTTTGCAGCGCTGTCTGCACTTTTTGCAGCATTTACCTCCATACTGGCCAAGATCGGAATCGAAGATGTGGATTCTCATCTTGCCACGGCGATACGGACGGCAGTGGTGGTGGCTCTGTCATGGAGCATGGTATTTTTGACCGGTACACAGAATAAAATTACCGGGATCAGCATAAAAAGCTGGATATTTCTGATCCTCTCCGGACTGGCAACCGGGGTTTCGTGGCTCTGTTATTACCGGGCTTTGCAGCTTGGAGAGGTGTCCAGGGTCGTGCCGGTGGACAAATTGAGTGTGGTGATTACCCTTGTACTGGCTTTTCTGATTCTTCATGAACCGTTTACTGTAAAGTCGCTGGTCGGCTGTGTACTGATTGGTGCAGGAACTTTGATCATGGTAATATAAGAAAACAGCAGCCGCGGCTGCTGAACAGAAAGCTGCATGGGGAGAGAAACAGATGGACATGGAAGCATTGTACCTGGGACTGATGCGGATACAGGCCCGGGGAGAGATTGGGAATGCCTACGGAGGCTGCGGCACGGTTGAGGAAGACAGTGATGTGCTGGTTGATTTTTTTGATTGTATCATGGAAAAATACAAAGACGCCCTGCCGCCCTGGGCGGAAGCTTTCACTTAGATTTTCAGCTGGCAGTTTCAGACGTTTCATGAAGGTGCGGAATCTTATTATGAAAATTTCTATGGCGATTCCGATTATGCGACAATCATCAGGGTTGCCGGTTATCTTCGGGACAATGGATATCATGAGATCGAAAAACCTTATGTTTCTGCCGCTGTGGACTGTGGACGCTGCAAATATCCAAAGGACAGGCTGCATCTTCTTCCCGATGACTGGATGGATGAAAATGAAGAGACCGTGTGGAATTTTTATGTGACCATACTGGAAAAACATACAGATGAACTGACCGCTCGGGAAGTGGATGTGAAGCTGAACGGACAGACTGTAAAAATAACTCCCTTTTCAGAATTATGTATTCATTAAAAAATCACTTATTAGATAACCTCACATAAAGAAGGATAGATTTCAGAGTCCCACATACTCAACAAAGTTGTAGTAGATTTTGATGTCCCGGTGGGTCTCTTCAGCGATTTCGTACTTCTCGCCAACCTCGATGCGCTTCACCAGCCGCAGGAGCGTGGGACGGTCGAGTTCCTTAAGCTGGGCATGGTCGCGGATGACGGCCAGCCATTCGTCTGTGGCCTGCTCGTCCTCTTGGGTGGTCTCCAGTTGGGTGGTGAGCTGCGTCTGCTGTTCCAGCTTGCCCCGGCGTTCGTCCTCGTAGCGGTTCATCAGCTGAACGCACAGGGCCACCAGCATGATGCCTTTCACCTTGTCCTCGTAGGCCGACACCACCAGCTTGACCGTCACATCGTTCCAGCAGTGCGTCTCGCCTCGCAGATTCGGCCTGCCCTTCGCCATGTAGTAGAAGCCGCGGGGCGAGGGTACGCCTTCCTCATTCAGCGTCCGGGCGATTTTCCGAAAGCTGTCCCCCTGCAAACGCATATTGAAAATGCGGAGAACATCAACCTGAAATCCCGGGTGGAGACCCGGATGAAGATTTCCGTTATGACCTCCACTGGCGATGACGATCTGATCAACTCTGAAGAAAAGGGCGATTTAGAATACCGCAAACAGCAGCTGAAACGGCTCCAGGAGGAAGTAGTGGACATGGAGGATATGTCTACCGGCATCTCCATCATGGATTTGGGACTAAATGAGTTCCGCCTTGATTTGCTTGATTACATCAGGACCCATGGTGACCTTGCGAAAAAGCCCAAGGGTCTCCATGCGGTCGTTCCTGCAACAGAAGAAAACCCAGGAGGTGTGATCTTTGTCCTGCACAACATTAACAACAGTGTCAACATTGACAACCAGAACCGCATCCATCCCTTTTATATGTTCTATATCAGCGTGGACGGCGAGGTGGTCTGTGATTATCTGAACCCCAAAAAGCTGTTGGACACCATCCGGCTATTGTGCCGGAGCAAGTCGGAACCGGTCATACCGCTGTGCGCAAAATTCAACGAGGAAACAGATGACGGCAGAAACTTCCGCCCTGATGAATGCAGTGTCCGGGCTGGATGATTTTGAGTTGATCTGCTTCCTGGTGGTCAAATAAGGAGGTGCGGCCTATGCTAGGACTGCCCCAAAGCACCGAATTTAACCGGCGCATCCCGAAACAGAAATTTTATGAAAACCTTATCATTTCCCCCACATTGAAGCGTGTTTTTGTAGAGCAAATCAGGGTGATCTGGTGGCGCAGCAAAATCGCTCCCTCCACAACGAACTTTGCCGCCGGGGAAACTGTAACGGAGATCGAGGTATTTGAGGTCTGCCTGTCCGCGCCCCAGCTGGACGAGGCCGTCCTGCGGCAGATTGATAAGGAGATACCCTACCACATTCTGTTTTTGCTGGAGTATGAGGAACAATATCAGGCGTGGACGGCCTATAAGGAGGCGGCAGGCAGCGGGACAAACGCGTTCAAGGTTGGAACCTACTACCACACCGATTGGATGGAGGAAGCCGCCCTGCCCCTTAAATTGGACGGCTTGAATACCGATAAAGTATATGAAAACTTTGTCCGGCAGATTGCCGGGGAGACGCTTTCCGGCGGAGGTGAAACGCTGAAAGAGTCCGTGGAGCGGGACAAGCGCAGACAGGAATTGCAAAAGCAGATTGCGGCTCTGCAGGTGAAGGTGCGGCGAGAAAAGCAGCTGAATAAGCAGGTTCAGTTGAATGCGGAATTGAAAAGATTGAAAAAAGAGTTGGAGGAATTGTAATGGACATTTCAGACTACATAAATATAGCCGCCATCATTTTGGCCCCCGTCATATCTGTAATTATCGGACAGAAATTACAAGATAGAGCCAAAAAACGTCAAGATAAAATGGAAATTTTCAAGGCACTAATGACCAGTCGGGTATATGGATGGACTAATGCGAGTGTATATGCCTTGAATATTATTGATGTTGCGTTTGCCGATGATAAAAAAGTTCGCACACAATGGAAGGCATATTATGATAAACTATGTGTAGGAAACCCAACGGAGGAAGATTTCAAAAAAATTGAAACTGAAAAGTGTAAACTGCTTGAAACGATAGCTAAATCCCTTGGTTATAAAAACAAAATCACATGGGAAATGATACAAAATCCATATATTCCAAAGGGTCTGTCCACCTCTATGATGCAACAGCAGCAATACCAAGACGGACAGCTGGAAATAATGGAAATGATGAAGTCAATGTTTCCGATGAAATCTGGAGGTAGTAGTGATGGACAAGCTGAAAATGGAAACTCCTGACCCGACCCAATCCAACATCGAAAAACTCGCCGCCCTGTTCCCCGCCTGCGTGACTGAGGCCCGGGGCGAGGACGGCAAGCTGAAAAAGGCGGTCAACTTTGAGTTGCTGCGGCAGATGCTGTCTGACGTGGTGCTGGAGGGCGACGAATCCTATGAGTTTACCTGGGTGGGCAAGAAGGCCGCTATCGTGGAAGCCAACCGCCCTATCCGCAAGACCCTGCGCCCCTGCCCGGCGGAGAGCGTCAACTGGGACAGCACAGAAAACCTCTACATTGAGGGCGACAACTTGGAAGTGTTGAAGCTCTTGCAGGAGAGTTATCTGGGCAAGGTGAAAATGATCTACATCGACCCGCCCTACAACACCGGAAACGACTTCATCTATCGGGATGATTTTGCGCAGAGCCAGGAGGAATACAGCGAGGAATCCGGTCAGGTAGACGAGAACGGCGACCGGCTGTTCCGCAATACCGACTCCAACGGGCGATTCCACTCCGACTGGTGTAGTATGATTTATTCCCGGCTGATGTTGGCAAGAAATTTGTTGAGTGATGACGGAGTTATCTTTATTTCTATTGATGACGCAGAGGCCGAGAATCTTCGCAAAATATGCGATGAAATTTTGGGAGAACAAAATTTCGTTGTTTGCCTCGTATATGATAAAAACCGAAAAAATGATGCAAAATACTTTTCTATTGGTCATGAATATATGCTTGTATACTTCAAAAGCACACGAGCTATTTACGAAAGTGGGATCATATTTAGGGAGCCCAAAGAAGGTGTTGAGGAAGTTCGTGCGGAATTTGAAAGGCTTTGCAAGCTGTATGGCGATGATTGGGATAGAGTGAATGAAGGCTTAAAAAAGTTGTATGCTTCTTGGTCCAGTGGCGATGAGAGAAAGCCCCTTGCGCGATTTACAAAAGTGGACAAATTCGGTCCTTATCGAGACGATGGCAATATAAGTTGGCCTGGTGGTGGCGGGCCTAAATATGATGTTATTCATCCGTTAACAGGAAAACCTTGCAAGTGTCCTGATGCGGGATGGAGATTTCCAACATTAAAGCGTATGCAAGAAGAAATTGATAATGGGCGAGTTGTATTTGGCTCAGATGAAACGACATTGCCCCGTATCCGTAGGAATCTTTTTGACTTTGACAAGCAAGTTATGCGCAGTGTTCACTTTAGTTATGCTCAAACTGCAACATTAGAATTTAATAGAATTTTTGATAATCTGAGGATATTTGAGAACCCTAAAAGCATTTCAGACATCAAATCTCTCATTAAGTACATTACTGTAAATGAACAAGATGCCGTTATTTTGGACTTCTTCTCCGGCTCCGCCACCACCGCCCATGCCGTGATGCAGATGAACGCCGAGGACGGCGGACACCGAAAATTTATCATGGTACAGCTGCCGGAACCCTGTGACGAAAAGAGCGAGGCATATAAAGCGGGCTATTCCAACATCTGCGAGATTGGCAAAGAGCGCATCCGCCGCGCCGCCAAGAAAATCGCCGCCGACAACCCCGGCAAGCCCTTTGACGGCGGCTTCCGTGTGTTCAAGCTGGACGACACCAACATGACCGATGTGTACTACTCCGCCGGGGAGTACGACCAGAGTATGCTTGACCAACTGGTGAGCAATATCAAGCCCGACCGCACCGACCTGGACCTGCTGTTTGGCTGTCTGCTGGAGTGGGGTCTGCCCCTGTCCATGCCCTACACCTCCGAGGAGATCGAGGGCTGCACCGTCCACACTTATAACGACGGCGACCTGATCGCCTGCTTTGACGAGAATATTCCCGATAGCGTTATCAAGGAGATAGCCAAACGTCAGCCCCTCCGCGCCGTTTTCCGGGACAGTAGCTTTGCCGACAGTCCCGCCAAGATCAATGTGGGCGAGATTTTCAAAATGCTGGCTCCGGACACCAGAGTGAAAGTTCTGTAAGGAGGGGCGGGATGGCAAATGAATTGATACCGGAAGATAGCGTAAATCTCCCAATAAACAACCTGTGCCGTAATTCCATCGAATTGGTGGAGTACGCCCGGAGTATCGCCGCAAGGCAGATCAATCTTGTCCAGCTGATGACCTTTTTTGCAATCGGCAGATGGATCGTAGAGGTGGAGCAACAGGGCGAAAGCCGCGCAAAATATGGCAGGCAGATCATCAAAAACTTATCTGAGGCCATGAATACGCAATTTGGCCGTGGTTTTTCCGTGGACACACTTGAAAACGCAAGAAAATTTTACCTGACCTATCAGGACAGGATTTCCGAGACAGTGTTTCGGAAATTCGCGGTGGAAAAATCCGAAACAGTGTTTCGCTTTTTTGAGGAAACACTGCCATTCACACTCCCATGGTCGCATTATCTACTGTTAATGCGCATCAAGGACGAGAACGAGCGGAAATTTTATGAAATTGAAGCCACACAGTCAGGATGGAGTATCCGTACCTTGCAGCGGCAGTATCACTCCAGCCTCTACGAACGGCTTGCACTCAGCCGGGAAAAAGGCGAGGTTTTGCGCCTTGCGTCAGTGGGGAACATTGTCACCAGGCCGCAGGACATCGTGAAGCAGCCGACAGTGCTGGAATTTCTTGGTCTGGACGAAAAGGCAAGATTTGTGGAATCTGATTTAGAGACAGCAATCATCAACAAGCTCCAAAAATTTTTGCTGGAACTCGGAAAGGGATACCTGTTTGAGGCCAGACAGAAACGGTTCACTTACCGAGAAGAAAATTTCTATGTAGACCTTGTTTTTTATAACCGCCTGCTCCGCTGCTATGTGCTGATTGATTTGAAGATTGACAAGCTGACTCATCAGGACTTGGGGCAAATGCTGATGTATGTGCATTACTATGACCGATACGAAAAGCTGCCGGACGAAAATCCGACCATCGGCATCCTGCTTTGCAAAGAAAAAGATGACGCTCTGGTAGAGATCACTTTGCCGGAGAATTCCAACATCTATGCGTCAGAATACCAGCTTTATTTGCCGGACAAAAAGGAACTTCAGAAAAAACTTAAGGAATGGATCGCCGAGGAAGCAGGAGGTGAGGAGTCATGAAGATACAGTATCGACACCAGAAGTTTCAGGCGGATGCCGCCAAAGCTGTGGTGGATGCCTTTGCCGGACAGCCCTATTTGACCCCCACCTATATGATGGATCGCGGCAGCGGCAACTATCAGATTGGCGTAAATGAGGATCGGGATTTCACTGGCTTTAGCAACCAACGAATCGTGCCGGAGCTTTCCGACCAGCGGATTCTGGAGCAGCTGAATAAAATCCAGCGCACCAATCAGATCAAGCCGTCGGACAAACTGGAGGGACGGGAGGGCGGCTACAACCTCACCATTGAGATGGAAACCGGTGTGGGCAAGACCTACACCTAC
>CAJTYJ010000013.1 GCA_910583895.1 uncultured Lachnospiraceae bacterium
GAGAACCATATCTCATACCGATGATATCGCTGGATACGATCTCATCCTCGGTATAGCCGTAGGACTCGGTTGCAGCTGCTTTCATTGTTGCGTTGATCTCTTCTTTGGTCACTGCCTTGTTCACAACTGCGAACAGAAGCGTGGTGGAACCAGTCGGGGTCGGTACACGCTGTGCAGCGCCGATGAGTTTTCCGTTCAGCTCCGGAATTACAAGACCGATTGCTTTAGCAGCACCGGTGCTGTTGGGAACGATATTGATTGCTGCCGCACGGCTTCTTCTCAGATCGCCTTTTCTCTGGGGTCCGTCCAGAGGCATCTGGTCGCCGGTGTAAGCGTGGATGGTGCACATGATACCAGACTCGATGGGAGCCAGATCGTTGAGTGCTTTTGCCATCGGTGCCAGGCAGTTGGTGGTACAGGAAGCTGCAGAGATCACCGTATCCTCTTTGGTCAGGGTCTCATGATTTACATTGTAAACGATCGTCGGCAGGTCATTGCCAGCCGGAGCGGAGATAACAACTTTCTTAGCACCTGCAGTGATGTGTGCAGAAGCTTTCTCTTTGGAGGTATAGAATCCGGTACACTCCAGAACAACATCTACGCCGATCTCGCCCCAGGGAAGCTCTGTTGCGTTTGCTTTTGCATAGATTTTGATCTCTTTGCCATCAACTACGATGGAATCCTCTGTTGCAGATACGGAATCAGCCAGTGCGTATTTGCCCTGAGAAGAGTCGTACTTTAATAAATGTGCCAGCATCTTCGGGGAAGTCAGGTCATTGATTGCCACAACTTCATATCCCTCTGCACCAAACATCTGTCTGAATGCAAGACGACCGATACGTCCAAATCCATTGATTGCTACTTTTACTGCCATGTTTCAATTCCTCCTCAAAGTTGAATATTATATGTTTGTCCTTTCAACTCTTACTCCGTTTGTTAAAAGAACATCAACCATTACATATTTTACCTAATTTGTCCCAAAATATCAATACCCAATCAAAATTTTTTCGCCGCATCTTTACATTTGAGGAAATATCTTCTATGATGTTCCCATACCATCATTCGACACAAAAGAAACAAGGAGGAAGCCTGTTTGTATACATTTGCCGACTGTCATGTCCATACTTCTTTTTCCGGAGACTGCAGTATTTTGCCCGAACTTATGATCCAGAAAGCCATCGAACAGGGCATCGGACATCTTTGTCTTACAGACCATATGGACTATGATTATGTGGACAGTGATGTCTGCTTTGAATTTGATCCGGAAGAATACTTCCGCCGCCTGACGCATTTTCAGGAGCTTTACAAAGACCGCATCGACCTCACCATCGGTATCGAGCTTGGACTGCAGCCCTATCTGAGCAAGAAGCATCACAATCTGATCTTCTCTCATTCCTTTGATCTGGTGATTGGTTCCATCCATCTAGTCCACTGCAGGGATCCTTATTTTCCTTCTTTCTATGAGGGAAGAGAGGAAGAAGAAGCCTATCTGGAATATTTTGAATGTGCCCTGCAGAATCTGAAGGCCTATTCGAACTTTGATGTTTTCGGACATCTGGATTATGTGGTCCGCTATGGTCCGAACAAAAACCGCTTTTACTCTTACCGCAGATACAAAGAGCTTTTGGATGAAATTCTGCGCACACTGATCAAAAAAGACATCGGACTGGAAGTCAACACCGGCGGTTACCGTTATGGACTGCATGCACCCAATCCCTGCAAGGAGATCATCTGCCGCTACCGGGAACTGGGCGGAAAGATCATCACCTTAGGCTCTGATGCCCATGACCCTTCTTTTCTTGCCAGCCATTTTAAAGAGGTCGCAGAGCTTCTGATCAGCTGCGGATTTTCTTCTTATTACCTGTTTCGGCAGAGAAAGCCAGAAGAACTTCCTCTTGGAGAATGAAGTTTCAAAACGCGCGCTTATGAACACACAACAACGAGAGGATGCCGCAAAAGGACATCCTCTCAGAAGGTTTCTTATTTACCTGCCATCTGGCGCTCCTGCGCCTCGATCATCTTTTTCACCATATAACCGCCTACGGAACCGTTCTGTCTGGAAGTCAGGTCTCCGTTATAACCGTCTGTCAGCGGCACGCCAATCTCACTTGCCACCTCATACTTAAAGCGATCCAACGCGCCCTTTGCTTCCGGTACTGCTGCTCTGTTCGTAGAATTAGACATAATAAACTCCTCCTTACTGTGAAACAGTCCAACCTGCTGGTCCGCTTCACAATTTGTTGTTGTTTGTTACGACTATAGTATGTGCAGTCCGAAGCTCAATACACTGTCAATTCCTTCAATTTCTGACAAAAATTTTAGCAGAAAAAAGGATCAGCCGGACAGTCTACAGACTTAGATTTTCCCCGCCTTTTTTGAGATAGGAGGCAAGCTTCTGTGCCAGAGCCTGATGGTTGGCATCTTTTAATCCGGGATCTTTTTTCAAAATGTCTCCCGCCGCCTCACTGGCATTTTGCAGCACCTTTGCATCCTGGTACACATCGCCCAGCTGAAATTCCAGCACTCCGCTCTGCCGGATCCCGAACAGATCCCCGGGACCCCGAAGCTTCAGATCTTCGCCTGCAATGTAAAAGCCGTCATTGGACTGATTTAAAACTTCCAGGCGTTTTTTTGTGTCTTTGCTTTTACTCCCGCTCATGAAGATGCAGTAAGACTGTGCCTTTCCTCTGCCCACACGCCCCCGAAGCTGGTGAAGCTGGGCCAGGCCAAAACGCTCTGCATTCTCCACCAGCATCACCGTGGCATTTGGCACATTGATCCCCACTTCAATCACTGTGGTGGACACCAGAATCTGAATCTCTCCTCCTGCAAAACGCTCCATGATCTCATTTTTCTCTTTCGCTTTCATCCTGCCGTGCAGACAGGCGATCCGGTGTCCGGGCAGAAGATCCGAAAGCTTCTTTGTATAGTCTGTTACATTCTGAAGCTCCAGCTCTTCGTTTTCTTCCACCATGGGACAGATAATATAGACCTGATGACCAAGAGCCGTCTCTTTTTCCATAAAACGATAGGCGCTTGGGCGGTAAGATTCGTCCACCACGCAGTTTTTGATGGGCAGGCGGCTGGCCGGCAGTTCGTCCACCACGGACAGTTCCAGATCCCCGTAAACGATGATGGCCAGAGTCCGGGGAATGGGCGTGGCGCTCATGACCAGCACATGGGGATGCAGCCCTTTTTCCGCGAGTGTCTCCCGCTGGCGGACACCGAACCGGTGCTGTTCGTCTGTCACCACCAGCCCAAGCCTGTGGTAATTTACGTTTTCCTGAATCAGAGCATGGGTCCCGATGACAATCTGAGCCCTTCCATCCTCTACCGCTTCCCCTGCGGCCCTTTTTTCTTTTGCTGTCATGGAACCGGTCAGCAAAACTGCTTTCAAAGGAATCTCAAATTGGTCAAGCAGTCCCAGAATCGACTCATAATGCTGCTTTGCCAGCACTTCGGTGGGCACCATCAAAGCTCCCTGATAGCCGTTGACCCCCGCCGTCACAAGCGCCAGCACCGCCAGTATCGTCTTGCCGGAACCCACATCTCCCTGCACCAGGCGGCTCATCATGTGTGCTCCGCTCAGGTCGCCCGCAATCTCCTGCCACACTCTTTTCTGTGCCCCTGTCAGCTCGTAGGGAAGCCCCTGAATGATCTTTTTTGTCTCCTCCACCTCACTCATGGGCGCCTCGTTTCTGAGAGACTCCTGGGTCTCCTTCAGCTTTCGGATTCCCAGAACAAAGAAGAGAAATTCATCAAACACCAGCCGCTCTCTCGCCCGGCGCATTTCCTGCTCATCCTTTGGAAAATGCACTTCCTTATGCGCCTCCCACTCAGGGCGCAGACGGTATTTTACCAGAATTTCTTCCGGAAGATATTCCGGTATCTGCACTTCTCCTTTGTCCAGTACCTGCCGGATCGCTTTTGTCACCATCTTACCCGTAAGCCCGGCTGTCAGCGGATATTTAGGCTGCATCACATGAAGCAGCCGGTCATAGTCCCCCAGCGAATAGTGTTCCGGCTGTTCCATCCGGTACTGACTGCCCCGGATCTTCACAAGTCCCCGGAAGATATACTGCCCGCCCCGCTGAAAATAATTCCGAAGGAAAGGCATGTTGAACCAGGTACCCTGCATAACCGCTTCCCCCACCTGGATCTGCGCCGTGAATACCTGATACCTGGCATACCGCTTGACCGCCGACACCGACCGGAGGATCCCCTGTACGGCGTACTTTCCCCCGTCCTCTGTCTGGTCCAGTGTCACTGGTTCTGTAAAAGTCTCATAGGCTCTCGGATAATAGGCCAGCAGATCCCCAATGGTATGAATCCCTGCCTTTGCAAAGGGAAGAGCTGTTTTTTCTCCGATCCCCTTGATCTTCCGAATCGAATCTTCCAGTTTCATACTCTGTTTCTCTTCTTTCTTTTCCTGGTCAAAAGAGCGGGCACGCCTTACGCACCCGCTCCTGTCTGCTGCTTCTTATTCCACAGAGATTACATAATAATAGATCGGCTGCCCTCCGCTGTGGAGTTCCACCTCCGCATCCGGATACCGCTCTTGGATCTGATCTCTCAGCGCTTCTGCATCTTCTCTGGCAACCTCCTCGCCATAGTAGATGCCGATGATCTCGGAGTCTACTTCCACCAGCGCTTCCATCATCGCAAGCGTCGTGTCCCCGATCTCTTTTCCAACAGCCAGAATCCCCTCATCGCCGATGCCCATGATGTCTCCCAGATGGATCTCTTTGTCGTCGATCTTCGTATCCCGGACCGCATAGGTCACCTGCCCGGTCTTCACATTCTTGATCTCCGCCTGCATCCGAAGCTCATTCTCTCTTGGCGTCTCCTCCGGAATGTAGTTGACCATGGCTGTGATTCCCTGAGGAATCGTCTTGGTGGGAATCACGATCACCCGCTTATCGGAAGTCAGAAAGCTGGCCTGATTCGCCGCCAGAATAATATTCTTATTATTCGGAAGAATGAAGACATTGTCTGCATTGACCTTCTCGATGGCCTCCAACATATCTTCCGTGCTGGGATTCATGGTCTGGCCGCCCTCAATCAGATGGTCGACCCCCAGACCTTTGAAGATCTCTCCCACGCCTTCTCCGATAGAGACCGAGATAAAGCCCATCTCTTTTCTTGGCTCTTCTTTTTTGGTCTCTTCTTTTTCCTTCTGTTCCATGGCAATCCTGGAGGCATCCTTGATCAGCTTCTCCTCATGCTCCAGGCGCATATTGTCAATCTTCATCTTCGACAGGGCACCATACGTCAGCGCTCTCTGGATAGCCAGTCCAGGATCGTTCGTATGTACGTGCACCTTGACGATATCGTCGTCGGACACGACTACGATGGAATCACCGATGGATTCCAAAAATGCTTTAAAATCCAGCTCTGTCTTTTCATCATAGGCCTTTTCCAGCATAATGATGAACTCCGTACAGTAACCGAACTTGATCTCCGCCTGGGTCTGCGCACTGATCCGGATCCCGGACTCCTGCTTCGGCGTCTCAAAGGAATAATCCACCTCTTTTCCAAGAAGTATATCATAAGCGCCTTTTAACACCTCCAAAAGACCCTGACCGCCGGAATCCACCACGCCTGCTTCCTTCAAAACCGGCAGCATATCCGGAGTTCTGGCCAGAACTTTCTCTGCCTCATCGATCACCAGTCGGGCAAACTCCTCCACATCCTCCACAGACTGAGCCAGCTCCGCCGCCTTATTGGCCGCTCCTTTGGCTACGGTCAGAATCGTACCTTCTTTGGGCTTCATGACTGCCTTGTACGCGGTTTCTACGGATTTTTGCATGGCGTTGGCCAGGTCGATGACATCCAGCTCTTCATGCTCCTTAATCCCATTGGTAAAGCCCCGCAGAAGCTGAGAGAGGATCACACCGGAATTCCCTCTTGCGCCCCGAAGAGAGCCGGTTGCGATGCATTTGGCCAGCGTCTCCATGTTCGGATTGTCTAATGCGCTGACTTCTCTGGCCGCCGCAGTGATCGTCAGTGTCATATTGGTCCCTGTATCCCCGTCGGGCACTGGAAACACATTCAGTTCATTAATCCACTCTTTTTTTGATTCCAGATTCCTGGCACCGCCCAGAAACATCTTCGCTACCATCCGGGCATCAATTGTCTTAATCACAACGCAGATCCTCCCTCGTTAATCAATCACTCTTACGCCTTCTACAAAGATGTCAATCTTGCTGATTTTCATACCGGTAAATGCTTCCACCTGATACTTGACGGAATCAATCAGATTCCTGGAAACCACCGGAATATTGACGCCGTAGGCTACAATCACATGGAACCCCAGATAAATATCATTCTCTTCAATGGCAACTTCTATCCCTCTTTTTATGCTGTCCTTCTTAAGCAGCTTCATCAGTCCGTCACGCATGTCCAGGGATGCCATTCCGACAATTCCGCTGCAGCCAAGAGCCACAGAGCCCGCATAAGTCGCAATTACATCTGCATCTATCGTAATGCTGCCAAGTTCTGTACTAATCTGTCCCTGCATATGAATACCTCCCGATTTCTTACCTGACTGCTTTGGTTCATCCTGTAACCAGCAGTCCATAATCTTTTATTATTATACCCGATATCCTGTAAAAATGAAATAAAATTTTATTTTTTCTATTTTCGGAATCTTCGCATATATATAGAATAAATCATCCTGCTTAAAGGACGGTAATCTCCATGAAAAAGCACCTCGGTCTCATCCTGTTTTGGACCGGCGTCGGGATCTTTATCACCCTTTTTCTGCCGGAGGATCAGCTGTTCCTTCGTATCTTTCTCTCTGCCGTCCTGATCCTGTGCGGCTATCAGTGTTACGTAAGCTGCTGATCCTGTCCGGAGGGCTTTTTATATCACAGGGAAGTTCGGAGAACTTTCCTAGTGATACAAGAAAAGGGCTGTCATACTGACAACCCCCTCACGCGATCCTGTCTAATAACCGATTTAAGCTCTCTCTACTTTACCAGACTTTAAGCAAGAAGTGCACACATACATTTTCTTTGCCCCGCCGTTCACTTTGACTTTCACGGATTTTACATTGGATCTCCACATTTTGTTGGATTTTCTATGGGAATGACTCACGTTGTTTCCAAAGTGAACACTCTTGTCACAAATTGCACATTTCGCCATCATTGCACCTCCTTCGGCTTATTTGAGTCCGGGAAGACTCACAACTTCTGTTATTCTACCAGAATCTTTCTGGATTTGCAAGCAAAATTTTACTTTTTTTCGTTCAGAATTTCGCTCACGGTCCGTTCCACTTCCGGATCAGAACTTTCTTTCGACTTTCCGGAGGTAAATTTGTTGACAAAATCCGGCACCATATCGAGGATTTTCGTCACTGCATCCTGATTCTTCACGTTGACCAGACGAATATTGCCCTCCTGGATGACGAGAACCGCACTGGGAGAAATCTTGCCGCCTAATCCCCCGGCACCGTTGTTCTTATGTTCACCGGAACTTGCCCCGGCGCCAACTCCGAAAGACACATCCACCAAAGGCAGGATGATCGTATCGCCCACCGTAATGGCATCGCCCACCACGGTCTTGCTGGAAATGAAATGGTCCATCCCCTGAAACAGGGATGATACGGTGGTCTCAAAACTGTTGTTATTTTTTTCGCTCATGCTTCTAAACATACCTCCTGATCTTAAATTGCGCTGCAGCCCTTTTTTCCTGAACGTTCAGTCCGAAACATTCCCGGACCCCAAAAAGGCTTTCGCTGTTTAAAATTGCTGCCACTGCCGATACATATGGCGTATATCTTTGTGAAAATAAACCCGCAGAAGAATCCGGACAAATACATAACACCGGATCTTTCCTTTGATGAATATCTCTCCTTTTAAAATCTCCTGCTCAAAATCCGGCTGAATCCGAAGCGTCTTTGGATACCAGGCACAGAGCATGCCCGCGGCTCCCATGCAAAGACCCGTATGGGCCGGATCCGAAAAACCAAAGAGAATCTGTCCTTTTATCTTCCTGGGCCTGGATTTTTTCCAGAGATACTTAACTTCTTTCAAAAGTGCGCCTCTGGCACGTCTGTGCTCTTCCAGATTCCAAAAAGTCAGAAAATCATTTTTTCTGTCCCGCAATCTTCGTATGGTCCTGCCAATCTGCTTTATTTTTTCCCAGATCCTGCGGATCTTATGACATAATCTTTGAAACACCCCTTTGATCTTCTGATCCAGCCGTTCAAAAAGCGGCCGCTTCGGGGGCTTCTTTTTTTCGTTTAACCGTTCTTCTTCAAAAACAGGCGGGACTTCTTTTGGATCCGGCTGCCTCTCTGCCGGTTTCTGCAGACGTTCCTCATCTGCACCGGCCTGCAGAAAGTCAGGCGGCGGTTCCATGGGGCTGCTCATGGAAGACTGCGTCTCTTTTTTCTTTGGACATTTTCGCTTTTTTCGCCCGCGCTTCTTTTTTGCCGGTTTTTCGGACCTTTTTTTGGGTCTTTCCTCCCCCGGAATCTTCCACAGGGGAAAGCCAAACAGCCGCAGCTGAAACCTCGGGGAAAAATCCTCCTCTTCTTTCAGCCAAAAGCGGACCGTGACGATTCGGAAAAGCCACGAAGCAAAAGCAGACACCTGACCGGTCTCTTTTTTTTCCGCCTGGATCTGATAGGATACGGCCACAAACAAAACCGCGTACAGTACAAGCAAAAAAAGCCCCACCAGGACCAGCAGCAGGATTCCCAGTATTTTTAAGATAAACAATATGACATGCAGCATATGGATTCCTTTTAATCCTCCACAAAATCTTCCGCCCCAAAAGAGCTTCTGACATCAAAGCCTCCGGTCTTCCCATAGACTTCTGCCAGAATCTGCCCGGCCAGGCGAAAAGCTTCCATACGGCCCTCTGCCACCCCGACCACATCCAGACACTGGTTTTTCTCAAACAGGGAGTTTTTAAGCATCCCGTTGTGAAAGATATCCAAAAGCCCGCCGGAAGCGGAGGTCAAAGTGAGATAATAGACGCCGGCCATCCAGGTTCCTTCTGATGCTTTTTTCCTGATTTTCTGAATCCTTGGCGCCGCATTCGTTCCCAGATACAGATTCCGATACCATCTCATCTTTTCTTACGCCCCTTTGTAAAAAGAGGCTGTCGTTGCCAACAACCTCTTCGTTATTTACGATTTCCCCAAAGATTACTCTTCTTCATCTCGATATACTCATTGTATGCTCTTTCCAGAATCTGCTTTTCATTCGGAAATTTCAGCAAATGATACGCCTCGTGAAATTTGTAATATCCGGAGTCCATAAAGTATTCTTCACGCTGTGGTTTGCTGTAATAACTGTCGGAGATCATCAGATACCAGTGGACGTCTTTTTCCACCACGTCCTCCGGAACTGTGAAAGTATACTGGCTTTTACCCACATATTTGACAATCCTGGCATCCACTCCTGTCTCTTCTCTGACTTCTCTCGCCGCCGTCTGCCGGTGTTCTTCGCCCGGTTCCACAGTTCCTTTCGGCAGTACCCAGCCTTCGTATTTGTTCTTGTAATTCTTGTACAAAAGCAGAATCTTGCCGCGAAATATTACCACACCGCCACAGCTCGTTGCTTCTATCACTGCAATTCCTCCTGTCGATTGGTGTGTCTCTTAGACTAGCTATAGTCTATCACCTTTTTTGGCGGTTGGCAAGGCTGAAATCTTATCGGCGAATCTGATAGATTCGAAAGCCCCCCACCTTGTCCACCTCCGTGCAGGTCACCCCTTCGTACAGTCCGCTCAAATACTCCAATCCCCTCTCAAAACTGCAGATCAGATAAATCTGGTCCTCTTCATACAGCGCCTTTGCCACATTGGTGATCCCCCGCTTTTGCAGTTTTTCTTCCCAGGCCGGGCAAAAACTGATCCAGTCTCCCAGGGAAATATAGTTCATCTCATACGGCCTGTCAAGCCAGAGATGGATATTGTAAGAACTCATGGCCATGGAAACCACATCGTTAAAATAAAAGTTTTCCGGGCGGGCAGCACAGTATTCTTTCAGCGCTTCCACCTTCTGGTTCTCTTTCTGCATGTTCAGATTCTCCTGGCGGACGGTACCAACAGACCAGCAGGCAGACGCAAAAAGAAATACTAGCACCAGACAGGCGGCCCCTTTCTGAAGCTTCTCTGGAAGCTGCTCCTTATGCAGATGTTCCTTCCACAGAAGGAGAACCGACATCATCAGCATCAGGTTCATGCAGATTTCCACCCGAAGAGGCACTCTGCCCCGGTAGACCAGATACATCCAGAGGGCAAACTGCGCACCGTATACCCCGCAGGCCCGAAGAACCAAAAACCACTCTTTTTTCACCCCATACCAGAGGACCAGCAGACCCAGACCGGCCAGTGCCAGCAGATGGCCGTATCCGTATCCTCCGGTCAGCACATTTTTTACATAGGTCTTAAAACTGCCCCAGAGCCTTAAGGCCGGATTGCGGGTTGCTTTTACCATCTCCATCCGGTGGTCCAGGTAATTTTTAAAGAATTCCATGTCGATCTGATCGTCTGCCGTATAATTATAGTAGTAAAGATTCTTGGCACGAACCTTTTCATAGATCCCCACCTGGTTGTACAGCTCTGTGGCGTCCTCATACCGGGGAAAGGTATAATCTTCATAATCAAAAATCACCGTACAGACGTCGTTGTAGTCATTATACGCTTTCCATCCCTCGCTTTTGTATCCCACAAAGAAGCCCAGAAGATGCAGGATAAGTGCCCCGGCGGCCACCAGCGGAACGAGAAGATGACCTCTGTCCTGCTCTTTTTCCCGAAAATCTTTCCAGAAGCGGAACACCCAGAGGACGCCGCAGACCGGAAGGATCATGCAGTACACGGGAAAACGTGCCTCAGCCGTCAGAAAGCACAAAAGGAACAAAATGATCAGTTCCTTTGCCCGAAAACACTCCGCGGTCAGGTACCAGAACAACACCGTCACTCCCAGGACAGCTGCCGTCGTCGTGAAGGTCACCTGTGCCGCCGTCCGGATCCCGAGGATCACACTGAGCAGAAAAAGCAAAGACAATGTATATATCCGCGCTTTTGGACGCTCCTTCTCCTTTAAAAGCCTCCAGACCATCATTCCGAGGCAGATTCCCTGAAGTGTGAGAAAACCAAGGGCGTACCAGTCCACATTGGGAATGAGACGGTACAGTCCCGCCACCAGACAGGAATACCAGTATCCGATAAAAATTGTATGAGGATCCGGCGTCCCAAGATACTGTCCCGACACCACCTCCATCATGGTTCGGTCATCCACGATGCCGTAGACAAAGGGCGTAAGATTCCATAAAATCACCATATAAAGCAAAGGGAACAAAAGTGCCCACAGAAGATTCTTTTTCTTGATACCCATCGGTTTCTCCTTTTTCTTTCAATATGTAAGTAACACGTATTATAGTCTATAATTCACAATTTGTCATCTGTTGATTCTTTTTCCCTTTGAAAATAGTTGATTCCGGCCATAATATAGTGTAAACTAAGTAAGAATGTTAAAAAGTAAAGAAGGAAACGATATGAGCAAACTGTCAATCGTCGTTCCTGTTTATTACAGCGCAGATACACTGATGCTGCTGTATCAGGATATGAAAGAAAAGATTTTGGGAAAGCTGGGGGATTACGAAATCGTCTTTGTGGACGACGGATCCGGGGACAATTCCTGGGACATCATGCAGGAAATCAAAGAGATGGACGACCGGGTGGTCCTGGTCCGGCTGTCCAGAAATTTTGGAGAACATGCAGCGCTTCTGGCGGGACTTTCCTGCTGCAGCGGAGACTGTGCCGTCACCAAACAGGCTGATCTTCAGGAAGACTCCGAGCTGATTCTGGAATTATACGAGAGCTGGAAAAAAGGCAACAAGGTTGTGCTGGCCGTCCGGGAAGAGCGGGATGACAAGCTGATCTACAAATGGTTTGCCAACCTGTACTACGTCATCGTGCGCAAGCTGATCATGCCGGACATGCCCAAAGGCGGTTTCGACTGCTATCTTCTGGACCGCAAGGCCATTGATGTGCTTTTAATGCTGGACGAGCGCAATTCCTCTTTGTCCCTGCAGGTTCTGTGGATGGGTTTTCAGACGGACAAAGTGTATTTTCACCGGAAGGCCCGGGAGGTGGGCGAATCCCGCTGGACCATGAGCAAGAAAATCAAGCTGATCGTGGATTCCATGATGAGCTTTTCCTACTTTCCGATTCGTTTTATGACCGTACTGGGAGGGCTGGTGTCCTTGTTTGCCTTTCTCATGGGCATCTATATTATCACCAGCAAACTGATCGTCGGAGAGCCGGTGCTTGGCTGGACCTCCCTGATGGCGGTTCTTTTATTTTCCACCGGACTGATCCTCCTGATGCTTGGAGTGCTGGGAGAATACATTTGGAGAGCTTTGGACGCTTCCAGGAACAGGCCGCCTTATCTGATTGATACCATACAGAGGAATGAAAAAGAAGACAGGAGCATAAACATATGAAGATCATGCCAAACCGGATGGACCGGGGATTCTATCAGTATCAGCAGGAATTTGAAGAAAAAGCACTGGAAGTGCTGCGCTCCGGCTGGTATGTGCTCGGAAAAGAAGTCTCTGCTTTTGAAAAGGAATTTGCCGCCTATACAGGCGCGCCTTACTGCATCGGACTTGCAAGCGGACTGGACGCCCTCTGGCTTGCCTTCCGGGTGCTGGGCATAGGCCCAGGCGACGAGGTCATCGTACAGGCCAACACATACATCGCCAGCGTGATGGGCATCACCATCAACGGTGCTGTTCCCGTCTTCGTGGAACCCGATGCGCACTTTGGCATCGACGTTGACCGGATCGAGGAAAAGATCACAGAGCGGACCAAAGCCGTTTTGGTGGTCCATCTGTACGGCATGCCCTGCCATATGGGGCGTATTACAGGCTTGTGCAAAAAGCACGGACTTTACCTGGTGGAGGACTGTGCCCAGTCCCACGGCGCCTGCTTTGACGGTCAGATGACCGGAACATTCGGGGATGTGGGCTGCTTTTCTTTCTATCCGTCCAAAAATCTGGGGGCCTTCGGGGACGGCGGCGCTGTGGTCGTAAAAGAAGAAGCCCTGGACAAAGCTTTCCGCATGTACCGCAACTACGGAAGCGAAAAGCGCTACTACAATAAAGTCGTGGGAGCCAACTCCCGTCTGGATGAACTGCAGGCAGGACTTTTAAGGGTCCGGCTGAAGCATCTGGACGAGATCACCCAGGAACGCATTGCGATCGCAGACACCTATACCAGCCATCTGAAAAATCCACTGATAAAGCTTCCGGTACTGGCAGAACATACCACAGGTGTATGGCATCAGTATGTAATCCGCTGCGAAGAGCGTGACCGGCTTCTGTCCTATCTGGAAGAAAAGGGCATCGGAACCATCATCCACTATCCGATCCCCCCGCACCTGTCGGAAGCTTACCAGTCTTTCGGATACCAAAAGGGCGATCTGCCCGTCACGGAACACCTGGCCGATACGGTACTCTCCCTTCCTCTCTACAACGGGATGACAGAGGAAGAGCTGGACTGCGTCATCCGTGCCGTCAACGAGTTTTGTTAAGAAAAGGGGAATAAGCAAGTGTTAAAAGACAGATGTCCGATTCTGCAGTTTGCCGATCTGGGAGATGAACGGGGGAAACTGGTGGTCATTGAGGGCTCCAGAAATATTCCGTTCGACATCCAGCGGGTCTTCTATATCTATGGTTCCGACGACACGGTTGTCCGCGGACAGCACGCCAACCGTGAGTCCGAATTCGTACTGATCAATGTGGCCGGCGAGAGCAAGGTCCGCATCACAAACGGAAGCGAAGAATTGATTGTAGAACTGAACAAACCGATGATGGGAGTCTATATCCCAAAAATGATCTGGAAAGACATGTATGACTTTTCTGCCGATTCCGTGCTTTTGGTTCTGGCAAGCACCCACTACGACGGGGAAGAATACATCCGGGATTATGACGAATATTTAAAGGAGATGAAGTCTTAGGACTCCATCTCCTTTTTTGGTAAATTCCATATTCCTCCGGCGATACTGCCCGGACGCCGCTTCCTGTGGACTTAAGTGCCGCTGTCTGACCGTCTGTCGGGGTAGGGAGGCGATGCAATCGCCGGTCCGGCAGATCAGGCCGGGAGCAATCAGCTGCCTTAAGTCCACAGGAAACGACGCCATGACCAGTTCTTATAGACGAATTGTAGCACGCAGACAGCAAAAAAGGCAATCCACGCAAAGTAGAATGCCTCTCTACAAAGTAGAATATATGATGTTCACCGGGTACCTGTGAACAGTAACGAATATGTTATGTTCGCACCATGGCTAATCACTTTGCTGATTCGCCATGGGCCAGTACCACTCCTTCTATTCTATCCCATAATACGCATCAAAAATCTTTTTTGCCACCGGAACCGCGTATTCGCTGCCAGAACCGGCGCCTTCCACCAGGACGCAGACCGCCAGATCCGGCTTGTCTCCAGTTACATATCCGGTGAACCAGGCATGGCTTTTTTTCTTATCGCTGCTGTACTCGGCCGTACCGGTCTTCCCATAGGCCGTATAGGGATCGCACAGCAGGGCAGAGGCTGTTCCCTCTGTCACCACCAGCCGCAGGTATTCCTTTATGGCCTCTGCTTCTGCAGCATCCAGAAGACTTCCGTATTCCGTAACCGGGTATCGTTCCACCACCGTCTGGCCCGTATAGCTCTCTGTCCGTTCCAGAAAACGGGGAGTCATCAATACCCCGTCATTGGCGATGGCCCCCATGATCATCCCCATATGCATGGGAGTCACCAAAGTATCGCCCTGTCCGATGGCGGTCATCATATGCAGCGCCTCCGAATCGGAGGCCTTCAGGGAAAAAGAACTTTTTTTATAGGGAAAAGCAAGGGGAAGTTCCGTGTCAAACAAAAGCTGTTCCGTCAGATTCCGAAGCCTACGGACATCCATGGAGCGTCCCATCTCCGCAAAAGCACTGTTGCAGGACTTTGCAAAAGCGCCGCTAAGACTCAGTTCTCCGTGCCGGGTACCATGATAGCAGCTGATGGAGGAATTTCCCACTGCCACTTTCCCGCTGCACTGGAAGGAATAATCTTCTGCCCCGTGGGGATGCTCTCTTAGATATTCCAAAAGTGTGATCGTCTTAAAGGTGGATCCCGGCGGATACAATCCCTGGAGGGCACGATTTAAAAGCACACTGTCCTCAGAACTGCTCAGTTCGCCCCACATCGCAGCCACCTCTCCCGGATCATAGTCCGGCTTGGACACCAGGGCTCTGACATTGCCTGTGGAGGACTCCAGCACCACCACTGCCCCCGTCTGGGTGCCCATGGCATCGTGAGCCGCCGTCTGAAGCTTCACGTCCAGGGTGGTCACCAGGCTGTCCCCGATGTTCTTCTGCTCTTTCAGTTCATTGATAAACTTTTCTGCAAAATACGCGTTGGAAGTCAGCAGCTGAAAATTCCCAAGCTCCTCAATCCCGGTTCTTCCGTACTCCGAATAACCCAGCACATGAGAAAACGTGCAGCCAAAGGGATACTCTCTTTTCTCTGTACCGTCCGCTTCCACCTTTGTGCAGGCCAGAAGCTGCCCGTCAGAAGCCAGGATGCTGCCCCGGATGACCCGGTTCTCAAAAGTTTCCAGTCTGGCATTGTACGGATTGTTGATCGTCTCCCGGCTTTCTGCCACCTGAAACCAGACCAGATAACCGATCATCAGTACAAAGAGCCCGGTAAAAATCAGCATAATATTGTTATACTCCCGACTTCCTGCCCTTCGTTCCTGCTTTTTCCTTCTTTTCTTTTTTTCGGTCTTTTCCCTGATCTTTTTCATTTCCCTGCACCTCATCACTGCGTTTCAAATACATCCCCTGTATGACTGCCCATATGGTAAACATGCTGACCAGAGAACTGCCCCCATAGCTGATAAACGGAAGCGTCACTCCGGTGGACGGGATAAATTTGATCACCCCGCCGATGGACAAAAAAGCCTGAAAAATAACAAAACTCCCAAGCCCTGCCGCCACCAGCTTATAATAGCCGTCTCTCAAGCACATGGCAATATTTAAAATCATATAAAAACTGCACATGTATACGAAGATCAGAAAGACCGCAAACAAAATCCCGCACTCCTCTGCAATGGCAGCAAAGATAAAATCCTCCTCCACCACCGGAATTTTGTAGGGCATCCCCTGTCCAAGTCCCAGGCCGAACCAGCCGCCGGTCCCGATGGCAAACAAAGACTGGGTGATCTGATATCCCTCTTTTTCGATCACGGAAAAGGGGTCACTCCAGGCCAGCACCCGGGTCTGTACATGAGAAAACAACTTCCAGGCCAGATATGCAGCACCAATCCCCGACAGCAGGCCCGCCAGAAAATAAACAGGCTGCCTGGTGGCAATATAGAGCATGACCAGATAGGTCACAAAAAATATCAGGGCGCCGCCTAAATCCCGGGAAAGAACCAGTACCAGCACATGGGCCGCAGCGGCGGCGGTGGCTATGACCACCTGTTTTAGATCCTGGCTCTTGTAGAGCATGCCTGCCACAAAAAAGACAAACAGTATCTTCACAAACTCCGAGGGCTGAAAGGTAATCCCATGGACTGTAATGGCCAGTTTTGCTCCAAAGCTCAATTTTCCGGCAATCAGGACGGCCAGAAGAAGTCCGAACCCCACAGCCCCGTACCACCAGGAAAGTTTCCGAAGCTTTCCTGCTGACTTGCGGATCAGCCAGGGGATCAGAAACGTCAGTCCGGCTGCCAGTACGGCAAGTTCAAACTGCCTGGTTGCTCTGTCAAAGGAGAGTCTGGCAAGCATCAGAAAACCCACGCCCAAAAGCAGAAGCAGGTTGTGATTCAAAAGCCGGTCTGCCTTTGGATAAAGCAGATGCTGCAGAATCAAAAACCCTGTAAAAAACACAAGCTGGGCGCCGCAGAAAGCAGCTGTCTTCTCATTTCCCGTATTCAGATATAAGATGAGATTGCCCGTCAGGAGCATGCCAAACAGGAAAAAATTCTGCTGCCAGAGAGCCGCTCGTTTTTCCTCTTCTGGTTTTCTCACCAGCGAGAATCCCACCACCGTATAGAGTGCCAGAAACAAAACCATGGCATATTTGGATAATTCGGTAATTACATTGACCATATTATTCGACGCCCCGTTTGAAATGTCCTCTCGTAAAATCACCGGATGGTTTCCTTTGCTCCAGAAGACCGAGAAGCACCTGACGTACTTCCTCCTTTTTCTCGGTGGTAAACATCAGCCGGTAAGCCCCGGCCCTCAGCTTTTTCAGCTCCTCCCGCTGATCCAGAAGGTATACCGGCTGGCTGTTGTAGATGATATTATAACAGTCCTGACAATGATTTTTAACCGGAAATTCCTTCTGATACCGGTCTTTCAGCATCCATATCTCTTCCTGGCCTCTGCACCGGCCAAGGGTCTTGTGCAGGCAGCCTGCGGTCACCATCATCGGATATCTTCCATAGATGACCTGAATGGAATCTTGGGAAGATATCTTTTGCAGCTCCCGGCTGTTCAGCTCCAAAGGATTCGTCTGCATGCAAATCCCCTGTTCTCTCCAAAAACTCCGGCTTTCCCTGTTGCATGTATAGACATTGTGATCCAGGATCCTATCCCCTGCCCGGCCTGTTTCTCTCAAAAATTCATATTCTTCCAGATTCCGAAGAACAAAGCCGTCTGCCTCCAGACTGTCAAAAACTGCTTTTTCTTTTTCAATCCGCTCCCTGGTCTTTAACCGGAATATGTGAGGAAGCGCCACATATGCTTTGAAACCTTTGCCATGAATCTTTCGAATCCGCTCCTGCAGACTCTTAAAACTGCCAAAAGCTTCTGTATAAATGGCGGAAAGAACGGCCTGCTCCCCTTTCAGACCATCTGCCAAGGCGAGCACTTCTTCCAGCTGTTCCTCGGTTTCCACGGAAACGTGCACGGGCACGAACGCAGTATCTGCCGCATCCTTTGGATAATCCTGACTCCTCTTCTGTCTCTCTTCTGGGCTGCTGCTGCCGGTTCTTTTGCAATTCTTTAACATCTGCTCCCGCAGCTTTTCCAGGGCATCTCTTCTTAGATCGTTCAGCGCCTGCACCGGCACAAACAAAGGCCCTTCCAGCTGAATCGAAAGATCTGCCCAGAAAAATGGCGTATTTCCGGTCTTTCCAAGCTGTTTTTGGAACTGACTTTCCTCCATCGGATGGTTCTTTGGAATCTGGGGAGATGCACCATACACCGTAAGAGATGCGGCTCCTCCTTCCGGCTGAAGGGTCAGTTCCATAGGCTGTCCGGCTCTGGCGTACAGGCTCCCTGTAATTGGTATCTTTTTCTCTGTCTCTGTGTATTCTTTTTTCAGAAAAGCGATCTGCCTTTCATAAGCTTTTTTGTCCCTTTGCACAGCCTTTGTATCCTGAAGCGCCATCAGATCTCTTCCATTGTGCTGCTCATAGTATCCTCTGGAAAATCCGTCTCTGTTAAAGAGCAGCAGCAGTTCTCTTCTGTCTTCCTCCGAAACGGTGTACCCTTCTGCACCGTATTCCAGATAACAGTCTATATATTTGCGGTAAATGCGCACCACCCCCGCCGTATACTCCGGACGTTTCATACGCCCTTCAATCTTCAGCGAGCAGACTCCGGCCCCGGCGATCTCTGGCAGCAGATCAATGGCACACATATCTTTGGGACTCAAAAGTGTTCTCTCTTCTTTCCGGGACACCCGATTTTTACCTGCAAACACTTCGTATGCAAGGCGGCAGGGCTGGGCGCAGCGACCCCGGTTCCCGCTTCTGCCCCCAAGGATACTGCTGAACAGACACTGCCCGGAGTAACAATAGCAGAGCGCACCGTGGACAAAACACTCTATCTCCAGATTCGTATTCCGGTGGATATGCACAATCTCCCCGAGAGACAATTCTCTGGCCAGAACGACGCGTTTCACCCCTTCTCGTTCCAGAAATGCCACGCCTTCGGCACCGCAAAGTGTCATCTGCGTACTGGCATGGACTGGCAGATCCGAAAACCACTGCCGGATGCGAAGCAGTGCGCCCAAATCCTGCACAATGACGGCGTCCAGCCCCCGTTCATAGCAGGGCAGCAGAAAATCGTATAATTCTTCTTCCAGTTCCTGCTCCTTGAAAAGGGTGTTGACGGTCAGATACAGCTTTACGCCGTGCAGATGGGCATAATCAATGGCTTCCAAAAGCCGGTCCCCCTGGGGATTGTCTGCATAAGCCCGGGCACCAAAACGGCCGCCTCCCATATAAACTGCATCCGCGCCGGCATTGACTGCCGCCTGCAGGCTTTCCACCGAGCCTGCAGGCGCCAGAAGCTCCAGTTGTTTTTTCTTCATCATGATTTCCTGCTCCATATAAGAGAAGGCTGTCGCACAAGGAAACCCCAGCGCCGGAAGCCTCTCTTTCTCCTGGAAAGCGCTTCCCTGTCAACCGGAGCAGCCTCTGCCGCAGCCTTTTTCGTTCTTTTCTCTTTTGTCATATGCTCAGAGCCTGTGCTCCGGCTTGTACAGTCTGCGGCTGGATGCGGACTTGGCAAGACGGGTCTGGCGTCTCTGCTCCTCTAAAAGACTGCTTTCCAGCTCCTGAATCTTCTGCAGCAGCCTATCCTTCTCCATCTTCGCATCAATCAGATCATGTTTCAGACTGTAGATCTCCTTGTCTTTATGCTCCACCTGACGTTCCAGCTCTTCCTTGGCATCACTGGCTTTAAAATAAAGGTCTGCCAGATTCATATTCTTCAAAAGCTGCTTTTCATCCTGGGCAAGCATATGATAATTGTCTGTCTGGGAGATCTTTTCCTCCATTTCATTCAGATATGTGGCGATTTTATGGAGATAGGCGGTACTTTCATAACCGCTGATCGTATAAACTTTTCCGTTTATCAATACTTCTGCTGCATTTTTCTTTGCCATAAAACTCCCCCCGTTACCCCGCAGCGGCGCTGCTCATTGCTTTCCTGAACATTATACCCAACTTAGACGGGGAGTGCAATCCCCAAATGGTGATAGGATGGTTCTGCAGCCACCCGTCCCCGGGAGGTGCGGTTCAGAAAGCCGTTTTGAATCAGATAAGGTTCATAGACGTCTTCCAGCGTTCCGGCGTCTTCTCCCAGGGCGGCAGCAAGGGTGTCAAGCCCTACGGGGCCTCCTGCAAACTTTTCAATGATCGTCCTTAGGATGCGGCGGTCCAGCTGGTCCAGGCCGTGGCGGTCCACTTCCAGAAGATCCAGGGCAAACACTGCCACTTCTTTTGTGATCCTGCCGTCATATTTGACCTGAGCAAAGTCCCGGACACGCTTCAGCAGACGGTTTGCAAGCCTTGGCGTCCCCCGGGAACGTCTGGCAAGCTCATCTGCTCCCTCCCGGTCAATCTCCACCCCAAGCACTTCCGAAGAACGTATGAGGATGGTAGTCAGCTCCTGAACCGTGTAATATTCCAGATGATGCACCACTCCGAAGCGGTCCCGAAGCGGCGCGGTCAAAAGTCCGGCCCGGGTTGTCGCCCCCACCAGCGTAAATCTGGGAAGATCCAGGCGAATACTTCTGGCCGAAGCACCCTTTCCGATCATAATATCGATGGCGTAGTCTTCCATGGCAGGATACAGAACCTCCTCCACCTGCCGGTTCAGCCTGTGGATCTCATCCACAAACAGGACGTCCCCCTCCTGCAGATTATTCAGGACCGCCGCGATCTCTCCGGGCTTTTCAATGGCAGGACCGCTGGTCACCTTCATATGAGTCCCCATCTCATTGGCAATGATCCCGGCCAGCGTTGTCTTTCCCAGTCCCGGCGGACCATAGAACAACACATGGTCCAAAGCTTCATTTCTGGATTTTGCCGCTTCAATATAAATTTTCAGATTATTTTTTGCTTTCTCCTGACCGATGTACTCGGCCAGGCTCTGCGGTCTTAGGCTTCCCTCAATCCGGATGTCCTCTTCGGCTGCATCTGTCGTTATAATTCTCCGGTTACTCATCAATCAACCTCTGTCCTGTTTTTAGAATGTCATCCGCTTCAGCGCTTCTTTCAGAAGGGTTTCCACTTCCATATCTTCTGTCGGATTCACAGCGCGCACCGCCTTTAAAGCCTCCGTACTTCCGTATCCAAGGGCCACCAAAGCCTGCACTGCATCCTGTACGATTCCCTCGGCCAGTGCTTTAGCAGGCAGCGTCTGACTGGAAGCCAGTTTTTTCTCAAAAGCGTCCTCAAGGTCCAGTTTGTCCTTCAGTTCCAAGATGATCTTCTGGGCCGTCTTGGCTCCAATCCCCGGCGTCCTGGCAATCTTTTTCGCATCGTCCGCCAGAATTGCAAACCGGAGATTATCCGCTCCCACAGCGGAAAGAATATTCAGGCCTGCCTTGGGACCAACTCCGCTGACTCCGGTCAGCATCCGGAACATCTGAAGGTCGTCTCTTGTCAGAAATCCAAACAAAACAACTGCGTCTTCCCGCACCTGCATATATGTATAGATTTTGATCGTCTGCCCGATTCCCTCCACCACAGACAAAAGCTGGCCCGGAACCAGTACCTCATAGCCGACACCGTTCACATCCAGTATAAGACTGTTCTCCGTCAGGTCGGCAATCTCTCCCCGTAAAAAAGCAATCATTGATTTTCTCTTTCTCTAAATTCCCGTGTTCCTTTTTTCGTTCTTAACATCATACCACGGCCCGCCAAAAACTGCAACCATATGTTCGAACGGTTACTCAAGTATTTCCACGATGACTTTATTGGGCATGCACACAATCACTTCATGGGTGCTGCAGACAGGCGCCGTTTCGACACAGATCTGATCCGGGCAGTCTGCATACACCATAAAAGCTTTTCCATCTTTAATTTCCAAACGGTTGCCCCCCTTGATCTCGATCACCTGATCTTCTGCCAGGTCATAACGTCCAAAGCGCTCCTTGTCCACCTGCACAGAGACATACCTGCCGGAAGACCTTTTTCCATACAGAACAGCCCCGGACAAACAGATCAGCAGAAGAATTCCCAGCACCAGCATCCAGTCGTTTTTTTTCACATGGCCTTCGTTTCGTTCTTTCACCAGAGTCTCCCGGCCAAAAAAGTCAGCCTGATCAGTGTAAAATGGTCTCCCTCTTTCAGGTTCACAAAGTCTTCCAGTTCTTTGATTTCCTGATCATTTTGAAACACCCGGACCAGACCGTCCTCAAAACACTGCAGCGCATTGTCCACCGCTTTTTGCAGATCCGCTTTTTTGTCAGAATAAAGACTGCCAAATGCTACTTTTCCGGCAGATGCCTGATCCTCCACCTCTTCCTTGGTGAGAAAAGGAACCACCTGAACCTCCGTCCCTTTCTGGTTATACCGCTCCACCTCAATCTTCACAAGAGCGCTCAAAAAATCCCGGAGTGTAATGACCGGTTCGGGAAGTTCATATGGAATATCGGAAAGCATTGGTTTTCGCTTTCCGGCCGCTTTCATCTGAATATAAATCTTCATCTTCGTTTTCTTTCCTTACAGTGTTGCACAGATCCGAACTCCCATGGACCACCACTTCTGTCCTGAGCAGAATTTCCGCTATGTTTAAAACCTGTGCCGTTTACGGGCATCAAAGAGTCAACGTGACCAGAACCGGCACGGTAAAAACACACAGCACCGTGGACAGAATAATCGCTGCGCTGCAGGTACGTCCGTCAATGCCGCGCTCCGTGCCAAGGATCATGGTCATATTGCCGATGGGCATGCCAAACATGATCATGCACACAGAAATCACTGCAGGATCCTCTGTCACAGCCCTGAGAACCGGGTACATCACAAGAGGCAGCACCAAAAGCTTGATCACAGAAAATACATAAAGCCTTGTCTCCCCGAACACGCCTTTCAGATCCGAATGAGCCAGTGTAAATCCCACCATCACCAAAGCCATGGGAGAAGCCACATTGCCCAGATAAGTTACCGCCGTCCGGATAAACTCCGGTATGGGAATCTCGAAGGCGATCACCAGGATTGCAATCGCACAGCAGACGGTCCCCGGGTTGATCATGGACTTCAGAGCCGATGCCGACAGCTTCCCGTCCATCACCATCATTCCATAAGTATAAAAAAAGATATTGAACACCACAAGAAATTCTGTCACATACACGACGTATTCCGGGCCCAGGATGCTGTTTACCACCGGAATTCCGATAAATCCCAGGTTGGAAAACACAAACATCAGCTGGAAGATCTTGCGCTGGTCGGGATCTTTGTCAAAAAATGGCGTCAGCACCATGCCCACTGCGATAAAAAATACAAACATCCCCGCTGCAATGGCCCCCATCTGGACCATCGTATTCAGAGAAATCTGTCCCACTGAATTGGCCGCACTGGCAAAAAACAAAAGGGGATTGAACACATTGACAATCATCCCGGACAGCTGTTCATTGGTATGCACATCCATCATCCCTTTTTTGGCAATCAGATAGCCGGTCCCGATCATAATCAAAAGAGCCAGCATCTGAAAAGACACCGTCACGAAAGTCATCTCTTTCTACCTCCTGACTGAAATTTGGCTGTTTCCTCTTACCCCACGAGTTCCATCAGCCAGCAAAACAAAACCGGAACCACCAAAGACGGCAGCATATTCATGGTCTTGCAGTCCTTAATGTTCAGAATCGAAAGTCCGGAGCTGGCAATCAGAAAACCTCCCACCACGGACAGTTCCGTCATCATGTCTGTGGTCATAAAATTTCCCAGCAGCAGAGCCGCTGCGTAGATCATTCCCTGCCAGCAGAACAAAACCCCCGCAGTCAGCGCCATACCGATCCCATAAGTGGACGCCAGCACCATGGAAGTCACAAAATCCAGCGTCGCATTGGTAAACAGATAGGTATGATCCCCGTAGAGTGCACTCTGCACCGGACCAAGTATGGACAACGTTCCAATACAGAACAGAAGGATTCCTGTGGAGAGGCCTTTGCTTAAGTTCCCTTTGGAAAACCGGCCGGTCAGCCTCTGAAAGCGCCCCTCAATGTCCAGGACTGTCCCAATCAGGCTCCCAAGAGCCAGACTGACGATAAACAGCACCGGGTAGCTGCTGTTCGGCATGTTTTGAACCACCGCATTGATCCCAAGTCCCGCCGCCGCCAGGCCCATGGCCGTATACAAGGCACTCTGCTGCTCTTCTTTGATCCCTTTCTTAAAAATACTCCCAATCACACTTCCCGCCAGTATTGTGCAGGTATTTACAATGGTTCCTGTCATCTGTCATTCCTCATTTTCTGTATCTTGTCCGACATGGCGGACACATAATTAAGCATAGCATTTTTTTCCGGCTTGTCAATATTGTATTGCTATTTGTCTGCTTTTTCGGTAAACTGAAGGTAGTGGTTTTTTAAGTATCATATAAGGAGAACAAACATGAAAAAAGCAATGAATCAATCCAAGCTCATTTCCATTTTAAATGGAATCTCCATCATTGCCCTTGTGCTGATGCTGCTTCTTCTGTTCGCTTACGCGACTACAAACAAACAGCTCAGTACGGACAGTGAAAACCGGTTCAACCTTACCTACAACGCCAACCGGTTTATGAATGGTTCCGCCTACCTGACCAATGAGGTCCGCGCCTATGCGGCAACCGGCGAGCAGGTACATTATGACAATTACTGGAATGAGATTAATACCTTAAAAAACAGGGATCAGGGTCTTGCAGCCATGCAGGAAATCGGAATCACCAAGGAAGAGCAGTCTATGATCGATCAGATGTCTTCTATTTCCAACAACCTGGTGCCCTTAGAGGAGCAGGCCATGGAGAATGTCCAGGCCGGACGGCTTCAGGAAGCAGTGGACTATGTATATGGCGCGGATTACACTGCCTCCATCACACAGATCAACACCCTGAAAGAACAGTTTCTCACCACCCTGGACTCCAGAACTTCTTCAGATATCCAGGCTCTGAACCTACGCTCAATGATCATCAAATCCCTGATCTATCTGGCACTGGTTTTCGTAGCCGTGATTCAGTTCTTCATCATGACGGTAGTCAAAAAACGGGTATTGCAGCCAGTCCTCCATGTCCGTGACCAGATGGGGGAAATTTCCAGGGGTAATCTGTCAGCAGAATTTCTTCTGGAATCTGACACTTCCGAGATCGGAATGCTGGTGGAATCCATCCATGAAACCAAACGGGAACTGAAAAAATACATACATGATATCGATTCCAAACTGGCACAGATGGCAGAGGGAAAGATGGATCTGATCATCGGCAGCGATTACCGGGGAGAATTCCTTCCGATACAAAATGCCATGCGTCAGATCCTGGAGGCTTTAAATGCCGCACTCTCCCAGATCCGTCATACAGCAGACCAGGTATCAGAGGAATCCGAACGGATGGCATCCGATGCACAGGTGCTCTCCGATGGAGCCACCGAACAGGCGTCTGCTGTGGAAGAGTTATCCGCCAGTATCCAGACGCTGTCCGAGCAGGTTAAACACACTTCCCTGGATGCAGATGTGGCCAGAAAGTCCTCCATGGAATCGGCGGACCAGCTGCAGGCATGCAATCAGAAGATGGAAGAGCTGACCTCTGCCATGGGAGATATCTCCAAATCTTCTCAGCAGATCAGCGGAATCATCAAGACCATCGAAGATATCTCCTTCCAGACCAATATACTGGCGCTCAATGCCGCTGTGGAGGCTGCCCGGGCCGGGGAAGCCGGCAAAGGCTTTGCCGTGGTAGCCGATGAGGTACAAGGACTTGCCACCAAGAGTTCTGTTGCCGCAAAGAACATCACCAAACTGATCGAAGACTCCATGCAGTTAGTCCAGCACGGAACTTCTCTTTCTGAAGATACCACCAGCGCTCTGACTACCAGCGTAACCAGCGCGCGACAGTCCGCAGAACTGATCCAGCGGATCGCGGATTCTGCTCAGCAGCAGTCAGAGTCGCTGATGCAGCTGTCAGAGGGCGTGGAGCAGATCTCCGACGTGGTCCAGACCAACGCCGCCACTGCCGAAAAATCTTCCATGTCCGCCAATGAACTGAACAAGCGTGCGGATGATCTGAAAAAATCGGTCCAGAGATTCCAGCTTCGCGGATAAAACCTTTCCGCAAAAAAGCTCCCGGCTGTTCCATAACTGGCGCAGCCGGGAGCTCTTTTTGAATCTGTCATTTGATTATTTTATAATCTTCCGCGGACACTCTTCCACACATTTTCCGCATCCGGTACATTTCTCATAATCCACATGAGCCACGTTGCCTTCCACGGCAATGGCGCCTGCCTCGCAGTTCTTCACACATTTCATACAGCCGATACAGCCGGCTTTGCATGCTTTTGTAACATCTTTTCCTTTGTCATGCGAGTTGCACTGTACATAGTGAACGCCCTTTGCCGGCACAAGCTCGATCAGCTTCTTCGGACAGGCTGCCACGCATTTGCCGCAGGCCTTGCAGGCATCCGGATCCACCACTGCCACACCATTCACAATGTGAATGGCGTCAAACTGACATTCCTTGACGCAGGCACCGTATCCAAGACATCCAAAGGTACAGATCTTGTCGCCGCCGTTTTGCATCATGCTCACAAACCGGCAGTCCCCGGCACCTGTGTACTCGTAGTTGCGGGGCGCAAGATCGCAGGTGCCGGCGCATTTTACAAAGGCAACCTTATGGACACCGGCTCCGGCCTCCACACCCATGATGGCTGCAATCTGCTCTCCCACCGGCGCGCCTCCCACGGGACAGCCGTTCACCGGCGCTTCCCCCTGGGCGATGGCTGCCGCCAGACCGTCACAGCCCGCATAACCACAGCCGCCGCAGTTGTTGCCCGGAAGACATTCCCGGATTGCAACTTCCTTTTCGTCTACTTCCACAGCGAATTTTTCACCGGCCGCTCCCAGAAACAGACCGATGAAAACGCCAACACCGCCTACAATGACTGTAGCGATGACGATTCCAACTATACTCATTGTCTTACCCCCTTAGATAATCCCGGAAAATCCACAGAATGCAATGGCCATCAGCCCGGCAGTCACCAGCACGATGGGAGACCCTTTTAAAGCCGGGGAGATATCATTGTATTCCAGTTTTTCACGGATGCCTGCCAGCAGGATGATGGAGATGGTGAAGCCGGTTGCCACTGCAAAACCGTTCACTGTGCTGGTCAGGATGCTGTATTCTTTGGTCGCATTCGTCAGTGCCACACCGAGCACTGCACAGTTGGTGGTAATCAGGGGCAGATACACGCCAAGCGCCTGATACAAAGACTGCATGGTCTTTTTCAAAAACATCTCCACAAACTGTACCAGGCAGGCGATGACCAGGATAAATACGATGGTCTGAAGGTAAGTCATATGAAGCGGGATCAAAAGCACCTTGTCAATCACACTGGTCACAAAAGATGCAAGCGTGATGACGAAGATAACGGCCGCCCCCATGCCTGCCGCTGTCTCTACTTTCTTGGATACGCCGAGGAACGGGCAGATCCCAAGGAACTGACTGAGCACCACATTGTTTACCAGGGCAGACCCTATGGCAATCATTAATAATTCTTTCATTCCTCTCTACCCCCTATTCCTTTGCACTGCTGCATTTTGCCCCGCAGGAAGCGCAGTCCGCATTGCAGCCGCTCTGAATCTTCGATACATCTTTTCCTTTTTTCGCCATGTTCAGTTTTACTTTATTCTGCAGGCCGGTCAGAAGAGCCAGCACAAAGAAAGCACCCGGAGCCATGACGAAAATGGACACCGGCTCGTAGGAAGCCGGAAGTACCGCAGCTCCAAAAATCTTTCCGGAACCGATCAGCTCCCGTACAAGGCCGATACTGGTCAGGCCGACGGTAAATCCAAGGCCCATGCCGATCCCGTCAAAGAGTGACGCGATCATGGGATTTTTGGAAGCGTAGGCTTCTGCACGGCCAAGAATGATACAGTTCACCACGATCAGCGGAATATAAAGTCCGAGGCTCTCGTTCAGAGACGGGATGTATGCCTGGAGAAGAAACTGAACAATCGTCACAAAGGATGCCACAATCACGATAAATGCCGGCACACGGACATCATCCGGGATCACTTTGCGCAGCATGGAGATGATCAGGTTGGACAGTGCCAGAATCACCATGGTGGTCAGCCCCATGCCCAGTCCGTTCATGGCGCTGGTGGTGACTGCCAGGGTCGGACACATACCCAGCATCATTACAAAAGTAGGATTTTCTTTGATAATACCATTATATAAACGTTCACCTGCTGAATTCATCTATGTCGCCCCCTTTACTCAGCAAAAGACCCGGCCGCACAGAGGGCCGCGTTGACTGCTCCGGTAACTGCCTTCGTCGTGATCGTCGCACTGCTGACCGCGTCGATCTCGTTCGGTGCGGATTTTCCGGTTTTGGTGTAGACGATTTCATCCGCCTGAATGCCCGCAAACTGCGCTTTCCATGTGTCTGTATTGGCATTCATACCAAGTCCTGCCGTTTCGCTGATAGAAAGGAAGGAAATCCCCAGCATGGTCATATCGTTTTGAATGCCGACGGTCATCTGAATATTTCCACCGTAGCCTTCTGATGTGGTAATGTTGATCACATGGCCGATCACATTGCCGGAAGCATCGCAGGCCTCCGCGATCTCATTGATCACCTGGGCGGTATAGCCCTGCTCTGCAAGACAGGCCGCCGCCTTGGAAAAGTCCTCCACCTCGTTAAAAGATGCTGCCTCAGGAAACACTTCCGCATAAGCTTTTGCCTTAGCCAGCGCCTCCTGCTCTGCGATGGGCGCCGCCGTCAGCTCATGGACAAATCCAAGAAGCAGTCCGGACACCAGCGTAATCGCTGTCAGGATCAGGGTATTTTTCATAATCTTATTCATGATCGGTTACCCCCTTTTACTTTTGCTTTCCCAAATGCTGCCGGAACGGTAAACCGCTCGATCAGCGGGACCAGAAGATTGGAGAAGATGATTGCATAGGACACACCCTCCGGAGACGCACCGAAACACCGGAAAATACCGGTCAGAATGCCCAGTATCACTCCATATACGATCTGTCCTCTCGGGGTAATGGGGCTGGTCACATAGTCCGTCGCCATGAACCAGGCTCCAAGCATCAGACCGCCGCCTGCAAGCTGTGCTGCCAGATAGGTTCCATCGAAACCATGTCCGCCAAATAGCAGCATAAAGACGACAAAGGTCAGAAGATAGGTTCCCGGAATCTTCAGATCGATAACGCCTCTCCACAGAAGATAGGCAGCACCAATCAGGATCGCAACAGCAGAAGTCTCACCGATCATACCTGCCGTATTGCCGATGACCATCTGCAGCACATCAGCCTCCCCGCCATCTCTTAAGACTGCCAGAGGAGTTGCACCGGAAAAAGTATCATAGGCATAGTTGGTCATACGCCCCGCAAACGAAATCATCAGGAAGCATCTGGCTCCCAGGGCCGGATTCATAAAGTTCTGACCCAGTCCGCCGAACAGTTGTTTGACCACAAGGATTGCAAAGATTCCGCCCAGCACTGCCATCCACCAGGGGGTGCTGCAGGGAAGATTCATCCCAAGCAAAAGTCCGGTAACCACTGCACTGAAATCTTTTATCGTAACTGGTTTCTGCATGGATTTTTCATATATGTATTCCGTCGCCACACAGGTTGCGACAGTCAAAAGCAGCACGATCAGCGCATTCATTCCAAAATGAAACACACCGTATCCGGCTGCCGGCAATAATGCGATTACCACATCCCGCATGATATTGGAACTGGTCGCTTTATCTCTGATATGTGGTGATGAAGATACGTTTCTAAGATCACTCACACGACTCACCTCTTTCTCTGTATTCTCTTTTTCTAACTGCTTGATGCCTTCACAGCCATATTATTTTTTACGGTTGGCCATAACCATCCGTCTTACATTCTTGATCATCTGAGCCAGCGGTCTCTTGGCCGGACAAACATAGCTGCAGCAGCCGCATTCCACACATTCCATTCCGTGCCACTTCTGGAACGCTTCCAGATCAAATTTCTCGGAAAACTGAGCCAGTCTTGCAGGAATCAGCCCTTCATCACAGGCTGACACACAGCGTCCGCAGTTGATGCAGGCCGTCGTCTGGGATTCTGACACCGCGTCAGCAGCCAGACAGGTGATCGCTGAAGTGGTCTTCGTTGTCGGTACCTCCAGATCAAACATGGCAAATCCCATCATGGGGCCGCCGGAAATCACTTTTTTTGCCTCCGTTTGAAAACCGCCTGCAGCTTCAATCAGCTCTGCCACATTGGTTCCCATCCGGCACTCGAAGTTGGAAGGATTGGCGATTGCTTCTCCGGAGATTGTCACAACTCTGGAAATCAGCGGCTTGCCAAGAATCACCGCGTCATAGATGGAAGTAATGGTATCACAGTTGTCCACCACACACCCTAAATCTGCCGGAAGCATGGTAGAATTCAGGTCCCTTCCGGTCACCGCATGGATCAGCATACGCTCTGCACCCTGCGGATACTTGGTCTTCAGCACTTTTACCTGAATACGCGTCTCTTTTTCGCAGGCCTTCTGCATAATCTTGATGGCTTCCGGCTTGTTGTCCTCGATACAGATACAGCCTTGTGCACCGGAAAACAGCTCCAGCACCACCTTCAGGCCCCCCACCACTTTCTCGGGGCGCTCCACCATCAGCCGGTAGTCACTGGTCAGATATGGTTCACACTCCGCACAGTTGACCAATATATAATCAATCTTGTCCGGATCTTTCGGAGACAGTTTTACATGGGTTGGAAATCCCGCGCCGCCCATACCGACGACTCCGGACTCTTTAATGATTCCGATGATATCCTCTCTGGACATCTCCTCGAATGGTTTGATCGGAAGACCGGGTGCCTCCTCATACAGTCCGTCATTTTCCACCACAATCGCATTGACTTTCGCACCTGTGGATACAAAGTGCGGCTCAATCGCTTTCACGGTACCGGACACGGATGCATAGACCGGGGAGGATACAAAGCCTCCTGCTTCCGCAATCTTCTGCCCAACCAGAACACGGTCGCCCTTTGCGACAACCGGCGCTGCCGGAGCCCCGATATGCTGGGAAACAGGGTAGATCAGATCCCCCTTCGGCTGATACGGAACAATCGCCTTGTCTTTGGACAGTTCCTTGCCGTCGTAAGGATGCACACCACCCTTAAAAGTTAAAGTAGCCATAAGAACCCCTCTTTCTTATATTTCTACGGGAATGTATACTTCCTGTACATGGACCATCCAGGAATGTATTATTTTTGAAACTTGTGAAAATTTCAACAATCCCGTTATATCAACAGAAGGCATACGAACATTTGTTCGCATGCCCTCCTGTCAATTTTGTATAACGTTTCTTACTCGTCCATCTCATCCGCCGGAGACTCCAGAACTTTCATGCTCAGACTGATCTTTCTGTCTTCCCCGTTGAAGTCTACTACTTTTGCTGTGATCATCTGACCAGCTCTCAGTACATCAGACGGCTTTTCCACATGTTCTCTGGAAATCTGCGATACATGAAGCAGGGCATCCACACCCGGCTCCAGTTCCACAAACGCGCCAAAGTCTGTCATACGCGCAACGGTTCCTTCTACGATGTTACCCACTGCATATTTTTCATCTGCAGTCAGCCACGGGTTTGCATCATCAAATTTTAAACTGAGTGCAATCTTGGTATCTTTGATCTCCTTGATCAGAACCGTCAGCTGATCGCCGACTTTAAACATCTTTTTCGGATGATCCACTCTGCCCCAGGACATCTCAGAAATATGAAGCAGACCGTCTGCTCCTCCCAGATCCACAAATGCACCAAAGTCTGTTACATTTTTAACGACTCCATCCACCACATCGCCTTCCTGGATCCGCTCAAAGAGCGCTCTCTGAAGCTCTGCTTTCTTCGCAACCAGAAGCTGCTTTCTGTCACCGATGATTCTTCTTCTCTTGGGATTAAACTCCGTGATTACAAATTCAATCTCCTGATCCGCATATTTGCCCAGGTTCTTCTCATACATATCGGACACCAGACTTGCCGGAATAAAGATTCTTGTCTCATCCACAACAACACTCAGGCCTCCGTCCAATACCTGCGTCACCTTTGCAGTCAGCACTTCCTTATTCTCAAAAGCTTCTTCCAGTCTCTTGCTGCCTCTCTCGGCAGCGACTCTTCTGTAGGACAGCTGAACCTGTCCTTCCCCGTCATTGACTTTCAGAACTTTCACTTCCATCGTATCGCCCACGGAAACCATGGTGGTCAGGTCCGCATTGGGTACGTTCGTATATTCGTTTCTCGATACGATGCCGTCAGACTTATAACCTATGTTTAAGATGATTTCATCTTCTTTGACGTCAATGACCGTGCCTTCTACGACTTCTCCTGTTCTGATAGTTTTCAATGAATCTTCCAGCATTTGTTCAAAACTTAATTCAGACATCTTGTTTGAACCTCCTCAATAATTTTCTTTGGGGTGGAAGCCCCTGCTGTAATACCTATAAGCCCAGTAGATCGTAATACTTCTAAATCCAGGTCCTCAACAGTCTGTATATAGTAAGTATTCCTACACTCATTTCTACAAATCTCAAATAGCTTCTGCGTATTTGAACTGTGGCTGCCGCCTATGACAATCATGGCGTCTACTTCCCCTGCAATCTGACGTGCTTCGGCCTGCCGCTCTTCCGTCGCATTGCAGATTGTATTTACAACAACTCTATCATACCTCTTTTTATCAAGAATTTCAACTAAATATTGAAATTTCTTGTAGTTAAATGTCGTCTGCGAAACTACACAAAGTGGAATTGCTTCTGACATCTCAAAGTTTTCAGCCTCTTCTGCGGATTCTAGCACGATTGCCGGTGAACTGCACCAGCCTTTGATCCCTTCTACTTCCGGATGCCTGTCATTGCCGATGATAATGATCTGCTTTCCTTCCCGGCTCTTTTCTTCCACGATCCTGTGAATCTTTTTTACAAACGGACAGGTGGCGTCCACGCAGTGAAGACCTTTGCGCTCGATCAGATCGTAAATCTCTTTTCCCACACCGTGGGAGCGGATAATCACCGTCCCCTCTGAAAGCGCCTCCAGCTCCTGAGGGCTGTTTATGACGTTTACCCCTTTTTCTTCCAGATCCCGGACCACCACCTCATTGTGGATGATCGGACCATAGGTATAGATGGGGCGAATCCCCTTCTCCACCTGCTCATAGACCGTATCCACCGCCCGGTGGACGCCGAAGCAAAAACCCGCGCTCTTTGCCAATTTTACCTGCATAACGCCGTAATCCTTTCCACTACCTGGTCGATCGTCAGATCCGAAGAATCCACAAGCACCGCATCCGCTGCCTGGCGAAGGGGCGAATGCTCTCTGTGCATATCCCGGTAGTCCCGGTCGATGATGTCCTGCTCAATGACCGCAAGGTCTGCCGCCTCCCCTTTCTCCTCAAGTTCCAGATACCGGCGCTTTGCCCGGGTGGCACTGCTGGCCGTCAGGTAGACTTTCACATCTGCATCCGGCAGAACCACAGTCCCAATGTCCCGTCCGTCCATGACCACATCCGCTTTCGCCGCCAGCCTCTGCTGAAGCTCCACCAGCTTTTCCCGGACTGCGGGCACTGCGGAAGAATAAGAAGCCATATTGCCCACCTCTTCTGTGCGCAGAAACGGATTCACATTTTCTCCTGACAGAAGAACCACCTGCTCCCCGTCCCGGTATTCAATGGAAATATCCGCCTCTGCACACGCTTTGGCGATCTGCTCCTCGTCTGCCGGCCTGATCCCTTTTCGGATCAGATGCAGCGCCATGGCGCGATACATGGCTCCTGTGTCCACATAAATAAAATTCATTTTCTTTGCAATCTGCTTCGCAATTGTACTCTTTCCGGCTCCTGCCGGCCCGTCAATCGCAATGTTGTACCCTTTTTTCATTTATGCCCCTTATCTAAGTTCCGCTCCCGCCCTACGGATGTCCCTTTTGGAGATGCATTCCCGGACGACTCCTCGTCCGCTCATCCATCTGGACCTCCTTCGGGCTTTCGCTGTTTCTAAGTTCCGCTCCCGCCCTACGGATGTCCCTTTCGGAGATGCATTCCCGGACGACTCCTCGTCCGCTCATCCATCTGGACCTCCTTCGGGCTTTCGCTGTTTCTAAGTTCCGCTCCCGCCCTACGGATGTCCCTTTCGGAGATGCATTCCCGGACGACTCCTCGTCCGCTCATCCATCTGGACCTCCTTCGGGCTTTCGCTGTTTTCAAGTTTTGTATTCACTTTGCCGCTGTCTGCGTGCTCAGACTGCAGCCCGGGCCGCCGCCACCGCTGTAGACCAGGCAATCTGCAGATTAAAACCGCCGGTCACCGCATCCACATCCAGCACCTCTCCGATGAAATAAAGCCCTGGAACTGTTTTGCATTCCATGGTTGACGGATTAATCTCCTTTACGGATACGCCTCCCTTTGTGATAACAGCTTCATTATACCCTCTTAACCCTGTAATGGTCAATTCCAGTTCTTTTATATTTTGCAAAAAATGCTTCCGTTCCTCCTTTGTGATCTCGTTCACTCTTTTTTCAGCAGATATTCCGCTTAACCTGACCATAACCGGCGTCAGCTTTGCCGGAAAGAAAACGCCTGCCACGTTGCCGAACTTTTTGTTCTTTGCCGCCTCAAATTCTCTTAAAATCCTGGCATCCAGCTGTTCAGCGGTCAGAGCCGGCTTTAAATCCAAAAGCAGTTTCAGTTCCTTTTCCCGCACTTTCTTTCCGCAGACGCTGCTGGCCGTCAAAATCACCGGACCACTGACGCCAAAATGCGTAAATAAAAGCTCTCCGAAATCCTCATACAGCATTTTTTTTCCGTCCATAATCCGGATGGAAATATTTTTCAGCGCCAGTCCCTGCAGTTCTTTCACAAAAGATTCCTTCATATTAAAAGGAACCAGGGAAGGAAAACACGGCACCACTTTCAGTCCCATCTCCTCTGCAAAAAAATAACCGTCCCCTGTGGATCCGGTACTTTCATAAGAAATTCCTCCCGTAGCCACAAATACTTTATCCGCATACACGGTCTGTCCATCTTCCAGGCAAAGACCAAATCCCCTGTCTCCAAAATTCAGGCGTTTCACCCGGCTGTTCAAGTGCACGCGGACACCTGCCTTTTTTATGGCGCGCTTTAAGGTGTCAAGCACATCTGCAGACCGGTCCGACTCCGGAAAAACCCGGTTTCCCCGCTCCACTTTAAGCCTAAGCCCTTCTTTTTCAAAAAAGTCCATGACGTCCTGATTGGTAAAGCCATAAAAAGCGCTGTACAAAAACTTTGGATTACTCTTTACACTGCCAAGCAGCTCTTCCATGTCACAGGCATTAGTCAGGTTGCATCTGCCTTTTCCCGTAATATACAGTTTTTTCCCGAGCTTTTCGTTTCTCTCATACAGATCCACAACTGCCCCTTTTTCCGCCGCAAACACAGAAGCCATCATGCCTGCTGCCCCTCCGCCGACCACCGCAAGTCTCATCCTGCTATACCTCCACATTATACTTCCTCACAGTACACTCATACATCGCTGCGCGAATTCCCGGATAACTGGCACTTGCAATCCGTTCCATCTGTATGCCTGCGAAACCAGACGCAGGCACCACCGCGCCGCTTCGCAGACCCACAGCGAACACGATTTATTTCGAGATTCGTACAGCGATGTAGCAGGCAAATATGCTGCCTGTCCATCCCCTGAGGAATATCATTCGATTCCATATCTATTTTTCAACAATTTCCTACAAACACATAGTTCAGATATTTTTCTGCAGTTTGGGCAAGCGCATACACCTGCGACACCTCCGTCGCTTTTTGATCTGTCATCTGGTACCGGGGAAAAAAGCGGGTGACATGGAGAGGAATTTCTCTGTTTATGGAGGCAATCCATGCCGCCTCTTCTTCCATCTGGAACACATCATCATTTTCATCTGGTACGATCAGCGTCGTCAGCTCCACATGACAGTCCCGGGATGCACGGGCGATAAAAGCTTTCACAATCTCCAAATCACCGCCCAGCTTTTGGTAATATTCCGGCCGAAAACCTTTCAGATCAATATTCATAGCATCTATATATGGAAGCAATGCCTCCAGCACCCAAAGTTCTGCACTGCCATTGGTAACCATGATGTTCTTCATCCCCTGATCATGAACCAGCCTGGCCGCATCACGAACATACTCCCACCCGACCAGTGGTTCGTTGAAGGTAAACGCGACCCCAAGATTGCCAACCAGCCGGTATTTGGAAGCCCTCTCTGCCAGTTCCTTTGGAAGCATCTGAACAAACTCCACAGACGATTCATCTGCCATTGAGATCTCATGGTTCTGGCAGAAGGGGCAGCGCAGGTTGCAGCCATAACTGCCCACAGACAAGATCAGGCTTCCTGGATGAAACATTTTCAGAGGCTTTTTTTCAATGGGATCCAGATTCAAAGAAGTCACCCTTCCGTAATTGCCGCAGAGGATTGTTCCTGCCTCATTTTTCCTCGCTCTGCAGATCCCCTGCTGCCCTGGTTTCAGACGGCAGTGATGCATACATACCTGACAGATATTCTCCATATGGTCCCCCTTTCCACTCTAGGAAACGCCATGCCGGACCACCTCAAATCTTTGCAGTTCCACTTCTTCGTCCGCCCGGATCCCTGCTTTTTGTTTCGCGATGGCGATCTGCTCCTGGACTGTATCCACACCTTCCAGGTTCGGGAGCAGCAGGCCCCGCCGATGACCGTTGGTCACAATCACACCATAACGCCTCACATCCAGCTCTGCCAAAGAAGCGACCCGCTTTGCATCTCCCAGTACATCTACGCTGATCGTCAGACGTTCCAGCTCTTCCGGCTGCACGGGCGAAAATCTGGGATCCTGTGAACAGGCACTGACTGCATTATACCGGATCTCTTCTGCAATCGATGCCTGCACCGCTTTTATGGTCCCGATACAGCCCCGCAGTCTGCCGTCTTTTTTTATTGAGACAAAAACTCCCGCTCTGCATTCCCTTAGTTCCTCCGGAAGATCTGCCGGCGCCTCTGGAAGCTGCCCGGTCCGGACATAATGTTCGATGGTCTCCCTTGCCAGCCGGACATGGGCATCTTCTTTTTCCCGCTGCTTTTTCAGACGCAGACGAACCTTTTCTTCATACTGTTCCAGAAACTTTCGGGACGGATCCTTCTCCCCCGTTTCGTAGATACAGATACCATAGCCAACCCCAAAAGGTCCTTCATAGGACAGACGTTCACTTTTCACCCGACAGCCATCCAGCGTTCCGGCCAGAATCGTAAATGAACGGTGCCCGCATTCTCCTGCTTTCTCGCAGAATTCCTCCGAAAATTCCAGAAGCTCTGCAAAATCACCCTGCCCCATAATCTCCATGATCTGCCGGTCGTATTCCGGTCCTTCTTTCTGATACCCGTAGGGACCGTCCTTCTTTAAACGATGGGACAGATCTCCGCTGCCGATCACCACAACATTTTGCTCTAAAAGCTCTGCCGTCTGCTGGATATACTGGCCCAGGCGATAATGCTCCTCCAGAGGAAGTCCCGACAGTCCAACCCGTACCAGCCGGTATCCAGTCCAGAATTTGTTGATAAAATACAGCGGCACCATCGTCCCGTGATCCAGTCTTTTCTCCCGCTCCCCAAGCGTTCCTCCCAAAAGACCTTCTCCATTTATAAACTGACACAGAAGTTCCACAAATCTGGTATCATATGTGACTTCCAATCTCACTTGTTCCGCACGAAACTGGCCAAAGTCACCCACGGCCTTTTCTCCCGGTGAAATGTGAAAATAATCCGCATACATCGTCTGATGCGGCGAAATCAGAACAATCGTATCCGGCTTCCATACTCCAATTCTTCGCGCTGCATCCTCATAGGCATTGATGGTGCACCGAATCTTCTCCTCTTCCCCTCTTCCGACCTCCGGTACAATCAGCGGCGGATGAGGAAGCATACAAGCTGCTGTAATTGCCATAGTGACCTCTCCTATTTAAGTTCCGCTTCCTCCCTCTCAGCCCCATGGTAGCAGATCAATTCCTGATTCCCTTCGGGACTCACTCTTTGATCTGGGGGCTTTTCGGGATTCAGCTGTTTTTTAAGTTCCGCTTCCTCCCTCTCAGCCCCATGGTAGCAGATCAATTCCTGACTCCCTTCGGGACTCACTCTTTGATCTGGGGGCTTTTCGGGATTCAGCTGTTTTTTAAGTTCCGCTTCCTCCCTCTCAGCATTCACTATCATCATAGCCCATGACGCGCACAGACATGGTATCATGAACATGCTGGAGACCAGCTTTTGTTCCCCGTTATTGTTTCCAGTATACTATCAAATCCGGTTGATTTCAAGATTCGTCTTCAGGCAGGGCTTTTCAGGCTCTTATTCCAATTGTTTTTATCCGCCGGTCTCTTTGTGGCGTAATCTCAAGATTCCATCTCACAGTGGACACCCAGGCTCCTGTCTGTGCACTTCCCACCCCGAATCATATTACGGACTTTTACCGATTAGCCTGCATCCATACCGGGCGCACAAAAAAGAACAGCCGGAAGATTTCTCTTCCAGCTGCCCTTTGTTCTCATGCTGATTTCTTCAGAAACAGTCAGCGAATACAAAAATACGCTAAAAGCAACCGGTCTGCAGTTACAAAAATTTACCAAGCCATGGAATCCGTTTCAGTAGCAATACTATGGTCCCTCCCAGCAGACATGCAGTTAGAATCCAGATCAGGCAGGCCGGAAACGTGTGGATCAGCGGCTGCAGATAATAAAATACAAATTTTGTTTCTATTCTGCACATTAGTTCCGTCAAATAAATTCCAAATGTAGTTCCGCCCACAACCGTAATTAGTCTGCAAACCTTTTCGTTCACATCATGTTTCAAAAACCACATTCTTGTTATGTAATAAACAGTAATGGTCGGAAGAAAAATAAGTGTATTGAAAAATAACTGACAGCCAGCCTCCGTCCACTCGTTGATCCTGGTGCAGCGGTAGTCTGTCAAAAAACAACACACAAGGATCGCCGCAATACTTGCCGCTATTAGTATCACTGCTTTTTTTCGGGTAAACTCTTCTTCTTTCATCTTTTGATCCATATAATAACCCATCAATGGATAAAAAATATAATTGCTGGTTATAAAAAAAGAAAAATGGCCGTTATGTATCGCATCTCCTTTCCACAAAATATAATCTGCAATTGACAGCATCTGCATCATTCCATACGCCAGAAACATCCATTGATATTCCCTTTTTGTCATAGACACCGCCAGCTTCCTGATCAGAGGCAGCATCAGTATATACGCAAGGTACGCATACAAATACCAGCATGCAGCAGATGCGTTCGAAGTATACAGCAGCCTGAAAAAATGTCTGATGGATACTCCTTCGGAGTTTATTCGCAGGCAGCTATACAGATAGATCAAAAAAGAACTTACCACCAGTATGACCAGGTATTTCGAAAAACGTCCAGTCAGCAGTTTTTTGTATGACTCTTCTTTTCCAAGCAAAAGAGCACCTGACGTCATAAAAAACAGCGGGACTGCAATTTTAATAAAAACAGCACAAAAGAGATAAAACAGATAAAACCTCGAATCACGCGCAACTGTAAATAAGATAAAACCATTGGCATTTGTATGATTAAACAACACCATATAGATAGCAATTATTTTCAAAAAATCGATATATACCTTTCGGACCGGTCTTCTATTGGATTCCATTCCATGTATACTCCCTTTCTGCCGATTCGCATACAATTTCCCAAAATCACACGAATCCATATCCCCCATTCTGCTTTTGAACAGGAATGTATACATTTTACAACCCCCCCCCCCCCGTCCCGTCAATAGACTTTCTCGATTTCTGTCACTTTCCTGAAAACCATTCGTTACTGCTCACACCATGGCTAATCACTCCGCTGATGAGTCATGGACCAGTACCGTTATGGAGTCAAAACATTCCGACTGAACAAAAAAGGCACAAAGTCTTTGATTCTCACCAAAAACTTTGCACCTTATTATTTTTATACGGGATAAGCTCCGTTCTCGGTGTCCGCCACCGTCGCGTCCATCTTGGTCTTCTGAGCTTCTCTGTATTTGAAGAAGTCCATAGCTACCTGCGGGAACAGTGCATAAGATAATACATCCTCGTCCTGCTCCTTGTACTGTGCCATCTCCGCCTCTAACGTATCCAGTTCGTTGCCCACCAGATCCGCCGGACGGCAGGTGATGATCTCTTCGTCACCGATACACTTTTTCTGCACTTCCGGATTAAACGGCTTGACGGTCTTGCCGTAACGCCCGGAGAGGACGGCCTTGGTCTCCTTGGTCACCATCTTGTAACGCTCGCCCATCAACACATTGAATACTGCCTGCGTTCCGACAATCTGAGAGGACGGCGTAACCAGCGGACACTCGCCCAGGTCTTTGCGCACCCGCGGCACTTCCTCAAGCACCTCGTAATATTTATCCTCCGCATGCTGCTCTTTAAGCTGAGAAGTCAGGTTGGAGAGCATACCGCCCGGCACCTGATACAGAAGAGTCTTGATGTTGACACCCAAGTTCTTCGGATTCAGAAGGCCGCTTTCAAGCGCCTCGTCACGGATCGGACGGAAGTAATCTGCAATCTCTGCCAGAAGTCCCTGATCAAATCCGGTATCGTAAGGCGTTCCTTTGAAGGTCTCCACCATAACCTCGGTCGCCGGCTGGGATGTGCCCAGTGCAAACGGAGACATCGCACAGTCAATCACGTCCACACCTGCCTCCACTGCCTTCATATATGTCATGGAAGCCACACCGGATGTATAGTGGGTATGAAGCTGGATCGGAATCTTCACGGCATCTTTCAAAGCAGTCACCAGCTTTGTCGCCTCATAGGGAAGCAAAAGGCCGGCCATATCCTTGATACAGATGGAATCTGCACCCATCTCCTCAATCTCTTTGGCAATGTTCGTCCAGTACTCCAAAGTGTAGGCATCTCCCAAAGTATAGGAAAGGGCAATCTGCGCATGCCCGCCTTCTTTATTGGAAGCCTTCACGGCTGTCTGCAGGTTCCGAAGATCATTCAGACAGTCAAAAATCCGGATGATATCAATACCGTTGGCGATGGACTTCTGTACAAAATACTCCACCACATCATCGCCGTAAGGCCGGTATCCCAAAATATTCTGCCCGCGGAACAGCATCTGCAGCTTGGTATTTTTTGCTTTTGCCCGAATCTGTCTTAATCTTTCCCATGGATCCTCTTTCAGGAAGCGCAGAGAAGCGTCAAAAGTAGCGCCGCCCCAGCACTCCAGGGAATAATAGCCTACCTGGTCTAATTTCTCCACGATGGGAAGCATCTGCTCCGTACTCATACGGGTTGCAATCAGGGACTGATGCGCATCGCGCAGGATCGTCTCTGTTATCTTAATGGGCCTTTTCGCCATATCACTCATTCTTTAAGTCCTCCTAATCCGTTTACATTACTCCAAAGATCGCCATAAAGGTACCGGCTGCCACTGCTGTACCGATCACGCCTGCCACATTCGGTCCCATGGCATGCATCAGAAGGAAGTTGGTCGGATCTGCCTCCGCTCCGACTTTCTGAGATACCCGGGCCGCCATAGGCACTGCGGACACGCCGGCAGAACCAATCAGCGGATTTACCTTTCCTCCGGTGACTTTGCACATCAGTTTACCAAACAAAACACCTGCTGCCGTACCGAAGGCGAATGCCACCAGACCAAGAACAACGATCTTGATGGTATCCCAGTTCAGAAATGCCTCTGCACTGGTCGTCGCACCTACGGATGTACCAAGAAGGATGACAACGATATACATCAGCGCATTGGATGCAGTCTCTGTAAGCTGACGGACCACTCCGCTCTCCCGGAACAGGTTGCCAAGCATCAGCATACCGACCAGAGGAGCTGTAGTCGGAAGAATCAAGGATACGATAATCGTAACGATGATGGGGAACAGGATCTTCTCCAGCTTGGAAACCGGGCGAAGCTGCTCCATCTTAATTTTGCGCTCTTTCTCCGTGGTCAGAAGCTTCATGATCGGCGGCTGGATGATCGGCACCAGAGACATATAAGAATATGCCGCCACGGCGATGGGACCCATGATAGCCGTCTGCTGCAGCTTGCCTGCCAGGAAGATGGAAGTCGGGCCGTCTGCACCTCCGATGATGGAGATGGCCGCTGCCGCCTTGTCACTGAAGCCAAGAGCCATGGCTCCAAGATATGCGGCAAAGATGCCGAACTGTGCGGATGCTCCCAGGAGGAAGCTCTTGGGATTCGCAATCAGCGGTCCAAAATCCGTCATGGCACCTACACCCATGAAGATGAGCGAGGGAAGAATCGCCCACTCATCCAGCAGATAAAAGTAATGAAGAAGGCCGCCCACACCGTTGGACGATTCTTCAATACTCAGCATAATATCTGGATAGATATTTACTAAAAGCATACCAAAAGAGATCGGAACCAGCAGAAGCGGTTCATACTCTTTTGCGATAGCCAGATAAAGGAACACACATGCAACAGCAATCATCACGTAATTGCCCACGGTCAGATTGAAAAATGCCGTCTGGTGCACGAGGTTTCCCAAAGTATCAGCAATATAACTCATGTTAAAACCTCCAATGATTCAGTCACGATTTTTTCACAGATCAGCCAATGGTCAGGATTAGTTCATCGTAGCCAATACATCACCGGATTCTATTGCGTCTCCTACGGATACATCAATACTTGCAACGGTTCCGTCCTCCGGAGCAACCACCGGAATCTCCATCTTCATGGCTTCCAGAATGATGATCGGATCTCCGGTCTTCACTGCCTGTCCTACACTCGCCTCCACCTTGAAGACTTTGCCGGGTACCGAAGCAGTCACTTCGATGGAACCGGCATCTCCTGCCGGAGCCGGAGCTGCCGCCGGTGCGGGTGCTGCTGCCGGTGCCGCAGGCGCTGCCTTAGGTGCTGCTGCACGGACCGGTGCGCTTCCTGCGCCGCCTTCTTCTACAGTTACATCATATACGGTGCCATTTACAGTAATGGTATAATTTTTCATCCTTCATATTCCTCCTGTTATTAAATTCCGCTGTTTTTATTAATCTCTCCACTTGGATTTTTTTGCACGTTTAATGGAACGGACGGTAAAGCCATCCGAAGAAGTGCCGGTATAGGCACAGATCGCCGCAGTGATTGCCGCCACCAGTTCTTTATCATCCACAAGATTTCCGCCTGCGTGGGTGCCTGCTGCCGGTTTCTGAGCCGGTTTTTTGGCCGGTCTTGGTTTGGGCGCCTGCTTTTCCTCCTGCTTGGGCGCACGGTTGCCCGGAATAAAGTTAAAACAGTAGATCACAAGGCTGATGAAGATCAGCACAATAAACACTGTACCCATTCCAAGGATCGTGTTCATGCCTGCCTTTTTTAAGATCTCACCGGTGCTGTATTTGGGATCCAAAGTGGCGGATTCCACAACACCTCTCTTGTTGAAAACAAGGGAAAGACTCGCCTGTCTGTTGCCATAGGTCAGATTTGCCACGATGGTAGCTTCCTCTCCTTTTACTTCCATTGGTTCATACCCATCGGTGGACTGATACGCTCCAAGTTCCTCTTTGGAACTCATATAACTCGCATATGCGGTCTTCAGAGACTCTGCACTGAAACAGCCATACAGATGTCCCATGCTCCGATAGTACTCAATGGTATCTTCCAGAACGTCTGTATCGGCTTCCGAAATCATGGCCATCACGTCGTCTCCTGCCGTATTCCAGTCATCGACCAGGCCATCCGCCACTGACTGAAGATACTCTTCCGTCACAGGGAATTCCGTATCGGATGAAGCCGTACTGCCGCAGGCAGAAAGTCCCAGCACCGATACTGCAAGAACCAGCACCGCAAGGATTCTTTTTATATTTTGTCTCATATGCTTCACCTCGTTCTAAATGGTTCCATGCTTTTTGTCCGGGCGGTCTTCCCTCTTCGTAAACAGCATCTCGAAAGCACCGATCACATACTTTCTGGTATCCTGTGCGTCAATCACTGTATCTACATAACCTCTCTTTGCCGCAGAAGCCACATGATTCTGAAGCTTGGAGTAATCATTTGCTTTTTCTTTCTGCGTGGCTGCGTCCGCATCTGCATACATAATCTTTGCCGCAAGCTTCGCATCCATCATGCCAATCTCCGCATTGGGCCATGCATAGACAAAATCTGCCCCAAGGCCTTTGCTGTTCATGGTCACATACGCACTGCCATAAGCTTTTCCGGTCACCACATTCACTTTCGGCACGGAAGCATCCGCAAACGCATAGGTAAGGGCTGCTGCTGCTTTCGCAATCTTCTTCTCGGTGCACTTAGACGCTTTAAAACCGGAAGCATTGGTGAGGGTCAGAATCGGAATGTTGAACGCATCACAGAACTTCACGAATTTTGCCGCCTTCTCGCAGCCTCTTGCAGACAGCTCCGGCAAAAATTCTTCCGCCTTGTTTCCTTCTTCATCATACCGTACTGTCCGGTTTGCCACCGCACCGACGGTCGTTCCGTTCAGCTTGATAAAACCGGTCACCATGTCTTTTGCATAATCTGCTTTCGTCTCAAAGAAAATGCCGGAATCGGAAATCATCCGAAGGGCAAGCGCCGGATCTTGGGCAGAGACTTCCAGATCTGTGCAGACTCTGTTCAGATCATCATCACAGTCCAGGTAAGACAGATCATCTTCATTGTTTGCCGGGAGCAGGGATACCAGTTCCCGGATCTGTGTGATCAGCTCATCTTCTTCTGCCGTCACATCCACGATCCCCGCTTCTTCGCTCTGGAACTTTGCAGATGCTGTATCACATCTGGATACCTCGTTTCCTTCCAGGGCATTGGGTGTATTTACAAACAGCCTTGCTTTTTTAGTCTCCATAAAGGTGAAGTCGGACATTGCAGACGCCACTGCCATACCGCCGCCGCAGTTGCCGAACACTGCCGTGATCTGCGGAACCACACCTGATGCCATAGCCTGCTTCAGATACAGCTCACCAAAGGCATTCAGTGCATCGGAAGCCTCCTGAAGTCTCAGACCTGCACAGTCCACAAGCCCGATTACCGGAGCTCCCATCTTCATTGCCATATCATAGATTCTGGTGATCTTTCTGGCATGCATCTCGCCCATGGATCCTCCCAGTACGGAAACATCCTGACTGTACACATACACAAGACTGCCGTTTATGACTCCGTATCCTGTCATAACACCATCAGACGGCGTGTCCGTGTTGTTCATGTTGAAATCTGTCGCACGGGCCGTAACGGCAGCACCGATTTCAACAAAGCTGTTCTCGTCAAGCAGCGCTTTGATCCTGCTGCATGCCAAGCTCTGTGCCTTATTACTCATATTTACTCCTCCATTATATTGTTATTTAAGTTTACCCAAGGTCTGCCGAGTCTAATTGTAACAATACTGTTTCCTTTTTTCAAGTCATTTTTTTATTTCCATAGCTTTCACATGACAATTTTCATTCCTTTCCACCCCCGGGCTGCAGAAGGAGCAGCAATCCCTTTTTCCTATGCTTCTAAAAATCTTAACACAAAATTGGCATTTTATCTATTTCCCTTTGGAATGATATGGATTATAATTTCTTTAAAACGAAAAATATCAGGAGGAACATTCATGTCCAGTTCAGAATATGCAAAAGCCCGAAAAAAAGCGCAAAAAGTGTACCGTACCCATCTGTTAAAAGGTACCTACCCCTATCTTCAGGCTCTTGACGATCTGGTCTCCTTCGCGGAGATCTCTTCCGAAGTGGAGCTTGGGCTGGTGGAAATTCCTTTGGAATCCATCGTCGGCACAAGAACCGCCGGCAGAAAACAGGCTTTTGCCAGCAACTTTATGCCGCTTCTGGAAGAAACCAGTGAGTTCGCCCGCAAGTGGACGGCTCTGTACAAAGCGCATATCGAAGAAGGCATCCGTGATCCCATCACCGCTGTGGAGTTTATGAACCGCTTTTACGTCATCGAGGGCAATAAACGAGTCAGTGTCTTAAAATATGTAGAAGCCGTCAGTATTCAGGCCAACGTGACCCGTCTGGTTCCCCGCCGGACAGATTCTTTAGAAAACCGGATCTATTTTGAGTTTCTTGATTTTTACCGGACGACGTCCATCAACTATCTGACTTTCAGCCAGGAAGGCTGTTATGCGAAGCTGCTTTCCCTTCTTGGCAAAGGACCGGAAGAACCCTGGAGCGATGAGGAGAAGATGGATTTTCACTCTTCCTATATTCACTTTCTGGACGTATACGAGGCAAAAGGCGGAAAAAGTCTCTCTCTCACGCCCGGGGATGCCTTTTTAACCTATCTGGAAATCTATGGCTATCAGGATCTGCTGAAAAAATCTTACCGGGAACTGCGGGAAGAGCTGCCTGCCATCTGGAAAGATTTCCAGATTTACCCGGCCAAGAGAAGTGTGGAACTTGTGATGGCTCCGGAAAAAGAATCGGAAGAAAAGACGTTAAAAACCAGGATCCTTCCTTCTGCCGGATCTCCCCTTAAGATCGCATTCATCCATGACCGCACCCCCGAGGAGTCCAGCTGGACTTACGGTCATGAGCTGGGACGGCATTATCTGGAAGATGCCCTGGCCGGAAAGGTAAGCACCTCTTTTTATCTTGCAGGAGGCAGTCCCGAGGAGGGAAGCGAGATCATTAAAAAATCCATTGAAGACGGCTGCACGGTCGTCTTTACCACCAGCCCCAAGCTTTTGAATGCCAGTGTCAAGACCGCTTTGAAATACCCTGCCACCCGGATTCTGAACTGTTCCTTGAACTCCAGTTTCGGACATCTGCGCACTTACTACGGAAGGATGTATGAGGCAAAATACCTCACCGGTATTCTGGCAGGCATTTTAAGCCCGGAACCTTCCATCGGATACATTTCCGATTATCCGATCTACGGCTCCACTGCCAGCATCAATGCTTTCGCTCTGGGCGTAAAGGCAGTAAATCCTCAGGCCCGGGTCTATCTGGAATGGTCCTGCATCAAAGACCATCAGTTTGAACAAAAATTCCGTGACCTTCGCATTTCTCATGTGTCGGGTCAGGATCTTTTGACGCCTTCCCATGGTTCCAGACAATTTGGACTGTATGATATAAGGGATGGTCATATCACCAACATTGCCATGCCGGTGTGCCACTGGGGAAAATTCTATGAACGCATCGTCACCAGCATCTTAAACGGCGTCTGGAAAAAAGGTCTGGCTCAGAGCAAAGACAAATCCATCAACTATTTCTGGGGACTCTCCTCCGGAATGATCGATGTCATCTGCTCCAAACACGTTCCGGCCGCCACGGTATCCCTTCTGGAACGGATCAAGCAGGACATCAGCCTGGGACAGTTTCATCCTTTCTCCTGTGAGATCCGCTCTCAGGATGGAACCCTTCAGAATGCCGACCATATGATCATGCCTCCGGAACAGATCGGTTCCATGGACTGGCTGGCAGACAACATTGAAGGTGCTTTCCCTGCCTTTTCTTCCATGACAGAGGAGGCAAAACGAATCGTCCGGCTGCAGGGCGTCGGAAAATATCAGGAGTCAAACGAAGCACTATGAAAATACTGGTACTCGCAGACAAGGAATCCCTGTACCTGTGGGATTTCTTTGAAAAAAGCAAACTTGAGGGGATCGACCTGATCCTCTCCTGCGGGGATCTGCATCCCCACTATCTGTCTTTCCTCGCCACCTTTTTCCAGGGCCCCATCCTGTATGTGCGCGGAAATCACGATGACTGTTATGAACAGACACCGCCGGACGGTTGTATCTGCATCGACGGAAAAGTCTATGAGCATGAAGGCGTGCGAATCCTGGGGCTTGGGGGTTCCATGCGTTATAAAACCGGCAAAAATCAGTACACAGACCGGGAGATGTACCGGCGGATCCGAAAGCTTTCCTTTTCCCTGTGGAGAAAGAAAGGCTTTGACATCCTTCTGACCCACTCCCCGGCCTGGCAGCTGGGGGACGGCACGGATCTGCCCCACACCGGCTTTAAAGCGTTCCGGTATCTGCTGGACAAATATGCCCCCCGTTACTTTATCCACGGACATATCCATCTGTGCTACGGAGCCGGGATCAAGAGAAGTTATACTTACCAGTCCACCACCATAGTCAATGCCTACGAACGCTACCTCATCGAACTGTGATCCATCGTTCAATGATCTGCCTAAGGCACCAGGGATAATCAATCACCGGAGAATCTTCTTCTATATAGATCGGATACAGGTCAAAAACCTCTCCGTTCAGGTAGTAGACCACGGTTCCCACGATCTCTCCTTTCTCCACTGGTGCCTTCAGCCGGTCCGGCATCAGCACATCCATATGAAATGCGTCTTCCTCTTTCAGAAGAAGTTCTCTGCTTTTCACATCTGCCGCCGCTTTTACCGTCTCCACCTGTCCGTTCTCTACCGGAAGGGGATTGAGCGCTACCACATCTTCTCCCACCGTTTCTCTGTGAAAATTTTCAATGCCGTAATTCATCAGTTTTTTCGTGTCAGACCACTTCCAGGTCTTGTGATTCGGCCATCCGCAGGCAAGCACCACAGCCACAAACCGCTTTCCTCCCCGTTCCAGTGCCCCTACATAGCAGTAGCCGGCATCGTTGGTAAATCCGGTCTTGCCGGTCAGTGCGCCCTCCATCATATTCAGAAACGCATTTTTGTTATTGACGGTAAAGCTTCTGGTTCCTTCCAGATCCGAAAAGGACCAGGAAGGTTCTCTGGTGATTGTTAAAAATTCATCATTCTGCATACAGCAGCGCATGATTCGCGCCAGATCTCTTGCCGTAGTCGAGTGAACTCCGTATGCATCCTGGGCATCCAGCCCGTTGGGGGTGATAAAATACGTCTGGTAGCATCCAAGATCTCTCGCTTTCTGATTCATCATGGCGGCAAAGTTCTCCACGCTTCCTCCCACATGTTCCGCGATGGCCACCGCTGTGTCGTTATGGGATTCCAGCATCAGTGAATAACACAGATCCCGAAGCCGGTAGCGCTCGCCTTCCCGAATGTTCAGCTGGACATCCGGCATGGAAGCCGCATAGGCAGACACGGTCACCTCTCCTTCCAGATCCGCATTCTGAAGGGTAACCAGAAGAGTCATAATCTTTGTGGTACTGGCCATGGGCATCTGCTGCTCTGCATTTTTTTCAAAAAGAATACGCCCGGTATCTGCATCCATAAGCACTGCAGACTGGGCGTATAAATCCGTCGGCTCCCCTTCTGCCTGTACGGCTGCACTTCCAAGAAACAGCACTGACAAAAGAATGACCAGAATATTTTTCACATATGTTTTCATTGTCCACCTGCATATGGTCCTTTGTTCAATGTATGCAGGTATATGGCTGTTCAGTACCTTCACCGTCCCCATGAAGACTGAAGCCCGCCAAGGCCTTTACAGGTCCAGTTTTAACTGCACTTCCTGCTCTGCCTGGCTTTTCATCTCCTCCACCAGATCCGGGCCGATGGAAGGAAGCTCTTCTGTGGAGCGCACACCGAAATTGCGCAGAAATTCTTCCGTGGTACCAAACAGAATCGGACGTCCCGGAGCATCCAGCCGCCCTGCTTCACCTACCAGACCATATTCTACCAGACGGTTCAGGGCATGATCGGAGTTGACTCCCCGGATCTTCTCCACTTCCTGCCTGGTCACCGGCTGCTTGTAGGCAACAATGGAGAGCACTTCCAGCTGTACATCCGTCAGTACATATTTTTTTGGCTGTTTCGCCACCTTGATCAGTGCCTCGTAGTATTCCCTGCGGGTTGTCAGCTGAAAGGAATCCTGAAGCTCGATGATCTCCATACCGCCTTCTTTTTTGTTGTACCAGTCCATCATCTGATGGATGATTTTTCGGGTCGTCTCTTTGTCGTGTCCGATGGCAACCGAAAGTTTCTCAATCTCCACCGCGTCCCCCATGGCAAAAAGCACAGCCTCAATGGTCGCTTCTATCTTTTCCCGTTCCAAAACCGTCTCCTTGTCTGTCAAAAGTCTGTCACAGCTGCGCTGTAATCAAGATGTCATCAAAAGGATGTTCCTGCACCACAGACAGCTCTCCTGTCTTCATCAATTCCAGTATGGCAAGAAATGTGACAATCAGCTGAATCCGGCCCTTCTGTCCCTCCAGCAGCGCTGAGAAGCGAAACTGCTGATTTGCAGCCGCATATTCCCGGACCCGGACCATCTTCTCATCCAGGCTGACCTCCTCTTGTTCAATCCTTCCGAATTTGCTCCGAATCGGATCGATCTTCTCGGTCTGCCGGCGCATAATGGACTGAAAGATCTGATTCAGCCGGATCAGTGACAGATCTCCTACCAGTTCCCCAAGGTCCACCGGGGTCTCATACTTTGCCACTTCCTCTGGAATTGTGGGCCCTTTGTACAAAGACTTTCCAGACAGAGACAGCCGGTCTCTCAGTTCATAAGACATATACTTGTACATCTTATATTCCAATAACTTTTGCACCAGCTCTTCCCGCGGATCGATCTCCTCACCGTCCTCGTCCACTTCTGCCGGAAGGAGCATCCTGGCCTTGATCTCCAAAAGAGTCGCCGCCATGACCAGAAATTCACTCATCACATTCAGATCCTGCTCCTTCATGGAAGTTAAGTATTCCATATACTGTGCGGTGATCTCCACAATCGGAATATCAAAAATATTGAATTTATTGATATCAAGCAGATGAAGCAGAAGATCCAGCGGACCTTCAAAACTCTCGATCTTCACGGACAGCGCCATGTTCTTCACCACCTGTTCCTTTTATCCTGATCCCGATCAGCCAGGGGGGATTCCCGATCCGGACGGGCACCGTATGTTCCCCAAGCCCCGGGCTTACTACCATGTATTTTCCATCCTTCTGGTACAGTCCCCGGTCATATTTTGGAAAAAGCTTTGCCTGAGGCGTGATCAGACCGCCGATGACCGGAAGCCTGATCAGACCGCCGTGAAGATGGCCGGACAGCGTAAGATCCGCTCCCCACCCGGCATACTGCGGAAAATAAACCGGATTGTGAGCCAGCAAAATATGGAATGCTTCCCCTGCAGGCCTGCCAAAAATCCGTTTCAAATCCGTTCCATCGTAAGGAATCCGGCAAAATTTCTTATAATACCGAAGCGGCATCTCATAACCATGAACCATAACCTTTGTAGAACCAAAGGAAACGCTGACGGTCTCATTTTCCGGTACCTTTATCCCCAGCTCTCTCAACCGCCTGACATAAGACTGGTACTGTTCCCGGCAGATTCCCGGGGTCGACCGCATCCGCACTTCATGATTGCCGTTTCCCGCCACCACAAGCGTCCGACGCCCGGCAAGCCCCTCAAAAAGCGTGATCGCATCGCAAATCCCTGCCTCTTCGTGTCCCAGTATCATATCCCCGGCGCACAGGATCAGATCCGGCTGCAGCGCATCCACTGCCTCTAAAAGCATCTGCTGCTTTTCTCCCCACAGCCGGTTGTGCAGATCCGCCATCAAGGCAATACAAAGTGGAGGTTCTTCTTTTTTTCGTTTTTTTGTCCGGATCTCACAGGTCCAGGTCTTAAAATGTACCATGTTGTCTTCCTTCTATATTCAATGCCTTCCACCCAAGTCCTGCCAAAACCGCCAGAACTGTATTTTGCGGCAGACAGACTGCCTGCCTATCATAACATAAGTATCTGCCCTCCTGCAATTCCTTTACAGTAAAAAAATATGAAAAACGTTGCAGATGTAATCTCCATAGCCTGCCTTTTCCACACTCCCCGCTGTCAGAATCGGAGATTCTCCCACTTCCTGACCATTCAGGATATAGGCAACTCTCCCCACAGTCGTTCCTTCCTCCACCGGAGCGTCCAGCGATTCCGGAAGTTCTAAGGAACGCTTCATATCGGACAGACTGCTCCCGTCTGTAGACACGTAGGAAAAATCACCCGCGTATTTTAAGGCTACCTGATCCTGTACCCCGCCGGTCACCGGAAGGTCGGTAAGAGCCACCCTGTTTTCATCCTTATACAGACTGCAGCAGGCAAATCCGCTGTTCAGGAGGGTCACCGCATCCTGAAAACGGCTTTTGCTGTCCGCTCCTCCCATGATTACCGCCACCAGTTCGATATCATCTTTTTTGGCGCTGGCAGAGACACAAAAGCCCGCTACGCTGGTATATCCGGTCTTAAGTCCGGTCGCATATTCGTACTGCCTGATCAGTTTGTTTGTATTGGTCAGTCCGAATTCAAAGCTCCCTCTTGCCGTCGTATGTATGATGTTTTCCATCCAGATGGTACAATATTCATGAATCTGGGGATGGTTTAGCAAAAGTTCTCTGGACATGAGCGCCACATCTTTTGCCGTGGTCAGATGTTCGTCATCATCCAGCCCGCAGCAGTTGACAAAATGCGTGTTCTCCATCCCAAGTTCCGCCGCCCGCTCATTCATCCGTTTGACAAAATCCCCTTCGCTGCCGTAGATGTGTTCTGCCATGGCCACACATGTAGCGTATATGTATAGTAGACACTAATCTGCATATGGATTCTGAAATTTATAATAGATCGTAATTGAACCGTCCTCAGCGACTTCCACTCTCTCGATCAATTCCAGAACCATATCTCTTGTCAGTGTTTTTACATTCATGTAATCTTTAAAGGCTTCTACCCATTCGTCATGTCTGTCATCCAACTCCTGCTGTAAATCAACTTTGTCAATAATCACAGATTTCTGAGCCTGCAATTCTTTGATCTCTGTCTCATATTCAGATACGTACCCGATATACTCTTCCTTTGAAATCAAATCTTCCATATAATTATCATAGGTTTTACGTTTGAATTTTTCAATCTTTTCCAGCCGTTTCTGAATACTCTCTAATTGAATATCAAAGCATTCTCTGCTTTCATTATAAGTCTGTAATTCTCTCAGTTCATCTATGTCTTCCTCTTTCAGTATTTTTCTTGCTTCCCTTTTTATGGAAGACAGCACCGCATCTTCTAAAGCACTGATTTCTATGTTATGGCTGGAACAGAATTTCTTCCCCTGTGTCTTATAGGTCTTACAGATGTAACCTGTAAAGCCTCTTTTCCCACGCCTTGCATATTTTCTGGACATTGCATGCTTACAATCCGCACAATAAATCATCCCAGAAAAAATGCCAGTCTCTTCCATCATACCTACACTTCTGGTCCGTGTTCTCTGCAACTTCTGTACCATTTCAAACATTTCTGGTTCGATAATGGCTTCATGGGTGTTCCTTACAATAATCCATTTTTCCTTTGGAAGCAATTTCTTCTTTTTGTCTTTGTAAGATAAGGTATTGACCTTATTCTGAATCAGATGACCGACATACGTTTCATTATTTAATATCGTATGAATCGTCTGATAAGACCAGGTTCGCGTTGTATCCAATGCCCTGGAATTATGATAATTTTCGCTCATCACTTCTATTTTATATAAGGTTGGAATCAATATTCCTTCAGAGGACAGGATAGAACCTATTTTTGCCTTACCATATCCAGACAAATATAATGTATAGATCTTTTTTACTACTTTTGCGGCATATTCGTCAATGATAAGATGATTATGGTCATCCGGATCCTTTTTATATCCATATGGACAGGAAGAGCCAAGAAATTGTCCATTCCTCATTTTTGCCTTAAACGAGCTGCGAATATTTTTTGACAAGTCCTCGCAGTACCATTCGTTTACAAGTCCGTTAATCTGTCTGCTCTTCTTATTCGCCTCATTATCGGTATCGACTCCATCCACAACACCGATGAATCTCACGCCAAGATTCGGGAGGTCATGGTGCAGATATTTCTCAATGTGTTCCATGTTTCTGGAAAATCTGGATTGCGTCTTTGCAATGATGATATCAAATTCTCCTAACTTTGCATCCATCATCATCTTTTCAAAATCCGGCCTGTCATCATACAAACCGCTTTCGTCATCATCCGAATACACGTTCACCACCTGGAATTCGTGTGCCAGCGCGTAATCCGTCAATAGAAGCCTTTGATTTCTGATACTTGCGCTATCATCTCCTCTACTAATTTTATCAGCGTCCTCTTTGCTCAGTCTGAGATATAATACAGCACGATTTTTTTTCATATTACCTTACTCCAATCGTATTTATTATATCCCTGCATAATGTATACCCAAAACATTATACACGATGCAGGATCTGTTTTCTATTGTTTTGTTCTCTTAATAATCACATTTCGCATACAGTCAATCAGTTTTTTATCCCCATAAACCACGGTTACCTTTATGTTTTGTTTCGTATTCTTCAAGTTTTCCCTCTTTTTTCAGTATTCTCTTAATCTTATTCATTTCTTTTTTCACTTATTCTATCATGAGCGAACTTTCCTTATATAAAAGGACATTGCCAACTGTCAGCAATGCCTTAAATGTTCAATATTAAGTTTTATTTATAATATATGGCAGCAGGACAAGCAGAACAATCACACCCGTGTTTCAGAGTGTGATTATTCAAACTTATTATCTACTATGAATTCTAAAATCACGGTTAATATCATTGAGTATTTTGGTAGTAGTCCCTTTTGCGACTTTCTGCATTTGATTTAACAGCTGTTCTGAATTATTAAAGTCACCATTGAATTCAAACATCTTGTCGTAGTGTACATGTATATTCGGTCTGTCATTTCTAACAAACTCAGGAATCAGTGTACTCTGAACACCCGGACGGGATGTATATAAATTAGCATTAGGATTCAGCATATTACCGTCTATCTTCGCAAGAGCATTGCTGAGCTTCTTGTACTTTTCCATCTGTTCAGCATCAATAATATTTTCTGCATATTTAATAGGTACAAGATTCTTATCAGCAAAAGCTTTTGTAAAATCGCTTAAATTTTCCATTTGTTCTTTGGTCAGAATACCTTCGTCACTGTTTACAGCAACCAGCTTTTCTTCTCCAACGGCTTTTGCAATTTCATCTAATGGACTGTCTTTCTCCTTAGATACAATTCCGCCTTTAGCAAATTTTTGTATTCGGATACCTCTTGCGGAACCATCATACTTCTTCATGAGATCTGCATAATTTTGATCGTCACTGTAAACAGTATCTTTTAATTTTCCTGTAACAGAATCGTATACTCTGAATCCATGTTTGGACGAACCTGTATCAAATCCAGATCCATAATCATTTTGTGCTGCACCCATATTTGCAAGTGCCTGAGCTGCTTTGTTGGCAGCACTTGCCACAGAATCTGCTCCAGAAGCAATCGAAGAGAGTGCACTGGTAATTCCATTGATATTGTATCCTCTTTCCAGCGTATTGATCAGGCTGTTCTGCAACGTATTGGTCATTGCATTCAGATTTGCCTCACTGTAATAGGAAGAGGTCAGCTCGTTTACCAGATTGTTTGCACGAGTGCTGAACATCCATGCAAGAGAATCAGCAGTGGAATTTGCCTGTGCTTGTAATCCATAGACATATTCCTGTACACCCATGATATTGCCAATAAATGCACTTGTTCCAGCAGATAATACTTCACCATAGGATGCAATCGCATTTTCTCCGGATTTCCAGGAGGAGATAATGGCATCGGATACAATCACGCCATGTTCCTGAGCAATCATGGCAATCTGCTCCCCGACAGTAGATGCATTTGCTTTTACTGTTTCCAGAGAATTCGCAATTAAGGTTTCTCTGTCTTCCAGAGTTAATTGGAGTGCTTCGATCTCTTTGCTGCGTTCTTCTTCGAAGGCTGTATACTGCTGGTTTAAAGCGTCTTTCTGTGCTTCTATGGAGTGGTTATATTCCTCCTCAGTCAGTGCTTTCTTTGCTTCGACAAGCTGTTCTTCTAGCTGTTTTCTTTTGGCCACGGTTGCGGCAGTACTGTCATTCTGCATGGCCGCAAGCTGACGCTCAATATCTGTGACAGCTTTTGTCTTTTCGGCGATAGACTGTTCGTAATCATGAAGATTCTTTGTAGCTTCGAGTGCCTCAATTTGTGCATCCGTCAGCTTCTTATAAGTTTCAATCTCGTCTTCGATTACTTTGATTTCCTCGTCTACACGAGTTTTATTCAGATCTATGATAGCATCTTCCAAACGCTCGGCAGAATTAACGGCCTCCCATTGTCCTTCTACCAGATCAGCAAGCTTATCTGTATATTCTGTCGCAGAATACTTTCCAGCAGCATAATCCTGATTCAGCTTATCAATCGCATCACCATATTGTCCTACCTGATGACGAACAAGTTCGTACTGCTGTGCATATAAACCAAGAGTCGCAATCGCTTCTTTGGTCCACGTGCCTTTTCCATCTGATACCTTGATCTCATTGAAATCATCGAACAATCCGGCCAGATTTTCCAATTCAGAAGAGATATTTCCAAATTTTGTCTGGACACGTTCAAAAATCTGCCAGTTGAGATTTAATAATTCATTGTCAAATTCCTCAATGGCAGTCTTACAATCAAGAATGTCTCCTTCTACATCGGACAGAGCATTGACCATTTCAAGCCATTCGTCTGTCCCTTTTTGTACCCTTCCGGAAGTCAACGCATCATTCAGTTGCTCTACAAGCCTTTTCTTTTCGGTTTCCAGAACATTCAACTGTTTTTCGGACTGTTCAATCTGTTTGGAATAGAAACTCTCACCAATTAACTGTCCAGCTTCTTCCAACAGACCAATCTGCTTATCAATTAAATCAACTGCATCACCATGGATATCGAATTGATTTGTAAAGTCTTCAATAATGTTATTAAATTTCTGTAATTCTAACTGTCGGATCTGTGTTTTCAGTTCTTCCAGTTTTTGTGTGCAGTTGGCAACTTTATCTGCCCATCCTTCATAGGCTTCCATTGCCTCTACAACTTCTTCATTCCCGTCGCCAACAAAATCAGTGAGCTGGATGGCACCATCCTTAATCTTGTCACGAAGGTCAGAACTTACCCCTGAGAGGGCTTCATTCGCCTTCTGACGGTACATTGCAAGTGCATCTGTATAGTTGTTGATCTCTTCGTCTACAATGCCAATCTGAGCCGTTACAAGCGTATTCTTTGCATCTGCACCAAATACATTCTCCATTCCTTTTTCAAGGTTTGAGAATGCATCAGAGAGGACCTGGACTCTGCGCTCAAAGAAATCTATTGTTTTCTCAAATTGATCTTCTGCTTCTTTGGCTGCTTTCTTTGCTTCTTTTTCTGCATCTTTTTTTGCCTGTTCAATGGCTTTGCTTGTGTTGGAACCACCTTTGTACTGAGGGGTATATTTTGGAGAAGAATTTATTTTGAAATCATTCGGATTCAGCTTTTCATACTGCCAGTCATAGCTGTGATTTTTAATGTCACTGACTGTTTTGGTTGCGTAATCAAGTCTCTTGAAGTCTCCTGCGGAACCATTTGCACCCTTTTCATTGATACTGTTAATGGTATTGATTGCCTGTTTAGCTTTCGCGATTGCCACAGCAGATGCTCCTGCAGCATTTGCAAGAGAGATAAGCTGGTCAATATTTCCTGACTCGTCAAAATTGATGTTGCTCAGATCAATCTTTTCAAGAGCCAACTGCGCAAGTGCCTGCTTTGCCTCATTGGATGCATCCACTTCATTTAAAAACTGTGTAATTTCTTCCAGTGTCGCATCTACCAGTTCATATCCTGTCTGTGCAAGAAACTGTTTTTTTAAAGCGAGTGTTTCTGCGGTTTCATTTAACTGTGCCAGTACAATCTCTTCTGCATTGGCAATTCCCATCTCTTCTAACATCTGAATGACAAGTTCTTTGTTTTCTTCTGTTACATTAGAAAGCACTCCCGCATGTTCCAGATATGCACCTGTCAGTTCGCCAAAGATCTGACTGACCTCTTCCGTATTCTGTCCCGCTTCCTGAATGCGTTTGATATAATCGTCAATACCTTCCAGATCTTTAAACGCTTCATTGATGGAAGAAAGATCTTCAAATCCGATTGCTTCATCTTTGTCAAATAATTTTGCAAATGATTTATCTAAAACATCAAGACTTTCTTTTACCTTGTCCAGATTTTCAAGAGTGGTAGAGAAGTCCCATTTTGGTTCTTCCAGTTCTGATGATTCAGATGCGATTTCACCCCGAATCACGCCTAACCGTACAAGGGAATCAATCAGTTATTCTACACTGATGTTATATTTCTCGGCGGATTCCTTTAATTTATCAAAAGAAATATTGTCTCCAACATTTTCATCCAGGGCCTTTAAATCAAGATCACTCAGACCTTTTAAATCGTTTGTAAGTTTCTGTAAGCTGGAATCATTTTTCAGTGCTTCATTAAAATCCAGCAGTCTCGTATCTGCCTGGTCAAAAATATCGTCCATAAGGAATCCATACTTTTCCCATGCTTCATAATTGCTTATTTCATCATGAAGTGCCTGTAGTGATTGTCTTGCCTTTTCTACGGATTTATCATTGTAGATATCCTCGCTATGTAATACAGCTTCATTATAAGCCTGTACTGCTTCAAGTGCTTCATTGTATACTTTCGCTTTGTTATCATCGGATACAATATCAGCAGTGAGAGCCTGTCTGTAAATATCGCCGTATTTATCAATCGTAGATTTTGCATTATTCAGAGAAACAGAGGATATTTCCAGTACATCATCAAAGAGATGTTCGTCGCCTAATTCTCTTGCTTTATCACGGACATCATTCTCAAATGCCTGAATGGTATCATATGCAGACTTTGGATCAGCATCCAGATGGATAGAGAATTGTGCTCCATCAATTTCTTCTGACAGTCTAACGCCCTGTTCTTTATACTTTTCTGCAATTTCTTTGAGAATCTTACCTTCATCTGACTCTGACACGATACCAGTATAACTGAGATTGTAATGATCCTTACTGGTCATTTTATCGGTTGCCTGTTTGATGCCTTTCTGATTCTCATTCAGATATGTCTGGGCAGCTTCTTTGTTGAGTGCTTTGATTGCTTCTGTCTGGTCCTTATAAGCATCTGTTACGAGATTGATTGCACCGTATTCATCACTATACTTATCGTTAAGTTCTGTTTGGAGATCAAGAAGCTGTTTCTTGACATTGTAAGTTTCTTCTTCATTACCCTTTGCTGCAAGAAGGGCTTCACGAAGTTCCTGATAACGTTTTGTGTAGTCTTCTATGGAAGATGCGGACTCTTTGTAGGAGTTGGCGGATTCCTCAGTAGATTGGCGGATTTCTTCAAGATTTTGTTTGTATGATTGCCATGCCATCACTGCACCAGATACTAAAATCATCACCAATATCAAAGGATTTGCAAGTAATGTACTCCATAAAGCACGAAAAGCATTTCCCATAGTCGTTGTCGCTGCTGTCAATCCTGTTTCTGCCGTTGCTAATCCATATGTTTGGATTAGTAATGCTTTTTCCTTCTCACCGAGAGCGGCGCTTGTTATGAGTTGTTTCTTTTGTTCTGTAGATAGATTTTTAGAAGATCACACAAGCCTCATTTGGCTCATAGACAGAGAATTTGTAAGTGATAATAACTGCTTAAAACTCTCTGATGAAATATTTGTCGTTTTTACAATATTTAATGCATTTTGAAACCTGTTCAATCCGATATATGCTTCATTGATCGCTGTTCTGATTGTCAGAAATACTTTAATACCACCTGTCACAGCGATTCCAGCAAAGACGCCTTTTAACAAATTCGCTTGATTTATGAAATCAACCAACGCAGTAGTCGCTGACATAATGCTTGAATAAATCTGCTCCATGTCTGAATTCATAACCAAAGATTCAAAAGAGGCTTGAAGTGTATTTTTCTTTGCTTCCAATGAATTCATGTAGGAATTTTCAAATTTTTCAATGGCTGTCCCTGCACTATTAGCGGCTACTTCTGTTAATTCGAGAGTTTTATTGTATCCCTCCATAGGCGCATAAAAGCGGTTTTGTTGTCTTACCCCCGCAAATGCTTTTGCCAACGCCACCTGCTGTACAAAAGAATAACTTTTCCATGACATTGCAACTTCATTGATTATATCCTCAAAATTGCGGAATTCCTCTCGACTGTCACGCAATTTAATATCCAGAGTTCCAAGAATACTTTCAACATCTGACAGGTCTTCTCCATCATCAGACGTAAATTGTCCTAACTTAACATCCCGATATCTGGAAAGCAATGTATTCATGAATGTACCAACTGTCTCTGCACTCTGCTGAGTTTTATCCTTTACAGTAGCAATCATAGATGCAAGCTTATCAAAAGAAACGCCTGCCACATCAGCACTTGAAGCACAATATTTTAATGCTGTGGCGATTTTTCCAGATGAGGTTGCTGCTTTCATATCAAGTGCCACCATTGTATCTAATGCTTTACCTACTTCATCAATCGACATTGCATATCCATTCATCACAGCAAGTAAATCTTCTGTTGCCTCTCCAGAACTTATCTGTCCCAACTTTGAGAGCATAATACTGTCTTTTATCAAACTTTGTGCTTCATTCAGTGTCTTTCCCGCCCTGAAATAATCATCCGCCGCTGATGTGATCTGAGTCGTTGTACTTCCCAGGGCTTTCCCGTAATCATTATAACCTTTTACAAGATCTTTCACAGAATCCCGATTCATATTTGTAGCAATCTGTAAATCTGTTACCGATTTATTGATATCCTCAATTGCCTGTTTTGCATTCTGTCCTGCTTTACGGATTTCATTCAAAACGAGCAGATAAGAAGTCATGGTAATTTTCCCAGCCGAAAATGTGTTGGTTATTGTACTTTTCAACTTACCGAAAAAAGTATCTGTATTATGTACAGTCTGATTTAATCTGTTCGCTTGATCAGATGTATTCTTAATCGTTTGTCCATTCCCTATTTCAACATCAATCTTTGCAGATCCGGCATTAGTCTCTTTAATTGCTGTTGTGTTTTTCCTTTGGGAAGTCTGCCAACTATGTCTACATAAAATTTTCCAAGTGATTGAATATCTTTTTTGATTTGTTCTTTGCTTGCGGCTTTCTTTAATCTTGCCAATAGTTCTAATAGGAATTCATTCATTATTTTACTCCTTGTATAATATTTTTGCATACAAAAAGACACTCATATATTAAATAAGTGCCTTCATATTGATTGTATTTTTTATTCTTCTGCTCAATAACCTACTGTCATTTTGCAACTCCTCCTTTATGAATTATGTAAACTTAGTCAAAGACATAAAATGTACAAAAAGAGCAATATTTGCCCTATTATACACTGTTTTTACCTTTTATTATTTGGGATTTCTAACAGATCCGCTACTTAGAATTATGATTTAGATTATGTGCAATGTTTACAGGTTACAATTTTACAGTCATTTTAAAATCCATATTTCTCTAAATATTGAGAAATTTTCTCTGCCCGCTTTTCTGAAAATTCAAAAGCACCTCTAATCCACTTGTGGTAGCTTGCAGGCGAAATGTTTACATTTTTTGAAAACACTGTGATAGGGATTCCAAACTCATTAATAAATTTTTTTACTCTTTCTCTTAACATTTTTGTTTCCTCCTACTTAAAAGTATATAAATATAAAATGACAATACATGCAAAAAAATATTGCCATTTCTGTTTAGACTTCCATCCAGAAACAGACTTTATATCTGCCTCTGGATGACCTGTATATGTGGAGTATACAGGATTTTGCATTGTTTGTTGTGATTTTGTGTCTCTAGTGGAGTCAAGACACTGCTCCGTTGTGGATACGGAGAATGACTGATATACTTTTGAGGGCATATCAGCCTTTGGAAATTATTATATGAATGAATTTATGGTAAACTGTTTATACAGTTATTGACTGACACCATCAGCCTACAAACCACAATCCAAAAACTCTCCTACAGTCTTTTTCCTGTGTTAAATCTGGAATACCACAATACCAGATACTGATGATGCCATAGTAGATATTCAAAGAAACATTACTAAGATATTATCCTTTCCTGTTCCTCTGTTTATATATACGGGATTATGTAAGTAAATGCACCTTTTTAGACCGTTCTATACAAAAAAATTTCATGATTTTTATTTGATCTGCCAATAACACGTCTATTTTTATGAAGTACAAAACATATTTCTTTTTCTTCATCACAAAAATAGTAATTCATATATCCACAATAAATTATAAGCTTTTCCCTGTTTATATCATATCGAACTGGTTTCTTTACATTCTCACTCGAAAACAACTGAATTTTCAAGATCACATTATCCAATTCAGCTTCCCAGAATCTCTGCCCCCAATCGGAAAAACTTTTAACTTTATATTTTTTCAGTTCATTATTTTGATACTCCATTTCCGCACTTTGATAATATTCTATAATTGTATTTGCTACATTTAATATAGTTGTCTGCCAGTCATCCACTAGATCACAATCACAATCTGACAACAGATTAACCATATCATACATCATTTTTCCTCTTTTTAAAGAAACAATATCCATGACAGCTTCTTCATATTTTTTTAATTCATTAAAATAACCATCAAAGTCTCTATTACTCTTAAAAATAATACTCAGATTATATAATTTATATCCTGTTCTTCCAAAAATTTTCACATACATTTTTTTGCTTAATTCATATAGAAATCTTTCAGATTCTTTTTCGTATATTTCCGAACTTTCCGGCGCTTTTCCAATCCTGTAATTTAGAGAATAAAATAAATGGTCTAATAATCGTTGTTCTATAAATTCCAAATCTCTTGATATATTTTCCTGTCCAATATTTATCCCATATCCGAGACAAATTATTTCATGTAACATTTCCTGTGTTATAAGATGCATAAGTCCCAATTCCGTGTCTCCATCTTTCACCGTTATAAAAGTCTCTTCACAATTCATTATTGTTTCAATAACTGCTTTAATATTACAGGCATTTTCCTTGAAAAGCTTACTTACATCATTTCTTTTTATCCATTCTAAATAATCTGAATAGGGAAGTGTTCTTGACATTTGTTTTTCGGACTTCATCCAGGTCAAATTTGAATATAGGTCAAAATATGACATTTCTTCTCCACTTTTCGCATCTATGAACGTTTCCGGCACATTCTTACACAATATTTTATTATAATTTCCAATTTCTTTTGACAGATAATATTTAATATTACGAAATAATGTAATTCCATCTACAATTTTAATATTACTTCCTGAAAGCTTTCCCTGAAATAACTTAATCACAATTTCCTGCATTTCTTCTTCCAATTCAAAAGTATCATATTTCCCACTGTGAAACTTTTTGTATCCATTGGAATTTATTTTTTTACCATTTTCATAACCTGTAAAAATACCATTCTTACTATATTCATATTTTGCCTTCTTCACCATATTATTTAAACATGGAAAAGAAAATACCACTTTTAATTTGCGATCTTTATGTTTATATTCTATTTCATTTTCAACTAATCCTGCATCTAAAACATTTTCTGTATGGGACAGTTTATATTCTTCTTCCAATTCCACTATCCGCTTAGTTTCGCCTACTTTTTTACCAACTTCCATAAACACTTCGTCCAATGCCGATTTATCACCTGACTGATATCGGATATAATTTTGATATAGTCTTTCCACATCTTTTGATTCTTTCAATAATCAGTTCCTCCACAATTTTAAAATCTATCCACAATAATAATACATAATTTATACTTCTCTTTTTCAACTTAATCTTTCACCAGAATTTCCACACAACTCTATAGTCCCACATTTCCGCATCAATACCATACCAGCCAAACCAGGAACCAGTGATTTTCTGGCTCTTGATTTGGCTTTTGCTTGTCCTATGTATCAATCACTTTTAATATTTTCTAATATAAATGGATTTCTTTTTTCTCCAAGAGTTTTTATTTCAACTGCTGTACCTTTCATAGACGCTTATAATACGACTGCTCTATCATGAACACGTTGATATTCCATTCTTTCATGTAATGGCATATTATTTAAAGATTTTGTATTTTTATTGATTCTGTTTAATTCTGTCATCGCTTTTCTCACATATTTCCTGAAATGCTTCTGCATTATGTGGCAATAAATTATCTACAACTCTCATAAACTCCATTCTCCTCAAAAATCTCTACAATTTACACATCACTCATATCTTCTCTTTTTATTTTTTACATTACCCAAAATTTCCATAATCCTACAAAAAATATTCAAAAAAGAAACTTCAAAGCAAATTAACATCATTGCTCCAAGCCCCTATTCGCATTTTCTATATTCAATTTTTATCTCAACCTGATTTTCTTAACCTGTGTGTTATATGTTACATGTTGCTTATCGTTTATCAATTCTGTCAAAAAACAATCATACCGCCAAATATGATTCTTATATGCAAAACAGGAACTTATGTTCTTTATTTCACATCAAAAGAACATATGTTTGCATTTCAAGTGTAAAAAATACCAGCCATCATTATTTTTATTTCTTGATGACTGGTTTATCATTCTTATTCTTTATTTTCATCCTCATCAGACGAAAAACTATCCTCAACACTCTGATAATATTCTATAATTTTATCAACCCATTTATGGAATGTAAAAACCGCTACTGTACTGTACCCATGAGGAAATACCGTAAAAAAACATTTTGTTATTTGTACCAGAGACATAGCCGAATGTACAGCCGATATTGCCATTCCCATATCACTTCTTCCTATAGGTATTGCTTTAGATGTATCCGCCCCCATCCTATACATAGTACCTTGTGATGATGCATGAACTAATTTATTTACAAAACCATATTCTTTTCTCCAAAATCTTGTTTCTTCTCTGCACTTATTCTGTATGTAAGAAAATGTAATAAATTTTTTATCCGAGTTTTTCAAACAATCTGCAGCTCTTGCCCAATCATATCCATCATCTGTATCTGCCGATTTTACAAATGCTTCTGCAACCTTTTCTCCATATTTTGAAATAAATGTAGCAATTACGCTTAGTTCATACAATGACCGCCATCTCGCATATGCTCCATCTGCATAACCATTCTTATTAAGACACATGATTTCCGCATATATTTGCAATGCTCTTCCATGTATATTCGCTAATGCATGATATAAATAACTGACTTCCTGTCCATGAGTTTCAATCACATAATCCCTGTATGACTCAGCAGATTCAATAATACATATGTATAACGCATCGGACGCAACAAAAGCCTCTCCCCATTTTTGATTTTGTCGTGCCAAAAATTCATCTGTAAAAGCTTTTTCCTTTGTTACTTTCTCATACATAATACTTTCTATAGTTTTTACAGAATCATCAGAAATCTGTTCCATCATTTTCGTATATGTATTAGATACATTTTCCCGACTCCTCACTTCTTCCATCTGCTCTTCTGATGCACCATTTTCAATTTTTTCTTGTATTGTTTCTTTCATAGCTGTTTCAAATAACTCATAAACAAAATCTTCTGCCACAATTCTCCTCCATCATGATAATATATATATCATACCACACATCCCATCAACCTTCAAACAATATTAACTTGCCAAAGTACAATCAAACCATCATCATCACCCTTTTTCGCAATTATAAGAAGAACCTGTGAAAAACTACAAATTTCCATCCTTGTCATCACCTCAAAAATATAGTATAATTCAAGAAATCTAATCATCCAGGGGGCGATACAATGAATACATTACCTGTAGAAGACATGAGCAAAACATATCTTGAGCATTCCATAGTGATCCATAATTTTGTCATCAAAATAGGAAATCAGATTAAAGACAGCTTATGCCGTGTTTTTGGCAACAGCGTGCAATATCAATGGCGTAAGAATGACGATAAAGTAGTCGTACCTGATGTATCCATTATCTGTAATATGCGTGACAGAAAAAATGTATCATTTACTGGTATTCCCCGTTTTGTCATGGAAGTATTATCTGATTCCACTGAATTTTATGACAGAAATGAGAAAATGCAGATTTACTGCAAAGTGGGCGTCTCTGAATACTGGATCGTTGATTGGCGAAAAAACAGGTTGAAATTTATCTGTTTGATTGGAAAAAGGATGATACACCTTACGCATATCTTTACAAAACAGTCACCGAGAACAACAAAGATGAACTTCAGATTGTTATGTTTCCTCACTTTAAAATCACATTTGATGAATTATTTGATATCGAATAAACACCAGTCCTTCTACCATCAGAGGGGCTGTTATTATCTGCTCCACATCATCCATTACAACGCCTTTATCCGCCCAAATAAGCCACTCAATCCATTCACATGAGGATTTATCCATCCCACATCACAGACTGAAACAAAGCCGAATGACAGCGTTAAAACGTGGTATTACACCATTACTTGAAAGAGGGATTTCATAGTCAAAATTCTCTTGATTTTTCTTTTAATGTATTCTATCAGCAACAACATTAATCAGGAGGTCTCATTATGTCATATATACATAAAACTGTTTTAGATTCGATAAATTCATATAAAACTTTTTTGGAACAAAACATCAATAATCTTATTTCTCTTAATTTTAATACCGCAAACATGAATTTGTTTTGTACTGGCGAATACAAATTATTTTCAATTATTGTTGAGAATGTACGTATGGACTTGAACTATTTGCTTGTATTAAATCCAAAATATGATATGCTTGGATTTCCGTCTATAAAAAGAAATCTCCGCATCAGCATTGAGGCATACTACGATTTATTTAATCTTACAGCTGATAGATCATACATAAATTTATTAGAATATCAATCTGTAAAAAATGCCACTCTTGACAATACAATAGTAAATACATATACTCCTTTTATTAACAGGAAAAAAATTAATATTAACAAAAGACCGTTAACCATTTCCGAAAAAGCAAATATAGCAAAAAACAAAAACCATTTGCGTTTAGATATATATGACTACTTCAAGGATATTGCAACCAGTTCTAATTCCTATATACATCCTGATATCTTTGTCACAGATAATTACGATAGAGAAACTTTATTAAAATCGTTAATTATATGTGATTGTCAATTATTAGTATATGCTTTTGAATTAATAAACAATTTCGCCAAACAACAAAATGCGCCCTATATCTCAGCTATTAATCCTTATGTTGAATACAATAAACTTTATAACTACATAATGTCTGTTTATTGGATTTATTTATAATTCCAATAATTATTTTCTTATAGTACAAATCCAGTGCCTTTGACCTTCCACAATCAAAGGCACTTTTTTAATTCAAATCACTTCACAACACGTATATGACTTGTTTTCCCCAATTTCACAATATCGCCCGTCCGATTATTTTTCATAATGCCTGTTTCTTTATTCATTGTGTATATAGGAATCCCCATATCATCGCACCATTGTTCTGCTATCCCTTTACCAGTCTGTGCCCGATATATTGCACTCATAGCTGTAGTAAATTCAATGTAAGCATGTCTTAAGTCAGCATTCTCGTAATCCCATAACAATTCTGATAGTTTATCTCTGCCTATTGGTTTATCCCAATCCATATCCTTCAGAACTTGCATTGTGCAGAAATAATTCTTTTCTCCCCACTTTGTACCTTTGTAATACTTATCTACCGGAAAAGTGGTTACGAAATTTCTCAATGTCAGATATCCGCAAACTGTAAATATTGCATCTATAAATTGAAATGTAATTTTTGATTCTTCTAATGATTGCTGATATTCTGTTCCCAGCTTATCATTCTCTCGTCTTACATCACGTAAAGAACAAATGAATTTTATCCCACTCAACGCAATTTTCATTAAATCCGCCTGTGGATAACCAGCTATGTTTTTTTATGTTTTTATTTTTTTCTATCGTATTCAATACAAAAGTATGATATTGTCGATCCCAAATTTCATTCATTTTGCTACTCTGTAAATACGATCCATCTCTTTATTTTTGTCTTCTTCTGTTGAATTAATTACTGCAAATTTATCACTCATACATATCTCCTCATGCAATATTCTTGTTCTTATACACAATCACATCTTCTGTGCCATCAATCACACCAGAAGTCATAACAACCTTTTTCGCATCAGTTCTATCAGGAATAGAGAACATCACATTTCGCATTGCTTTTTCAATGATGCTTCGTAATCCTCGTGCGCCTATTTCCTTCTTAATTGCTAATTCAGTAATCCTTTTCAGTGCATCTTCTTCAAATTCCAACTTTACACCATCCATAGCAAGTAATTCCTGATACTGTTTTGTTAGCGCATTTTTCGGCTCTATAAGTATCCTGACAAGATCAGCTTCAGATAACGGATTTAATGTTGTAATGACAGATAATCTACCGATCAATTCAGGCATAAGACCATATTTGACCAAATCTTTCTGTTGCACATCCGATAAATTCAACGTATCCTTGGTTGGGACACCTTTAATATTAGCATTAAATCCAATAGGCTTACTATCCAAACCCTTATGTACTATCTTTTCTAATCCATCAAAAGCACCGCCACAAATAAACAATATATTTGATGTATCAATATCCACACATTCAGCCTGTGGATGCTTTCTGCCACCAGACAACGGAACTCTTGATACAGTACCCTCTATAATCTTCAGCAATGCCTGTTGAACACCTTCGCCTGAGACATCTCTTGAAATTGACGTATTTTCACCTTTTCTTGCTATCTTATCAATTTCATCTATGTAGACAATGCCTTTTTCAGCTAACTTATTATCGAAACCCGTATTCTGTAATAATGTCAGAAGAATGTTTTCCACATCCTCGCCAACATATCCTGCCTCTGTCAATGTAGTTGCATCGGCGATTGCAAAAGGAACTCCCAAAAACTTAGTCAGACTTTGTGCTAAATATGTCTTTCCGCTTCCAGTAGAGCCCGATTCTGTCAACATAGGACTAACAAATTTTTCAAAAAAATATCCAGGCTGATTCCAGCCTGGAAAAATACCATCATACACATCCCATTTTTAACAATTCATATTTTCTTCAAAAACCTCCCACCTATAATAATCTGTTTATCTCTTTATCATTTTCTTTATAACATGCTTACACCGTCTCCATCTGTGTTTCTATCAAATACTTCATCTGCCTTCTAATTTCGTCCGCAAAGAATTTCGGCACATTCCCTCCAGGATAACCTCCGCAACATTCACAATCCAGAGATAGCTTTCCATTTTCATCAAAAAAGTTTAAAAAAACATTCCATGCAGACTTACCCGATTTAGATTTAACCGTAAGCTGAATCTGATCTCCAAATACTTTAACATCTTTTACATCAGAGACATTTTCCGCTGCTCTCATCACTATATCCTCAAACTGCTCTTTTGTGATGTCCCCAACCTTATCTTTCCACTTTGGGAAAGAATCTATAATATCAGTAGCTCCCCATATACGAAGAAGTTCATCTACTGTCGAATGTTCAGACTCCCACAACCCCTTTTGCCTTTTTATCATCCATTTATCAAAAATTCCTTTCTTATAAGCCATATCAATTTTCTTCTGGTCGATATCCGTCAAATAATTTATTACCCTTACATCCTCTGGCAAATCTGTTTTTTCTGGAGCAGTTTCTACTATAGGTAGCGATTCTCGCTTAAATAAAGATGGCACCTTATTGAATGTCTCCTTAAGATCATCAATCATCTCTGGATTCTTTTTAACATATACTATTCCTGCAATCCCAGCACCTATTGCTGCCGTAAAAGCCATTCCTTTAATAATCATCTTCTTTCTTTTTTTCGCACAATTTTCACATAAACCATTCTTTGTTGCCTCATCCATTTCAATTCCACATTTTTTACATACAATCTTACCCATGTACCCAACCTCCATATTCTTGTTTTTACGGCCAAAATATAAATATCTTCCAAAGAACTACTTGGCATTCCCATAATATTTCATTGCACCGCATATATAATCCATCAGCCTAACCTCATCCTTCATATCACCTTCCTGCTTAAACTGCAATTTCAACTTACTGATGATACCCTCCCCTTCAGCATAATTTTTATAACCGAACCATTTGCTTAAAAGCGCCATAAATTGTTCTAAACATCCTTTCACCTTTTCTTCTGAATAGTCCATACCAATACATTTTTCCAAATCTTCTATTGTGCTTTCACCTTCATCCAGAAAATGATTTATCTGGTAAACAAAAATTGCATCCGCAATAAATTCAGGCAATCCTCTTCGAGTTCTTTTTTCAACATCCCGTATATATGTATCCACGGCCGCAAGAGAGTTCGCCTGTCCACTAAGGAATCTTCCCCAATCAACACCAAGAACCTCTACTGCAAAATACTTCAATTTTTCAACCTGTGCCTCAACCTTATCAGACTCCAATTCCTCTTCTGTATACCCATCAAACCCCCTATATATTTCAAACAGTTTTTCTTCTGCTGATTCATCAAATTTTTCCATAACTTTCCTTGTTTCATCAGAGTTCAGTTCCCTCCGTAATTGCTCGGCCAAACCATGCAAATTACTTAACTGAAAGAAACTCTGAGACACAGCTTCTGTATTCAATTCTTTAAACACCTTAGCAACAGTAATGATGTCATCGGCTTCCTGCCGCTTTCTCCTTGCTTCAAGGATTAACTCGTCAAACACATCGTTTTTATCAAATTTTCTTCCAACGAATAACTTGTTAATCCTTTTGGGTGCAGCACCAAGCTTCTTGAATAGTGATGCCATACATAATTTTTCAAGCCCCTCCTGATCATATAGCTTATAGCCTTTATGCTCCTTTCCTTTAGCATTAAAGCCTGCATTATCTTTTCTCTCCACTGGTGGAATGCTTTTTTCATATACGAATAAATCTTTTCGGCTCAAACCTGTATATTCCTCAATCTCTTTCACACCATACATTTTCATCTTTTTTCCTCCCCAATATATCATACAACCGTTCCTTTGGAACGTTCAAGTCTTTTAAGGGAATTTTCATAAACTTTTTTCAATCCTCAACTCCACAAGTAATTCAGTAAAAAAGACACTTGGGCTAAATGCCTAAATGTCTTTTTCACTCTCTTATTCATCAAAATTCCACCGAACCTCAATCCTCCCATCCGGATACACACAGGCCCCTTTCACGAACCGCTCCCAGATCCCCTCCGACATCTCCCCCACATCCAGGAACGACCGCGCCACGTCCGCCCGCTCCCGTGCCTCTCCATCCGCGTCCTTCTCATCTCCAAATTGACCTTTTAATAGTCTATCTACTTCTGATTTTGTCTTACCACATATAAAACAAAATTCTTGTTTTTTATTTGCCATATATATTCATTTCTGCTTATCCAAAAATTCTACACTTGTTAGCAATCGTCAGATTGCGAACAATGGCATGAGCTGCTTGCAGCGATTGCCAAACTGTCAGTAGACCATAGCTTTCCTGTAACTATTAAATACCATCAAACGTATAATTAAGAAATGCATCATTACTTTGTTGCCGATACTCACAATTTTCAATATCACCTGGACAATCTCCTACATATTTGATATATGGACAATCCCCATTTGTACAACGAGCATTTCCATTTATAACAACAAAATCATCGCCATGTCTAATAAAACTTTGTTTCATTTATATTTTCTCCTTCTCCATATATGGGGAATCCCCCCCTAAAATCTGATTAGCTGATTTTATAGTAACCTTGTCTTTCTGTTTTCATTTCATCAAACATTTTCTTTATTACAGTATTACTTTTCCGTGTTTCTTTGAAAGAATTATTAGAAAGTCCTGTATCTGCTAATAATGTACCAATTTTAAATATAGTTCCTTGATCCTGTTTTTCACACCAACTTATTATTTTTGTGCATTAGTCATTTTTTTACCATTTGGAGGTTTTCTGTCTTTAACTTTTTCTATCTTTAATTCTTCTGGTGTATCTTCATATTCAAACAATGCTCCATATGGTTTATATCTATCTTCTATCATAGCCGACAACTCACTGTACAGGTAATCATCTGTGTTATAGAAAGTCCATATATGTACATTATCTGTACTCTCATAATTCCTTATCGCTAACCTGAATATATTCTGTTCAAAATCAGCGAGCATACATCTAAGCATTATTTTGTTGATAATATACTCATATTCTTTATTGTGGTTTTTACTAAGCAACGTGAAAAAATCTAATGATTCATCTTCTCTCATCTCTGATAACCTATGGTATTCTTCCATATGACACCCACAATAGATAAAATAATATGCCATATTCGGAAATCTATTCATTCCAACGTGTGCCATCCTATATAAATCCTTGAAGTCATTAAATCCTTTCAAATTTTCAAAATATCCTACATTCCTAAATTCTTTTTGGAATCTATGTATTAAATCACTGTATACAACAATCAATATTTCTCTTTGCTTGCCGATACCATATTTTAATTTATTCCTCAGATATGTAACGATTACATTAGTTGAGATATTTGATTTTTTACCTCCCTTGCATAAAACATTTTTGCTTGTAGACATTTTTACATTTGTTATCAGCATATTTAACGGCTTATTATATCTTTCTCCACTTATAACTTCTACATAATCTAAATCATAATGAGGATCAATGTCTGCCGTTGCATCAAACACGAAAAATTTCTTGTCTTTTCCCAAATAGAAATATTCCTTATTATCTCTTACCATTATAAAAGAACGTTCACAGTTACCATGCTTCTTTTTAACTGAATTAAAAATTGCTCCTTTTTTCGCAATTTCCTGTAAACACAGCATATCTTTTAATATACAGTTATATTGTTTTGTCAATGGCTCCATATTTTGTTTTAAAAATAAAACACAAAAAATATAAAGTAATATCTGTATAGTACAGCTCCTTGTTTTCATGATCATTGTCATTATCATTATCTATCCTTGCGGTATGTAAATTTTGAAAATATGCTGAAAATATTTCAATCAATTTCTTGACAAACACAAGGTTCTATGATAGGCTAAAAGAGGATAAAGGAAGTAGGATTTCTTCTACGCAAAAGACCAATACAGTGGATGATATGTATTCGGTTTGTAGCTGGTGTTTAGCGAGAGGATATCCTTTTTTTGCGTCCATCTCGTGCCTGTCAATTGGAGGTATAAACATGTCAACCCTATTACAAACCTTGCTTAATATCCCAATAAGTACTTGGATCAAGCTAATATGTATAATATTAGAATTGGTTCTATACATAGCCCAAACTAAAAAAATATCAAATATACATATTAAAATCGAATTTAAGTATCGATCTTAAATCGATACTTTGTCATAAGCCAGTCTCATCATCCGGACTGGCTTTTTTCATTTATTATCACAGACTATCTCTAGTACTACAGCGAACTTTTTGAAAGCGTGGTCTTTCTATGGGCCAGATAGGCA
>CAJTYJ010000014.1:0-49734 GCA_910583895.1 uncultured Lachnospiraceae bacterium
GCATAATCAGCAAGGCTGATTGGGAGTTCTGTGGATAGAACTGCGGAAACTCAAGCAATCGGCCCTTTACAGGGTATGAAAGTCGTCGTATAATAAAAAGAATGTCGAAGGGATGATTAGGAGGAACATATGTTAGACAAAAAAGTGGTAGAATTATTGAATCAACAGGTGAACAAAGAATTTTATTCAGCGTATCTGTATCTGGATTTTTCCGGTCTTTGCTATGATCAGGGACTGGACGGTTTTGGAAACTGGTACAAGGTGCAGGCTCAGGAAGAGCGGGATCATGCCATGCTCTTTGTACAGTATCTGCTGAATAATGGAGAAAGACCGGTGTTTGCTGCCATCGGAAAACCGGAGGTTGCGCCTGGGACGGTAAAAGAGGTTCTGACAGAGGGGTTTAGGCATGAACAGTATGTGACCAGCCTGATCCATGATCTGTACGATGCAGCGCATTCGGTCAAAGATTTTCGGACCATGCAGTTTCTGGACTGGTTTGTCAAGGAACAGGGAGAAGAGGAAAATAATGCAGACAGCCTGATAAAAAAATACGAATTATTTGGTGATGATCCCAAAAGCCTCTATATGCTGAACAGTGAGCTGGGCGCAAGGGTATATACTGCGCCATCGCTGGTTCTGTAGAAAAGTGGTTACATATAAGCAGCAAAAGGTAAATGCCGGCACGGAGGCTTGACTGAATATAATGCGGTCAGTACATCGGAAATGAGATCGGACACAGAGGGGAGAGGTTACATAGAAAATGAATTATCTGGAGCTTTTGAATCAGGAACAGCAGAAGGCGGTGCTGCATCAGGAAGGGCCGCTTCTGATCCTGGCCGGTGCCGGGAGCGGGAAGACAAGGGTGCTGACCTACCGGATTGCCCGCCTGATCGATGAGTGCGGGGTAAATCCCTGGAATATCCTGGCCATTACCTTTACCAATAAAGCCGCCGGGGAGATGCGGGAGCGGGTGGACAGGATCGTGGGCATTGGATCGGAAAGTATCTGGATCAGCACATTTCATTCTACCTGTGTGCGGATTCTGCACCGCTATATTGACCGGTTGGGATACGACCAGAAGTTTACCATCTATGATACCGAAGACCAGAAGACGGTCATGAAAGACGTTTGCCGCCGTCTGCAGCTGGACACCAAGATGTACAAAGAACGGATGCTTCTGAACGTCATTTCCCATGCGAAGGATGAGTATATCTCACCGGAGGAATTTCGCCTGGCTGCACGGGGGGATTTCCGGCAGGAAAAGATCGCAGAAGTCTATCTGGAGTATCAGAAAGAATTAAAGAAAAACAATGCGCTGGATTTTGATGATCTGCTGGTGAAGACGGTGGAACTGTTCGAGAGCTGTCCTGATATATTAGACTATTATCAGGAGCGTTTTCGGTATATACTGGTGGATGAATATCAGGATACCAACACGGTACAGTTTAAGCTGGTGAGCCTTTTGGCAAAAAAATACCAGAATCTTTGTGTGGTCGGAGATGACGACCAGTCGATCTATAAATTCCGGGGGGCCAATATTGACAATATCCTGAATTTTGAGCGGGTCTTTCCGGATACTACGGTGATCAAACTCGAGCAGAATTACCGCTCCACCCAGAATATCCTGGATGCGGCCAACGGTGTGATTGGTCATAACCGGGGAAGAAAAGAAAAGGCTCTCTGGACTGAGAATGAAAAGGGAGAGTCAATCATCTTTCAACATCTTCAGAATGCGTACGAGGAGGCTGAGTACATCACCAGGGAAATTCAGAAAAAGGTGCATGCAGGCAAGGCACAATACCGGGACTTTGCAGTGCTTTACCGGACAAATGCGCAGTCCCGGGCTTTTGAAGAAAAATTTTTGATGGCCAACATCCCTTATAAGATCGTGGGCGGAGTGAATTTTTATTCCAGGAAAGAAATCAAAGATGTACTTGCCTATTTAAAAACCATTGATAATGGGAAGGATGATCTGGCGGTGCACCGGATTATCAATGTACCAAAGCGGGGCATTGGTGCCACAACGATCGGCAAAGTGCAGGCCCATGCGGATGCTCTGGGGCTTAGTTTCTTTGAGGCTTTGGAGGATGCAAAGACCATTCCGGGAATCGGCAAGGCATTTTTGAAGATTCAGCCCTTTGTCCATATGATCCATGAGTGGCGGCTGAAGCTTGCAGATTTATCTCTGGAAGAACTGATCGGCGATGTATTGGAGAAAACCGGTTATGCAAAAAGTCTGGAAGAAGAAGGAACGGAAGAAGCACAGGCCCGCTTGGACAACATCGGCGAGCTGATCAGCAAGGCGGTTCTCTATGAGGAGGGAAACGAAGATCCGACCTTAAGTGAATTTCTGGAAGAGGTTGCGCTGGTGGCGGATGTGGACAGCCTGGAAGATGGTGATAACCGGGTGCTTCTGATGACCCTGCACAGTGCCAAGGGACTGGAGTTTCCCTATGTCAGTCTGGTGGGCATGGAGGATGGCATTTTCCCAAGCTATATGTCCATTGCGGCGGAAAACCCCATGGAAGAGATCGAAGAGGAGCGCAGACTCTGCTATGTGGGAATCACCAGAGCCATGAAGGAACTGACGATTACAGCGGTGAGAGTTCGCATGATCCGGGGAGAAAATCATTATAACAACCTGTCCCGGTTTGTCCGCGAGATACCAAGAGAGCTGATCGGGCAGAGATCGGCAGTGCCGCCGGAGCCAAAAGTCCGGCAGGTTCCGGCAGACAGCGCTTATGCAAAAGCAAAAGAGGCCTTTCGCACCAAGACTTTTGATCCAAAGCAGTTTCAGGTGGTGAAAGCAGACCGGCTGGATTATGGTGTCGGTGACCGGGTATCCCATGTGAAATTCGGAGAGGGTGTCGTTTTGGATATCACAGAGGGAGGCAGAGACTTTGAGGTCAAAGTAGAGTTTGACCGGGCGGGAATCAAGAAGATGTTCGCTTCTTTTGCCAAATTGAAAAAAGTAGAAAGTCTATAGTATTTTCCGGGAAAGTATGGTATACTACGCTTAGACGACATCGTGCCGGTCAGGTACTGCCGTATAAGAAAATACAAGAAAAGAGGTATCCGCCATGAGCCGTGTAGAAGATTTTATCAATTCAGCGAAAACTAATGAAATGCTTGGTGAACTGCTTCACATCAAAAAGGAAGAAGAGAAAAAGCAGAATGCACTGATGTGGGTTTTGATCGTCGTCGGTGCAGTGATCGCGGTAGCGGGTATTGCATATGCCGTTTACCGTTTCTTCACGCCGGATTATCTGGAAGACTTTGATGAGGACTTCGATGATGATTTTGAAGATGACTTCTTCGATGAGGAAGAAGATGCAGAGGAAGAAACCGAGAAAGTTGAAAAAACGGAAGAATAAGATTCGGGTCGTTGATGCAGCACACAGCCCCCTGTTCCACACGGCAGTCCCCGTAAGGAACAGGGGGCTGTGTGTGTACAGTGGGAGTCGGAGCAGAAATTTCTAATCACTAAGATCCAGGAGTGGTACGTCTGCAGTGATTTTTCAAAATCGTCATTTGCATATTGAAACAGCAAAGATTCAGGAGGGCCGCAGGATCATGGAAAGTCTGGGATGTATCCTCCGGATTTTGAAACAACAAAGATCCAGGAGAGCAGTTTGGAGCTGCGGTTAAGGATCTACAAGAACGAATTTTGAAACAACAAAGATCCAGGAGGGTGTCTTGGAGCTGCGGTTAAGGATCTACAAGAACGAATTTTGAGACAACAAAGATCCAAGAGAGCTCCTGGTGTTCTGATCAGAATTAGCATGAATTTTCAGTTTGCCGGACAGTGGTTACGTCCGGGAAATCGAGGGCAGCAGATAGAAATCCAGATTATTTGGCGAAAGGTAATCCGGCCGGCGCGCAGGATGGAATGCAAGACACATAAGAAGCCAAAAAGGGATCCGAAGAACAGGTATCATAAGGGATGGAAGAAAAGGACAATGGAGGTCAAACGATGAAAAAGGGACAGATTTATGAGGGAATCATCGAAGAAGTTTTGTTTCCCAACAAGGGGCAGATCCGGACGGAGGATCGAACCGTTACCATAAAAAATGGAATTCCGGGTCAGATGGTCCGCTATCAGGTGACAAAGGTGCGCAAAGGAAAGGCAGAGGGCCGTATTCTGGAAGTGCTGAAACACGCTCCGATGGAATGTGAACCGGTCTGCAGACATTTTTCAGACTGCGGCGGATGTACTTATCAGACCTTGTCCTATGAGGAGCAGCTGCGTCTGAAAGAGCAGCAGGTCAAAAAGCTTCTGGATCAGGCAGTGACCGGGTACACTTATGAATTTCAGGGGATAAAAGAAAGCCCACGCCGGTACGGCTACCGGAATAAGATGGAATTTTCATTCGGAGACAGTTGCAAAGATGGTCCGTTGGAGCTTGGGATGCACAGGCGGGGCAGCTTCTATGATATTGTGACGGTGGAAGGCTGTCAGATTGCAGACGAAGATTTTGGGAAAATTTTAAACGAGACGCTTGCATTTTTCCGGCAGCGGGAAATCTCTTTTTTCCATAAAATGTCCCATACAGGGTATCTGAGGCATCTGCTGGTAAGAAAAGCGGCGAATACAGAAGAAAAAGAGATTCTGGTGGATCTGGTGACGACGACGCAGCCGGTGGAAGAGGAGCAGGGGATGCTGGAAAAATGGAAAGAGTGTCTGCTTCGGCTTCCCCTTCAGGGCACGCTGACCGGAATTCTTCACACCCGCAATGATCGTCCGGCGGATGTGGTGCAAAATGAAGGAACAAAAGTGCTCTATGGAAGAGATCATTTTTATGAAACGCTTCTTGGACTTCGTTTTTTGATTACTCCTTTTTCCTTCTTTCAGACCAATTCCACCGGTGCAGAAGTGCTCTATGAGACGGCACGTTCCTATATCGGAGATACAAAAGATCAGGTAATTTTCGACCTGTACAGCGGTACCGGAACCATCGCCCAGATTCTCTCCCCGGTTGCCAGAAAAGTGATCGGAGTAGAGATTGTGGAAGAAGCCGTGGAAGCGGCAAAAGAGAATGCGAAACTCAACGGGCTTGCCAATTGTGATTTTATAGCGGGAGACGTGCTGAAAGTGCTGGATACCATCCCGGAAAAGCCGGATTTCATCGTTCTCGACCCGCCCCGCGATGGGGTCCATCCCAAAGCGCTGAGAAAGATCATCGACTATGGTGTGGAACGGATGGTCTATATCTCCTGCAAACCCACCAGCCTGGCACGGGACTTAGAGATGCTGCAGGCCTGCGGTTACCGCCTGGAAAAAGCATGCTGTGTGGATATGTTTGCGTGGAGTGGGAATGTGGAGACGGTGTGTCTCTTGAGCAACCGAAAACCAGATACGAAAGTAAGGATCGATGTAGATCTGGAAGATTACTACCGTATCAAGGATTCTAAGAAGAATCAGGACTGAAAATAAAACACCGAACTAAGAGCGAAAGCTGCTGATGTGTAAAAGCATTGGCAGCTTATTTTTTGCGCGAGCAGAGAGAAAAGTGCCGTGCTTGCACGAGCATTTGACGAGCGCCGCGACAGTCTCAGAGCTTGTCTCTGAGACCTCGCCGAAGGGAGGTGGTGCCTATGATCTGGATCTGATGATCTTGGAACTGAAACTGGCAATCAACGACAATCTGAGAAACGGAGGAAATCATAATGGCAAAGAAGAGAAGTGTTAAGGTTTACGGACGGAGCGGCTATAAGTACAGGGAAACGCCGACGATCATGCTGAAGGGGCTGTGGCTGAAGGAAGCGGGTTTTGATATCGGGGATTATATCTCTGTCACCTGCGAGGACGGCAAGAGCATCATCACACAGGACGCCGAGAGGGCTGCTGTGAAAGCCGCAGAGGCTGAGTTCATGGAGAAGGAGATGAAAGCCTTACAGAAGCGCTACGAGGCCGAGAAAGTCAAAATAAGGGCTCAGATAGTAGCGGAGCCGGGAGCGAGGTGGTGACCTTGTTTACCACGGAAGAATTGCAGTCAATAGACAGGAAGTATTTTATGGTGATTGTAGCGGATGCCTATGATGTGACGCTGATCAGCAATAATACCCGGCATGTCTGGTACATCCATAATGTTGAGCTGAAAGATCGGAACCTTTGTATGGTCTATCATAAGCACAAAATAAGTCACCCCCTATCACAGCCATTCCCGGTGTGGAACACTTCGGAAGGCGATCAGGGATATCAAGTCTCATGATGGATTTCAATTAAACGGCAGGAAGTCAGTCTATAAGCATTAAAAGCAGAGCGGTAGCACTCGATGATGGATGTTACCGCTCTTTCTCTGTTTTGACTTATGAGGTGTCTTATTTGCGATTTTTCTTACAGTGGCGAAGTCTCAGGTATTCGCAGACAGCATCATGGGCATTGTTGATCTCCTGACGGCCACGGCTGGATTTCAGATTGATCTCGATGCAGATGTCGTCAATGGACATTCCCTGCAGGCTTAGACGAATAATCTTGGCATAGCGGAGGTTCTCCTTATCGAAGTGGGTCAGAAGCTTGATTTTCAGTTCATCTTCGGTAGGTTCCGGGCAGAGCTTGTCCAAAACCTGATCTTCGACCGACGGCTGCGATGTATCTTCGATATCAAAGGTTTCACCGTCATACTCATAATCGAGAGACAGGATCTTCACACGCTTCGGGTTGTAGCGTTCCATAAGTCCCTTGTTTGGGCACTCTTTACAGCGTCTGGTGTAAGGACAAAGCTTGTCTGAACCGTCAGGATTCTTTCCAATGATGCAGCGACCTTCACGGTGCATCTCCATGTCTTTGTTCAGCTCATCCCAAAAGTCCTTCATGTAGGAAGCATAATGGTCTTCGCTGATGGGCATGAAGCCGATCTCAAAGGAAAACTCTCCGAGATGCATGGTAGTGAAATTATCCTGGATGTAGTCGCCTTTCTGCAAGCCGAACTTCTCTTTGAGGAAGGGGACTAAGACCTTGCCGTCTGGGATGGGCTGTCCGTCAAAGGACTTACGGTTGCTGTACTTCTGTGTGTTACTGTAATCTGCTTTTCTTGCCATGTTGATTTCCTCCTTGGATTGGCGCGGAGGAAATCCGCATGGCATTTGTTAAGTTGTAGTCTCATTTGGCCATTCATAAGAGTTTCCTCCTGTTTGTCTGAATGGCCAGCTACCTCATGAGGCTGGTCTGTTACCTGTTGTATTTCCGGAGCCGATGAGGTCCTCTTTAGCTAAGGGAGGCGATTCTCCGGAAATATTGCCTAAAAAAGTATCGTCTTTCTCAAAACTTTATGCGTTTGCTTAAAAAAATCGGAAAAGAGATAGATTTTTAAGCTCCGCTGTGCTATACTATATAAGGCTTTTTATACCCTTCAGGGAGTAACCTGTTGAAATCTGCAGTATTTCGGATGGTTGTACTCCCCATAAGCACATAATCATTTTAGAAAAAATGCCCTGAAAAGTATTTGCCACCGTTTTGCCGCTGTTTTCCCACTCTTTTTCTCTGCATGATAGGAAGGAGGATAATGATGAGAGAATTGAATATTTCAACCTTTATCCAAGTCATGCAGATTGGGTTGAAAGAGCACGACACACAATTTGCCGCAGGGACATTCCTTCTGGAAGCCTTGAACCAACCGGATGATGAGAGGTTTGATATATACCGGGAAGATCTGAGCGATAAAAAGATCAGTCTTCTGGTAAGCAGACAGAGGCCTGTCCCGGACGGGATAAAGCAGGCATCGTTGGTTCTGGAACTGGCGCAGGCAGCACGTGAGTACTATGAGAATAAGGTGCTGAAGGATATGAATCCCTTCCGTAAGGATGATGTGCTGAATCAGCTGGTGAAGGTCATCAAGGAAGATAAGGAAATCGGCGATAAGAAACGGGATGAACTATTAGATTTTTACAACAAGGGACAGGAAGGCAGATTCCTTGGAGAGGTATTTCTGTATGTTGTAAACCGGCCTAACAAGCCGGGTGACGATTTTGTCGGATTTGAGGATGCTCCGTTAATTGCGGAAGCCAATTATGAGTGTCCTATCTGTCATAAGAAACTTGTTGACACGGTTAAAAATAAGCCCATCAAGAGATATGTGATTACACACATATTCCCTGAAGGGCTGTCAAAAGATAAAGCAACGGAGTTGTCCGCTGTATATCCGAAACCGAAGGATTTGGAGCAAACGGATAATCTGATTGCTCTTTGTGATCATTGTGCAGAAGACTACTTGTCAGATCCGACAGCGGAAGAGTACCAAAGGATCTATGGCTTAAAGAAAGTTTTGGCAAGAAACTATAAAGCGAAGGAATCCGTAAATGCGGTCGATCTCGAAGAGGATATCCGGATTGTATTGGATGTTCTTGCAAATGTAGATGATTCGGTACAGTTGGTGCCTCTGGAATATGAGGCGCTGCACATTGATGAGAAGTTTGAAGCAAAGAACTATATGCTGAAGACTGAGACACAAATAAAGGTTCTTCAGTATTACAGATATATTGAATCGATCTTTTCCGAGTCTGAAACTGATTTTGATCTGATTGCATCGGAAGTCAAGATAAGTTCTCAGAAACTGGAGAAGAGTGGAATGTCCCAGTCCGATGTAATTGATTATCTTACGGATTGGATCAGGAACAAAACGAATTTAGGGACGGACAGCAGACCAGCGTGCAATGCTGTTGTTGCGTTTTTTATTCAGAACTGCGAGGTGTTTCATAAAGATGAAGTTTCCAAGTAAAGTGACTCCATACAAGGAAAGCATTATCGCAAAGTTTCCGGTGGTGCTTGGCAAGTTGGAGAAAAAGGATATGTCTCCGTCAGAACTTTATAAGAGTGTGAAGCGCCAAGTGACGGACATAAGGGAATTCATGGATATTATGGATTGCCTGTATGCATTGAAGAAAGTCGAACTGAACGGGGAGGTGATCCATTATGTTGGTTGAGATACAATGCGACAAGTTCATAAAGCATGGTGAGATCAGAAAGCCGATTCAGTTCCATGCCGGATTAAACACGGTTATCGGTGATGATAATGGATCCAACTCTGTAGGAAAGTCCACATTCCTCATGATTCTGGATTTTGCGTTTGGCGGCAAGGATTATGTGAATAAATGTCTGGATGTTCAGGAGAACGTCGGGGAACATACTATTAATTACACATTTGTTTTTGACGGTCAGCCATACCATTTTTCAAGAAACAATATTGATTACAAGCATGTATTCCGATGTGACGAAAAATATGAACCGCTTGCGGAAGACAGTAAGATGACACTTGATCAATACTGTGCTTTTCTTGCAGAGAAGTATGGAACACAGGTGGAAGAGGATCTGACATGGAGAGGTGTGGTATCCCGGTTTATCAGGGTTTGGAAGAGGGATACTCTGGATGAAGAGCGTCCTCTTCGGGCAGCAAAGGATGAAAAAGCTGAATATGCTATCAAAAGGTATATGCAGTTATACGGGAAGTACGCTTCCGTAGAAGCACAGATTAAGCAGGCGAAAGCTGCTGAAGATGAAAGAGATGCATTTAAGAAGTCATCAGATTATAAGCATATCCGTGCTGCAAAGAATAAGCCTGAGTACGAGGATAATGAAAGGCGTATTGTTGCGCTGAGAACACAAGAGCAGGAATTAGCAGAACAGAGCAACAAGGGGTTGCTGGATCTGGATAGTTTTCAGGCACGGCATCTGTCAGAACTGGATGATCAGCTGCTCAAATACAGAAGGGAAAGGGCGCGTGTACAGACGCAGCTCAATGCCATTCGCAGAGAGATGACTGAAGGAAAGAAGAGTTTCAAGAAAACGTACAGTGATCTTGAAAAGTTCTTCCCAGGCGTTGACTTCCAGACAATAGAAAGCATTGAGAGTTTTCATCAGCAGCTGGCAAAGGTTCTGGGCGATGAGTTCAAAGAGACAGAGAAGGATCTGGCTACGGTCTATGTGATGCTGGGAAATGAGATTGCACGGATTCTTGAAGAAGTCGAAGAGATCAAGAAAATTCCTAATGTATCGGAGGCGATCCTTAAGGAGTATGCCAAGATCACGACAGAGCTGAACAATCTTATAGATGCAAATAGAAATTATGATCGGATGAATGAGCTCAATGACCTTGTGGCAGAGTATGCAGAAACAAGAGACCGTGTTATCCGTGATCAGCTCTTTGCCATTGAGACCATGCTCAATCAGAAAATGAGGGAGATCAGTGTGCAGCTGCTTAAGGACGAACAGCATATGCCGCCGGTTCTCAGAATGGAGAAGCTGAATAAGTACACTTTCAATACGCCGAATGACGGAGGTACCGGAGCTCAATACAGAGGTGTAATCACCTTTGACCTTGCAAATATGGAGTTGTCTCCGCTGCCTTTTATCATTCATGATATGCAGATGCTGTTACATATCGAGAAGAAAGTTATGGCAGAGATCATCAAGGCGTATGATGCGCAGAAGAAGGCCGGAAAACAGGTATTTATAGCATTTGATAGGCTTGATACATACGACACAAAAACAAAGGATACGATGAATACGAATTGTGTTCTGGAACTCTCACCTGGAGGAAACGAATTATTTGGTCGTGCGTGGAATAAAGAAACGGAGATAAAAGAAGATGGCGAATAAGAAAGAAACAAAGACGCATTTTAACTATAACCGTTTATGGAAACTGTTGATTGATCGGGGAATTCAGAAACAGGAACTGCAGAAGAAAAGTGATGTCAGTGCCGCATCCATCGCAAAAATGGGAAGAGGCGAAAATGTCACAACAGATGTGCTGCTCCGTATTTGTGAGGCATTGGACTGCAATGTGGAAGACATTATGGAGCGCGTTCCAAATGAATTGCCGAAAAGATCCACAGGTGAGTTTGCTGAAGAATGACAGGTATCCGAATGGATAAAAAACGGAATAATGATTTGGCAAATACCGCTATATGACCGTTATTCCAAGTTAGGAGGAACGAATGGAAGCTGAAGTACAGGTAGGTAAATATACTTTAGAATCTTTGACGACGGGTATGTATTCAGACCCTAAAATTGTATATAGGGAGTATATTCAGAATAGTGTGGATTCGTTGGAGAATGCCGTTCGACAAGGGATTATTGAACAATCCAGCATGCGCATTGATATTATTGTGAGCGAAGAAAACTCTCGTATATCTATCCGTGATAATGGGACAGGCATAAAAAGTGGCGAGACTCAAGCTACATTAATGAATGTAGGAAATTCAAAAAAACGTAATGCCAACAATCGAGGATTTAGGGGTATCGGTAGATTGGGAGGTATGAGTTATTGTGATACGTTGGTTTTCTCCACCTCTTATGAGGGAGAAAATTGTAAAACAATCGTTACTTTTGATTGCAAAAAGCTTAAGAAACTGCTTGTTCCGGGGCAATATGAGGATTTGTCACTTTCTGATGTTCTGGGGGAAATAACGACGATAGAAGTCCAACCAGAGAAAACTGAGAAGCATTATTTTGTTGTCGAAATGGAGAATGTCAGTGGATCCTCTGATTTATTGAACATAGATGCTGCAAAAAGTTATATATCGCAAGTGGCGCCACTACCGTATCAAACGCGGCATTTTATCTATATCTCCCAATTGAAGGAGTTTTTAAAAGATAATGGCTATGGTCTTGAGGAATTTCCTGTTTTTGTCGGCGAAGAGGAAGCGGATCTTGAACCGGTATATAAACCAAACAAAAGTAGATTCAGGGCGGATCGAAATAAAAAGACTGTAGATGAGATCTCAAGTATGGCATATTTCGATGTCACAATAGACGGGGAACTTTTTGCATTAGGCTGGTATGGTAATTGTGGCTGGTATGGTTTCTTGTCAGATCGAGAAATATCCGGATTTCGAGTTAGGAAGGGAAACATATTAATTGGTGACAGCAAAACCTTAAATGGGATATTTAAAGAGTCCCGATTTAACGGATGGACTCAAGGTGAGATTTTTGTTGTAACTGACAAACTTGTACCAAATGCAAGAAGAGACGACTTTGAACAAAATGAAGCATATTATCAACTTATAGACACATTGAGCACAGGCGTTGCTGTCGATATTGCAAGAGCAATACGGGAGGCTTCGCAGACTCGAAATGATCCATCAAGGAAAGTGCTTAAAGAGATGGATAAAAAGATTTCTGAGGCAACTGCAATTACCTCGGAGGGGTTCAATTCGTCTGTAGATAAAGACAAACTGGTAGAAGAATTGGAAACTGCGGTTGAAAAACTTAGAAAAACCAAAGTAAAAGACGAGTACTCGCCGAAGAAGGAAGAATTGTGTCAGAAACTAGAGGAAACAGTTAAACAGGTAGCTTCCAGTAATAACTACAAGATAAACAAGATTAGTTCTGGGATCGACAAGAAGAGTAAAAATGTACTGAAAACGGTAAGCGATATTCTTTCAAAAAAATTATCCAAGTTTTTAGTTGATGAGATTATTGCAGAGATTATAGCAGAACTGAATGGAAAGTAGGCGAAAGGAATGGAAATATATCCTTCGGAATATCAGCAGTTAGAGCTTAACCGTTATGAAAAAGTGTTTGTAAGACATGCGAGTAACGATGAGAACTATGGGATTATTCTATTAAAAATAAATCCGGCGATGCTTAATGGCGAGTATTCTCACGCAGTTATTACTTCGCAAGGAGTAGTACTATGCAAATTTTTGCCTTTGACTGACGCGACAATTTTTCTAATGTTCATCGGTCCATACATAGATGGTGTATTCAAGAACACAGTAGAGACGGTAGGGAAAAAATTAACAACAAATAAAGCTCTCTTGAACGCAAATGGTGAATTAACGGTGAGGTTTGCTTATATTTGCGTCTTTCCTGAAATTAAGCGGGCAGACATTCTGATTGATGGAATGCCAGGTACTGTTCAGAAATTTATAGAGAATCAATGCCTTTTTGCTGAGGACTTTGCAGGACTTAGGAGTAATTTTAACACTGTAATGAATCGTTACTTGGAAAATCCCAATGTACCGTGTGCGGATGAATGCATGGAAATCTGTGACACAAATATTAACTCCATTTTGCAAAGAATAGCGCCTGAATATACAACAGTACGATTTGCGATAGCAACAAATGAAAACAGTACACCTGGGGCATCTCAGGAGTTATTGGTTGTTTCAGAAGATGATGTAGCTGTTCGAGCTTTTAGGCTGGAACCAGAGCAAATAAATATTGTTAATAAGATGAGTAAAGGTGACCAGTTGATTTTGGCATGTGCAGGAAGCGGCAAGAGCGTTCTTTTGATATCGAAATGTTTTAAAGCTGCAAAAATGAATCCAGATAAAAAATTCCTTATCACATGTTTTAATCGTAATCTTCAATCTTTATATACATGGTACATAGAGAGGGCTGGGCTACAGGAAAGAAATGTTGAATGCCGTACATTTGATGGATTATGTAAAAAATTACTTGAACGTAATGGCTTGTTTTTGCCTGGAGGAGTTAATGCAATAGAAGCTAGGCGTCAAGCAGTGATGACAGCATTTTCAAACAGTAAGATTAAAGACCGATATTATGGCATTTTTATAGACGAAGTTCAGATGTTTGAATCGTCATGGTACAAGTTTTCATATAATCTTTTGGAAAACAAAGAAAACGGAGATCACATCTTTGTAATTTGTGGTGATAAGACACAGGAAATAAAACAGAGGCAAAAGCATGGGAAAGCGCCATGGAATGCAGGAGAGGGTTATCCTGTATATCGAGGTGGAAACAAGAGCATACGAATAGAAAAGAATTTTAGAAACTGTGTTGAAATCAATGACTATATTAATCGTTATGCGCAGTATGCCAGAGCATTAATTAAAATGCATAATCCCGAGGAGCAATTTGATCCAGATATGTTTTTGCGTGGACAAGCATTTAGACACGGGGAGGGCGTTACTATTAAGCAATTTAATGGGAATGCCGTTGCTGAAGCTGAAAAGGTAGTCGAATCCGTAAAAACTATTCATGATGATAAAGGCGTTCCATACGATGAAATAGCAATCGCTATGTATTTTAGAAAATACAAACCGCTTAGCTATTATTTGGAGTCTGCATTATTAACCGTATTTGACAGAGAGCACATTCCATACAATCTTCTGTACAATAATGACCAGAGCTGGGGTGGCAGATACGGCGATGGGGGCGTTTCATTTATAACATTTGATTCAGTTCTGGGATTGGATTTTCAAGCTGTTGTTGTTTGTGGAGTTAAGCCATTAGGCGCATATGACAAAACGAAAAAACTTAAAAGCGAAAGCGTTTTAAATGAGGAACAAACAGAGAACCTCAAAAAGAATATTAGCTACCTATATGTTGCATGTACTCGGGCTAAAGATTATTTGCACATTATATTAGGTGAATCAAGTAGTCAGTCTATATACAACAAACTGCTGACTGATTCAGAAGAATAGGAGGTTACTCAATGCATGAGGAATTGATCCAGTTTAACTCTGGAGATCACGTTCTAGGGAATAAAAATGTTGCTGAAGCAGTTACAACAGATGGAGACATTGTTTTTAATGAGAGCTATGTAGTAATTGGAGAATCGCTTGAGGCAAGAAATATCCATGCTACATATGATTTAGATGTTTTAACTGATGTTGTTGCCGGAACAATTAGTGTAAATGGAAATCTGTTTGTAAAAGGCGATATTGAGGCTGACGAGATTATATGCAGAGGGTCTTTCTACTGTACCGGAGAAGTGAGAGTAAATAAATGTAATTTTGGATCCCCCGCCATGATTGGCTCAGTAATTGGTAAAAAAGTATATGCTGCAGGTGATCTATTTATTAAGACCACGATAGATACGGACTCATCTTTAGAGGTAGATGGTTTGGTGGTTGCCGGAGAGGGAATCATGGGCGATGGTTCATTTATGGCAAAAGCGGCAATAGCAAACGAATATTTTGAATTCAGCGGCAAGAACAATAGTAAAGTGTTTGAAATATCTGAAATGGAATTTACAGAGGCTTCTGTTTTAGAAAATGATAATGATCCTCACGTCGATCTAAATGCGATGACTATTGAGAACGCTATAGATATTTTTAATAAGGCGTTTGATAAAACCATTGATGAATGGAGTCAATTTGAAGAGGCGGAGTTCATCGGAGAAGTACGCAAGATTGCAGAGTCAATGTGCGATTTACAGATGATTGATAGAGTTGTTGACACTGTAATAGCTTTGTCTTATGAACGGCAAATTGAGAATTTTAAGGATTATTTATATGTACTTTGCGCCAAGAACAACTTCCCTGATGGAATGGCAAAGCATGAGACATTACAGCCGGTAATCGAGGATATGCTTAATGAAGCAACATTTAAGATAGACAAGATGGATTATAAGGCGAAAAACATACAAGAATTAGCGGTTTCGCTTTTTGTTTTAAATAAATACTATGAGCAACTTCCAATTAGCGTGGAAGAAGCTGCGGATAAGATCTTTTCATCAATAGGGATTCGATATTCGACAGTAGAACATATTTGGAGGGAATACAATGGATAAGCTCGAAAAAAGCAGGCAGTTACTCTCAACTGCTATACTACATAATTTCGTTGGTAGAATAACAGGCTCAGGTTTGGACCGAATAGTAGGGAGTAACCCAGAGAATGTTTTATTAGTTGGTAAGCTTATGTCTACCAATGATACAGATGGACAAAACACCAATTCTTCAAAAACTTTTATTGAGAGTATAGGAGTAGATTTTTATTTGTCGGAAAATGAATTAGATAATGCCGTCATTAAGCTGTTTCCTCAGGGCGATTTTTATTATCGTGCCATACCAACGGTAGAAGAACAGCGCGCAGCCATGCTAAGAGAAATCAATGAAAGCCGCGACGAAAATGATTTCAAATGTTTTGAAGATATTGTGGATGCATATAAAGCAAAACCGGCATACTTTTCCAGTTATCAAATAAGACTTGTACCGGTGTACAAAAAGATTAGTTTGGGTGAAAATGCTCAGGTTTCCTTTAGACTTAAAGATATTTTAGATGAGTCTGGAGAATGTGGTTTTGTAAGCGAGAATCACAGTATTAATGTGGAGATAGGCAGTTATCTTCAGAAAATCCAAGCAAATATAAACAATGATGAAGAAGCAATGACACAGGTTATTACTGAACCCATAAAAGTGGAGCACCTGCTCTCGACTGGAAACTATGGTGATTTCTTAAAGACTTATGCTAACAAGAAGGTTCAGCAACAAAATCAGAATTGGAAAGTGTATTTTGACATTCAAGTAAAAAAAATCGGTGCAAATTATCTGGTCTCCTGTTTCCTTGTCAATAACTCGGTTGTGCTATATTCGGGGTCACATAGATCCAGAAAGGATGACAAGTTTACAATAGAGACTCTCTTTAATTCAGGAATTAGAGTTGAACTTAAGAACGCAAGTTTTTGTCCAATAGAATTGGATTTCTTTGAAGACGATTATAAATACGATAAGATTCAATATGCTTTAAGCAATAATTGTGCTGTTGAGTTTGTTAAAGCCGAAAACGCTCTTCAGACGAATCATCTTCCTCTTTATGAGCAGTATAGACTAATTACGAATGACAGTCTTGCGGTTAATTTTCTTGATCTTGTAGATGATCCGATAGCAACGATTGAAGGAATCCTTGTCAAGATGAGGAAGGAGTTAGAGGTTTGGAAACAATATAAAACGCAGAAGACGCCAGAACTTACAGAAAAGGGGATAGAAAAACTCTCCAAGGAAATACAGGGATTTGAAGATGAAATATCGAATTTTGCTAGCGGCATTTACGTTTTGAAGAATTACCCGATTGTGCGAAAAAGCTTTATGCAAATGAATAAGGCTTTTGCTGAAACATCTAAAAAGTATTCAACATGGAGACTATTCCAGATAGTTTTTATCGTTTCAATGATTCCGGACATTGCAGCGTGCGATCGGGATCTTATGCCTGATGATGAAAAGGCTAAAACTCATTTGTCTGATATGGCTTTGCTGTACTTCCCTACTGGCGGTGGTAAAACCGAAGCTTTCTTAGGTGTATTAGTATTTAATCTATTTTTTGACCGTCATCGTGGGAAGAGTTGTGGCGTGACAAGTATACTTCGATACCCGCTCCGCTTACTCTCGGTACAGCAGGTACAGAGATTGGCAAATGTTTTAGCAAAGGCCGAACTGATAAGAAGAACTGATAATGAGATCTCAGGTACGGAATGTTTCGCGTTGGGGTATTTTGTTGGTGATAATAATACTCCTAATGAGATGAGCGCGAAGGAATATACTCGTTATCGTGAAATTAATCAAGCACAACGCGATGAACATAGAGTTTTAGACTTTTGCCCGTTTTGCGGGAAACAATCAGTGCATATTCGGGCAGATGAACATCTCAGTAGATTGGTACACTTCTGTGACAATCCTGAGTGCCAGTCGGGAGGGGATCTTCCGCTTTATATTGTTGATAGTGAAATATATAGATATTTGCCGAGCGCTATCATTAGTACTATCGATAAGTTGGCAATTGTGGGGTGTAATGCAAATTTTAGAAATATCCTTAATGGTGGAGAATATAAGTGCCCGGTTCATGGATATACATCAAAGAAAAAATGTATAGAAAAAACATGTCAACTTGAGGTACAAGACTTTAAGGTCGCGGACATGTATGACCCAGCACCTACCTTGTTCATACAAGATGAGCTTCATCTGATTAGGGAATCTTTGGGAACGTATGCATCTCATTATGAATCATTTCTTAAATACTATATTAAGAATGTTTCTAAGTCGAAACGGGACGTGAAAATCATAGGAGCAACAGCAACGATATCATCATATAAGGAGCAGGTATACCATCTGTATGGCAGAAATCCAGTAAGATTCCCGTGCGAATCACCTTTTATAGAAAGAAACTTCTATGCTGCTGTAGATAAGGAAGATCTTCAGCGACAGATACTTGGATATGCACCCTATGGGAAGGCAATCGTAAATAGTGTAGTTTACTCTCTAAAATATATGCGGGAAGCTGTATATGAATATTATAATGAGCCTCAAAAGATTTTGGCTATACCCAATATCGGGATATCAACGGAGGAAGAAGCTCTGGAATTATTGAAGGATTATTGGATTTTCCTTGAATACAATAATGTAAAGAGAGATGGCAACAATGTTGATGGAGCTATTAAAACCCCTATTAATGAAGAATTAAGCAGCGAGGGAATTATTCCATTTAAGACACGTGCTATGACTGGTGATGAATCATTTCAGGATGTTAGAGAAGTGTTGGCTGAGGTCGAGAACAATAACAACGTATATGATGGAGTAAACCTTATTACTGCAACAAGTATGATTTCGCATGGCGTAGATGCAGATAGATTTAATGTAATGTTCTTCTACGGCATTCCAGCAAATATGGCTGAATACATTCAGGCTTATTCACGTACAGGACGTAAACATACAAGTATTGTTGTCGATCTAATTAGACCAACACGTGAAACAGACCAGAGTTATTTGAAGAACTTTACTAGTATGCATAAGTATAAGGATCTTCTTGTTGAGGCGGTACCAATCAACAGATGGGCAACTAAAGCAGTAGATAATACTTTGCCTGGAGTTTTTACGGGCGTGCTGTTAACTTGCTATGATCCGGAAATCCAATATACATCTGGATCGCTGTTCTTTATGAAGAATATAAAGAAAGCAATGAAGGAACATGAGATTGACCAAGGTACGATAAAGGACCAGCTGTATAAATCATTTGGTTGTACAGATGATGATGGAATAACTCATGATCTCGGAAATCAGTATAGAAAAAAAATAGACGCATTTGTTGATGATGTCTTTGTACAAATAGGGGATAGAAGCTGGAGTGATGAAAATATTTTTGATGGCTTTAGACTGATGGGATACCGCATTATGAATAGTCTACGAGATACAGATTCCCAACTTATTATTGAGTTGGATTAATTGGAGGTCATTATGAAATATCAGATGAAGAGAGGAGTGTCTCAATCTTTATACAAGTATCTGCCAGAGAGCTGGATAGATTTCTCTGTAAGAGGCGAGGAACGTTACAACTATATTGCACATGTGACGCGGTGGAATAGTGAAAAATTAGATGGGATTAACAAGAGGCGATTGATCAGAGTTGTGAATCAAGCCATAGAAGCATTTGGTACTGCAGCAGGTGAAGGAGCAACCATTTCAAATACGGCAGGGTATGGAAATGGTCTGACATTAGAAAACTGCACAGTATTAAATCCTAAACATGATAGTGATGAAAGGGGCGTTGTTGCGGAGATTAGTCCACTTACGTTTTATTGCCCGTCTTGTCACAAAGTATATCAGTTTAAGGATAGCGAGGCTTATCAAAAATACAAGAAGTGCCGTTTATGCCATGCAGAATTGAAGCAAATGAGACAGATATATTTCTGTAAATGTGGGTTTGCAACGGATAAGCACCCTGTTTATTGTAGAACCTGTAAGTCCAGTGATTCTATTTACTGGAGTGGTAAGCTGAACGATTATAATTTCAGATGTAAAAAATGCGGAAATAAAATACCAATGTTCAAGAAGTGCGATCAATGCGGGACGAGTCTGTCACCAAAAATCGCATTAGATCCATCACAGTATTTTGCTTATAGTATCAGCCTTATAGATATTATTGATGAGAATGTTGAAAAGTTTATAAGTGATACTGATTATGGTGCCATATTGACCGTAGCTTGTTGGCTTGGAAAAATAACAAGATCTGAATTGGATGAGGTTATAGCAAATGGCATCACATCTGACCCGGAGGCTTATCAAAAGAAATACGATGACAGCTACAATATGTTTGTTGCTGCCGGCCTGGATCCAGCGAGCGCAGCAAATGCGGCAAGTGCTGTAGCAAACAAGGATTGTGGAAGCAAATATCTCGCTATTGTTAATGATTTGAAAGCAAAAATACTTACTTCGCCTGAAAGCTTAGCCAAGGTTTCTGAAGCAATTCTTGAATACATGTTTGTAAAGGAAATTGAAGATAAGTCGTCTTTAGACGATGCAGAAGATATTTCAAGAATGCTCAATACAAACGCAAACCCGGAAGAGTTTAAAAAGCTGGCTGAGAAAAGAGCAATTTCATCAGTAGAAGTGTGTGGAAATATTCCATTTGTGAGCTGTTCTTATGGATATACAAGAGAAAAGTCTGAGCCTGGTGATGGTGCAGTTCTTAGGGCATTTAAGGAAGAACATAATGGCGTAAAAAACATTTATGCCACAAAGTTAAATACGGAAGGCGTATTATTTGAATTTGATAGAGTTAAAATCCTCAAGTGGCTGGATAAAAATAGCTATGTGGGCCATGATGAACTTCCTGATTTTAATGATGAAAATGCTGTTAAATTGTGGTTTGTCAATAATGTAAGACCTGAACTGATCAAGCCATTTTCGAAAATTGATCCAGCGGAAGCGGCAACATATTATATCTATAATTTGATTCATACGCTTTCTCACCTTTTCATAAGAAGTGCAGCAAGTATGTGTGGATTAGACAAAAATTCAATTTCAGAGTATATACTTCCGTCAATTCCAGGAGTGTTAGTTTATTGCCAAAACTCTCAAGGATTCAATCTAGGTGCGCTCTTTAATATATTTGAAGCGTACTTTGATAAATGGCTGGATAGTGCATATCAAGGTGCACAAAAATGTATATTTGACCCTATTTGTGCATCCAGATACAAAGCATGTACAGGCTGCTTATTCTTGAATGAAGTTTCTTGTCAGCATTTTAATCATGACCTCGACCGTACATTGATTATTGGTTCTGTTGACCGTGCTACGTCGGTTAGACATTGGGGGTTTTGGGAGGAATAATTATGGCAGAAATGCATCCAGTAGATATCGAGAACTATGACTATACTCCTTCTGAGAAGTGTATGTATGAGGCTTTCAGGGATCGACTTGACAAAAAATATCATGTCTTTTATTCGGTCAGATGGTTTGAGGTGGAAGAGGGAAAACGTATCGACAGTGAGTCAGATTTTATAGTATTTGATCCCTCTTTTGGCTTTATCACCATCGAAGTGAAGGGTGGAAAAGACATTATTCAGGAGGGCGAACACTGGTTTCTGATAGAGACTAAGGATGGCGAAGAGTCTACCAGAGAACTCAAGTGCAGTCCTTATGAGCAAGCTGAAAAAAGTATGCGCCATTTTCATAAATACTTCCATGAAGAGTTCCATCAGTCTTTTAATGGAGTTTATGGATTTGCAGTTGCTTTCCCTTGGTATTCTTCAGAGAAAATCATTTCAAGTAGTAGTCCTCGTGAACTTACAATTGATAAAAGCGATATTGAAAACTTGCCAAAGAAAATCAATGAAATATTTCATTATTGGCGGAACAAAAGAAATTTGTCGGTTCCATTTTCTGCGGAGCAACGGAAGCGTTTTATCTCTCTAATAAATAAGCGTATTTCGCTGTCTGCAGCGGCAGGAGCTCTTATCCCTATAAAAGAAAAAGAGTTGTCTAAGATTAATGCTGTACAGGATAGCATAATTGACGCGATGTACAACTATAGAGAGATGCGTTTTATAGGTGGTGCCGGTACAGGGAAAACATACATAGGTGCAAAAAAAGCAAAGCAGGAAGCAGCAAAAGGGAAAAAAGTTCTGTTCACTTGTTGCAGTAAAGGGTTAATTAACTATGTGAATAATGAAGTGCTGAAAAATGTTAATAATGTCACTTGCTTGGATTTTGATAGTCTCATGAAGAAAGTTCTGGGGAATGATTATGAAAGCGTAGTCAACAAGGGAAATGGCTTTTTTGATTATATAGAAACCATTCCTGACGAATACAAGTATGATTGCATTATTGTTGATGAGGCTCAGGACTATGATGTTGATATGGGGCTCTCAATAAGAGCATTACTGAATGAAGACTATTCAACGTTTTATGTTTTTTTTGATGAGAATCAGAATGTATTTTCAAAAGATTTTGAGGATTCCTTTGCAATAGATTATCCACCGGTGATTCTGAGATACAACATAAGAAATACAGGTAGGATATACGATAATGCTATTCAAAAGACTGGGTTGGGTAGATACACGGTTGCTAATTCTTTACTAGGAATAGAACCTGAATATTCAGATTATAAGAATATCAATCAGTGCAAGAAGGCATTAACGAACATTATAAATAAGTTAACTCAGAAGGAATTTGTGACCCCAAAGTCAATTGTTATTCTTGGAAACTGTGATTACGAAGATTCCATTATTGGCAATGAGGAGTATATAGGCTCTTTCAGGATCGACAAAACTAATAACTTGAGTATAATTGAAGAAGATGCGATTCGGTACTTTTCCGTCAAGGATTTTAAAGGGATGGAAGCAGATATTATCGTGTTCATAAATCATATTAAAACAAGGGAGTTAGAGGTTAAAGAATTATGTGAGCAGTATGTTGCTCTTACAAGACCGAGATACTATCTCTATGTCTTAAATATAACGATACAGTAGGTGGTGCGATAGATGGCCAATATTCTATTAATTGAACCAAAATATAAATGCAAACAGCCTCCGTTGGGGCTTATGAAAATATCATATTTTCATAAGAATGTTATGAATGATTACGTAAGATTTACGAAAGGGGAGTTACCGCAGGAACTAGCAGGGACCAAGTGGGATAGAGTATATGTAACGACGCTATTTACATTTGAGTGGAAGGCTACTATTGAAGCAATAGAATATGCAAAAACACTTGTTGATTCAATTGATAAGGTCACAGTTGGCGGCATAGCAGCTACTCTGTTACCCGAACAGATGCGTGAAGAAACTGGGATAATTCCTATTTGTGGCCTGCTGAATGAGTCGGGCAAACTAGGACTTCCGGGTGATGAATGCATAGATCAAATTGTACCTGACTATTCAATGCTGGATGATATTGATTATGTGTATCCCTTTCATGATGCATATTTTTTGAGTGCAACAAAAGGTTGTGGTAATAAGTGCGGATTCTGTGCGGTTCAGACATTGGAGCCAACATTTGTCCCATATATCAATATTGGAGAGAAAATAAAGGCAATTGATGAAAAGTTCGGTCCCAAGAAGGACCTGATATTAATGGATAATAATGTTCTGAGATCACCGAGATTTAATGACATTATCGATGATATTATTGCTGCGGGTTTTTCTAAAGGAGCTACTTATAAGAACCCTCGTACCGGAAAAGTTGTGCAAAGATATGTTGACTTTAACCAGGGGCTGGATGCTTTGTTCTTAAATGAAGCAAAGGCAAAGAGACTTGGTGAAATTGCGTTAAGGCCAGCCAGAGTGGCATTTGACCATATCGAGGATAGAGATATTTACGAGAGAGCACTGAGGCTGTGCGCAAAGAACGGGATCACGGAACTATCGAACTATGTTCTTTATAACAGCGAAGATTTTGGCGGTAAAGGAAGAAAATATCACGCAGATACGCCAGAAGATTTATATGAACGTATGCGTATGACGCTGGATTTAAAAGACGAGATCAATAGTGAACTTCCAGATGATTGTGAAAAGGTTGCTGCATTTTCGTTTCCCATGAGATATATACCTTTGTCCGCGCATGAGAGAGGTTATGTTGGTTCTATGTGGAATGCGAAGTATTTGAGAGCAGTCCAGAGAATGCTGGTTCCGACACAAGGGAAAGGCGTTTGTAGCAGAAGCTTTTTCGAGGCTGATTTCGGAAAATCATCTGATGAATTTGTTAGATATCTCAGTATGCCAGAGCGACTTATTGCTAGCAGAGGTAAGATCAGTACCACGTCCAGGGGAAAGTCTAAGGAAACGGAAGAAGAATTTAAAATAAGGAAGGCCGGCTGGGAGCGCGACCAAAAGAAGATCGAATTATGGAATGGTTTGTATGACCAGCTGGGCGATGAAAAGGAATCTTTTATTGCATTAATAGGAGATAATGAGTATTTGCCTGAGAAAGTTTTGGGCATAACATCTCCGCTTCAGAAGAAAATATATTTGCTCTATTTAACCACACCAAGGCTTTTTGCGTTGCTTGGACTTATTGATAAGAAATCACCTACATATGATCTTGTATATGGTTTTATTACTAATGAGTGTCCACATCTTTACTTGGATATGCTGGATATGCTTGCCGACAGCGAATCTCAGCAGAACTATATTTTTACAAATTTCATTAATTTTTTTGGTAAAAAAGGGATTCGAGATTTAATGAATAAACTCGAAAATGTTGATTATGCAGTCGATAGGCAGATGGCAAAGTGGGATGCGATTTGTAAAAAAAGTGGTGTTGAATACATTGATTATGAGCTGATCCGTGTGTACAGAAGGTACGTTGATCTGGAAGTATTAAATGATAATAAACATAAAAAAGCAAGGAAAGCCATAAAAGAATTAAAGATGGTAGATCTTGCTCAAATTATGTATGGATGTATTGATGGTTTTGAACAGAGATTACTTAGCGCAATAGATTCGGAACAAGGGCAAAAGCTATTGAGCAAGGTTACTAAATCCATCTACGACAACATCCAATTAAAACTATCGAATCTACTGGAGGAATCTTGATGAACGAGAAAATAATTATTGGGAAACATACTCTTGAATCATTAACCTCCGGTATGTATTCAGATCCATATGTTGTATTCAGGGAATACATACAGAATAGTGTTGATTCCATAGATGCGGCAATTGATAATGGAACCCTAACGACCGGAAAGGATCAAATTGTTGTTCAGCTCAGACCTACAGAACAGGAAATAATTATAAGAGATAACGGAACTGGTATTTCAAACACTGAAGCGGAAAAAGTACTGATTAGTATCGGAAATTCACAAAAGACATCAGACTCATCAAGGGGGTTTCGTGGAATAGGACGGCTTGCTGCACTGAGCTACTGTAAACAATTGGTTTTTCAGACATCATATCCAGGTGAAAGCAAGGCAACTATTATTTCTATTGATGCAGAAAAATTGTCGGGTTTACTGTTGGACTCTTCGGATATTGATGTTTCAGTTGTAGATGTTCTTCAAAAGGTTTATGAGGTAAAAACGAAACCTGAAAAGGAGAAAGCGCATTATTTTATCGTTAGATTAATAGGGGTAGATGAGAATTCAAGGCTTAATGATTATGACGAGGTGGTAGATTATTTGTCACAAAACACGCCTGTTCCTTATGACCCTACTTTTGTTTGGGGAAAAGAAATATGTAATAGATTGCGTAAAGAGGGTTGTGAAGTTCAATCCTATAATATAGTTGTGCAGTTTGGAACTATGGTTCGGGCTATCTACAAACCTTACAAAGATAAAGTGCTAGTAGATAAAGGGAAAAATATCTACGATAGTATTCAGGATATAGAGATTGTGAAGATAGCGCGTCCAAATGGGTCTTTGGCAGCGGTAGGATGGTTAGCAAAGACTAACTATATGGGTAGCATTTATGATAAAACTGTAAAAGGGCTTCGACTTAGAAAAGGGAATATACTAATAGGAGATCATCAGACCATGAATGTTGCATTTAAAGATGCACGTTTTAATGGATGGTCGATGGGTGAAATCTATGCAACAGATAAAGATTTAATACCTAATGCAAGGAGAGATAATTTTGAAAAGAATCAGGCATATTTTGTCTTATTCGAACAATTGTCATTACTTGCAGCTACGATAACTAAGGAAATCAGGTCGGCTTCGTTAAAGCGTAATAGTGAATTATCTAATGCAATGGAGCAACTTGATAAGGCTACAAAATTTGCCAGTGAGGCCATAGATAATGGTATTACGTCTGTTCAAAAAGGGACTATCACGCAGAAATTAAAATCCGCGCATGACGCTGTTTCTAACTCTGTTGCAAAAGATAATACTGACGAGCATTTTCAGGAAATTGCATTTGAAGAGCTAGATATGCTTATTGGAAAATTTAAGGGAGCGACTTCGTATAAAGCATTAAATACCATTGGGAAACTTTCAAATACTGAGAAAAAGATACTTGAACGTGTGTTCAATATTATTGATGGTATGAGGATAGATAATTCAGAGAGTATTATTGATGAAATTATAAATCAATTCTCATCATAGCATTTTAAAGGAGCAGGACTGTTGATAGCGGCACGCCGGAGATGAACGGAGAGTCGCTATTTTCCTATATTATATAAAAAACAAGAGTTTACCGAACGTATGTTAGATAAACTCTTGCAAGGGAATGGCAATAAGACGACACGATTTAGAAGATATAAAAACCTTCTACACCAGCCTCGTCATCAAACAAATCATCTTCATTCAAGAAGTAATCCATATCCAGAAGTTCATCCTCGCTCATATTGCGGATGTCCTTAGATGTCATTCCTTCTGGTGGATTATCCATGTATTTTTTGCGTAATTCCTCGATATTAGGTTTCATGGTATTCGTCCTCCTTCCAGAGGATTATATCATAGAACGTGAAAAAAGAAATCATGCAGAAGAACGCTTTCCGAGAGATTTGGACATTACTTTCTCATAGAGTTCTTCGAGGGATACGCGTTTAATGATGGTAATAAAGTTCTAAAAGCCTCATTTTGTGTTTACAGTTAGGACACTCTAAAGGATCGTAATCAAAGGAAGAAAGAATGGCGATTCGCCATTGGTTGAAACTTCGGTAAAAGCGCTGCTTGCTTTTCGAAATGGCACGATAAAGATTTTCATCTGTTTTTCGGTGCCTGGCATATAAGCCACCATATCGAATCATTTTAAAGTGTTTTTCAGGGATATGGCGGATTAATCTTTTGATGAACTCAATGGAATGGAGTGTTTCTTCTATGTATTTATTATCCTCATGTCGGTTGTAGTGGAAAGTAACAGTATCACCATCATAGTTGTCTATTCTGGATGCGGCAATAACAGGTCGACCAAGATAACGCCCAATGTATTTGATAACTATTTTCGGACCACAAAGATTAGGTTTGGCATAAACATAGAACCCCTGCTTATGCTCGCTGTAACATTTGGACTTGACTTTTTTAAAGGAAGGTCCGATCTTAGATTCCATTTCATTCAAGAGTGCGGTGCGGAAGGCATTGCGAAGGTAGTGGTAATTAAAGTGTTTGACATGACGCCAGAAGCCATCATCACTAAACCCACCTTCTGAAAGAAGGCAGTGGATATGGGAGTTCCATTTGAGATCTCTGCCGAAGGTATGTAAAATCATGATGAAGCCGGGAGTGAAATTTTTGGATATATTCATTGTAAAAAACATACGAGAAATAACGCTGTTTACAGCATGAAAAAGAGAGCGAAGCAGAGAACGGTCATGAAGAAAAAAATCCCGGAGATTTTCATCAATGGTAAACACACAGTGCCAATGAGTAACATGGACCAGTTTAAAAGTCATACTGGTAGTGCGTTCCATGGCATATTTATTGCTGCAGGTGGGACAAAAGCGGCTGTGACAGCGAAAGGGAACAAATTTAAAATTACCACAATAGGTGCAGGCATACATTGCCCCACCGAAGGAAGGATCGCCGCAGCCTAACATTTTATCGATATTTTCCATCTCAGTATCTCTGGAATGAAGAGTATATTTAATTTCTTCATAATAGTCGGTAAAGATTCTTTGTAAGATATTCATAATTCTATTATGCAAGAAAAAGTAAGAAAAAGAAACCCCTAATTCCCCCATGAATGGGGGCCAGGGGTTTGAGGTGTCGAAGACACTTTTTTATCGGAGGTATGGATTGAATCTGAAAAATTATATGAAGTGCTGTACACAATGAGCGTATAGCGGAAAGAGAGATTGATTATGTCAGGTACGAATAACAAGGTGAAGTTCGTCCTTAAGAACTGCTATTATGCGAAAGCTACGCTTGATCCGGATACCAATGCCGTGACATTTGGTACGCCTGTTGCAATTCCGGGTGTCGTGAACCTGTCGCTGGATCCGGAGGGGGATACCGAGCCGTTTTATGCGGACGATATGGTGTATTACACCACGGTTGCGAATAATGGGTATTCGGGTGATCTGGAGATCGCGTTGATCCTGGACAGCTCCCGTAAGGATATCCTTAAGGAAACAGAGGATTCCACGGTGGAGCCGGAGCATTTTGCTCTGCTCTTTGAGTTCTCCGGGGATAAGAAAAAGATCAGGCACTGCATGTATTACTGTACCGCTGCAAGGCCTACGATCGAGGGCAAGACGAATGAGGATTCCAAGGAAGTACAGACGGAATCTTTGGAGATCACGGCAACGCCGCTTTCGGGCGGCCTTGTGAAGGTGAAGACCGGAGCAAATACAGATGATACCGTCTATAACGACTGGTATAAGAGCGTATATCAGTCTCCGGCGCCGGAAGGGAGCAGTCAGGGACAGGGCTAGGACAATAGGGCAGAGCTTCGGTTCTGCCCTGAATCGTGATTGGAGGGAATAAATATGGCTCTTACAAAGACAGTGAATATTGACGGCAGGGATGTGACTTTCAGGGCTTCCGCTGCCATTCCGAGGATTTACAGGAACAGGTTTCACAGGGATATCTATAAAGACCTGCATGACCTGCAGAAGAATGTCGATCAGGAAGATCCGGAAAGCTCCACGCTGGATTCCTTCTTTTTGGAATTGTTTGAGGGTATCAGCTACATCATGGCGAAACATGCGGATCCGAAGGGTGTTCCGGACACGCCAGATGAATGGCTTGACCAGTTTGGGACATTTTCCATTTATCAGGTGCTTCCGGAGATTATCGAATTATGGGGGCTGAATGTGCAGACGCAGGTGGAGAGTAAAAAAGGCATAACCTTGTAAAAGCATTTGTAATGGATATCAATCTGACGGATAAAAGCAACCATTTTATTGAAGATCCGGCGGCGTTCATCGACTGACATATGTGTATAGATTTCTTCCTTACGGATAATGGGTCCTGTATGTATGCAGAGGTTATCAAGGTTCAGGTATGAGAGCTCCTGGTTTAGCTTTGAAACAGCGGGTTGAATGTCTTCCTGCTGGTCGTGGAAAACCATTGTAATGATATAGTAAGGCGAATGGTGGTCATATTCACCGAAATCACCGGATTCATCTATGAAAATGCTAAGTTCTTTCAATATCTGTCACCTCTGCAATGTTTGAAAAAAAGGCGGGGAACTTCCCCGCCTTTGATGGACCTGGGTCTTGCGACCAGCCCAAAGAAATCAATGATTTCGTTGCCTTTAGTATATGCCAAAAGTATTGAAAATGCAATAGAAATTTAAGGAAATTGAAGCGTGAGGAAATCACAAAAATCCCAATTCGTTTATTTGTTACTAGGGGGCAAAAAAAACTTTTGACCCCAACATCATTCCATTTCTTTAAAAAATCTCTTGAAGTCTTCCCGCTTTTTTGATCCAATCTTTCCTCATACCGGATCTTTCTCCCATATCCAGCAGACGTACATAACTGCCTCTTTCCAGAAGACAGTTTGCACCCCGTAGCGCTTCTGAGATCTTTTCCACAGACAGCCTGCATGGGCACATCCCGTTCTGCATCAGACGCAGGATCACAAGCGACACAAAACAGATCAGGAAGTGGGCCCGGATATGCTCCCGCTTGTTCAGATAGACTGGCCTTGCATCGAAATCACTTTTCATGATCCGGAAGGATTCTTCCATGCGCCATAGTCCGTGATACACTTCACGGATCTTTTCCGCATCATAATCAAATTCGCTGGTTATAATGGCAAAATATCCGTCATAGCGTGCATCTTTTTCTGCTTTCTTCAGTTTCTCTTCCCTTTTCTTTGCTGCCATTTCCGCGTCTGCCTTTGACCAGTAAAGAAGGACTTTCCGCATCCGCTTTCCGGTCTTCTTTTTCTCTGCTTTTTGGCCGTTGTGTAGTTCAAAGGAAATCTCATGCCCCAGATATTCCTCTGTAATCAGCTTCCACCGGTAAGAGCCGTCCGCTGCCTCCTGCCATCCATCCGGAGCAAACAGGTATTTCTGGTAGCGTTTTCCTTCAAGATCTGAGAGAACACATATCCATCCCCTGGCTGCATAGAAGGTCAATGTTATGGGAGCAGTTCATTTCTCTATCTGCCACAATTACCCTCAGTGGACAAGGGGCGTGTATCCCCTTGTTCACTGAGGGTATATAGAAAAAAGAAAACTTCCGCCAAGAAAGAATAAAAGCCCCGCCTCTGCGGCACTGCCACAGGGCGGGACCTGGAGATTATATGTTATCAGGCAGCTTCATTTTTCGTCTGCTGGCACAGCGGGAATTCTTCCGAGCAGAAACTGCAGGCATGGCTTGTGCCGGTTCTTTCGGAGCGGGCACTGGATCGGGCTCAAGGCGGTTAAGCACCTGTTCTTCTAAAGAAGGCTGGCGGTGGTCAGCGATATCAAAACCTTTCTGTTCATATTCGTATTCGAGAGAAAGGATTTCTATGCGATTTGGGCTTTTGCAACCCAAAATGCCCTGGTCAGGACGGCTGCTGCATCTGTGGTAATCAGAACAAAGAATGGGCTCGCCGGTTTTCTCGTATCCGAGGATGCAGCGGCTTTTGTGCATCCTGGACAGTTCCACCTCCAATTCTTCCTGGAATTCCTTCATGTACACGGCGTATTTGGCTTCGTCGATTGCCATAAAGCCGATTTCAAATGTGAAACCGTCGATCTGTATCGTCATGAGATGGTCTGGAACATAGTCTCCTTTTCTGAGTTCCATGGCATCGGTTCGGAATGGAACCAGTGCTTTGCCTCTCTCTAACGGTTTGCCGTCAAAGCTGCGGCAGTTGCTGTAAACTTGTGTGGTGTGCAGGTCTCTTTTCTTTTCCATATCGGATTCCTCCTCGTTTTGCAAAGGCCAGTTTGTTCCGTATAGCGGAGTTTGTTCCCGCGGGCAACAAGCCAAGTGGCTGCTTGCAGACATTTGACCAGTTGTATCTGTTTTGCAGCGTTCGGACATGGAATGGGTTCGTTTCCCTGTTTGGCGGTACGATCGCAGTCCGGGCTGCACCTTTTAGATGAGATAAGTGTATCAAAAGCTGTGAGAATAAGAAAATGCACAGTTTGAATGCAAATATTCTTGTCCCGGGTTTAAAAAATCGGTTTTAAAATGCGAGTATTCATGGTAGAATTGACTTATTCGCAGAAGGATACAGATATTTGCAGAAGTTATCCAAGATATTTTTGAACGATATTGTTTGATTTGATAAATGGAATGAAAACTTTGCTGATCGTCGCAAAGTTTTTGGGGATGTGGGTAAGATCAATGACAGAGAAAGAAAAAACAGTGATAGGGCAGCGGCTGACAGAGCTGTTTGACGGCGAAACGCAAAGCGTTACGGCGAATCACTTACATACCACACAAAGCAACATAAGTAAATGGGTCAACGGACAGTCTGTGCCTCCAACCGAAATCATATATGTTATTTCAAAGAAATACCATGTTTCGGTGGATTGGATTTTGGGAATTTCAGACAGAAAAAATGTGGATTGTATCCTTTATGAAAAGCTTACTTATGAGCAGGTTTTTCGTATGATTGACCGGCTTTTGCTGTATCGGAATTTTGTTCTCGCAGACTTGAATGAAGTGTACGAAGATATAAAAAGAAAGAGAAAAGAAGAAGAGACACTTGCGGGAAAAAGAGCATCGGATGAAAAAGAGAAGGAAGAACCGCGCAAGCCGGAATATGACTCAGACTATATAAAAATTAATGACCGGCTGTTATCGTATTTGTTTCGAAGAAGGATGAATACAGAAGCAACAGATCCGGATCTTATGGAACTGTGGAAAGAAAACAAACTTCCCAATTTCGGCAGACTGAGAGTCATTGACAATACCGGAAATATGGAAGCTGCCCTGGATGCGAAGGGCTGGGCCATATTCAGAGACGGTGACTGGATTGACAATATGGAAGAACTTTTAAAAATGACCGAAGAAGAAAGAGCAAAATGGATCGAACAACAAAGAAAAGAAGGAAAAAGATGATGGCAGAGAAGAACACTGCAGATATTGGATTCGAAAAAGAAATATGGGATGCGGCATGTGTGCTTAGAGGAAATATGGATGCATCGGAATATAAAAATGTCATATTAGGATTAATTTTCTTAAAATATATTTCTGACAGTTTTGATGAGAAATATCAGGAACTGAAAGAGGAAGGAGCCGGCTTTGAAGAGGACAGAGATGAGTATGAAGCGGAAAATATCTTTTATGTGCCGGCCGGCGCCAGATGGAAGGATATTGAAAAAGCAGCGCATGAGCCCGAGATTGGGACGATCATCGACCGCGCGATGACTGCTATTGAAGCAGAAAATAAAAAGCTGAAGGGCATTCTCCCTAAAAATTTTGCCAGAGAAGAGCTGGACAAAAGAAGACTGGGCGAAGTAGTTGACTTGTTTACAAACATTAAAATGGCGGATGGTACAGATGAAAAAGATTTGCTCGGCAGAACCTATGAATACTGTCTGCGGAATTTTGCGGAACAGGAAGGCAAGAATGCCGGCCAGTTCTATACACCATCCTGCGTTGTAAGGACCCTGGTTGAGATTTTGCAGCCGTTCAATGGCAGAGTCTACGATCCCTGCTGCGGCGCCGGCGGGATGTTCGTTCAGTCTGCCGCATTTATAAAAAACCATCAGGGTAATATCAATCATATTTCTGTATACGGGCAGGAGTCCAATCCTACCACCTGGAAAATGGCGAAGATGAATCTGGCGATTCGCGGCATTGACTGCAATCTGGGAGAGATACCCGAAGATACTTTTTTGAACGACCAGCATCCGAATATGAGAGCCGATTATATTTTGGCCAATCCGCCGTTCAACCTGACGCCCTGGGGAGCAGACAAGTTAAAGGAAGACATCCGCTGGAAATATGGAACACCTCCGGCAAGCAATGCAAACTTTGCATGGATTCAGCATATGATCTGGCATCTGGCTCCGGAAGGCAGGCTGGGTCTGGTGCTGGCGAACGGTTCTCTTTCATCCATGCAGGGCGGAGAAGGAAAAATCAGGGAAAATATGGTCAAGGCAGATTTGATCGACGGTATCATTGCCATGCCTCCGCAGCTGTTCTATACGACTCAGATCCCCGTATGCCTGTGGATCATCAACAAGAAAAAATCGAATCCTGGTAAGACCTTATTTATCGATGCCAAAAATATGGGAGTGATGGTTACCCGCAAGCTTCGGGAACTTACAGGCGGCAAGGACGGAGACATTGCAAAGATTGCTGATACCTATAAAGCATATACAAAGGGAAGCCTGGAAAATCAGCAGGGATATTGTGCCGTGGTTTCGATGGATGACATCATAAAACAGGACTGCATCCTGACACCGGGGCGTTATGTCGGGTATGAAGAGAAGGCAGATGATGGAGAAGCATTTGAAGAGAAAATGTCGCGATTGACATCGGAACTGTCCGGGCTGTTTTTAAAGTCCCATGAGCTGGAAGATGAGATTAGGAGAAAGCTGGGGGCGATTGGGTATGAAATATATTGAAAATATCATGGACAGGGTGGTGACCATATGTGGGATCATATTTTTCTTGGTGATATTGTGCAATTTAAAAATGGAAAAAAGCGTCCTTTAGCTGAGGGTGATATTCCTGTATATGGGGGAAATGGTATTTTGGGCTATACCAATATCGGAAATCATACAGCGTGTATTATCATTGGCAGAGTGGGGGCATATTGCGGAAATGTGTTTTATGAGCCCCAAAGATGCTGGATATCAGACAACGCCATAGCGGCATTGCCGAAAAACAATACCGATATTTTATTTTTGTATTACCTTTTAAAACAGTTAAATCTCAATAAAAGACATATTGGAACGAGTCAGCCCCTTTTAACGCAGGAAATACTGAATCATATTCCATGTGTGCTTCCTGATATCAGGATACAAAAACAGATTGCAGGAATATGCAGAGTTTTAGATGAAAAAATTCAAGTGAATCAGAAGATAAACGAGACTTTACAACAGCAGGCCCAAGCGATTTATACTTCTGTGTTCGCTGCCAATGCCGGTTCTGACTGGCAGCAAGGTCATCTTTCGGATCTTATCACTGTAAAGTATGGGAAAGGCCATAAGAAACTGGCTGACGGAGACTATCCTGTGTATGGATCCGGAGGCATTATGCGTTATGCGGAACGCCCATTATATGACAAGGAATCCGTTCTTATTCCACGAAAAGGAACACTCAATAATGTCATGTATGTGAATGAGCCGTTTTGGGCGGTGGATACCATGTTTTACACGGAAATGAAATTTCCTGACCTTGCTAAATTTGTGTTCCATTTTGTAAAAAGCAAAGACCTTGCTTCCTTGAATGCCGGCTCAGCTGTTCCAAGTATGACCACAGATATTTTAAATGCAATGGAGCTGTCTATTCCGGATATGGATACCCTTCGTCGATTCGAAGATATCGTTGCTCCGATGTATAAGACTATGGAGCATAGTAGAAAAGAATCAAAGAAATTGGCTGCTCTTCTGGATACACTGCTGCCCCGACTGATGTCCGGTGAATTGGATGTCTCTGGTTTTGACCTCTAAGCCGCTCATGGACTCGGAAACGGCTCTGCCGTTTTCACATAGGCAGTAAAAGAGATATATTTATTGGGGTCTTTGATTTGGTTCTTATGCAAGAGGAGAAACGGATGGGGAATTGGAAAACTTGTACGATAGGTGATCTGGGAACGGTTGTGGGAGGAGCAACTCCTTCAACTAAGAAAGCCGAAAATTATGAAAATGGTAAGATTGCATGGATCACACCCAAGGATTTGGCTGGTCTTTCAAAAAGGTTTATTTCCCGTGGAGAACGGAATATAACGGAACAGGGGCTGAAAAGTTGTTCAACTCAACGGATGCCAGCACACACGGTTCTGTTTTCATCAAGAGCGCCTATTGGATACATTGCGATTGCTGAACAAGAAGTCTGTACAAATCAAGGTTTTAAGAGCGTTGTTCCCAATGATGATGTGGATTATATGTTTTTGTACTACTTGTTAAAATATAACAAAGACAGAATTAAAAATATGGGGAGTGGAACGACTTTTAAGGAGATTTCCGGAAGCACGATGCGGGACATTGAAGTAGTCATTCCAGAATCCTTCGAGGAACAGCAAAAGATTGCATCTGTACTTTCCGGGTTGGACGATAAAATTGAGAACAATATGGAGATCAATGAGAATTTGCTTCAGCAGGCACTCTGCTTGTATGAGGCTTTAGTAGATGGCAAATCTAAAAAGGGCTGTATTGGCGATTACTGTACTCTTAAATCTGGTTTTGCCTTCAAAAGCAAGTGGTGGCAGGATTCAGGCGTTCCCGTTGTAAAAATAGGCTCTATAAGCCAAGATTACCTCAATTTGTCGGATTGCTCTTATGTATCAGAAGACAAAATATCATCAGCGAAGGATTTTATTGTATCAGGTGGTGATCTCCTTATTGCTATGACGGGAGCTACCATTGGCAAATTCGCTATGGTACCAAAGACAACCGAGACAATTCTTGTCAATCAGCGCGTAGGAAAATTTTTTCTCGGCGATAATCCGGTTATGAAAATCCCGTTTGTATATTGTACTCTCAAACAAGCTGATATCATTTCAGAAATTATTAATCGGGGACAAGGAAGTGCGCAGCCTAATATTAGTGCTTCTGATATAATGACTATACCCTGTGTCATCCCTCAATCAGAGGAAATTGACAGATTTAACCATCAAACATCTCCTATATTTGAATTGATTATCAATAACCAGCTTGAGAACATGACACTTGCAAAAACAAGAGATTCATTGTTGCCTCAGCTTATGTCCGGTGAGGTTGATGTGTCCGGCATTCTCATCTAAGTCAACCATAGGCTCGAAAACGTCTGCAGTGTTTCTTCGTTACCCCCGAACTTCGCATCTGATGAAATACGTGTATCGACATACATTTCTAATGCACAAAAATTTTCCGGCTGGTAAGATATCATACGAATTTCTAAAATAAGGTTTTACAGAGTTATGCAGTCAGTATAGTATGATAGAAAATATGATTTTAAGAGAAGGTGGATTATGAGAAAAAGGACAATTATGATATCGTTGATATGTATACTGACAGCAGCTGTTATTATAATAATATTTGCTGCTGTCAGTGGCAGGAAACCATATAAAGATTTGGAGGCAGTTCAAATTGTATCGGCTGCGGTTCGATTAACACCGCCAGACGAAACCATTCAAATTACAGAAACGGAGAAACTCGTGGATTTACTAAAAGATGTTGTTATTTATCATGAGGATAATTCTTATACAGAGTACAGCGGACAGGGCGTTATCTTTACATTGGTCATGACAGACGGAACGCAGACGAGCATCATGGCATATAATCCGTTCCTAGTGATTGACGGTGTTGGCTATAAAACAAAGTATGAGCCGTGTGAAGCACTGAATCATTATGCAAATATGCTGCTGGAACAGACAGATGCCATGTGGGACAGAATCCCCATGGTAAGGATAAACAGCAAATTATACTATGATACTGGAAAAGAAAGTACAGTCATCGGGCGCTGCGGCAATATGGATGGAGAGATTACATCAACGGTGGATGGAAGCGAAATTCCAATGGAAGATAACCAGTCCAATTTTGGAAGTGGATTTGGATACCAGTATGGAGCAGAAGATACAATAGAGATTTATATGAATGAAAAATGGTTTGTCTTTGCATCTCGGGAAGAAACTGAGTGAAACATTAAGGAATGTAATAAGAAGAGAAGAAGATATGCCAGGATACGAAAGGAAGAAAAGATGATATCAACATTCAATGAATCAAATTATGAAAACTCCATCATTGAATTATTTTGCGACCTGGGCTATACCCATCTGTATGGCCCGGATGTGAATCGGGATATGGGCAGTCCTTTGATGGAGGAACAGCTGCGTGATTCACTGGAGATGATAAATCCGGATCTTCCCAATGCAGCAATCAACGAAGCGGTGTATAAAATCAAAAATTATGAAGCCGGCAGTTTATTGTCAAAAAATGAGATTTTTACAGATTATATACAAAACGGCGTGCCGGTAAATTTCTCAGAGAACGGCGAAGCCAAAAGTGATCTGGTCCGGCTGGTGGATTATAAAAATCCGTCCATGAACAGTTTTATTGCCGGGAACCAGTGGACTTATAAAGAGTATAAGACAAAGAGACCGGATATTGTCATTTTCTTAAATGGCATTCCGGTAGTGGTTATGGAATTAAAATCTCCGAAAGCGGATCGGGTCTCCATAGAGGATGCATACTGGCAGATTCAGGACTATAAGAAATCCATAGAAAGCTTTTTTATCTACAATGCCTTTTGTGTCATCAGTGATCAGTCCCGGACAAAAGCAGGCACCATCACGGCCTCCTTCGATCGTTTTATGGAATGGAAGACCGTTGACGGAGATTACGAAGAAACAAGGTATGCAGATTTTACCACGTTGATAAAGGGCATGTTTACAAAAAGCAGATTCCTGGATCTGCTCCACAATTTTATTTGTTTTTCCAAGGATTCCGGCAAAGATGCGAAAATCCTGGCGGCGTATCATCAATACTTTGCGGTAAAAAAAGCAGTCGAGTCTACAAAAAGGGCAAGTGCAGACGGCGGAGACGGACGGGGCGGCGTCTTCTGGCACACACAGGGCAGCGGAAAATCATTGTCTATGGTTTTCTATGCCAAATATCTGCAGGAAGCGCTTAACGGCCCTACGATGGTAGTGCTCACGGATCGAAACAATCTGGACGATCAGTTGTTTGCACAGTTTTCCAGGTGTAAGGATTTCTTGAGACAAACGCCTGTTCAGGCTGATAAGAGAAGTCTTTCAAAGGAGGATATTGAGAAAAACAAATCCAGCAAAAATCCGGTGATCGGTCTGCGGGACTGGCTTGACGGCAGAGTCGCCAACGGCATTATTTTTACTACGATACAGAAATTTGAGGAAAGTGAAGAGGCCTTGTCCTCCAGACGAAATATTATCGTCATGGCAGACGAAGCCCATCGAAGCCAGTATGGATTTGAAGACAAGGTCAATGCGAAGACCGGCAAAGTGTCCATCGGCAATGCAAGGCGTGTGCGAAAAGCGCTTCCCTTTGCAACCTACATAGGATTTACCGGAACGCCCATTGCGCTGGAAGATCGAAATACAAGGGAAGTCTTTGGAAATTATATTGATATCTATGACATGACCCAGGCGGTATCCGACGGGGCAACGTGTCCCATTTATTATGAAAGCCGCGTGATCAAGCTCAATCTGAAACCGGAAGTACTGGAACAGATGGATGAAACCTATGCCAGGCTGAAAGAAAATGCCGATGAGGTGGATATCGAAAAGAGCAAGCGCGAACTGGCCCATATGGACAGTGTTCTGGGGACGCCGGAAGTGATGGAATCCTTGTGCACAGATATCCTGGAGCATTATGAGACATACAGGCAGTATGAGCAGACGGGTAAGGCAATGATCGTGGCCTATTCCAGGGCGATTGCGGTCAGAATCCGGGAGAAAATACTGGAGATGAGACCGGGATGGGAAAACAAGGTGAAGATCGTCATGACCGGCGGCAAGAAGGATCCGGACAATTGGAAAATTTTGATCGGAAGCAAAGCATACCGCGAAGGGCTGGCGAGAGAATTCAAGGATAACGACAGTGAATTTAAGATCGCCGTTGTGGTAGATATGTGGCTTACCGGCTTTGATGTGCCGTCCATGTCAACCATGTATATCTTCAAGCCTATGAAAGGGCATAATCTGATGCAGGCGATCGCCCGCGTCAACCGTGTATTCAAAGACAAGGAAGGCGGGCTGATCGTTGATTACATCGGGATCGCTTCTGCTCTGAAAGCGGCCATGAGGCAGTACACAGATCAGGACAGGAAACAGTTTGGCAATATGGACGTGGCAGAGAGCGCTTATAAAAAGTTTCAGGAGAAATTGTCCGTCTGCAGGGATTGGATGTATGGGTTTGATTATTCCGAATTCATGACCACAGCCAGTGATCTGACAAGAGCAACCCTGATTACAAATGGGGTAAATTTTTTACTGGCTCCCAAGCAGGCGGAGGCAAAGGAGAATTTCCTGACGGAATGTTATCTGATGAAACAGGCATTTTCTCTTTCCAAAAGTATTGCAAGTGACGAGGAGCGAAGGGAGGAGGCATATCTTGAGACTTTACGTTCCGTCATAATCAAGATACCGGTCGCTGCGTCTCTGAAAGAGATCAATGCACAGGTGAATGAGCTTCTGAAACAAAGTGTACAAAGTAACGGCATTATCAATCTGTTTACGGATGTTGATCAGGAATTTAATCTGTTCAACGCTGCGTTTCTGGAAGAAATTGCAGGAATGCCGCAAAAGAACCTGTCCATTGAACTGTTAAAGAAGCTGATCGCAGAACAGGTCAGGGTATATAAAAGAACCAATGTGGTGAAATCGCAGCAGTTTTCCGAAATGCTGGACCGGCTGGTAAAATCTTATCTGAATGGAATGCTTACCAATGAGGAAGTCATCGCGGAACTGATGAAGATGGCCCAGGACATTGCCAACGCCCATAAGGCGGGAAATGCCATGGGATTAAGCGGGGAAGAACTGGCGTTCTATGATGCGCTGACCAGGCCGGAAGCAGTAAAAGATTTCTATACCAACGAACAGCTGATCGCCATCACCAGGGAACTGACCAGACAGTTAAGAAAATCCAGGACGATAGACTGGGAGAAAAAAGAGTCTGCAAGGGCAGGCATGCGCAGGATGGTCAAACGGCTACTGAGAAAATATGACTATCCGCCGCAAGGCATGGAAGACGCAATCAAGACCGTCATCAGCCAGTGTGAAATGTGGACAGATTACAGCGATGAGGCAGATGATTACAGAGCATCTTTTCGCAAAGATGTAAGCGGCAGGGATGAAACACAAAAGCCTCTGATGGTTGCAGAAGAGATGGCGCCCTATGGTGAAAAATAGCCTTGCAATTATTAAGAAAAACATAAGTTCTTACCAACAGAGGAGCCCGCACCATGGCAGAAATCCAAAGTATCAGCCGCCTGTTATCCATGAATCTGCAGATCCCGCCCTATCAAAGACCCTATAAATGGACCATCCGGAATATAGAGGAACTTCTTGGCGATATCAACAATGCAGTCAATGATGCGGAAAAATACAGAAATGAATTCAAATATCGGATCGGGACCATCATTCTTCACCGGACCGGAAGCAGAAGGAATCCCTGCTTTGACATTGTGGACGGACAGCAGCGGGTGATTTCCCTGGCACTTTTGAAGCTCTTTTTAGACGGGGGCCAAGGCTGCAGGATTTTGCACAGCAGATTTACGAATAAAATCAGTCAAAGCCATATGCACAACAACTATGGCTTTATCCGGGAGTGGTTTTCCCTAAAAAGCAAGGACGTTTCAGCGCAGTTTTTGGAGGCCTTTAAAGATATCCTGGAAGTGGTGGTGATCCAGGTGGATAAGGTTTCCGAGGCTTTTCAGCTGTTTGACTCCCAGAACAACAGAGGGAAGGCTCTCTATCCTCATGATCTGCTCAAGGCATACCATCTTCGGGAAATGAAAGCATATCCCTACGAAATGGAGCATGCGGTTACAAAATGGGAGGCAAAGGATGCCTCCGGTATCCGGGAACTTTTTGACCTCTTTCTTTTCCCCATATGGAACTGGTCCCGCGGGAATAAAAGCAGGCCTTTTACGATAAAGGAAATTGACACCTATAAAGGGATTCCGGAAAATTCTTCCTATTCTTATGCCAAGAGGGCCAGCAGGGCCATGCCGTATTTTCAGATCACAGAGCCGTTTATCGCGGGGAATGATTTTTTTGAGCTGGTGGAGCATTACCTGAATCTTCGAAAAGACATTGAGACAGAGATCAGAAGAAACGACGATTTTGCCCCAATCCGGGAAATTATGGACTGGAAGACACATTCTGTGGGCTTTGGTTATGTCAGAAATCTGTTTTACTGTGCGCTGCTGATGTACTATGACAAGTTTCATAACTTTGATGTGATGGCGGTGAAAAAACTGTTTACCTGGTCTTTTATGATTCGGGTTGATATGGAGAATCTTGGTTTTGACACGATCAATAAATATGCCATTGGTGAGGACAACAGCCGGTATACCAACAAACTGGCAGTGTTTCCGAAGATGAGCCTTGCACGGGTACATACGGAAATCTCCGGCCTGCAGGTCCGGGTATTGAGAGAGCCTGATGACGCGGCTCATGAGAAATGGCGGGGGCTTTATAAAAAGCTTAAGAAGATCAACGGTCTGACGGAGGAAGAAGATGAGTAATCAGGTGGAACAGATTGCGGTTGCGGGGGCATCGGGAAATCTGTTTGATACCGAATACAGATATGTGATCCCTCTTTACCAGCGCGCCTTTGCATGGGAAGAAAAGCAGCTTCTGCAGCTGATCGAGGACATTGAGGACGTGGATGATGACTCAAATTACTATCTCGGATCGGTGATTGTCTCAAGGCAGAGCAGCGGTTATGAAGTGGTGGACGGGCAGCAGAGGCTTACGTCTCTCTATCTGCTTATGAGCTGTCTTGGAATGAAATTAAAGCCGGTTTTGTCTTTTGCATGCAGAGAAAAATCCAATTATACGCTGAGCAAAATACAGGAGATTATAAAAGGAAACCGAAGCTGCTTTGACATGGAGCAGATGGAGCCGGGGCTGTATCAGGGGATCCGGATTCTGAAGGAAAGGATGGAAAACGGGACATTTAACAGGGATGACTTTTTGAAAAAACTGGGAAGAGTCATCCTGTATCGGATTGAGGTGCCAAAGAATACGGATCTGAACCGATATTTTGAAATTATGAATACCAGGGGAGAACAGTTGGAGCAGCATGATATTCTGAAAGCGACTCTGATGAGTTATCTTTCCCGGGAGGAGGAAAAGGCTGCCTTTGCCAAAATATGGGAAGCCTGCAGTGATATGACAGGGTATGTGCAGATGCATTTTCCTGTCCGGTACAGAGAGTGGATCTTCGGAGGCGACTGGAAGGGGCTTCCTTCTGCCAGATGGAAAGATTATAAAAATTCAGAGGTGCTCTGGATGGAGGAAGGCGACGGGTGTTCCATCACTGATATTGTGAAAAGAGATTTTCGGGTATCTGTGGATGAGATGGTATCGGAGGAACCCGGCCGTGTCCGGTTTGAGAGTGTGACGGAGTTTCCGTATTTTCTGCTACATGTCCTGAAAGTGTTTGTCCGGCTTCACTCGGTGAAAAGTCAGAATCCAGAGGAAGAACTGCTGAAAGAACTGCTGGACGACAAGAAACTTCTGGACAGTTTTGAACGCGTCATCCGAAACGGAGTGAGAAAGGGACGCCGGATATGGGATCACAGGGAAAGGTTTTCCGGGGATTTTATCGTGTGCCTTTTAAGGAGCAGATTTTTGTTTGACAAATATATCATCAAAAGAGAATACGCAAATGAAGATCTGGATGGTGAATGGAGTTTAAAAGAGCTGCGGGTGTCCGGGCAGCAGACAAAGAAACGGCCGTATTATGCCAATACCCGTTTTATAAGGAGCGGCGAGTGGGCGTCCACCAATGACAGGCGGGCAAAGACCAATCTGATGCTCCAGTCTGCGCTCCGGGTATCCTATACTTCTCCCAAGGTCATGCACTGGATCACCGCTCTTTTGCACTGGCTTTCTAAAAATAATTGTGAAAATACGAAAGAAGAAGGGATTACAGAATACGGTACAGAGACGGAAAAGATTGCATCCCGTGCAGTCATTGATCTTTTCCTGGAGGCCGGTCAGAAGTGCGGCTACCGGATGGGGGTGAATACGCCGCATATCGTATTCAATTATCTGGATTTTCTGATCTGGAAATCAGATCCCGGAAAGTATGCGGATTTTGTCTTTGAATTCCGGAATTCGGTGGAACACTGGTATCCGCAGAATCCGTCGGAAGGAACGTTTGAACCATGGAGCGACGGGGCGGACCGGTTTGGAAATCTTTGCATCCTGCAGAGAAGTATCAATTCTAAATTTTCAAATATGTCGCCGGAGGCAAAAAAGAGTACCTTCGATAAGATGATCCGAAAGGGAAGCCTGAAACTGAGGATCATGAGCGCGCGCACAGAGAAAAACGGCAGTCAGCCGGCAAGTGTTTACTGGAAAGAAGAAGGATGCGAAATGCATGAAGAGGAAATGATACGGATTTTAAAAGAGGCCTGCGGTTTGGAATAGATCGTTTTGACGGAAACGCCTGCCTTCTGGCGCTGGCTTGGGAGGTGCAGAACCGTGTGAGAAAACTGCAGGCTAAGATTTTCCACATGAAGCTTTTGACATGGGAACCAAAGGGGGAGTACGGAAAAGTGGGTTTGACGGCACCAGTGATCCGATTTATGAATTTCGGAGATTAAGACACGGGCCAGGGAACGGGTTTTGGGAGTGCGCGGCTGAGACAAAGCGTACGGCGGTCTTACTCTTTTGGCAGATTCTTATCTCCCCATTTTTTCATATAGTCGATCACATCCATAAAACTTTTTCCAAGATCAGACAGCTGATATTCCACCCGCGGCGGGATCTCCCGGAAGTCGTGACGGATCAAAAAGCCGTCGGCTTCCAGCTCCCGAAGCTGTTTGGTCAGAGAGGACTCCGTGATCTCGCAGAGCTGGCGGCGCAGTGCGCCGAACCGGTGAATATCGCAGAAAGCGATATAATAAAGAATTTCCAGCTTCCATTTGCCGCCCAGGATTTTCTGCAGGGTCGACATGGTTTTGCAGCGCAAAATCGCTGTTTCGGTTTTTCTCATTTTGTGCAACCTCCTTATTCTCAGAATACCACAGGTACAATTGAAAAACAAGGTACTACAAAAAAGTACCGTACTTTTTATTTTCTTGTACCGTGATATAATGAGGGAAAAAATAAGGAGGTTCTTTTATGCATTACACAGGAACTGTCTGGAGGCCGCCCTATGAGGCTTCTTCTCTGCTGCTTGAGGTTACCGCAGGCTGTACGCATCACCGCTGTAAGTTTTGTACCCTGTATCACGATCTGCCTTTCCGATTTCGGATGTCGCCTATGGAGGACATAGAGAGCGATCTTCTGGAAGCGCAGCTTTGGAGCACAGATCCCATCGCCATGCTGTCTGCCCGGCTGCAGGGACTTCCGGGTCCGGGGAAAGTCCGGAGGGTTTTTCTGGTCGGGGCCAATCCCTTTGTCCTGCATTTTCGGAAGCTGAAAGCCATTGCAGAGCAGATTCACCGCTATTTGCCGTCGGCAGAAAGTATCGGATGCTTTGCCCGTGTGACGGATATCTCGCTTAAAAGTGACGAAGAGCTGGCAGAGCTTCGGCAGATTGGATATGACCGAATTACCATCGGAGTGGAGACCGGAGATGACAGGGCGCTTTCCTTTATGAACAAAGGATATTCCTCCCAGGCGATTATGGAACAGACCAGACGGCTGGATGATGCGGGGATTTCGTATTATTTCTTTTACCTTGCAGGGATCTGCGGCGCCGGCCGGGGAGTGGAAGGTGCGAAAAAAAGTGCAGAGGTTTTTAATCAGACGCATCCGCTGATGATTGGTTCCTCCATGCTGACGATCTTTCCGGAATCGGAACTGTATCAGGAAATTCAGCGGGGAAACTGGAAAGAAGAGAGCGAGCTGGAGAAGCTTACGGAATTGAAAACCCTCATTGCACATCTTGAGATTGTCACCAGGATTGCCACAGATGGTGCATCCAATCTGGTCCAGGTCCGGGGGAATCTGCCCGAAGACAAAGAAAAACTGGTCCGCAATCTGGAACATCTGATCCATACCGTGGATGAAGCAAGGCTGCGGGAGTATCGAGTCAATCTGAACCATCTGTAACGTTTAAAAAGGGGCTGTGATCCAAAGCAGGATTGTGTGCAGCAAAGTAATCCATATTTGCTATGGCGGCACAACCGGGTATGACATACACTAATAAAAACATCTTCACACAGGAGGTCCTTGTTGAAAGAGAGACAGTGCAACGCAGTATTTGAAGGCGGAGGCGTCCGGGGGATCGGACACGTGGGAGCGGTGTGCAGGATGGAACAGGCAGGCTGGAGGTTCCGGGACACGGCCGGTTCTTCAGCTGGAGCCATCGTGGCGGCGCTTCTGGCGGCAGGGTATACCGGGAAAGAGCTGAAAAAAGAGTTGGAGACGCTGGACTATATGCGGTTCAAAGGAATGGATCTGCTGGATCATTTTGGAATTGTGGGAAAGAGCGTCTCTCTTTTCCTGAGACTTGGCATCTACAATACAGACGATCTGGAGGACTGGATGGACGAACTGCTGAACCGCAAAGGGATGCGCAGATTTGGAGATGTGGAAAAGACCGGGCGGAAGCTGAAGATTACCGCCAGCGATCTGACCGAAAGGAGACTTTTGGTTCTTCCGGATGATCTGGAGGAATTTGCCCTGGATCCAGGGGAATTTTGTATCGCCCCGGCGGTCCGGATGAGCGTGAGCATTCCCATCTTCTTTGAGCCGGTTCGCTGGAAAGACCGATCCGGAAGAGAACATCTGGTGGTGGATGGCGGACTCTTGAGCAATTATCCAATCTGGCTTCTGGATGACGGGAAACGTCTTCCGGCATATCCCACCTTCGGTTTTCGGTTTATGGACGAAAAGGAACCGTGCAGAAGTCAGTCCTGCCAGGCTCAGCCCAATCTGGTGGATTATCTGAAAGCCATCGTGTCCACCAGTCTGGATGCCATCGACAATCATCAGCCCTCCCGCGGGGACTATGAGCGGACCATCGGCATCTTAGCCTCTGTAGGAGAAGGAGAAAAACGGCACAAGATCAGTGCGGTTGATTTTGATCTTGGCAAGGAAGAGAGCAGAGCACTTTTTGAAAATGGCTGGAATGGAGCAGAACGGTTTTTGCGAACCTGGAATTTTGAAAAATGGAAACAACAGTACCGGTAAAAGGACATGAAAAAGGCGATATCAGAATCTGTCTGGCAAATTCTCATATCGCCTATAAAACGGCTATTTCCAATGGACTGAACCTCTCTTTCTTTTGTCCTCTATATCTGTTTATGGTCTCTTGGGACCCTGATATATGTGGTCTGTTATGACCTTTTTGCCGTATGCAATTCCTTTTGGAATCTTTACGGTCTTCCACGCGGGTTTTTTATTAACAAGGTATGTTCCTTTACCTTCCTTTATCAAAGCATTTCTTATTACCAATTGGTAATTATGATTAAAAAAAATATTTATTCAGTTTTGAAAAATCTTATATTACCGGTGGTCCGTACCTTCCTTTCTGTTTTATTATGGGGTAGATCGTTAAGTTTTGATTGGAATCTCCTCCTTTTCCTGCTCCTTCTTTCCGGATTATTTGTTTTCTTCTTTTTCTCTTCTGTTTTATGAGTTTATTATAGCATGAAAAAATAATTTGTCAACCTATTTTTTAAAAAAATATAAATTTTCAGAAGATTTTACCGTCTCAAGACTTGACATTTCTTAAATTCTCTGTATAATAAGACTTCGGATAAGCCAGAAGATCAAGGCTTTTCAAAAGCAAAACGTCAGTTCGAGACCTTCCTGACGTAAAACAAAACTAAAGGAGACAACAAAATATGAAGGAAAACAAAGTGTTATTTCTCACTCAGGCTGCGCTGATCGCAGCGGTCTATGTAGTACTGTGCGTGGCATTTGCACCCATCAGTTATGGGGAGGTGCAGGTGCGTGTGGCGGAAGCGCTGGTCATTCTGCCGTTTTTTACGCCGGCGGCCATACCGGGACTTTTCATCGGCTGCCTCTTGTCCAACCTGATCGGAGGTTCTGTTTTGGTGGATGTGGTATTCGGAAGTCTTGCGACACTGCTGGGAGCAGTGGGGACCTATTATCTGCGCAAAAACAAAGTGCTTTTGCTGCTGCCGCCCATTGTAGCGAACACGGTGATTGTGCCGTTTGTACTGCGTTTTGGGTACGGAGTTTTGCTTCCGATTCCATTTATGATGCTGACGGTGGGAATTGGAGAAGTGATTGCGGTTGCCATTCTGGGAAGTGTACTGTTGAATGTTCTGGCCCGTTATCGGGGCATTCTGTTTGGGAAGCCAGGTGTTCTCTAAAGATATTAAGGAAAGACATGCGGGGTCTGCGCGGTGAAGGCGGCAGACTCCGCTTTTTGAATTTCTGAATCATGTGCTTATGGCCTGACAGGCATTGTTTCGATCTGTGCTGAATCACCGCGCTTTTGTTTATTTTTTCATTCTGGAATCGAAGACAAGGCTTGCCAGGTAACCGAAGACCAGTGCGGCGCAGATGCCGGCGGCACTGGCAGTAAAGCCGCCTTTGAAGATGCCCAGGAATCCGTCGGTATCCACTGCTTCCTGGATCCCTTTCCACAGGGTATTGCCAAAGCCAAGCAGCGGGACGCTGGCGCCCGCGCCTGCATAGTCCTGCAGGGGACCGTAGAGTCCGATGGCCCCAAGCACGGCGCCGCCGCAGACTAAGAGCACCATGATTCTGCCCGGCATCAGTTTTGTCTTTTCCATCAGGATCTGCACCAGTGCGCAGATCAGTCCGCCCACCCAGAAGGCATTGATATAATCCATGTGAATCCCTCCTTTTTCACAGTGTTTGCAGGTCGGGAAAAAAATATGTAAAAAAATTAAAAAAAGACTTGCATTTTGAAAAGACATATGATATAGTAATCAAGTCGACAGGACAAGGCGACATACAGAGATGGTAGATTGGTCAAGGGGTTAAGACGCCGCCCTCTCACGGCGGAAACAGGGGTTCGATTCCCCTATCTACTGCGCGAATGGATAGCAGAAACCGGTGAAAAGGTTTCTGCTATTCTTGTTTTCCGGGATATGTTTTGCTATAATAGACGGAAAATCAAAGGACAGAATGACAGATGGGAGTATGATATGAGTAAGGTAGCAATTGTCACAGACAGCAACAGCGGGATCAGCCAGGAGAAGGCGAAAGAGATGGGGATCTATGTGCTCCCCATGCCGTTTCTGATCAATGGAAAAGAATATTTAGACGGGGTGGATCTGTTTCCGAAGGAATTTTATGAATATCTGGAAAAGGACGCAGATGTATCTACCTCTCAGCCGTCGCCGGATTCGGTGATGGAGCTTTGGGACAGGCTGTTGGAGGAATATGATGAGATTGTGCATATTCCCATGTCCAGCGGACTGAGCGGGAGCTGCCAGACAGCCAGGATGCTTTCTGAGGATTATGACGGGAAAGTGGAGGTGGTCAATAACCAGCGCATCTCCATCACGCAGGTTTCTTCTGTGATTGATGCACAGAATCTGGCAAAGGCGGGAAAAAGTGCGGCTCAGATCCGGGCTGTTTTGGAGGAAGAGGCGCTGCAGGCGAGCATCTACATCACGCTGACGACTTTGAAATATCTGAAAAAGGGCGGAAGGATCACGCCGGCAGCTGCAGCGCTTGGCACCATGCTGCGTTTGAAGCCGGTCCTGCAGATCCAGGGAGAGAAGCTGGATGCATTTTCCAAAGTTCGGACTATGAATGCGGCAAAGAGGGTGATGCTGGACGCGATCCGAGGCGATCTGGAAAAGCGCTTTGAAGGATGCAGGATGCGGATCGATGTTGCACATACGAACAATGAAGGAGCAGCGCTGGAGTTTAAAAAAGAGATTGAAGCAGAGTTTCCGGGATATCCGGTCATATTGGTGAATGAGTTGTCATTGAGTGTGGCATGCCATATTGGAGACGGGGCCTTGGCGATTGCCTGCTCAAAGATTGTCGAAATGTAGGGAAGCATAAGGGAAACGGGGATAGGAGCCATTGGATAAGTACGAATATCGGCTGAAAGCAGAGCAGATTGACAAACTGGTAAAAAAGAAAGATTATGTGACAGCGGCAAAGATTGCCGATACCATTGACTGGCGTCGGGTGAGAAATCTGAATATGCTGTATGTGGTCAGTGAAATCTACGAGAAGACAGATCGTTACGGGGAGTGCATGGAGATACTGGATATCGCCTACGACCGTGCACCTGTGGGACGAATGCTTTTGTATCGGATGACGGAAGTCTGCACAAAGATGCACAATTTTGAAGAGGCAATCTCTCTGTACCGAGAGTTTGTGAAAGTGGCGCCCCATGATCAGAGCCGCTATATTCTGAAATATCAGATTTACCGGGAAAGGGGATCAAGCCTGGAAGATCAGATCAAGATTCTCAATGAGTACAAGTCCCATGAATATCAGGAAAAGTGGGCATATGAGCTGGCAGAGCGGTACGACGAGGCAGGTCTGTCAAGGGAGTGCGTCCGGGAGTGCGATGAGCTGATTCTTTGGTTCAGCGAGGGGGAATATGTGTCAAAGGCGCTGAAGCTGAAGCAAAAGTATGAGCCTTTGACGAGAGAACAGCAGCAAAAGTATAACTGCCAGGTGAAGGGTCTGGTTCCTTCTGTGAGCGAGGATCATTTTGAGGACACGGCAGTCCAGGAGTTTTCTACGGATCGGTTTAATACGATGAATCTGCAGGCGGAGCTGGCCGGGAATCTGGATGAACTGCTTCAGGAGGACGCGACGATCGAACTGCCGAGCCTGGATCTGGGCGCTGAGCGAGCGTTGGAAGAACCGGAAGAACATCCGGAAGAGGAAAGAATCATTGATCTCCCGGATCTGGGGATGGATGTAAAGATTGATTTTTCGTTTCCGGAAGAGGAAAAGCCGGATCTGCGGGAAGACGCGACGATCGAACTGCCGGACCTCGGACTGGAAGGAGAGGCAGAGCCGGATTCAGAAGAAGAGATTCTAAAAGCGGATCTGCGGGAAGATGCGACGATCGAACTGCCGGATCTTGGACTGGAAGGAGAAGCAGAGCCGGCATCCGAAGAACAGGAAGAGATTCCAGAGCCGGATCTGAAAGAGGA
>CAJTYJ010000014.1:49834-61565 GCA_910583895.1 uncultured Lachnospiraceae bacterium
AAAGAGGATGCAACGATCGAGCTGCCGGATCTTGGACTGGAAGGAGAGGCAGAGCCAGCATCCGAAGAATGGGAAGAAATTCCAGGACCGGATCTGAAAGAGGATGCAACGATCGAGCTGCCGGATTTTGGGCTGGAAGGAAAGACGGAGCCGGCACCGGAAGAACAGGAAGAAATTCCAGAGCCGGATGTAAAAGAGGATACGACGATCGAGCTGCCGGATCTTGGACTGGAAGGAGAGACAGAGTCAGCATCCGAAGAACGGGAAGAAATTCCAGAGCTGGATGTAAAAGAGGATACAACAATCGAACTGCCGGATTTTGGGCTGGAAGAAGAAACAGAACCGGAAGTGCCGGAAGAAGCTTCGAAAACCGGTGCTGAGAAAGGCACGGGCATGGGACGTTCGGAAGCAGTGACAGAAGAAGACCCAGAAGAAGCACCTTCCCAGAACTCTGGACCCATCAGCATTGATGAAATTCTGACAGAATGGCAAAATAAGAAAAAAGAGACCGAGGCAATTCTAAAGGCAGAATCCGAGAAGGCCCGGATCCGCAAGGAAAAAGTCCGGCAGGAAACGGCAGAGCTGATGAAGCTGATCGCCGGAGAATCCAGCGAAATCCCGGAAGAGGTCCGGCGGATTTTAAGCGAGGTGGATAAGGCGGAAAAAGAGGAAGAAGAGCCGGTTGTCACAGAAGATGATCTGCCTCCGGATCTGGATGAAGAAGACGGCGAAGATGAGTTTGTCGTCGAAGATTTGGAGGACACAGGGGAGCTGGCAGGCGGTGCAAAACGTGTGAGGGCTTCTTCTGGGTCTTCTATGAATATGATACAGGAGTTAGAGCGCTCCCTGGCGGCGGAAGTGTCGGAGATGGCAGTCAATGCCGGCCATCTGACCAAGGAACAGGCACATTTGTTCGCGTACTTCACATCTGTAAAAGGAATGAGCAAACAGTTATCGGTGCTGTTTAAGGACAATCCCAGGACCGGGAAGCCAAATTCTTCCAGCGGTAATCTGATTATCACCGGAGAACAGGGGAATGGGAAGACTACTCTGGCCATTGACATCGTGAAAGCACTGCAAAAGCAGGGGCGGATTGAAGGAAAGCGCCTGGCCAAAATCAGCGGTCAGAAGCTGAATACCAAAGACATCTATGAGATTATGAAGAAGCTGAAGGGCGGAGCGTTGATCATCGAAAGCGCCGGAGGACTTTCGGATGCAACTTTGATGGCACTGAGTCTTGCCATGGAGTCAGATACCGGCGGCCTTCTTGTAATCCTGGAAGATTCTGCAGAAGAAGTAGAGCAGCTGTTTCACCGAAATAAAAATTTTGCATCCAAATTTGACCACACCATCGACATTCCGGTGTTTACCAATGATGAGCTGGTATCTTTTGGAAAATCCTATGCCCAGGAGCTTGGGTATACCTTTGATGAGTTTGGGGTGCTGGCGCTTTACGATCAGATCGGGAGCAGACAGACCAACGATCACATGGTTATGGTGGCAGAAGTTAAAGATATCATTGACGGCGCCATCGAGCATGCGGGCAAGGGAAGCATCCGTCATCTGCTGGAAAAAGTGACAAAGAAGAGTGTGGATGAGTTTGGCAACCGTCTGCTTCGGGAAGCAGATTTTGTGGAGTAAAAAGCGATGAATTTGTTGACAGCAAAGGGTATATGGAAAAGCTACACAGACAAAGAGCTTTTTCGGGGAGTGGATCTCGGGATCGAAGATCAGGACAAGATTGGCATTGTCGGGATCAACGGAACGGGAAAATCCACCTTTCTGCGGATCCTGGCCGGGTTGGAAGAACCGGACCAGGGCGAGGTGGTAAAGGGAAACCGGGTGTACGTCCGCTACCTGCCGCAGAATCCGGAATTTCCTCCGGGAATGACGATTTACGACTATGTGGTGACAGCCAACCGGACAGAGGACAACGAGTGGAGCATCGCGGGGGACAGCAAGGCGATTCTGCATCTGATGGGGTTTGAAGACGCATATGCAGTGATCGATCATCTCTCGGGCGGACAGAAAAAGATGGTGGCGCTGGCGGCGGCTCTGATGGCCAGCTGTGATCTTCTTTTGCTGGACGAACCGACCAACCATCTGAACAGCGATATGGTGCTCTGGTTAGAGCAGGCGCTGATGCAGAGAAAAGGGGCACTGCTGATGGTGACCCATGACCGGTATTTTCTGGACCGTGTGTGCAGACGCATTGTGGAGATCGATAAAGGAAATCTTTACAGTTATCCATGCAGCTTCAGCGGTTTTCTGGAGGCAAAAGCGGCCAGGGAGGATCTGGAACTTGCCACATACCAGAAAAATAAAAATATTCTCCGAATAGAACTGGAATGGATGCGACGGGGCGCCCGTGCCCGGTCAACGAAGCAAAAGGCACATATTCAGCGGTATGAAACTTTAAAAGAGGCGACAAAAGCGCCGGTGCAGGATCAGAAGGTGGAGATCGACACCGTATCCTCCCGACTTGGAAAAAAGACGCTGGAGCTGTCCGGACTTTGGAAAAGTTACGGGCCGCAGAAACTGATGGAGGATTTCAGCTATGCGTTCCGGAGGAAGGACCGGATTGGATTTGTAGGCCCCAATGGCTGCGGGAAGACGACGCTGATGAAGATCATTATGGGACTGGAGAGACCGGACCAGGGGGCGGTGATCACCGGTCCAACGGTGAAAATTGGTTATTTTTCCCAGGAGAATGAATATCTGGATCCCGAGCAGAAGGTGATCGACTACATTCGGGATACGGCAGAGTATGTACAGACCGAGGAAGGCAGTGTATCGGCTGCCATGATGCTGGAGCGGTTTTTGTTTGACGGGGCGCTTCAGCACTCCCGGATCAAAAAACTGTCCGGCGGAGAGAAGCGGCGCCTGTATCTTCTGAAAGTGCTGATGGAGGCTCCGAATATTCTGATTTTGGACGAACCTACCAATGATTTGGACATCCAGACACTGGCCATACTGGAAGATTATCTGGACTGGTTTCCGGGGATCCTGATCATGGTGTCCCATGACCGGTATTTTCTGGACAAGACAGCGGAGCGTCTCTTTGCTTTTGAGGGCGGAGGAAAAATCCGTCAGTATGAAGGCGGGTATTCAGATTATCTGGAAGTCAGACAGCGAAAGAGCAGACCTCTGGCAGTTTCGGAGCGGACTGGAAAAGGCAGTGCAGAAAAGACAGAGAAAGTAAAGACGGTAAAACGTAAATTTACCTGGCAGGAACAAAAAGATTACGAGACCATTGAGGACGAGATCGCGAAGATTGAGGAAACGCTTGCAGATCTGGAACAAAAGATGGACCTTGCGGCCACTGATTTTGTGAAGCTGAATCAGCTGACCCAAAAGAAAGAAGAACAAGAAGTACTTCTGGAAGAGAAGATGGAGCGATATCTGTATCTGAGCGATCTGGCTGACCAGATCGCTGCACAGACATCGGGTACTTAGTGTGTGGTTTGCATCATTGATTTATGAAGTTGCACAGATCGTGTCCGGAAACAGGCGCTGGATCACATCTTTGACGGTGGTGATTTGAGTCAGTGCTCCGGCATTGTCCCCGCAGAAGATCAGGCCATTGTCCGTATCGCCTTCGACTGCCCGGATAAGCGCCTGGGTGATGCAGTAAGGCGCTGTCTTGGGACTGCATTTTTCCAGACAGCGGTAGCAGCGGGAGATGGATTCCTTTCCCTGTTTCATTTTTTCAAGAAAAGCATTGCGAATGGCGCGGGCAGGCATTCCAACCGGGCTTTGGGTAATCTCGATATCTTCCGGGCAGGCATCAATATAAGCCTGTTTAAAGGGAAGAGCCGCATCGCACTCCTTGGTTGTCACAAAAGGAGTGGCAACCTGAACTCCGGCGGCGCCCAGTGACAGCATATGATCCACAGAGGCGGCATCCATGATTCCACCGGCGACAATGACGGGGATGTGGACGCCGTATTTTTCTGCAAAGCCATTCACACAGGCAAGGATGCGGCGGATCTCCTGATCATAGTCAGAATCGAAGTGCTCCTCTTTCAGGTGTGCAAGCTGTTCCCTGGAAAAACCTAAATGTCCGCCGGCATGAGCGTCTTCGATCACAAGAAAATCTGCGGTGCGGTGATAGTGGCGGTCCCAGTTTTTTAAAAGAAGGCGGGCGGCTTTTTCGGAAGATACGATGGGAGCGATCCGGGTATCGGTTCCTTCGACATATTGAGGCAGATCTACGGGAAGACCGGCGCCGGAGATGATCACGTCAGCGCCTGCCGCTGCCGCTGCCCGTACATAGTCCTCATAATCTCTTGTGGCCACCATGATATTGAAACCCAAAAGACCGTCACAGGTACCGTCGGCTTTTTTTGCGATGGCTCTGGCTTTTTTCAGCTCTGCGCGAAGGGTCCGCAGATTGGCTTTTTTGGGATCCTGTTCAAAATCTGGTTCCCGATATCCGATCTGGGCGGTGGAAATAATACCGATCCCGCCTTCTTTTGCCACAGCGCCGGCAAGTCCCGAGAGGCTTACACCTACCCCCATGCCGCCCTGAATCAGAGGAAGTTTTGCTGTTTTATTGCCGATACAAAGTGTTTGCCGTTTCATAAGATTTCCCTTTCTGGACAGTAAAAGTATTTATGGAAGAATAGCCCTATAATTATTTTGATACTCAAAGTAATTATAGGGCTTTCTTATACGGATGTCAAGAGAAATCGTATTAAAAACTACATGTTCTTTCAATTAAAATCATATTTCATGCATCTGCTGGTGCCGGATTTTCCAGGTGTACGGCGGGCTTAGAGCCATACTTGAGTAAAAATAGTAATAGTATCATATATAGTTTACATATGTAAACAATCCCCCATAAAACAGCAGGGTGTTGCAAAAAAGAAAAAAAACTTGACATATGTACGTCAAAATGCTATGCTTGTTATGCAAAACAGTTTGGTAGTTGTATAAAATGTTGTGCAATATGCCGACTGGCAAAACATAATCGGCAAATCCGATTATAGAAAGACGGAGGGTATTTACTATGAAGAAAAAACTAAGCATCTTGTTGGCGGCTGCAATGACAGTTTCTCTGATTGGCTGTTCTGGCGGCGGAAGCGCATCGGAACCGGCGGCGGACAGTGAACCGGCTGCTGCAGAAGCAGAAGACAGTACACCGGATGCCGAAGAGGCAGAAGCTCCGGCAGATACGGGATCGGACAGCGCTGCAGAGGCGAAAGACAACAGCGAGTACACCATTGCGACAGTTGTAAAACTGACGGGTGTTGCCTGGTTTGACAGGATGCAGGTAGGCGTGGATCAGTTTGCGGCAGATACGGGAGTTGACGCATACCAGACCGGCGCGAACACCGGTGACCCGGCGGCACAGGTGCAGGTAATTGAGGATGCCATCGCAGCAGGCGTGGATGCAATCTGTGTGGTTCCGAACTCCACGGAGTCTTTGGAGACGGTTCTCCAGAAAGCAAGAGATGCAGGGATCGTGGTGATTTCCCACGAGGCTTCTGATGCGAAAAATGTAGATTACGACATCGAGGCATTTGATAATTCCGAGTACGGCGCTCATTTTATGGAGCAGCTTGGTGAGATGATGGGCGGAGAGGGACAGTATACGACGTTCGTAGGTTCTCTGACCGCTACCTCCCACAATGAGTGGGTGGATGCTTCCACAGGACTTCAGGAAGAGAAGTATCCGAATATGGAAGTTTACAGCAACAAGAATGAGACCACAGAGGATTCTGATAAAGCTTACGCGAAGGCAAAAGAGCTTCTGGCAGCGAATCCGGATCTGATTGGATTCCAGGGTTCCGCTATGACGGACGCTCCTGGTATTGCACGTGCGATTGAGGAAGCAGGCAAAGAGGATTCTACCTATGTGATCGGTACTTCTCTGGTATCTGTGTCAGGCCAGTATCTGGAGTCCGGTGCCATTGATGAGATTTCCTTCTGGGATCCGGCACTTGCAGGTTATGCAATGAATGAGCTGGCACTTAAAGTGCTCAAAGGCGAGGAAGTGGCTGATGGTATGAGTCTGGAAGCAGAGGGATACCAGAATCTGAAGCTCGTTGATAAGGTGTTCTATGGAAAAGCATGGATCGATGTGACCGTTGATAATATGGGAGACTATGATTTCTAATTAAATTCAGCTGGCCTTATCAGGACTGATAAAAAAGCGGTTCTCCAAACAAGGAGGACAGTGAACAATACGAGGACTGTGATGGATACGTTACAGTCCTCGTTTATTAAATAAGGAAGGAATAAGAATGGCGAATAAGAGTGTGATAAAACTGACCGGAATATCAAAGTCCTTCGCCGGCGTAAAAGCACTCCAGGACATTGATCTGGACATACGGGAAGGAGAAGTCAGATGTCTGGCAGGAGGTAACGGCTGCGGAAAGTCGACGGTCATTAAAATTATTTCAGGTTTCTACAAGCCGGATAAGGGGACGATTGAAATCAATGGGAAGCAGTATTCCCACTTAAATCCCCAGCAGGCGATTGATCTTGGCATTCAGGTAATCTATCAGGATTTTTCGGTGTTCCCCAATCTTACGGTGGCAGAAAACATCGCGTTGTCGGCAGAACGCCTGGACGGAAAGAAATTTGTAAACTGGAAACGGGTGAGAGAGAGGGCCCAGGAAGCACTGGATATGATCAATGTGAATCTGGATCTGGATGCGATCCTGTCAGAACTTCCGGTGGCAAGCAAGCAGCTGGTCGCTATCTGTCGGTCTCTTTTGCAGAATGCAAGGCTTCTGATTCTGGATGAGCCCACAACTGCACTGACTAAGAATGAAGTAAAATCACTGTTCAAAGTGATCAAAGATCTGCAGGCAAAGGGGATTTCCATCCTTTTTGTCAGCCATAAAATCGAAGAGGTCTATGAGCTTGCAAAGGAGCTGACGATTTTCCGGAACGGAAAAAAAGTGATTGAGGGCTCTTTGCAGGAATTTGACCGGAAAAAGTTTGTCTACTATATGACCGGCCGTGAGATTGAGACGGTCAAATTCAAACCGGAGCACATCGGTGAGCAGCCTCTTTTTGAGGTGCAGAATATTGGTATCAAGGATCTGTTCAAGGATGTATCCTTTCAGCTGTACCCGGGAGAGATTCTCGGGATCACCGGTCTTCTGGGTTCTGGCAGAAGTGAACTGGCGAAAGCACTTTTGAATCTGGAGCGGATTACAGAAGGGAAGATTATCCTGGAAGGAAAAGAACTGACGGCTACTTCTGTGAAAGGGATGATCGATGCGGGGATCGCTTATGTGCCGGAAGATCGTCTGACCGAAGGTCTGTTCATGCCCCAGACGATTTCCAGAAATATGATCGCGGCTGTGATTGAACGGAATCTGAATAAGCTGACCCTGATCGACGATGCCGGCGTCAGAGAACGTTCGGAAAAATGGGTGGAGGAGCTGAAGGTAAAGACTCCGTCCACAGAGCTGCCGGTGCAGGCGCTGTCCGGAGGGAATCAGCAGAAAGTAGTGATTGCCAAATGGCTGGCAACCAATCCCAAAGTCCTGATCCTGAACAGTCCTACCGTTGGTATTGACGTGGGGGCGAAGGCGGATATCTATGATTATACCCGGATGCTGGCGGGCCGGGGCATGGGCATTATCATCATCTCCGATGACATACCGGAAGTGGTGGACAACTGCAACCGGGTCCTTGTTATGAAAAAAGGACGGATTACAGACGAACTGAGCACAGACGGCCTAGAAGAGGATACATTGTCTGACATCCTGATTGATGCCAATAAGGAGGCTGCGACGAAATGAAAAAATTATTGAAAAGAAATGAATTTTATGTTGCGGTTACGCTGGTAGTGATGTGTCTGATCATCGGTCTGATGAATCCGGTGTTCTTCACCCTTGCCAATGTGGTCAGCCTGATGAAAAACGGAATCATTATGGGAATCATGTCCTTTGCACTGATGCTGGGCATTATTGCCGGAGGAATTGACGTATCTTTCCCGGCCATTGCGGTCTGTGCCATGTATCTGACAAGCAAACTGATGGAATCCCTTGAATACAGCGGTCCGGTCATCGTGCCGATTTTGATGGCAGTGGCAATCGGAACTGTTCTTGGACTTTTGAACGGAATCATCATTACAAAATTTGAACTTCCGGCGTTTATTGTCACACTTGGTACTTCCTCCTTATTCTATGGACTTTTGATTACCCTGGCCGGTTCGAAACCGGTAAACCGGCTCTGCCCCTCCATGGAGGCTTTTGGCAAAGCACAGATGATCCGGGTGACCAGCGGAAGCACCACGGCAACCTGTACCTATACCTTCCTTTTCCTGGTTGCGATACTTGTGATTGTACATATTATTTTGAAATATACGATGCTTGGACGAGGAATCTATGCAATTGGCGGGGACCGCGTGTCTGCAGAGAGAGCCGGATTCAACGTAAAAGGCATCACCATATTTGTCTATACGTTTATCGGTATGGCAGCCGGACTTGGGGGAATCTGCCATGCCATGCAGGCCCGCATGTGCATTCCCACAGACCTGATGGGCAGTGAGATGATGTGCATCGCTGTGGTGGTTCTGGGCGGAACCAGCATTTCCGGCGGAAAAGGAACCGTAGTCGGAACGCTTCTTGGTCTGATGCTGATCACGGTGGCGCAGAATTCGCTCATTTTGATCGGGATTACATCCATATGGCAGCAGCTTGTCTCCGGACTGATTATCCTGGCAGGTGTGTCTTTGTCCGCATACAAAGAATTGAAAAACAGCCGGAAGATTCCGAAGATTCTGGATGATGAGATGGAGGTGTAGACGAGGATGGCAAATAATACAGAACAGAAAAAACGCGTGAATTTCCTGAAAGGATTCACAGAGGACGCCAGTCTTATGCGTTTGTTTTTTATCATGGTGGTGGCGTTTATCCTGATGACCATCATCACAAAAGGAAAGTTTGTCACCGGAGCCAATATTTCTTCCATGGCAACTCAGTTTCCCGAGATCGGAATTCTGGCTATCGCAGTCTCTATTACCATGCTGCTGGGCGGGATTAACCTTTCGGTGGTCGGCATTGCGAATCTAAGCGGTGTGTTCTGCTGCCTGACCATCATCAAACTGGAACCGTCCATCGGTACCTGGCCGGCTATTTTTATCGGTCTTATGGTGGCTCTGGTCTGCGGACTGGTCTGCGGCTTTTTGAATGGTCTTTTGATTGCCTATATTGGTATTCCGGCCATGCTGGCTACCCTTGGCTCCCAGGAAATTTTTATGGGGTTGGGCATCGGGGTGACAGAAGGAGCGGCCGTGTTTGGAACGCCGGATGCTTTTACGTTTGTCGGTGCCGGAAAATTTCTGGGCATTCCCGGTCCGCTGGTTGTGTTCATGATTGTGGTGGTTATATTCACCATTTTGCTCCAGAAGAAAAAATATGGTATGGAGCTGTATCTGTCCGGGACGAGCCCCAAAGCGGCAAGATTCTCCGGAATTAAAAACCAGAAGGTCATCATTATGACCCATGTGTTAAGCGGTGTGCTTTCTTCCGTGGCAGGCATCATCATTGCCTCCAGAGCGAATTCTGCGAAGGCCAGTTATGGTTCTTCCTATGTACTGCAGTGTCTGATCGTTGCGATTCTCGGCGGGATCAATCCCAACGGCGGTTTTGGAAAGGTCAGCGGTGTGGTCATGGCAATTCTGACTTTGCAGTTTTTGTCCAGCGGATTTAATATGCTGCGTGTAGACAGTTATTTTAAAACCTTTATCTGGGGAGCTCTGCTGGTGGGAGCCATGATTCTGAACTATTATGGCGACCGGATCAGTGAGAACCGGAAGAGACGCAATGCAGAAAAAGCAATAGAAAAGGAGAGCTAAAATGCAGAGATTATTGAACAAACCAGAAGAGTATGTAGATGATATGCTAAAAGGAATCTATGCGGCCTACAAGGACCGTGTAACCTATGTGGAAGACGACATGCGCTGTTATGTCACAAAGCGTAAAAAAGAAGGAAAAGTTGGTCTGATGACCGGCGGCGGCAGCGGACATCTGCCCTTGTTTTTAGGGTTTGTCGGCGATGGAATGTTAGACGGCTGTGCCATCGGCGGCGTTTTCCAGTCGCCCAGTGCGGAGCAGATCGCCAATGTCACCCGTGAGATTGATTCCGGAGCAGGCGTACTGTATGTCTATGGAAATTACACCGGCGACATCATGAATTTTGAAATGGCAGAAGAGCTGGTGGACTTTGATGATATCAAATGTCTGCATGTCAAGGGCTGTGATGATGTGGCTTCTGCACCAAAGGGCGAAGAGGACAAGAGGCGCGGTGTTGCGGGCATTTATTTTGTGATCAAATGTGCCGGAGCGGCAGCAGATGCGATGCTTCCTTTGGAGGAAGTGGCGAGAATTGCCGAGAAGGCCAATGGAAGCGTACGTACGTTCGGTGTGGCGCTGTCTCCCTGCGTGATTCCGGAGAACGGAAAAGCGAATTTTGAGGTAAAAGAGGGCGAGATGGAGCTTGGCATGGGCATCCACGGAGAGCCGGGTGTTGAGGTCTGCCCATTAAAGACGGCGGATGAAACGGTTGATTATATGCTGGAACGTATTCTGGCGGATCTGGAAGTCAAAGAAGGGGACGAGGTAGCGGTCCTTATGAATGGTCTTGGAGGAACTCCGCTGGAAGAGCTGTTTATCATGTATAAGAGGGTCACCGAGATTCTGGATGAGAGAAAAGTCAGCGTTTATTTTGCGAAGGCCGGTGAGTTTGCAAGCTCCATGGATATGGTCGGCGCTTCAGTCTCCGTGATGAAACTGGATGAGGAGCTGAAAAAATACCTCTCCACGGAAGCGGACACCCCGTTTATCCATCAGAGTGCAATCCAGTAAAAGGCAGGTAGATATAAGATTATGGAGATCACAAGGGAAGATATCGTACGTTTTATTAAAAAAGCGTCAGAGGAAATGGACGCGAACAAAGACTATCTGATCGAACTGGACGCAGCGTCCGGAGACGGAGATCTTGGCATGACTATGAGTAAAGGCTTTCAGGCCGGAGCAGAAGCCGGTGAGGCTTTTGGGGAAGACGATCTTGGAAAGATGATCTTTAAGATCGGATCTGCCATCGCCGCAAAAGTTCCATCTACGATGGGAACGCTGATGGGAAGCGGATTTGTGGAGGCGGGCAAGGCGCTGAAAGGCAAAAAGAGTCTTGGAGCGGAGGACTTTGTGTCTTTCTGCCAGGCATACTATCATGGTGTGCAAAAGCGGGGAAAGGCCAGCCCGGGAGACCGTACGGTCTTAGATGCGCTGAAGCCGGCCGCAGACGCGGCAGCCGAAGCAGCCGCTGCAGGAACCGATGATCCAAAGGAACTGACCAGGATCGCCTATGAGGCAGCGCTCTCTGGTGTGGAGGCGACAAAATCTATGGCTCCTGTTCATGGAAAAGCTTATGTTCACAGGGAAAAGCTTGCAGGGGTTCCTGATCAGGGTGCGATCGTGGGAAGCCTGCTGTATAAAGCGTGGGCAGAGACTTTTTAAAATGGTGCTGAAAAAACAGCATGGTGTTTAGACAGACGCCCGACGGGCGCAAAAAAATAATAGGGTAGAAACAACGGAACAATAAACCAGCATCTGTCTGCCCGAAGCCCAGGAAGGATTTCATGGCGGGAAGCGGCAGGAAAGCCTTCCAGACTATAGGGCGAAGGGACAGGACAGATGCGGAACTATAAATCAGCATCTGTCTGCCCGAAGCCCAGGAAGGATTTCATGGCGGGAAGCGGCAGGAA
>CAJTYJ010000014.1:61665-72839 GCA_910583895.1 uncultured Lachnospiraceae bacterium
AGCCTTCCAGACTATAGGGCGAAGGGACAGGACAGATGCGGAACTATAATTAGGAGGGTATTTATTATGTGGACAAAGGATTTGTTTGGCGTGGAGAAACCAATCATCGCAATGTGCCATATGCAGCCGATGCCGGGAGATCCTGGTTATGATGCAGAAGGCGGGATGGAGAAGGTGCTGGAGTGTGCCAGAAAGGATCTTCATGCGCTGCAGGAAGGCGGCGTTGACGGCATCATGTTTTCCAACGAGTTCAGTCTTCCTTATTTGACAAAAGTGGAAACGATTACGGTTGCCTCCATGGCAAGTGTGATCGGAGAATTGAAAAGTGAGATCAAGATTCCGTTCGGGGTCAACTGCCTGTGGGATCCCATTGCCTCCATCGACCTGGCGGTGGCTGTGGGCGGCAAATTTATCCGTGAGATCATATCCGGAGTCTATGCTTCTGATTTCGGCCTGTGGAACACCAATGTAGGTGCAACCGCACGGCATAAGATGGCTGTATCCGGAAAAGATATCAAAATGCTTTACAATATTGTTCCTGAGGCGGCATCCTACCTTGGAAACCGCGAGATCGAGGATATCGCGAAGACAACGGAATTCAACAACCATCCGGATGCGATCTGCGTCTCCGGACTGACAGCAGGCTCTGAGACGGATACCCAGATTCTGCGCAGGGTGAAAGACGCGCTGAAGCGTACACCGGTATTTTGCAACACCGGATGCAATAAAGACAATATCAAGCGCCAGCTGACCTATGCAGACGGCGCTGTGTGTGCCACAACTTTTAAATATGACGGAATTTTTGAAAATGCAGTGGATGTCAATCGCGTGAAAGAATTCATGGCTGAAGTGAAAGACTTCCGCAAAGGATTATAAGACAGAGGAGGACTGCTTTCATGGCTGAAAAATATCTGATTGGTTTTGATATGGGAACTGGCAGCGTGCGTGTGGGAATCTACAAGCTGGACGGGCACGAGGTTGGTTTTGCCGTGACAGAATACAATACATATCATGAGCGTCCGGGCTGGGCAGAACAAAAGCCCGAAGACTGGTGGAACTGTCTGCAGAACAGTATGAAAGAGGCGCTCAAAAAATCAGGAGTGGACAAAAAGGACATCATCGCCATCGGTTATGATGTGACCGCATGTTCTGTGATGCTGTGCAAAAAAGATGGTACGCCCCTTCGGGACTGCCTTCTGTGGATGGATGTACGTTCCTACAAAGAGGCCGAGGAGATTCGTGCCACCAATGACCCGGCGCTGAAGTTCAACGGTTTCGGAAATGTATCGGCGGAGTGGATGCCGTGCAAGGCTCTGTGGCTGAAGAAAAACGAGCCGGAAAACTACAACAATGCAGATGTGGTCTGCGAGTGTGCGGACTGGATCACCTACAAACTGACCGGAAAATGGACGATCAATATGTCCAACATCTCCGCCCGCTGGTATTATGACAAGCCAAACGGCGGTTTCCCGGAATCTTTGTATTCGGCGATCGGACTTCAGGATGTGCTGGACAAGTTTCCGAAGGAGATTCACAGACTGGGAGATAACCTGGGGACATTGTCCGAAGAAGCGGCAGAGTTTCTCGGGCTTTCCACGGATACGATTGTAGCTCAGGGCGGACCGGATGCCTACATCGGCTGCTTTGGTTTAGGAGTGATTTCTCCGGGAAAGATTGCGCTGATCACCGGTTCCAGTCATCTGATTCTTGGACAGACGGATGTGTTTAAATATACGAAAAACGGCATGTTTGGTCCCTTCCCGGGTGGTATCCGTGATGATTACGGGATGGTTGAGGGGGGACAGACGTCTTCCGGCTCCATCATCAGCTGGTATAAGAACACTTTCTGCCAGGATTTGAAGGATAAAGAAGGCGGGATCTACGGAGAACTGAACCGGGAAGCGGCGAAGATTGCTCCGGGATCCGACGGACTTCTGGTGCTCGACTGGTGGCAGGGCAACCGTACTCCCTACACGGACGGGAGTATCCGGGGCAACATCTATGGCCTGTCTTTGAATCATACGCAGGCACATTTGTTCCGGGCCATGATGGAAGGAGTTGCGTACGGAACGGAGAATGTGTTTCAGTCCTTCCGGGATGCCGGATATGAAGTGGAAGAGATCTACATGGGCGGAGGAACGACCAACAGCGACCTGTTTATGCAGATCCATGCAGATGTGTCCAATGTGGTGGTGAATGTGCCGGAGGATCCCCAGTCCTGTGCGCTGGGCTCGGCGATTTTAGCTTCCATCGGAGCAGGCGTCTATGAGACATTTGAGGAAGCGGTTGCACACATGGTCCGCTACAGCAAGCGGATCGAGCCGATCCCCGAGAACCATGAAGTATACAAAAAATATTTTGCGCAGTATCGGAAAGCTTATGATAAATTCGGCGATTGGATGAAAGAGACGACCGCCCTTGCAAAATAATCAGGAGCGATTCTATGTATCAGTATTCCCTTGGAATGTACGAAAAAGCAATGCCCGATGATATGCCGCTTCAGGAGAAGCTTCAGATGGCGAAGGAATGCGGCTTTGATCATGTGGAATTTTGCGTGGATCTGAAGGAAGAAAGAGCGAACAGACTGAACTGGACAAAGGAAGAACGGGCCTACTGGAGGAATCTTTCCTCCGGCATGGGCGTTCCTTTTACCACTTTTTCGCTGAGTCTGTTGCGCAAAAATCCTCTTGGAGTGCTGGATGAGAGACGGAATCAGGAGTCCTTCCGGGTGCTTGAGGAGGGCTGCCGTCTGGCCTTTGATTTGGGCAGCAGAGTCCTTTTGATCAATGGATACGATGTATATGACGAACCGTCCACAGACGAAACCGTGGCGCGTTTTTATGAAAATCTAACCAAAGCGGTGGATCTTTGTGCCCGTTACGGGATGGTGGTGGGGATTGAGAATGCAGAAAAGCCCTTTTGCCGGACCATAGCGGATGCGGTCAGCATCTGCAAAAGAGTTCCTTCGCCGTTTCTGCGGGTGTATGGAGACATCGGCAATGAGACCAATTCCTGGGATGGAGACGGGAAGAAGACGGTGGCGGGACTGTTAGAGGGGGAAGGCTACATCACGTCTCTTCATCTCAAGGACAGCCTGCCAGGAGAGTACCGCCTGAAAGATTACGGCAGTGGTCATGTGGATTTTGCTGCATGCATTGAGGCAGCGAAGAAAATGCATATCCATCTTTTTACGGCTGAGATTTTCTGTGATTCCAGCAGGGATTATATCGCATATGCAAAATACGTGTCCGAATTTTTGCGCTCCTTTTTTTGACACTAAACTACAGACAGCAAAAGCTCTGCCATGAGAAGGGCAGAAGCAGAACTTAAATCAGGAGATCAAGTTATGAGAAAAATAAAAGCAGAACCTTTGACGCAGGAGGCGTTTGCCCCCTATGGGACTTTTTCCAACGCAATGAACCCTGAAGGGTATCATCTAAGCGGAGAGTATCACAAATTTTACCGGGATCAGGCAAAATTTTATTCGGATTCTGCCCTGCCGGTGGGGCTTTCACCTCTGACGGTCCGCGCCCACGGGTATCAGGTGACGGGGGTGGAGTGGCATACCCACACCTGTGAGGGGATGATCCCTCTGAATGACGATGCAGTCATGCATGTCAGTCTGGCATCCGGAGATTTCGATGTGACTCAGACCAAAGCGTTTCTTGTGCCCAAAGGGACCGTGATCACGCTCTATCCGGGCGTATATCATCTGACTCCGCTGCCAGTTCATGAGGAGCAGTTAAACGCGCTGATTCTGCTGCCGGAGAGAGCCTACGCCAATGATTTTCTGTATAAAGATCTGGACGAAGACAGCCAGTTCGAGATCGAACTGTAGGGTGAGGTTTGATTATGGCAGATACAGATAAACGTTGGCAGAAGCTGGGAGAGTCGCTGGTAAACTACTCTTTGAAAGTAAAGCCAGGCGAGAAAGTGATGATCATGATGCTGGAGGTAGAGACCTATCCTCTGGCAGAAGCGGTGTACGCAGAGGTAATCAAGGCCGGCGGCTTTGCACAGATCCAGTTTATGAGCGAAGCGATCAAACACAAGATTCTTCGGTACGGGGACGACCGGCAGATTGGCTGGGTGCCGGAGCTGGAAGCTTACGGCATGCAGTGGGCAGATTGCTATCTGGGACTTCGGGGTGCTTTCAATCTTGACGAATGCTGGGACATCCCTCCAAAGAAGGTTGCGGCCTATCAAAAAGCCATGGGAAAGATTTCCACCATGCGCTGGCAGAATACCCGCTGGGCGCTGATCCGCGTGCCGAATGAGCGTTTTGCACAGCAGGCCCATGTGAGCATGGAGAAGATGATGGATATGTTTTTTGATTCCTGCACGCTGGACTGGGAGGATCATATTCAGAAAAATCAGCGGATTGCAGATATTCTGGATCAGGGGAATCATCTGCAGGTAAAGGGGTATCAGACAGATCTGGAATTTACGTTCGGCAACAACACCTGGACCGTCATGGACAATACTCAGAATATACCCGACGGGGAGACGTTTGTCACCCCCAAATGGGAGACGGTCAACGGCCATATTTTCTTTGAGTTTCCGGCCACCATCGGCGGAAAGGTGATCCGGGATCTCTACCTGGAATTCAAAGACGGGCATGTGGTGAAGACCAATGCGTCTACGAACCTGGATTATGCCAATATGATTATAAAAAGCAATGAAAATGCGGACCGGGTGGGGGAATTTGCTTTCGGAACCAATCCCTTTGTGGATATCTGTACAACAGATATTCTGATTGATGAGAAGATGGCCGGAACCATGCATATGGCTCTTGGGAGGCCCTATGACGGAAGTTACGATTCTCCGATTCACTGGGATATCGTCAAAGATACCAGAAAGAATGCAGAGGCATACCTGGACGGAAAACAGATTTTTAAGGACGGGAACTTTTTAATCTAAGACAGCAAAACTGTAGACGGGAGTAAAAAGATGGTAAAACATAAGATACTGGAGCTGGAAACTACGGGAAAAAAGGTTCATTTTTTTAATATCAGACAGGAAATTCTTGATTTTGTAAAGGACAGCGGGGTGAAGGACGGGATCATCAATATTCAGTCTCCCCATACCACCTGTTCTGTATTGTTTGAAGAGATGGTTCATGATTTTGATTTAAAAGGGGATGAGTTCCTGCAGGTGGATCTGCTTCACGGGCTGAACAAGATTTTCCCCAAACAGGAGACCAACGACGGCGATTACAAATATCCCGGTCCGGAGCATCTGGAGTTTGCACTTCGGGTGGATGCGAATGTTGCCGCGGATCATGGGACGTTATTAAACGGCGATGCCCATCTGCGCAGTTCTTTGATCGGCACCAGTGAGTCTTTCTCCATCATCGACGGTGAGGTACAGTTAGGGCCTTATGGCTATGTATACTTTATTGACTTTGATACCTGCCGTGCCAGAAAGAGAAAATGCAACATGACCATAGTAGGAGAATAATCATGCAGACACTCACTCCAGGCATGATCAACCGGTTTTTATGGAATCTCAAAGAGCGGGAAGTGGAGCTTCGCTCTCTGTGTCTGTATCAGGACGGGAACATGCTGTTGAAAAAGGCCTATGCTCCTTTTTCAGAAGACAGTCTGCATCCGGTTTACTCCGTGTCCAAATCGTTTTTGTCCGTGCTGATCGGATGGCTTTTAGAAGAAAAAAAGCTAAAACTTTCGGATCCCTGGATCTTATATTTTCCGGAGTACCAGTCTTATGCGGGAAGCCCTGCTTTTTGGACTGTTACAATCCGTGATCTTCTGACCATGACGCTGGGGCAAAAGCGGGAAGCGCCGGTACAGAAAGGAGATGACTGGATCCGGAAGATTGTGGAAGAGCCTGTGGTCATCAAACCTGGAACACAGTTTTTTTACAACAGTCAGGCTTCTTTTTTGCTGGGGGTGCTGGTAGAGCGGGTATCCGGCAAATCTTACCAGGCGTATCTGGAAGAGAAGATCTTAGCCCCTCTGGGGATTTCGGTGTATGAGTGCGAGACCAACCAGGCGGGACAGGCCATTGCAGGACTGTGTCTGCATCTGAGGACAGAGGACGTGGCAAAATTCGGCATCGCACTTTTGGAGGGCGGTCAGTATCAGGGCCGTCAGATTGTTCCCAGGTTCTGGGTATCTGAGGTCGGAAAGAAGCAGGTAGAAAATAAGGACGTGATTGCGCCGGAGAAAGTGGAGGACTGCCAGGGTTATGGCTATCAATTCTGGCTCTGCAGTCAGGGCGGTTACCGGTGCTCCGGGCTGTACGGGCAGCTCTGTTATATCTGGCCGGAGAAGCATCTGGTGCTTGCGGCCAATTCGGCGGCGTCCGGCAATGGAGAGATCCTTTCCTGCCTGTATGACGCTATCCGGGAGAATCCTTCAGAGGAGCCGGATTTTCAGGAGTTTGGGATTCCTCCGGTGAAGGGAGAGCCGGCCCTCAGGTTCGGGAAGTGTTGGCGGTTAAATGGTACCTGGGTTCCAAAGCCCAATGACTTCGGGATTGAGCTTTTGGAGCTTTCTGTGGATGAGGGAGAGAAATTTGGGTGTCAGATCGGAATTACGCGAAGAGGAATCCGATATGCCTTTGATGCAGCATATGGCAGATGGCTTTTGCAGGAAGACCGTTTTACACCGTTTACACCGTATCTCTACAAGGGAGCCATGGACCCGGTGTACCATGAAGAATTTTTGTCCCGGAAACTTTACGGAAGCTGTGCGTGGAAAGACAGCGATACTCTGATTGTGCAGCTTCGGGCAGAGAATTATTCCGGCGTCCTGGAATTTGTCTTCCGGTTTTTTGAAAAAAACATGGTTGAGATGGACTATCGCGTCAGTGCATATCTTACAGAAGAAAACGCGCTGAGCGTGAAATTTGCTTTCACAGGAAAGGAGCAATAATTGATGAGCGAGATCAAAGCGCCGTTTTTGACGGTTAATCCCAAATCTTATCTATATGGAGACAAGTCTCTGGAACTGGCTCTGGCGGCAGATAAAACCGCGGAGGCGACCGGGGTACCAATTTATTTTACCTGTACTTTTGCGGATATTCGTCTGATCAAGGAGCACACAAAGCATATCATCGTGACCGCTCAGCACATGGATCCCCTGGTTCCGGGCAGAGGCATGGGACATGTGCTTCCGGAGTCTTTAAAATGCGCCGGGGCGGAGGCAGTCTTTTTAAATCATGCGGAAAATCCGCTGACCCTTGCGGTCCTGAATAATACCATCAAAAGGGCAAAAGAGATTGGCTTAAAAGTCATTGCTGCCGCGGACTCCGTGGCAGAAGGGTGTGCGATCGCAAAGCTGAAGCCGGATATGCTGCTCTGTGAGCCGACCGACCTGATCGGGACCGGTCAGATCGCCGGTGACGGCTATATCAAAGACGTGATCGCCCAGATTCGTGCCATTGATCAGGAGATCAAGATCCTTGTTGCCTCCGGGGTCACGACAGCGGATGATGTATACAAGATGATCTATCTGGGAGCAGATGGAACCGGGGCTACCAGTGGGATTTTGAATGCTCCGGATCCGAAGGTGAGGATTCAGGAGATGGCAGAAGCGGTACTCCGGGCGGCCAAAGACCGGGAAAAATAAAGAGACAGAAAAAATAAGGGGTATCCTTTTGGCAGCTGCTTATCAAACAGAGTAACGGTCATACAGGATATGGAAAAAGACGAGTGAAAGGCGGTCTGCTTTTTGCCCGTCTTTTTTCATAAATATGGCTGGGAATCTGTTTTTTAGGTATAGTACAATACATATTGAAATATACGATAGACTTTGTATACAGTGTGACTTTCTCACAAAATAGTGAGAGAGTCACATAAAATTTTGGTAGTGTAAAAATTTTTTACACTACCAAATTTTGTTATGTATTTGTTTAATATTTTGGTAACATTAGACTATTCCAACCAATAGTTCCGTCACGCTTATTATCATCATTAAATCCAAAAGCTATAACTTCACCAGTATCAGTTAAACATAATGTTTGCCCGTAGCCAGCTGCTATATCTACAATATTAGTACACTTTGATATTATTTCTTCATCTATATATTCATGCCCAGGAAAATTTTCTCCGGTTATTACAATCGAACCATTTGATTTTAATCCAACAGTGTACCAATCTCCAGCTGCAACTTTCACAATATCGGACCATTTTTCTGTGTCACTAAAATCGCATTGTCCATAACGATTATCACCAACGGCAACTACTGTTCCATCAGATTTTAACCCAACTGTATGTCCTCCACCTGTATAGTTTTTTTCTCCACCGCTAGCAGCAATGTTAACCACATCTTTCCATTCATCTTTTTTGTTTCTAAAATCAAGAGATTGTCCATTATCAAATCCAGCAAATAAAAGTTCTTTATCTCCTGTTAAGGCGACACTAAATCGGGCACCTGCGTCAATAGCAATTACATCTTTCCATTCTTCAACATCAAGTTGTCCATCATCACCATGTCCAGCTGCAATAACTGATCCATCTCCTTTTAGTGCAATAACAAACTGTTCTCCTGCAGCAATATCGATGATATTATTCCACTTATCAGTAATTTTTATTTCTTTACCATCATCATAGCTTCCAGCTACTTTGACCATTTTATTTTCCTGTAATCCTATAATTAGGTTACCATAAATATCAATAGAAATGATATCATTCCATTTATCTACTTTTTGTTTTGTCCTATTGGTGCTTCCTACAATTTTAACATTTCTTTTAAAAGATATTGCAGAAGAACTTCTAATACCTGCGGCAATATTATTTAAGTGTGATGATCTCTTTAATTGTAATTTACACTCATTTATCATATCCTGGCTATTATCATAGTCAATGATCGTAGTCCATAAATCTATTGCCTTATTATATTCTTTTTTATTGTAATAGAAAAGGGCTTTTTCATATATTGTTTTTTGAGATTGTTCCAATGTTTTTATTTCAATTTGGGCAAGATAAAAATCACTTTCTGAGTAGGATCCTAATTCTACAAATATTTTTTTTGCATTGTTATAATCTCGGTCTTCATAATATCTTATTCCAATATTATATTTTGCTTCGATTATTTTTTGAGAGCTATCTTTGAAATTTTCGATTTCCATAAACATATCTATAGCCTTGTCAAATTCTTTTTTTTCAAATAATTTAATGGCTTCAGTATATTTTTTTTCATTATGTGCTTGTTCTAATAATTCAGATCCATCTTTGTAATCTTGCAATGTTTCAAGTAATTCAATGGCTTTGTTATAATTACCATTTTCGAGCAGTTCATTTGCGCAATTATACTCATTTGCAATTATCTTTCGCTGATAAAAAGCATAAAATAAGAAAATAATTATAAATATTATTAAGGATATAGTGGTGATATATATTATAATTGACTTTTTACTTTTCATTATTTATCTCCTTAATAATGATTTTAGCTAATATTAACTGATGTATACCATTCAATAATTATTCCAATTATTGCACAAGTAAAAATAATAGCCGATGATATATAAAATATCTTATCTGCATATTTAATTGGCAACATTAAATTAAAACGTATGCAAAAAAACAATCCCCAGCATACTGTAGCGATTATACCTGCACTTAACCCTAAAATCCATCGTAGGCTATGAGAAATTTTTTTTGTTCCATCTGTACAAGTATTAATCAAATTGCAACATACTGATAATACGGTTAATAACATATCTGGTACATAAGACACGAAGGTTACATTAAGACCAACAATTATCTTAAACCAAACATTACATAAAGGTGGTAAAACAATTAACAAAACACCAAATAATATCCATCTCATAATATTATCTATAATATATGTTTTGCTTTTTTCTACAACTGTTGGTTCTGTTTCCATAATTATACTCCATTTCTATATAATTATTTTGTCTTAAAAATGTATATTAATAAAATAATTATATATCAAAAAATGCCATAAGTCTACATTTTATACAGTTTACGACATCATATAATGTACTATTACCAACATATGTGGTTATTTTTGAATAAAAATGAAAAAATCAATTAAAAATGTGGTTATTCAATTAATAGGATTATACTTATGTTTGATTCCAGAAAACTCATGTACAAGTTTGCTTTCAATCTCCTCACAATTGTCATAGATACATCTCCTTCCTTCTTCAAGTAAATATATACAATGCACTTTTGTATTTGATTCTCAGTTAAAATATAAGTTTATCTGCCCTAAAGTATGTTAGGAGTGCATCAACATGAAAATATCATAGGTTTTGCATCTTTAATAATCTCTTTACTACTTTTGAGAGTGGACATATGATTTATCTTTATCTTGAAAAAAATATTCATGCTTATTCAGTGATGTTTTATAAAGAATTTTTTAATTACATTCGCAAAAAATTTGCATATCAGGGAAAAATAGAGCCAGGAATCTGTTTTATCGATTTCTGGCTCATATTAGTGCCCTTTACACATTCTGGTCTGTTTTCAAATTTCTCACTTCATCAACAGAAAGACCAACAAATGTTATTGTTCCATCTTCCAGCATTTTCTTTGCAACATTTATCATTCCTTCTTTTAATGTTTGGTTTCTCATATCTTCCATAGCCCGGCACATAATTTCGATTCCCTCCTTGCTCTCTTTGAAAAATCTCACCCTGTCCGCCAGTGTCCCATAGTACATATCCGCTGCGTCTGTGCAGGAGAAGTCATGCATTAACTTCCCGATTGGCGTATCTCCACGGTAAGCGCCATTTACATACAGTATGTGCGAACCGTCCTCAAATCTTTCCCCGGTTCCTAAAAAGCACCGTTTAATCGGATAGAGCGGCTGTCCTTTTTCCATTACGTCATTATCTGTGATAAAAATTACCCACGTTTCCGGCAGCTGGTCGAAGTCTTCACTCTTTTTCAAAAGATTTGCGTCCATCATGCTGCTGTTATATCTTGCTCTTTTTCTTCCGGCACCTTTGTCGGAACGCTGTACTTCCACGTTCAGTTTTGCTCCTGTGCTGTCCGTAGCCAGGACATCCAGCCTCACCGAACGGTTCAGCAGATTCTCCACAAATACCTGAGTGCGGACGTCCAGCACCTTTAAATCCGGCTTTTCCAACACAATCTGCAATACCAGTTCTATGCTTGCAGTATCTTCCTCAAAACACTTTGTGAGTTAGGCCGACAAATAAAATAAACCGAGGATTTATGG
>CAJTYJ010000015.1:0-41943 GCA_910583895.1 uncultured Lachnospiraceae bacterium
TCCGCACCGCCACATTCTTTTTATATATGCCCATCTTACCGGTAAACCATGCCTGCCTGCCCACAAAGAGCCGCACATCGTGATCCTTGGGCTTGCTCATATCGATGACATCGCCTTCCTTCAGATGATAGATATCATCCAGATCCAGCGCGATCGTTCCAAGCTGTCCGGTAATCGGAAGGGTAGATTCCCGAATATTATCCAGAATCGTCTCCCGATTGTCCTCATAGTCGTAACCCCTCGCCAGATGCTTACGGCTGTCGATGATCTGGAAAATGGATTCCAGAAGGGTACCCGGCATACAGATCCTTACCTTTTCTGACGCCAGCCCTGCCAGGTCTACATTCAGATGGATGATAGCCACCGTCTCGTCCAGACCCACATCCTGCATCATGCTGGGATTGTCTTCAATTCTCTGGGCTTTAAACTCCATAGCGATGTAATTGGCAAAACCGTCTTTCAGCGCCTGAATCAGATAGGAGAGAATCCTGCGGTACAGCGCAATCTCCACATCTGAATACCGGTATCCCGGTTTTACCTTGATCACTTCCTCTGAACCGCCCAGCATATGATCCACTAACGTGATAACCAGACCAGGCGATACATAGATCATGAGCGGGACCAGGTTTTTGGTCAGATCCTGAATCGTGGCTTCCACCAGCGTCACCGCATCATTCTCATTCAATGAGTTTACATATTCATAATAACGGCGCTCCTGTACTTCCATGACCGTGATGTCAGTCATAACACGGAACACACCGTTGATCTGGGAAGTGATGATCCTGGCGTAATTTTCAAACACGCTGGTCAGGATCTTCATCTTATCCTTTGTAAACTTTCTCGGGCTGTAGAAATCATACTTGCTGTACTTGACTTCTTCTGTTACAGCCTTTTCTTTTTTAACCTCTTTTTCCGTCTCCTCCGGCACACTGTCTCCGCCGGAACCCATGGATTTCAAAAGGGCGTCAATCTGACTTTGGGACAATACGTCTGCCATCTGAAAAGCCACCTCTTTTTTTATAGTTCCGCTTCCATCCTTTGTCTGCACGGGTTAAAGATCAATTTCTGGCCGCTTCCGCGCTCACTGATTGATCTGTGCTCCTTTTGGACTGAAGCTGATTTAAGTTATTCTGCTGTATCCTCCAAGGCAGCGTCTCCTGCAGGCTCTGCCGTCTCATCCGGGGGATTGATCTCTTCCGTTGGAAGCGCACTGGCCGCTCCCTCCGAGCTGCCGCCCACCGTGTCGAAGGCTTCTCCTCCGGTTACCAGCACATTTCCTGCATTCATACTGTTCGTAAATTCGTCATAGTAATCGTTCATGGACTTGATATCCGCGCCGCTGTCTATGATCACGAATTCCACCCGGCGGTTCTTCGCCCGGCCCTCGCTGGTATCATTCTCGCTGACGGAACGATACTGCCCGTAGCTTAAGCCCACCAGCTTGCTTGGATCAATGATGTCTTTGTTCTGAATGTAAGCTGCCACTTCCGCAGAACGCATGGCGGACAAAATCCGGTCCGTCCGGGGGTTGTTTGCCCGGTCCGGGTTGGCCTGAGCCGTATGCCCCATAATGTTGATCTGAGCAATGCTGCTCTCGTACTGCTCCAGTACGCTGCAGAGCACATCCAGAATCATGATGGCCTCACTGGTCAGATCCGACTTGTCACCTTCAAAAAATGCCTGGTTCTCAAACACGAGAAAGGTATACCCATCTTCTTTGGATATACTCACGCCTTCCACCCCGCTGCTGGAGAGCGCCTCCATCAGGGCGATATACAATTCTTCCGGATTTTCCGGATCCGAGACGGACTCATCAAAGTCCATGTTGCCGGACACATCGTACTCTGCTTCCGAGATATCCTGGTTGATGGCGATCTGCTCTGTCTCGCCGGAACTTGGGAAGATACTTTTTACAAAAACCTCCCATTTCTGCTGGTCCAGGCTGGACATGGAATAAAGCATGACGAAGAAACACAAAAGAAGTGTCACCATGTCGCCATAAGTGTCCATCCAGCTTCCGCAGTCTTCTCCGCCGCCGCCTTTTTTCCGTCTGCTCATCCTGCTCCGCCTCCTTCACCGCCGGCCGGTGCATCCTTTGCCTTCAGAAGCAGCTTCTTCTGCTGAGACTGTTTCAGACAGGAAAGAAGATGTTCACGCAGGAACTTGGGATTTTCTCCTGCCTGGATCCCCATGATTCCTTCGATGATGGTCATACAGTACAGTTCTTCTTCCGACTGCCTTACCCGGAGTTTTTTTGCGATGGGCTGGAAAAACAGGTTCGCAATCAAACTGCCGTAAAACGTGGTGATCAAGGCCACACTCATATCCTGTCCCAAGGTACTGGCACCGCCGCCGCCGTCCAAGTCCATTCCCTTCAGCATGTTGATCAGACCGATCAAAGTACCAACCATACCAAAAGCCGGAGCATAGGAAGAAGCTTTCTCATAGATTCCGGCTCCCTCGTCATGTCTTGCGATCATATCATCCATCTGCTTTTCCAGCATGTTCCGCACCTTGTCCGGATCGTTGGCATCTACAATCATAAGCACACTCTGCTTCAAAAAGGGATCTTTGATCTCCTCCGCCTTCTCCTCCAGCGCCAGAAGACCGCTCTGCCTTGCCAGCATGGCCAGATCCACCAGCTCATCCACCAGCTTCGGGATCGCGAATTTTTTTCCTTTGGTCAGCACTGCCAGCTGCTTCGGTACATCCTTCAGAATCCGTAAGGGATAACTTGCAAGTATGGCCGCGATCGTTCCTCCTAAAACAATCGCCAAACTCTGGGGATCCCAGAAGTTACCCAGTTTGGAAGTTCCGATTCCCCATACGACAAGTCCCATACCGATTATCATACCGAGAATGGTCGTTATATCCATTTTTTTCATCTCCTCCTTGCTAAAGATCAGCAATTTTATTCGTACTGTTCATCTCAGGGTATTGCTGTCACTGCAGGAACCTCGAACCTGCACCCCGGACGCAAGCAGTCACTTTTATCTATGTACTCCATCAGGCACGATACAACTTTGATAAAACGCCCTGAGCTGCTCCACCACAGAGTCAGCCGTATCCTTCACCAGATAGTAATAGCCGTTCATCATCTTAATCTTTGTCTCCGGTATACTTTCCATTGATTCAATCTGCAGGATGTTCAAATACAGCACTTCGCCGCTCAATCGGGTCACCCTAATCATGTCTCTCCTACCACCTTCCGTACTCCATGCCGGCGGGGTATTCGGGGAGGACGGCTGCCCGCCCTCTCCCTGAATCCTTGCCATCCGGGCCTCCCTGGCCCGGTCCATAATTCTCTGATCGGCACTACGCCTTCCCCGCCGTGCCATTAACGTTTCATACTGATCAGGTCGGACAGAATCTCATCGCTGACCGTGATGATCTTACTGTTCGCCTGGAAGCCTCTTTCCGCCATGATCATCTCGGAGAATTCCACTGCCATATCCACGTTGGACGCCTCCAGATAACCGGGCATCAGAGTCGCGCGGTTGCTGCCGGGAATATCCGCACTGCAGGTACCCGTGTTGTCACTCTCGGATGCCTTGTAGTAATTGTTGCCGTCCTTAGACAGACCTTCTTGGTTCTGGAACGTAACAATCGCTACGGTACCGATGGTGAAGACACCGCTTTTCGTGATCGTTTGCCCTGCATTATTGGGATCTGGAGCTTGATATGTCAATGTAGCTTCGATATTGCCGGCTTTATTGATCTTGATGGCGGTACACTCCAACGCTTCAGCATCGCCTATATTATCACTAAAATCCAGTGTAACGGTTCCGTCCGCTGCCACTGTTACACTTTTTGGAATACGCAGCGCCGACATCTCTCCGCCGTCACCATCTGCATCCGCCTTATAGCCATATACAAAATTACCGTTTCCATCCACAATATAACCATTGCTGTCTTTTCTAAACTGACCCACTCTGGTGTAGTCATAATCTGCATTTTTGATCGCTGTGGTATCTTGTGCAGCAACTCCTGTGGTTTGGATAGTCGCATCTTTTGTCGTCTTCGTCACAAAGAATCCATTTCCGTCAATCGTAGCCGAAAAACCGCCCACATAGGTCGGTGTGCTGGCTGTCATATCAATGGAGATCGTTCCCATCAAAGAACCATAACCATACTGAGCCGCGTTGACACCGCCGGCGCTCTCCGTACCATTGGTAGACGCAGTCGCCGACTGATACATGGTATCCTTAAAGGTATAGCTCTGCGATTTATATCCAACGGTGTTGACGTTGGCGATATTATGTCCGATAACATCCAGTTTGTTCTGGTGCGCCCGAAGGCCTGAAACGGCTGAATCCATTGCTCTTAACATAAATAAATTTTTCCTTTCTCTATAACCCTTTACTTAAACCCTGACGGGCTTTTTCTGTTTTATAAAGTTTCTCTGCAATCCTGCTTGCACGCGCCTCCACTCATCAGCCTGACATGGGCTGATGTTCCTGAAGGACCCATTGGAGGGCGCCGGATAATAAGCCGCTAAAGCGACTTATTATCCCTTCGGGAACTAAGATCCCCTTTTAGGGGATAACCGTACCGCTGCGTCCCTTCACTAAGCGCGAGCGGGGTCCGAAGGAATGTCTGCCCATGTCGGGCGTCCGATTCCAGAACCCAAACTTCTGCAGCGTTTGCAAGACTTTCACTTTTTTCTCATTGCAGTTCGTCCACAGCCCCCTGTCAATCAGACAGGGGCCCCCAAGCATCCTCATCCGAGGTCCTGCTCACATCAGGACGGCGCTGTCAATATTCGTGAACACACGTTCTTTCATATCACTCTGTGACATGGTCGTAACAACCGTATTATTCGGCACATTGACAATGAACACCCCCTGGGCACTGATCACAGCCACATCCCTGGCCCCCTTCTTCCGGGCCCCGTCCACAGCATGTTCCAGATTGCTCATCAGCTGACTGTCCACTGCAATTCCCCGCTCATTCATACGTTTTGCGGCATGTTTGGAAAAATTCAGGCCATCCCTGGCACTCTCCTGGAGCAGTTTTTCAAATGATACCTGATTTTTGCCGTTTGCTGCCGCGGCTGTATTTCTGCCGGCACCGACACGCCCATTTTCCAAACGTTGAACTCCGTCCATCTCCATATGTAATCCTTTCTTCCAAAAATCCCCGGTCCGGTCTGCTTTCACATACCCGGATCCATTCCTTTCATTTCCTTTCTAAGCGGTAACACCCGCACTTTCCCGGCGCCTTTTGTCACATCACTTCGTCGAACCGGCACCAGACTCATTCGATGCCGCCCCGGAACCTGCAGTTCCTTCCGCTGCATCCGTCGGGTCTTTCACATCTTCGGGATTCTCTGTCCCTTCCGTGCCCTCCGTTGTATTTCCAGGCTCCTTTGAGTCATCGGTATCACCCTCTACTTTATCCGAGCCTTCCACATCTTCCTCAGATCCATCCTCCTTATCTGCGAAGGGATCCGGGATCTTGCCCACACCGACCAGATAGGACATGGTGTATTCTTTTTCATCTCCTTCCAGTTTGAACATGGGATTACCATTTACAAAACTTACGTACTCCACTTTCCCGTACTTGACTCCTGTGGGAACCTCTACAGCCCCTATGGTCTCCGTAACCATCACGGTCACATCCTGCCCCAAAAGGCTTCCCGCATAGGTCTGGGCAGTGGTGGCGGTATTCGCCTCCATGGATTCGGTCATGGCATTCATGGCCTGCATCATACCCATCTGCACCATCTGGGCCATCATCTCACTGTTGTCCATGGGGTTGGTCACATCCTGATTCTGGAGCTGTGCTGCCAGAAGCTGGAAGTAATCTGTCATGGTCAGTGTATTCTTGTCATTGGCTTCCACCGTATAACTTTGATAGTTATTCGGGTCTGTAGTTCCACTGACTGTAATGTCTGCCATCTGTCTTCTCTCCTAACTGTTTCACTGTTGTCTATACAAGTCCCAGCCGAAGCTGCTGCACAAAGGACTCGGTCTGTGACCGCTGCTCCTCTTTCTGCTCCTTATGCTCCCTTGGCTGTCCGCCGCGGTTTTCCTGCTCATTCGCTTCCTCACCTGGTTCTCTCTGAGGTTCTTCCGTGTAGATCACGGTCTCTTCCCCGGTTCGATCCTTTAAGATCGCTGCAATCTCTGTCGCTTTCTCATTTAAGAGTTCCAGCGTCTTCGGATTGGATGCCATCACGGATACCAGCGTTCGTCCTTCCTCATATTCCAGACGGATGGTCAGCTTTCCAAGCGATACCGGCTCCAGCTCTACCGTCAGCGTCTGACTGTCTCCGGCTTTTCCCGGCATCACTGCCTTTCCAAGCTCCTGAGGCAGGTCCTCCACTGTGGACTTCATCTGGGTCTCCTGAGACTGAAACTTTGTCCCAAAAGGTTCCTCCGGTCTCTGGCTCTCCACAGGAGCTTCCGCCGTCTGCACCTGTGCTGACGCACCTGCATCCGCCGCGGGATTTTCCACTGCGCTTTCCATCCGGACCGGTTCCTGCTTTTCTGCAGCCGGTGTACGGGTGTCACGGAGTTCTCCTTTTGCCTCAGAGTTTTCCCCCTGGTTCTTGGCAAAAGCTGCCTGAACCTGTTCGGGCTTTTGCTCCGGCTGTGCTGCTTCTGCCGGCACCGGCGCCGTCTGTTCTTCTGTCTTTAAAGCTTCCGTCTTCGGCTGCTCCAAAAGGGCAGATGTTACCGGCTCCGTTTCCACGGATGCAGCCTCAAAGGTGACAGCGGGAACTTCTTCTGCTGCGCTTACATCCACAGCCGTCAAAACTTCTTCCGTTTCCGGCTCCGCATTCTGGACGATGGACTGCTGCAGAAGGTTTTGCTGAAGCTGAAGCTCCAACTGGGCCAGCTCCAAAAGCTCATCCTCTGGATCCACTTTCTCCTCCACCGGTTCTTCCACCGCTGCTTCCGGCTGCTTTTCATCCGCTTTGACATCGTCGATCTTCTGGTCTTTCTTCGTCTCTTTGGTGTCTTCCGGCTGCTTCGCAGATTCCTTTTGCTGCTGTAAAAGTCTGATGAAGTCATCTTTTGCCTCTGAGGCGCCTGTCTGGCTTCTGCGGGATACTGCCGAAGCAGCGGATCCGCCGGCCGACGCCTGCAAGTTCACAATCTTCTCCATTCTATGCCTCCTTTCTCTATATTATATCTATAATCAACAGCCTTGTGACTGTGATTACCCTATTCCTGATCAGCCTCTGTGCTGATGTCTCGTCCGGATGGCCACTCCGGAAACAAATTCTTCAATAAAAGTCTCATCTGCCCTGGCCACGGCTTTCTGATATTCCCGAAGCTTGCGGTCTTTTAATTTTTCAAACCGGGAAGTATCTACTTTTGCCTCAATCACTTCCTGCTTCTTTTCATTTTCCTGCTTTTTCAGAACGCTTAAACGCTCTTTCTCCTCGTCGATGATCTTCTCCATCCGTCCGATGCACAGGTCAAACAGACGATAATTCTCAATGGGCGCTCCCGCCACTTTCAGCTCATCAAATCCGGCCTCATAGCCGGTCAGCTCCTGTTTCAGCCCCCGGATCTCTTCTTTCTTCCGGTTGACATTTTGCATGATTGCCGCATGTTCTGTCTTCAGGTTGTCAAGTACCTGGGTCTTATAGCCCAACACCGTTTCCAATCGGTACTCGAATCTTTTCACTCTGGTCCTCCCCCTTGCCTTCAGCCTGCAATTGTCTGCATCATCCGCAGAGTTTCTTCATAAGTGAAACGTTCGGAAATTCCCTGCTGTAAAAAGGCATTGATGTTGCCGATTTTCATAACCGCCTCATCCAGAGCCGGATTGGTCCCCTTTTTGTAGGCTCCAATCGAGATCAGATCCGCATTTTTCTGGTAGAGTCCCAGCAAATTCCGGACCCTGGAAGAAGCACTTTGGTGCTCCTTGGATACAATCTCCACCATCAGACGGGAGATACTGGCTCCGATGTCGATGGCCGGAAAATGGTTCTCATTGGCAAGCTGCCTGCTCAGCACAATATGTCCGTCCAGAATACCACGGACCGTATCTGAGATGGGCTCGTTGGTGTCGTCTCCTTCTACCAGCACGGTATAAACTCCTGTGATGGATCCTCTGTCAAAATTTCCGCTGCGCTCCAGGAGCTTGGGAAACTCTGCATAAATGGAAGGCGTATATCCTCTGGCAATGGGCGGTTCTCCGATGGCCAGGCCGATCTCCCTTTGGGCCATGGCATATCTGGTCAGGGAATCCATCATCAAAAGGACGTCAAATCCCTGATCTTTGAAGTATTCAGCGATGGTTGTCGCCACCAGCGGACATTTCATGCGAAGCATGGCCGGCTGGTCGGAAGTCGCAACCACCAGTACGGACCTGCGCATGCCTTCCTCTCCCAGGTCTTTCTCAATGAATTCCAAAACCTCTCTTCCACGCTCCCCCACCAGGGCGATCACATTGATATCGGTCTTAACATTCTTGGCGATCATCCCCATGAGCGTACTCTTTCCTACACCGGAGCCGGCGAAGATTCCGATCCTCTGCCCTTTGCCGATGGTGTTCAGTCCGTCGATGGCCTTGACGCCGAATTCCAGACGTTCCCGGATGGGCGGCCTTGCCAGGGGATTGATATAAGGGCTGTTGACCGTGTAATACCGGACCGACTGAAAAGGTTCTTTGCCGTCGATGGGCTCCCCAAGAGCATTGATAATCCTTCCTCTTAGAAAATCCCCCACCGGCACCTTCAAACGGCGCCTGGTGTTGCGTACAAAACTGCCGGAGGCGATGCCGCTGGTAGCCTCATAGGTCATAAGCTGGATCTTGCCGTCTTTAAAGCCGACTACCTCCGCCGGCATCTGCCGGTTCTGCTCTTCATTATAAATCATGACAATATCGCCGATACTGGAACGGCCTCCGGAAGCCTCCATGGACATTCCGACTACATTTTCAATCTTTCCGATATGGCTGATCGTCTCAGACTTGCTGATCAGCTGCGGGATTTTCTCAAACATAGACTATACTCTCACATTTTCCAGGATATCCTTAATGTTCTCTATCTGTGTATTGACGCTCACATCCACAATCTCTTCCGGCATTTCTATGATACAGTTCCCATGGTCTTCCTTGTCCATGACGATGAACTTGATATTGTCCGACAGGCGGGACAGCTCGTCGATGATGTCTGCATCTCCCTCCATCATCATATCGTAGTCCCCTTTATCTATGTAGATCTTCACCCAGGCTGTCTTCTTCAGCTTCTCTGTGGCGGATATGATCATCTGGCGGATCACTTCCCCGCTGGAACGAAGGCTGATCTGAATCACCTTCTCGCCGATGGCGATCGCGCAGTCCTTCAATTCATCCAGATAGTTGCGCAGGCACCGCTCCTTTGCTTCTTCCACAGACTTCAGGGCTCTTCTCATATCCTCCTGAAAAGAAAGGAGTTCTCTTTCATACTCCATCCGGCATTCGCCTTCTGCCCGTCTTCTGCTTTCTTCATAACCGGTGCTGTAACCCGTGCGGTAACCGGCGGCTCTCGCCGTCTCAAACTCCTCCTCCGCACGGTTTTTGGCCTCCAAAAGCAGCTCTTTTGCCTCCTGTCTGGCCGCTTCGAGGATCTCTCTGGCTTCTTCTTCTGCCGCGTTAAGCTCCTTTGGCTGGTCCGAAAGGGGGCCGTCTGCTCCCTGCAGGTCTGAAGCCGATGATTCTCCCAGAAGATTTCCTGCTTTGTCAACTTTAGGAAAGACTGCCTTATCCGGCTCTTTTATCCGGAGCATGATCTCCTCGGGAGGCACATAGGGTTCGATCACGCTGACTTTCGCCTCTGCGGACCGCTTGATGACACGACTAGATAATAATGTCGTCGTCCTCTCCTCCCTTCTTGATGATCACTTCTCCCTGCTCTTCTAACCGGCGGATGACATTTACGATGCGCTGCTGCGCCTCTTCCACGTCCTTCAGTCTCACATTGGATGTAATCTCCAAATCGCCCCGGACTGTATCCGCCATACGTTTGGACATATTGTTGAAGAAAGCCGCTTTCATATCCTCCGAAGCATTCTTCAGTGCAAATACCACATCCTTGGTATCCAGGTCTCTGACGAAACGCTGTACAGACCGGTCGTCCATGTCCAGAATATTCTCGAAGACAAACATCTTGTCCCGGATATCCTGTGCCAGCTCCGGGTTCGTCTTGCCCAGCTGATCAAATACCTTGCGTTCTGTACTGCGGTCTATATTATTCATCATATCAGCCACAAAGTCAATACCGCCAAGGCTCATATTGTCCTCACTGGTGATAATCGTCGCAAACTTGCGCTTCATCTCCTCTTCCACAATTGAGATGGCCTCCGGAGAAACCCGGTCCATATGGGCCATACCTTCGATGACGGCAATCCGCTTTTCATCCGTAAGCTGCTCTAAGATCTGAGCCGCCTGCTCCGGATCCATATAAGCCATGATCAGCGCAATCACCTGTGCCCGCTCGTTCTGCAGGATCGACAGAAGCGCTTTTGGATCTCCTTTCATAAAGAAATTGAAAGGTTTGGACTGGAGTGTCTTTGATACTTTTTCCAGAAGGTTCCTGGCCGTGGACTCACCAAAGGCTTTCTCCAGGACGTTTCTGGCGTAGTCCAGACCGCCGTCCGTCATCATCTTATGGGTCAGACACAGCTTATAAAACTCATCCAGTGTGGCCTCCACCTGGCTGTTGTTGGTCTTGCCAAGCTTTGCCACTTCATATGTAAGATCTTCGATATCCTGTTCGTTCAGGTATTTATAGATCTGAGAAGCCCGGTCAGCTCCCAGGGACACAACCACGAGGGCCGCTTTGCTTCTTACGTCAGTTAATACGTCACCGCTGTTACTTTGACTGCTTTCTGTGACCTGCGTTCCTGCTTCTGCCATCTGTATCCTCCTCTCCCCGAAGCCAGCTCTGTACCAGCTTCGCAGCGATCTGCGGGTTCTGATCTACAAACTCCGCGATATTCTGCTTCAGTCGCATACTCTTCTGCATCCGAAGATTCATGATCTCTTCACTGTTCATCTCGTCTTCATCATCCAGACCGGCCACTGCGCCTGTGTCTCCATCATCACCGATGCCCAGATCACTTGCAGAAAGCTGATCGCCGCCTTCAAAGTCTTCATCCGAAGGCTCGTTTTCTTTCTTCTTTTTCCGTCTGCGCAGCAGAAGGAACAAAAGCAGAAGGAACAAAAGAAGCACAGCTGCGATGATCGCAATCAGGATCGGAAGCGGAACCAGCGTCGTGATCACGCCCATCGTGTCCTCCGGCGGATTGATCACATCCTCGCCCTCTTCGGCAGTTCCCGGATCCCGGATAATCGTGATCTTGTCGTTGGCCTGATCCACCGGAATTCCCGCTGAGTTGGCCACCAGCCGGTACAGGTCCGCCTGCGGCACCGTCGTATTGTCTGTCAGGATAATCACGCCAATCGTAGTATCCTGCAAAAATCCCGGGTCAACCTGTCTTTGTTCTTTTATTACATTATACAGCCACTGTCTGGATGCGCTTCCGTCAGAATAGCTGTCCACCTCTTCTTCCGTGCCATCGTCGTTGGTATATCTGGGAGTATCTGCGTTGGCATCTGCCCCCACCACGCCTCCGGCTTCCTGATTATATGCCTGAGAGCTTTCATTTACCAGATCCTCCGTCTCCAAAAGTCCGGTCTTATCCTGCTCGTCAATCTTCTCCGGTGTGGAATACTGGGTGCTTTCCTGAATCAGCTTTTCCATGTTGAGCACGCCCTTGACAGAAACTGCCACGCTGCCCGTCCCGTAAAGCTTCTCCAGCACATTTCTTACATTGGCTGCGATGCTGGCCTCTACCATGCTGGTCAGGCTGGTCAGATCCGACGCGGCAGAATTCTCGCCCCCGGTTCCTCCCACTTCCATCATCGTCTTTCCGTCCAGAACCACAACTTCTGTAAAGTTCATGCCCCGCACAGAGTGGGAAATCAGGTTTTTTACCGCCTGAGCCTTGTCCTCTGTCAGCGTACTGCCTTCCTGCATGGTAATCACCACAGAGGCAGACGCGCCCTGGGCCTCATTATCTTCCAGAACATATCTGCGTTCAGACGCCTCAGCGATATTTACCCGGGCTTCCTGCACGCCTTCAAAGGACCGTATGGTTGCTCCGAGCCGATCCTGCAGCTCATACAGCGTAATCTGCTCCTTATCGGATTCTGTCGTCATCAGTCCTGTATTGTCCAGATACATATCATAGGCAAAACCGCTCTTCGGATAACCCTGAGACAACAGCGTCACACGGGTAGTCTCCACCACCTGCTCCGGAACCCTTATGGTTCCGTCCGAAGCATTGTACTTATAGTCAATCTGCTGATCCTGAAGGAGCGAACCGATCTGCTGTGCCTCCTCCTGGCTCAGCCCGGAGAACAGCACACTGTACTCCGTCTTACGCCCGAAGGTAAGCGCGAGAATCGCAATCAGAGCAATCACCGCGGTCCCGGCCATGATCCCCAGGATAATTTTTCGGGTCTTCTCTGGCACCTTCTGCCAGCTTTCTTTCAAATTCTGCACGTTTCCAACCAACCTTCTGCCATTTATTAAAAACAGTAACTGTTTTGTAACTTCACAGTTACTATGCAAAATCCACTGCGCACCGCATGCGCGGCAGGATTTTGCACTCATGAATCACGCTCTTACGGCCTTGACAGCAAATGCCCTGACCTGCTCCAAAAAACACTAAATATTAATTTTGATCAGATCGTTATACGCCTCTAACGTCTTATTACGCAGCGTAAGCAGCACATCCAGCGTCAATCCAGCCTTTGCCTCGGCGATCGGCAGAGTATGGGCATCATCGATTTGGCCGGTTGCAAGAAGATATTTCTTATTCTCCACATCTGCCTCGGCCGCTTTCACCTGATCGATGGTATTCTGAAACACATCACGAAAGAGCGCTATCTGACCATTGGACTGCGCTCCGTATTTCCCACTATCCGTTCCTTCTATATTACCTATGTCACCGATCTTTCCAATATTCCCCCATGCGGTGATCGGTGTAATAAATTCTGTTTCCATAAATCCTCGCTCCTTCTTACTATATTATATATACTTTTTCATCCGTCGTTACTTTTTCCTTGCAGCACAGCAAAGTCTTCCAACAGACAATACCACATATGCCGGAAAACACGCCAAATACGCTTAAAAAGTACGCGCTGCACTCTTTAAGCGGTTAAAATCGTTGTTAATGGAATTCACCATATACTGATATTCATAAGCGGACCGTACAAGCTGCACCTGCTCCTGGTCCATATCCACGTTGTTGCCATCCAGTCTTGTCGTCTCAGACCGGGTTGTATGTAAACGAAGTTTGGTGGAGTCAATGGCCTCGGCCACCGCCCGCCTGGGTGCTCTTGGGGCAGCGCTTGCCTCTGTCAATCTTTCTTTCAGCTCTTCTTCAAAGGTTACATACTGGGATTTAAATCCCGGCGTATCATCATTGGCGATATTATTCAGTGTCACTGACTGTCTGGTCCAAAGATAATCCAGCATTTTTTCCGCTAGAGAAACACCATTCCCATAGATTCCTGACATACCTGTCTCCTCCTGATCTATATTTCTATTCTGAACATTCTATTCCGGCTGTCGCGAAAACAGTCCTAGAAAACTGCGCTCACAGACTCTTTAATATCATATCATCTAGCCATCGTAAAATCAAGGAAGTAGATTGATTTTTTGATTTTTTTTTACGAATTTCGTGTTTTAATTTTTCAAAAATTATGTATTTTTGCTACTTCTTAACAAATAACATGGATTCCATTCCTTTTTTGGCAATTTCAGGCACCATGGTGCCGCAAAAAAAGCCCGCCAAAAAACGACGCGGGCCTTTTTCACTCATTACATGTTCATTGTATCTATGACTTTAACTGGAAGCTTCCAATCAACCGTTTCAAAAGCTGTGCCTGGCTGGCAAGCTCTTCGCTGGCCGCTGCACTCTCCTCAGAAGTCGCGGAATTAGACTGCACAACCGTGGAAATCTGAGCGATTCCATCCCGAATCTTGCCAATGGCCAGTTCCTGCTCCGCCGATGCATCCGATATCTTTTTAATATCTGTAGTGATATTCTCTGCACCTGCCACAACCGTGTTCAGAGATTCCTGAGTCTTTCCAGTCAGAAGAGATCCATTCTCCACAACCTGAAGCGTCTTCTCGATAAGCTGTGTGGTATCTTTCGCCGCATCCGCACTCTTCGCCGCCAGGTTGCGCACTTCATCTGCAACCACAGCAAATCCTTTTCCGGCACTTCCTGCTCTTGCAGCTTCCACTGCCGCATTCAGAGCCAAAATATTGGTCTGGAACGCGATATCCTCAATAGTCTTGATAATCTTGCTGATCTCGCTGGAGCATCCGCTGATCTGGTTCATGGCCTCTGCCATTTCCTGCATCTGTTCATTGCAGACCGTAATACTGCCGCCGACGGAATCCGCTTCTCTGGTTGTAGACGCCGCCATCTCTGCATTGTTGTTGATCTGTTCGGTCACCTGCTCTACCATATTCAGCAGATTATCCACTTCTGATGCCTGCTCTGTCGCACCCTGTGCCAGACTCTGAGCACCGATCGCCACCTGATTCGCTCCGGAATCCACCTGATTCGCAGAAGAATGAATCTGGGACAGCGTCTGATTTAACTGGCTGCTGATCGTGGTGATCGCGGACTGAATCTGCACAAAATCACCCACATAGGTAATCTTGCTCTCTTTACCAAGATCACCTTCTGCAATACCGTTCAAAACCTCTGTGATGTCTGTGATATAAAGCTTCAAGTTCTTCACGGAAGTATTAAGAGAATCCGCAAGCTGTCCCAGCTCATCCTGGCTCTTCACCTCTATCTGGAAGCCAAGCTTTCCTTCCGATAGCTGACGGCTGGACTGCGTAATCTCCTCAATCGGCATCAGAATACGCTTTACAACCAAAAGGACCAGAAGAATATTTACCAGGAGAATTATAAGTACCGTCACAATACTTACCACCTCTGTCGTACCAATGGAGCGATTCAGACTGTTCTGACTTTCATCCACCAGACTCTGGGTGATCTCCGAAACCTGATCCAGAATCGCCACCAGCTCATTCACGTTTCCCTTGACCACATTCAGGTACATCTCATTGGCCTGGCTCGGATCTGTCTCATTCAGATCCAGTACAGTCTGTGCCGATTCATGGATCGCCTGATGGATCGGCTTCATCTCTTCAATCAGCTTCAGAATCCGGCTGTCCACGTCAGACAGATCCGACTCATAGAACCATTTGCCCAGCACACAGGTCTTATAATCTTTGCTGCCGGTAAACTCCGTTCCCATGGAAACAGCAGAACACAAGTTCTCCACCCATCCATAATGAGCCTTCTCTGCAGTCAAAACCAGCGCATTGATATCCACTGCCTGGTCCATGGCTTTGGTATAAGATTTGCTGGCATTCATGCTGGTAATCGTTATAACTCCACTGAAGATCACTGCCAGAAACACCAGTGCCACACGTATTAAGATCTCCTGTTTAATTGTACGCTTCATGTCCACTCCTCATACTTCCGGCCCGGCATTCGCCTGCCGTTATTTCTTATTTTATTATACAGAAATTAATATTTGTCGTTTCCTCCATAAGAGACGCTCATATCCATATCATAATCCGGTTCATAGGAAACAACCGGTGTACTCGGCGCCGCTTCAGGCATATAATTGCCGCCATCGCCTTCCAGGCGGAATTTTCTCACCAGTTCGCTCAAGATCTGCGCCTGGCCGGACAGCTCCTCGCTGGCTGCAGCACTTTCTTCTGCCGTTGCGGAGTTAGTCTGTACCACGCTGGAGATTTGATCAATACCAAGGGTGATCTGGGAAATGGACTCTGCCTGCTCTGTAGAAGTCTTGGCGATGGATCCCATCATGTTGCTCGCTTCCTGAATATCCGCAATTACCACTTCCAGCGACTGTGCTGTCTCGTCCGCGATCCGCTTGCCGTTCTCCACTGCCTGAAGCGAATTCTCGATCAGGGCTGCTGTATTTTTAGAAGCTTCTGCAGATTTGCTTGCCAGGTTACGCACTTCGTCCGCAACTACTGCAAAACCTTTCCCTGCCGCTCCCGCTCTCGCTGCCTCGACTGCCGCGTTCAAAGCCAGTATATTGGTCTGGAACGCAATGTCTTCGATGGTCTTGATGATCTTTCCAATCTCTCCGGAAGAAGCGTTGATGTCCGCCATAGCCTGAAGCATATCGCGCATACGGTCATTGCTCTCGCCTGCCTTCTCGCCCACCTGCATGGACTTGTTGCTTGCTTCCTGTGCATTTTGCGCACTCTGATTGATGTTGTTAGAGATTTCATTAATGGACGCCGCCAGCTCTTCTACAGAAGAAGCCTGCTCTGTCGCGCCCTGAGACAATGCCTGAGCTCCGGAGGACACCTGATCAGATCCGGAAGACACCTGCGTTGCCGAACGATTTAACGTTGCAAGGGTTTCATTGAAAGTGTCCTTGATCTTCTTCATAGAATGGAAGATCTTCTGGTAATCACCCACATAAGCTTCTACAGCTCTGGAATGAACCGTGAAATCTCCATCCGCCATGGCTCCCAGTACCCGTTCAATATCACCCACGATAGCGCTGACCTCGGTCGTGACCTTGCTCATACTCTCAGCCATGGAGCCGAATTCATCACCCGTATTGTAATCCACAGCCACGGAAAGATTTCCCTTGACCATCTCTTTCATCGCTGCTTCGATGATTCTCACCGGAACCGTCACGCTTACACTCAGACGCAGCGCAAGAATGATTGTGATGACAAAAGCCACTGCCGCAATGACGATGCCGGCCGCCAAAAGCCCGTTAAGCAGCAACATCTGCTCTTCAAAGTTGGTCTGGCAGGTGGTTCCAATCTCTGTATAGGCCTGATTCAAAACTGCCGTATACTCTTCCACCACCGGTATGTACTCATTCAGAACGATGTCCATCGCTGCCCGGTTTCCTTCCTCTGTGCGCAGAGCTGCCTGCTCCATCACATGTTCCCGGACGCTTCCATTGTCTGTCATCAGCTGCAGAAACTGCTCAAGCAGCGTCGTATCTCCGTGATACGTTTCACACAGCGTCTCCACACTTGTGCGGATATCCGATATATTCTGATTGATGATCTGCGATCTCTGTGTATACTCCTGTTCGTCAGTCGTCTCCACAATGATCAGCATCTCTTTCAGTGCTTCCTGCAGCTTTGTCTTGATATCCTGCACGGTAGTCACCGCGACAAACTCCTCCTCATAAAATTTCTCATAACCACTTTTGGATATGGCAATTCCTGAGCAGGTGGCGATCACTGACACCAGAAACAGCACCAGTATGAGGCCAAAACTTACTATAAATTTTGCGTTAATTTTTAGGTTTTTCATCGTAACCCCTCCTTGTCAAACGTTTCGGATCGCTTCGCCATCAGGAGAAGCCCGCCGCTATCTTTTAATATTTCGACGGGTTTTCTTCTTTTATAACACATCTTTAGTAATTTTTTTATGATTTTTTATAAAAAAAGGAACAAATCCCTTATGCTCCTTCCGTTTTCGCCGATAAATATTCTAGTATGCCGTAGTCTGCCATACTATTTTTACAGCAGGCTCTTTGTTTTATGCATTGGATACAGCAGAGTATGCAGCGACTATAATCAAAAGACAGGTGGTGTTTATAATGGATAACGGTATGGAAGGTATGCTTGATACATACCTCTTTGAGACAAACTCCCTCCTGGACCAGTTAGACGAGATGCTGGTGAAGGACGAGAAGATCGGTGATTTTTCTTCCGATGACGTCAATGAAATTTTCCGCATCATGCACACAATCAAAGGTTCTTCCGCCATGATGGAATTCGGTTCCCTTGCAAGTATCGCACATCATATAGAAGATTTGTTCTTCTATATCCGTGATAAAGGGATCGATTCTCTTGATCCGGATCATAAGAAGGAACTGTTTAATTTGATGTTCCGCTCGGAAGACTGTTTAAGAGGACAGGTGGAAAAGGTGGAAAATGGAGAAGCCCTGGATACAGACATGGACTCCTTCGCCTCTGAGATCAACCAGTTTCTGAAGAAAATCAGCGGAGCCGCATCCGATGAACCGGAGACCGCCCCGTCGGACGCTGGAGGCGGACCGTCTTCCGCGCCGGACAGTCTGACGCCTGCGACCAATCTCCCCGATGATGAGAAGGCAATCTGTTACCTGCATGTATTCCTGGATGAAGGAATCGGCATGGAAAATCTTCGTGCTTTTATGATCATCAACTCTTTGAAAGAATGCGATGTGGATTTCCGTCACTATCCATCCGATATGGATTCGAATCCGGATACTTGTGCGGTGATCATCGAAGAAGGCTTTTACCTTGCCTTTGAAGACGGAGACATGGCAGCCAAAGCGGAAGATCTTATGAAATCTCAGGGGCATATCCGCTCCTATGAACTGATTATGGCTCCTCAGCCGGAGCCGGAACCCGAAGCGCCCAAGGCTTCTGCTCCGGAAGCACCCGCAGGAGCAGCGCCTGCTCCCGCACCGGAACGAAAGCCCAAGGAAACTCCTCAAAAAGCGCCCGCCGGTGCACCGGTCAAGCAGAACCTGATCAGTGTGAATCTGACCAAATTAAATGACCTGATGGATATTGTGGGCGAAATCGTCATCACGGAATCCATGGTTACATCCTGCCCCGAACTGGATCAGCTCAACCGGGACAGCTACGATAACTTTATGAAATCTGCCCGCCAGCTTCGCAAACTGACGGATGACCTGCAGGATCTTGCCATGTCCCTTCGGATGGTACCGATCTCCGGAGTTTTCCAGAAGATGAACCGGATTGTCCGGGACATGAAGCAGAAGCTGGGCAAGGATGTACGGCTCACTCTGATTGGAGAGGACACCGAGGTCGACAAGACGATTGTAGACAGCATCCAGGACCCGATCATGCATATGGTCCGCAATTCCATGGATCATGGAATCGAGGATACTGCAGAAGAACGTATCGCCGCAGGCAAGAATCCTCAGGGCGAGATTGTGCTTTCTGCCACCCATACAAGCAATGAGGTTATCATCTCCATCGCCGATGACGGCAAGGGCATGAATCCGGATAAGCTTCTTGCAAAGGCACGGGAAAAGGGCATCCTTGTGAAACCCGAAAGCGAATACACCAAAAAAGAAGCTCTGGGACTGATTATGCTTCCCGGCTTTTCCACCAACCAGGAAGTCACCGAGTTCTCCGGCAGAGGCGTTGGTATGGACGTGGTAAAGAAGAATGTGGAAAGTGTCGGCGGCGTTGTCTCTTTGACCAGCGACGAAGGCAGAGGCACCACCTTCTCCATCAAGATTCCTCTGACCCTCTCCATCATGGACGGCATGAAGGTAACGGTGGGACGTTCCATCTTTACGATCCCCATTGCCAATATCCGCCAGTCCTTTAAGATCACCGCGGAGGAGATCATCTATGACGAGAACGGCAACGAGATGGTGGAGCGCATCGGCGGCTTCTATCCCATCGTCCGTCTGCATCAGTTCTACGGCATCGAGACGGAAGTTCTGAATCCCGAAGAGGGCATCCTGATCTGGGTAGAAACCAGTGATCATTCCTTCTGTCTGTTTGTGGATGATCTGATCGGCGAACAGCAGGTGGTGGTGAAACCATTCCCCGCTTTCCTGAACTGTTTTGAACTGAAAAATTACGGCATTGGCGGCTGTACAATCTTAGGTGACGGCAATATCAGCATTATCCTTGATATCCCGAGTCTGCACACAGCCACCCTGGAAGGCTTTTAGAAGGGAGGATTCGATAAGATATGGCAGAACAGACAACACTGAACGAAGAGTTTCTTGATACCCTGGAGGCAGAGGAGGCATCTACCATTGAGCGCTGCCTGACCTTTAAGGCCGGAGACCTGATCCTCTATATCAGCACCCGGCATGTCATTGAGATCATCAACAACTACTCCATCACCAACCTGCCGCTGGTCCCCCCCTATATCAAAGGGATTATCAATCTGAGAGGACAGGTGCTTCCGGTTGTGGACATTCAGATGCGTATGGGAAAAGCAGAGGCAGAATGCGGCAGTGATACCTGCATCATCGTCCTTGACATTGATTCTGTCTCCCTTGGGATCATTGTGGATTCCGTGCGTCAGGTCATTGATATTGACCTTCAGGATGTGCGTCCGATTCCGCTGAAGCGTCAGCAGAAACTTCTGGACGGAATGGTGACTATGGAAGATGGAAGTGTCTTTATGTCCGTGGACTGTCAGGCACTGGCAAAAGCGCAATACTAAATGATATTAGGATATGGGGTGATATAGATGCTGACACTGTCAGATCAGGATTTCCAGCGTCTTTATATATATATAAAGCAGCATTACGGGATTGATCTAAGTAAAAAGAAGCAGCTCATCGTAAGCCGCCTTTCGCATACGCTGGCTGCCCAGGGGTTCAAGGATTTCAAGGCCTATGTGGATGAGATCCTCTCCGGCCGGGACACAGAGATGGTCACGGCCATGCTGAACAAGCTGACTACCAATTATACGTATTTTCTCCGGGAGGAGGCACACTTTAAGTATTTTCAGGAAGTTGTGCTTCCTGATCTGGAAAAAAAACATGCCAGAGACAAGAGTCTTGCCATCTGGAGCGCCGGTTGTTCTTCCGGACAGGAACCCTATACAATCTCCATGTTCCTTTTGGAGTATTTTGGATCCAAAGCAGGCCAGTGGGATACCAGAATTCTTGCCACAGACATCTCGAACAAGATTCTGGACGAAGCCATCCGCGCGGTTTATCCGGAAGAAAGCATGGAACCGCTTCCGGCTACCTGGAAGACCAAATATTTTGTCAAAACAGGAGGCGGAAAATGCACGGTATCCCCTGCTCTTAAAAAGAACGTGATCTTCCGGCCGTTTAATCTGATGGATCCGATCAATTTCAAGCGAAAATTTGATCTGATCTTCTGCCGCAATGTCATGATCTATTTTGATCAGGATACCAAGGATGCTCTGGTAAAGCGTTTTTACAATGCCACCGTACCCGGAGGACATCTGTTTATCGGACATTCCGAAGGTCTGACGAAAGCCACCTGTCCTTATGAGTATATCCAGCCGGCGATTTACAAGAAAACCGGCCGCTAACAGATGATATCATCTTGATTCAAACCGTATATCTGCCCCCCGTAATACCGGAAGGATGTCTGGTCAAAGTTTTGACCGGACTTCTTCTTAATTTCCGGCATCACGGGGGGCGGTGCAAAATTATAAAATTAAGAAAGAAGGGATCCATTCATGGCACAGAAGATTCGTGTAATGGTGGTAGACGACTCCATCGTATTCAGAAACTGGCTGATTAAAAATCTTCAGGAAGATCCGCGGTTTGAGGTCATTGGCTATGCGGTCAATGCCCTTGACGCCAAGAACAAGCTTCCCGTTCTCAAGCCGGATATTATGACGCTGGATATCGAGATGCCTGGTATGACCGGACTCCAGTTCTTAAAAGAAGTCCTTCCGGTACAGCCGCTCCCCATCATTCTTGTATCTTCCCTGAATGTACAGGTATTTGATGCCCTGGCAGCAGGTGCCGTGGATTTTGTGCGAAAACCGGAAAGCGAGCCCGGAGCAAGAGACCGTTTTGTCAGAACTCTTCGGTCCAAACTTGCCATCGGAAAGAATGCCCGGCCCCGTATTCCCTCCCATGACCCGGCAGCCATGTACAGCAAAGCAAAGGCGGCCAGCGGCAGCAATATAAGCCCCACAGGCGGACCTGGACTGCACCAGGCGCATATGGCTGCTCCTCAGGCTCGTATGCCGGTTATGGCCGCTTCCTCCAATGTGGATGTAATCGCCATCGGCGCATCCACCGGCGGGACAGAGGCTATCCTGGAAGTGGTTCGCCATTTTCCGGCGAAGATGCCAGGCATCGTCATTACCCAGCATATGCCCGCAGGATTTACCTCCATGTATGCAGAACGTCTGAACCGGATCTGCAATCTGGAAGTACGGGAAGCCAAACACGGGGACAAGATCCAGCCCGGACTGGTTCTTTTGGCCCCCGGAGGGCTGCAGATGCGGGTTGTACGGATGGGATCCGGATACGCTGTAAGCTGTTCGGACGGCGAAAAAGTCAGCGGACACAAGCCTTCCGTAGATGTGCTTTTTGATTCGGTAGCTGCCACTGTGCGCAGCCGTGCCATCGGCGTGATCTTAACCGGCATGGGTGCCGACGGAGCTGCCGGCATGCTGCGCATGAAACGGGCCGGCGCTTACACCATCGGCCAGGACAGAGAAAGCTGTGTCGTATACGGAATGCCCATGGAAGCCTTTAAGATTGGCGCTGTCTGTATGCAGGCACCATTGAATTCCATCCATCACGCAGTGATGGGACGGCTGTCAAAAGCATAAGATTTGTCAGAAAAAGGACCACCGGAGAAGTACTCTGATGGCCTTTTTTCTTATTGCGACCTCTGCATTCGTTGGCATAGGTTCACTCCTTTTATTTCAAAAATCCGCTGACAATCTGTTCTTCTGCCTCCTGCTCGGTCAGGCCCAGGGTCATAAGCTTGATGATCTGTTCTCCTGCGATCTTGCCGATGGCCGCCTCGTGGATCAGGCTGGCGTCCAGATGATTCGCGTCCAGGGATGGCACCGCGTTCACATGTCCTTCATCCATCAGGATCGCGTCGCATTCTGTATGGCCGTAACACTGATTATTGCCGCAGATCTTGGAATTGAACACCTGGGTGGATTTCCCTTTTGCCACTGAGCGGGACACCACATCAGCGGTGGAACCCACACCATTCAGATCCACCTGAAAATTGGTCTCTGCATACTGGTTTTCATGGGTCATAATCTTCTCTTTGATGATCAGAGTGGCTCCGTCCTTCAGATCTGCCTTCGTATCGCGAATCGTGGAATCCACGCCCTTGATCTGGGTGGTCTCCATCTCCATATGGCTGTCTTCCTCCATATGAACGATCGTCGTCGGGTTCAGGATCCGTCCGCCGGTCCCTTCTCCCTCGCCATAATGCTTCTCCACATACTTCACCTTGGCATTTTTCCCGATGTGGAAGCTGTGGATCCCGTCATGCTCCGTATCCTCACTGCCGCCGCAGTGGATCCCGCAGCCCGCCACGATCACCACGTCTGCGTCCTCTCCGATGTAAAAATCATTGTATACCAGATCTTTCAGACCGCTCTGGCTGACGATCACCGGTATATGAACGCTCTCATTTTTCGTCCCCGGTTTGATGATAATGTCAATTCCCGGCTTGTCTTCCTTGCTGACAATATCGATGTTCGCCGTGGTATTCCTTCCGGCAAGAGATCCGTTGTCACGGATATTGTAAGCTCCCTCCGGCACTGCATGAAGGTCCGCCACTTTGTTAAGCATATGCAATTGTAACTGGTCCATGGTACTACTCTCCTGACTGTAAAGTCCCTCATTTGTCACATCCGCCCCGGCTTTGCCCGGCACGGACAAAATTCCGGAAAGAGTATCGGTCCACACCGGGTACCGGTGCAATTAAGAAACTTCTTCTGTTTTTTATACTACCTTATTTAGAAGGGTGCTGCACGCCCCGGAAGAAGCATTCAGAAGCTCCGGAAGAACTTCTTCCTTGGTTCCCTGGGCACGAATCTCTCCGTCTGCCAGCACGACGATCTGGTCTGCAATGTTCAGGATCCGCTCCTGATGGGAGATAATCATGATGGAGCCATGAATCTTCTCCCTCATATTCTCAAATACCCGGATCAGATTGTTGAAGCTCCACAGATCAATCCCCGCCTCCGGCTCATCAAAGATAGACAATTTGGTCCCTCTGGCCATAATCATGGCAATCTCAATCCGTTTTAACTCTCCGCCGGAAAGGGAAGCGTTCACCTCCCGGTTAATATAGTCTTTGGCGCAAAGCCCCACCTCCGACAAGTAGTGGCATGCTTTATTCAGAGACAGCACTTCTCCGTGAGCCAGGTTGATCAGATCCAGTACGGTCAGCCCTTTAAAGCGGACTGGCTGCTGAAAGGCAAAGCTGATTCCCTTTTTCGCCCGGTCTGTGATAGACAGCTCTGTAATATCTTCGCCGTTTAGCAGAATCTTCCCGGAAGTTGGCCTGATGATTCCGGCAATGACCTTTGCAAGGGTGGATTTTCCGCCTCCATTCGGTCCGGTGATCGCCACAAAACTGTCTTCGATCTTTAGATTCACATGCCTGAGAATTCCGATCTCTTTGGAATCCTCATTTACCTGAAAACAGATATCCTGTAATTCCAGCATTATTTTAACTCCTCCTGTGTATTGCTCTTGTCACTTTTCTTATTCCTGCAGGCAACGAGCCAAGTAGCTGCCTGCAGACATTTGGCGACTGCCGAGAGGGGCCAATCCCCCGTTGGCTGCAACGGGAGATTGGATTACCCGGATATCGAACTACAGAACCGGAGCAAGAAGCACTTTTCCGGTACCCCGGTACACATTGACCAGTCCTTCCCCGGAAGCGGCCGAACCGATCAGCGTCTTGCCGGAGCGCTCCACGGTAAACTCCAATGTGGAACTCCAGGCAATGGCAAAATTGCCGTCCACCTTCAGCACGTCGTTATTCAGTGTAATCTCGATTAACTCCTCTCTCGGACAATTGGATTCCAGGCATACCACGCCTTCCCCGGTGATCCCCAGATTAAAAAGGCCCTCTCCGCCTGCCACCGCCGAGGAAAAATTCGAACGCATGACTGCTTTGTGTTTTAAGTTGGACTCACAGGCCAAAAACAGACCATCGTCCAGTATGATAGATCCTCCCCAGTCTCTTAAATCCTCCAACAGAATGTACTTGTAGGTCGGCTCCAGCACCAGCGTACCGTCTCCTGTATACTCCGGTTTAATGGCTGACTCTCCGGTCACCTTGCCCCGCATGGCTTTGCCGATCAGATCCCCCACGCCCTTTACGCCGGTCGTCGCGTTGACATTGCCCGCCATCCACTGCATGGCTCCCGCCTGGATGGTCACATGGGACTTGGAAAGCTCACAGATCACCTGGCGCTTGCGGATGTTCATCTCGTTGCAAAAGTAAGCATTCTGGGCGTTCTGCGGGCTTACGCTAAGATCCCTCAGATATTCAACCGCCGTAAAAGCGCCTTTCTGATCCAGAATGCGAATGTCGTCATTGTCCGTAAAATTTTTAATCTGATACATGGAATGTATCCTCCCCTGTCATAAAATGTAGAAATTCTGTTTTCCCAGAACATTTCTTTCCTGTAATATTATAAGTCATATCGCCAAGACTGACAATATCTTTTTAAAATCCATTGCCCCTGTCCTTCGCACTGTGTTATACTCAATCAAAGACCCCCTGCAAGCAACGGGGTATCAAACTTGCAGCGCTGCCAAGCAGCGGGGTATTTGACTCTCGCGGCAGTCGCCAAATGTCTGCAAGCAGCCACTTGGCACGTTGCTCACGGGAATAAAAAGCAAAAAGGACCGCAAAAAGAGGATATCTTTATGAAAACAAACAATTATGAAACATGGTGTAAAGAGTGGCAGGAGCGTTTCCTGACCCTGAATCAGGAGCAGCTCCTGAAAAAGATACCAGGCCTTCGGGAAGAAGGAGACCATCTGGTTTTGCTGTATTATCAGCGCAGGTATGGAATCAGCCGGCATACCGGGGAGATTCTTTCTCTGGAAGGCAAGGAAAAGCCGTCGCTCTTTACCCGGCTGAACATTTACACGCTGCTTTGGTACTGTAAGGAACAGGCCCGTCCCGACGGGGAATGGCTGCCTTTTCGTAGCCTGAAAAATGCCTCTCCTTTCGGCCCCGCCTTCCAGCGGACGGTGGTCGACGTCTGCGCCCGGACTTTTTCCGGTCATCAAAGAGAACTGGAAGAAGCCTGTCAAAAGCTGGGAGGAAAAAAACTTCCTCATTCGGATGCAGGCTATGAGCTTCCCGCCTTCGAGTGCATCCCCGTGCGCTTTCTTTTCTGGGACGGCGACGACGAATTCCCGGCGCAGGCCAATATTTTATTCGACAAAAACGCGGTGGATTTCATCCATGTGGAAAGCCTGGTCTCCATCGCCTCAGAAGCGCTTACCTTTTTATCTGAAGCCTCCGGACTGCCGCTTTTGGGAAATACATTTGTGTAATTTGGTACATACTATATACAGTGAAAGTCCGGACTGTGACCATATGGAACATCGTCCATACCCGCCAGACGGATTTTTGCTGAACTTTCATCAGGAGGTATGTAACATGTCCCACATTCAGTCCTCCTGCACCGAGCTTCCTGACAGCTGCAAATCCGCAGCGGAACGGATGGTTCAGGTGCTGGCAGAGGAAGACAAGTATGCAGATCTGAATGAACACTGCAAAAGACAGCTGACCCAGCTGGAAGACACCCTTTCGAAGGAACTGAAAGAACGGGTGGTACTGGTTGCCTACCGGGGATAGACAGAGCCCCCCGGCGGATTGCCAGGCCCGCAGCAAGACAGGAAAAATGTGCCGCAAAACGATTCCAAACGATCTTTTTACGGCACATTTTTTATGCTTAGTCACTTATGTCAATCAATACCTTCATGGAAGTTGCTTTATGATCCTCAATATACTTGTACGCCTGTTCCATGTCGTCCAGGCCAAAATGCACGGTCTTTAAAACATCCAGATTGATCTTTTTCTCTGCGATCAGACGGATGGCTTTCTTAAAGTCTTCCTCCAGATACATCAGGGTACCGATCAGTTTGAATTCTTTCTCCTGTACATCAATCATCCGGATCGCCGGGTCTTTCCCATAGATGCCCACGATAATGATATCATTGCGCTTGCGGCAGACCTTGATGGCCTGGTTGATGGTCGCTTCCACGCCCACACACTCCAGGGCGCCGTCCACACCATCTTTTCCGAATACTTCCTCTGCTTTCTGGCAGATGTCTTCTTTCATCGTATTGACCACGTAATCAATCCCGCATTTTTTCGCGATCTCCAGCTTCTCATCGCAGACATCCGTGATCAGAACCGATTTCGCGCCTTCTGCCTTTGCCACCTGCGCCACCAGATTACCGATGGTTCCTGCACCAAAGACCAGGATATTCTTGCCCTTGATGTCATAGGTGAATGTTTTGACCGCCGCAACGGCCACTGCCACCGGCTCCACCATGGCTCCGTCATCATAGTTCAGATTGTCCGGCAGCTTAAATACAAGATGAGATCTCAGAGAAATATAATCCTGTGCGGCTCCCGGCACCTTGCCGTTGCAGCCAATGACCTGAAGGTCATGGCAGATATTTTCATGGCCGCTTCTGCAGTGATAACATTCCCCACAGGTATACTGAGGCCGGGCCGTCACCGGCTCGCCGATCTCAAATCCGGTCACGCCTTCGCCCAGAGCTTCCACCACACCGGAAAACTCATGCCCCTGGACCACCGGAAGGTAGATCGTGGGATGCTTTCCATAATAAGCATGAATGTCTGAACCACAGATTCCCATTCTCTTTACTTTGATGAGTACCTCCCCTTTGGCCGGCACCGGCTTCTCGATATCCCGCATAAGCAACTCCTGGGGTTTATTCAAAAGAACACTACGCATAGTTTGCCTCCTAATTTAAGTTCCGCTACATCTCTCCCAGCCCCCACTGTCTAGAAGTATTCTCGACCGCTTTGCGCTCGCTCATACTTCTGGGGGCTGTCCGAGATTCCGCTGTTTTTAGTTCCGCTACATCTCTTCCAGCCCCCCACTGTCTAGAAGCATTCTCGGTCACTTGCGTGTCCGCTCATACTTCTGGGGGCTGTCCGAGATTCCGCTGTTTTTAGTTCCGCTGTTTTTTATTTATCAGTAAGTATTATGCTGCAATTACTACTTTTTTCTTTCTTTTTCTTTGCATCATATCGTAGATCACGGCCAGCATAAGGATGATACCTTTTAAGATGATCTGGATATACTCGCTTACCTGGAGCATGATCAGTCCGTTATTCAAAGCTGCAATGATGACAGAGCCGACCAGCACCTGGTAGATCTTTCCTTCGCCGCCGGTCATGGATACACCGCCTAAAACGCAGGCTGTGATGACGTCAAACTCCAGGCCGTTTCCGGTATTGGGTGCCGCTGTCTTGATCCTGGCCAGCATGACGATGCCGGCAAAGGTTGCGAAAAAGCAGCTGATGACATAGGTCAGAATCTTGGTCAGCTCCACATTCACACCGGACAGTCGTGCAGCCTCTTCGTTGCTTCCGATGGCGAAGAAATACCGGCCTGCATACATTCTTCTTAATATAAAATACCCCAAAAACAGTGCCAGCGCCATCAGAATAATCGGTATCGGTATTCCCAGGAAATCTCCCAGACCAATCTCACAGAAGGAATCCGGAAGGTCCGATATGTTGCGGCCGTCTGTCACCATAAAGGAAAAACCCTTCAGCACGTTCATAAACGCCATGGTCACAATGAAAGGAGCGACGTTCAGATAAGCCACCACCGAGCCGATCACCACGCCTACCAGCAGCATGGCGATCATGGCCAGCAGAATCGCCAGCACCGGATTCATCCCGAACCACACCATGAAGATGGCGCAGATCATGCCGGTTGCAGACATCATAAATCCTACGGAAAGATTAATCCCTCCGGTAAGCAGTACAAACAACATTCCCACTGCACAGATGCACACGGTGGACGACTGCTTCAGGATCGTCAGGAAGTTGGAAACCGTGACAAACTTTGGTTTTAAGATTCCAAAAAGGATCACTTCCAGAATCAGTACCAGTACAATCCCATATTCTTTTATCCATTTACTCGCCGGATTTTGTTTCTTCATCATTTTCCCTCCCTCTGTGCTGCGATGCATAGGCCAGAATTTTCTCCGAATCGAATTCTTCTTTGATCAGTTCCCCTGTCTTGTGTCCTTCGCAGAATACAACAATCCGATCCGACATGCCAAGAAGCTCATCCATCTCTGATGTGATCATCAGGATCGTCATGCCGTCTGCGATGAGCTCATTCATCAGTTTGTAGATTTCCTGCTTTGCGCCCACATCAATTCCCCTGGTGGGCTCATCGATGATAATCAGCTCCGGTCTGGTTGCCAGCTCCTTGGATAAAACCACTTTCTGCTGGTTGCCCCCGCTTAATTCTTTTGCGATCTGTTCTCCGGAATAGATCTTGATCCGCATCTTTTCCTTATAATAAGCGGTCAGCTCTTCTTCTTTTTTTCGGCTCAGAATTCCTCTGGAAGACAGTTTTTTCAAAATCGGCAGTGCAATGTTTTCTTTTACAGATTCTTCCAGTACCAGCCCCTGCCGCTTCCGGTCTTCCGGCACCATGGCGATTCCCTGTTTCATCGCTCCGTTTGGACTGTTTATCTGTACTTTCTTTCCTTTCAGCAGAATCTCGCCGCTCTCCACTTTCGCTGCTCCGAACAGAAGCTGTGCGAATTCTGTCCTTCCTGCGCCAACCAGTCCTCCAAGGCCCAGGACTTCACCCTTTTTAATCGCCAGAGAAATATCCCGCACACCATTGCCGGTCAGTCCTCTGGTCTCCATAAGAATCTCCGAACCCGTATGTTTCGGTCTCTGGGGGTATACCTCACTCATGGCACGCCCTACCATCAGCTGAATCAGCTCATCCTGATTCGTATCCTTGATGTCCAGTGTCTTGATCATCTTTCCGTCTCTTAGAACGGTAACCCGGTCCGCAAGCCGGAAAATCTCATCCAGCCGATGGGAGATATAGACGATCGTGATATCTTTCTTTCTCAGCTTTTCGATCTGCTGAAATAAGATTTCCACCTCATGATTGGAAAGAGGCGCTGTAGGCTCATCAAAGATAATCAGCCTGGAATCTGCAACCAGTGCTTTGGACAGCTCCACCATCTGCTGATATCCGATGGTCAGATCCCCCACTACCGCATCCGGTGATACGGCCAGCTCCATTTCTTCCAGAAGCTCCTTCGCTCTTTCCTGCATCCGCTTTTCATCCAGCAGGATCCCTTTTCGTGGCAGCTCACTCAGAAAAATATTTTCGGCAACCGTCAGATGACCGACCATATTCAGTTCCTGGTAGATACAGCCGATTCCCAGCTCCTTGGCTCCGCTTGGAGTAAAGCCGGCATACTCTTTCCCCATGTACCGGATCACTCCCTTGGTGGGATTGTGAAAGCCGGTCATAGTCTTGATCAAGGTGGATTTCCCTGCTCCATTTTCCCCCACAAGTGCGTGAACTTCCCCTTTTCTGAAATCAATACTTACATCATCCAATGCAACTACTCCCGGAAACAATTTGCTCACATGTTCCAATTCCAGAATTGTATCCATCCGGTCACTACCTCCTTCCTTTTTCTCCTCATGCCCTTTGTCCGGAATCGGGAGTGCTGTATCACAACACTCCCGTCTCTATCCGATTAGTTCCATCCAAAGTCCGTCATGATCTGATCAATGCCGCTCTCATCCACATAGGAAACATCATAGACCACACGCACCGGATCGTCGGTCAGTCCTTCGATCTCCATCGCTGCCTTCATTGCTTCCAGATGCACTTTTGCCTTGTCCACAGACGGAGATCCCCAGGAACCAAGCAGTTTGATGTACTTGCCTTCCTGCATCATCTCACCGGATACTTTGGAAATATCCATCGCTGCTGCCATCATGGCATCCGGCTCCACGCCTGCACTCTCTGCTGCAGTACAGAAACCTGCCATGTTATCTCCTGCGATTCCAAGTGCCACATCCACATCCGTTGCCTGGAAGACAGACTCACCCATGGTATTGCCCTCTGCCTGGTTTGCCGGAGAAATGCGGGACACCACTTCCACCTCTGCGTTGCAGGTCTCGGTAAATCCGTCTAACATACCTGCTGCACGGTCGATGCAGGCTTCTTCATATACATACTCCAAAAGACATAATTTGATCGTTTCTTTCTCCGGCCAGTTCTCATTGACCCACTCGCCGGCCTTTACACCCAGACCATGCGCGTTGTCATACTCGTCAGCTGCCACATAAGACTGTGCGTTGAAGTTCGGTCCGTCAATACTTACAATATGTACACCCTGCTCTACTGCACTCTTACACACGTCGCTTAATGCGTCATAATCTGCCGGTGAGATTGCGATGACTTTGTAGCCCGCCTCAATACAGCTCTCCACCTGCTCTACCTGTTTTGCCGCGTTCATATCGCAGTCCATCGTGGTCACTTCAAATCCATAATCTGCTGCCTGATCCACCACACCCTGAGACATCAGCTGCCATACCTCACTGCGGGATTTGGTCAGATAAGCCGCCTGGATCAATCCGCCTTCTGCCGTATCTGCTTCCGGCGCCTCCTCCGGAGTCTCAGTCTCTGCTTCCCCTTCTGCAGCCGGGGTCTCCTCTGCCTCCTCAGCCGGGGTCTCTGCTGCCGGTGCGTCTGTGCCGCCTCCGCAGGCTGCCAGAGAAGCCGTCATTGCCACTGCCATCAGTGCTACCAGTAATTTCCTTTTCATAGTTTCTCTCCTTTTTCTATTTTTTATAGGCATTTAGAAAATGCCAAAATCCATAAAAATGGATTTTTTCCTTTGGTCAGCCTGCTTGTCTGAAGGGTTTCGTGCTGTTATTTATCCGCCACAGCCATTCGCCGGAAAGAATCCGGGATCTTTACCATCTCTTCAATTAAAAGCAGACATGCTCCGCTTAACACGGAATTGGGCAAGGTACTGTAGACAATACTCATATTGTCGTAAACCTTCGGCTGAATCCGTTCCTTCGCGCTGTTTTTTACAATCTCCAAAAAACGCGATCCAGCCTTTGACAGTTCATCTCCAATAATAATCTTTTCCGGATTGTACAGATTCGCAATATTGGCGATCCCATATCCAAGGTACCGGGCCGCCTCGTCAATGACATATCTGGCAAGCGCGTCTCCTTTGGCATATGCCTCCAAAAGATCTATAATACTGCATTCCTGGCTGCACATTGTCTGTGGAAACTCCGCCGCCAGCTCTTTCACCCGCTTTTGTATCGCCAGCGTGGAACAATACCCTTCCAGACATCCGTAGTTGCCACATTCACAGCGGGGTCCGTCGTACCGGATGCTCATATGGCCGATCTCCCCCGCCAGTCCGAGGGATCCGGTCAGAAGCTTTCCGTTGTCAATCACGCCGGCACCGACACCCTGACCAGGCATGATGCACAGAAGCGATGCACTTTCGTCATAATTCTGCGTGTAAAACCATTCCGCCACTGCTGCAGCTTTCACATCGTGCTCCGCCATCACACGAAATCCTGTCTTCTCACTGAGCTTCTGTGCGATATTCACATTCTGCCAGTCCTGACGCGCTGTCAGAAGTGCAATCTGTCCTTCCGCCTTGATATAAGGTCCCGGAAGCGCCAGTGCCACACCCAGTATAAACTGATTTTTACACAGTTTGGCCTTTTTCCGGATCTGAAAGACCATCTGATCCAGCAGTTCATGGATCGGGCTGTTCAGTCCAATGGCAAAAGATTCCTGCTGCCTGCATTCCCCATAAATGTCAAACAGCCCTACGATAAAATGTCTCCTGGTAAGCCAGATTCCGATAATCGCATAATTTTCCACTGCCAGACTCAGCATGATGGCTCTCCGGCCGTTTTTTCCGGTGGACAGTCCTACTTCCTCCACGATCCCCCAGTTGATCAGATCGCCCACAATATTGGTAACGGTCGCCTGATTCAGCCCGGTCATCTTTGAGATCTCCACCCGCGAGATCCGCTGCTGTCCCTGAATCGTCCGCAGAACTAAGGAACGGTTCATCTGCTGAAGATCCGTCTTGTTTTTCCCTTTCTGTTCATAGCTCATCTCAAATCCTCTCTTTCTATTGACTTGTCCTTTTATATATATCATGACAGGGCGTATTGTTCAATAAAAAGGAATCTATGAGACAGCTTCCCCCTGATCAGGCCATATTTTCGCTGCCAAATACATCGATCCTTCTCATAATCTCCTGTGCGCAGGCCTCTTTTACCGGTCTCATAAAAGTACGCGGATCAATGTCGTCCGGATTCTCTTTCAGCGCCTCTTTCAGTGCGTCGGTATAGGTTTTCTTCAGCTGCGTTCCCACGTTGATCTTGCTCATGCCCATCTGAATACATTTTTTGAAATCTTCCGCTGGAACTCCGGTCCCCCCGTGGAGCACCAGCGGGCACTCGGTCAGTTCCAGAATCTTCTCAAGTCTTTCAAAGTCCAGTTTGGGCTCTGCCTTGTAAAAACCATGGGCCGTTCCGATCGACACTGCCAGAGCATCAATCCCGGTCTCTTCCACAAAGCGCGGTACATCTTCCGGATTTGTGTAAGCTTTCTCTTTATCAGATACGACTACGTTCTCTTCTCTTCCCCCGAGTTTTCCAAGTTCCGCCTCGACCGAGCAGCCATACTGTTTTGCATAATCCACGATCATCCTGGTATCTGCGATATTTTCTTCATATTTTTTCTTGGATGCATCCACCATAACCGAACTGAAACCGGCCCGGATGCACTCCTTGATCAGATCGTAGTCCGTAGCGTGGTCCAGATGCAGGCAGACCGGGATCTGATAGCTGTCGCTCATCCCTTTCACCATGCCCACCAGCTGATGGAGTCCCACATATTTCACACAGGCCATCGAAGTCATGAGAATAATCGGTGAGTGCTTTCTGGCCGCACCCATGACCATGCCCTCTGAATCCTCATAGCTGTTCATGTTGAACCCGCCCACCGCATACTTTTTCTTTCTTGTATCCGCCAGAATCTCTTTTAATGTTGTAAGTGCCATTTTTGCTCCTCCTCTATGTAATGATTTACAGTTGACTTTTCTATTTTTCCAGATATTCCCGGATCAGATAGTAGGCGCCGTAGAGAACCACATGATCGTTCATCCTGGAATACTGCACTCTCTCTTCCGGAATTTCAATATTTGTCCGCCTGCGCAGCTGCTTCATCATTTCCTCATGAAAATACTTTCTGGCTTTGACCACACCGCCGCCCAGCACAAACAGCTCCGGATCCAGCACATTGAAAAGTACGGACAGGCCGCATCCCAAGTAGTAGCCTTCCTTTCGGTAAAATTCCAGCGCATAGGGGTCGCCCTTCTCTGCCGCCTCTGTCAGGTACCTGCCTTCGATCCGGTTCGGATCGTATCCCACCGCTTCAAAGGCGGCGCTTTTTACTCCGGACTTCAGGTCCTCCATCATCTGCCGTTTCATGGCTGTACCGGACGCGTACATTTCCAGACATCCTTTTCCCCCGCAGGGGCAGGATCTTCCTTCCGGTTCAATGCAGATATGTCCAAATTCGGCAGCTCCGTCGTTTTTTCCATGGTAAATTTCCTTGTTGATGACCGCGCCGCCGCCACAGCCGGTGCTGACTGTCATATAGAGGACATTGTTCAGGCCTTTCCCAAGTCCGCAGCGCTGTTCCGCCAGCGCCCCGAGATTGCCGTCGTTGTCCATGATCACCGGCTTTCCAAAGTCCTGCTTCAGCCGGTCCACAACAGGGAAATCATACCATCCCATCATCGGCGCATAGATGATGATCCCTTTTTCCACATTCAGCGGACCCGGGCCTCCCACACCGATTCCAAGTACCTCGTCCATCGAAAGGCCGAAGTAGCCGATGATATGGTCCAGCACCCCTTTGCTGTTCTGATAGACCGCCTCTTCTCCCTGGTAAGTCCTTGACTTTGCCACATAAAAATAATCATCCACCGGTTTTCCGTCTTCCGAAAATAAAGCACCTGTTGTCTTTGTCCCTCCGATGTCCAGAACCAGATAATATTTTCCCATCGTTCCTTACACTCCAGCCAAATATATTCTTTATTGAAACTATTGATTTTTTCAAACCATTTATTTATTGAATAAATTATATTGTGATTTATTTTTATCATATTCCGTCATTCTTGTCAATATTATTTCTAATCTTTTCTCTCTTTCGTGATACTGCACAATTTAGCCCCTTTATTTTCGTCTATTTTTACCTGCGTATGCGGTTCCTGTCCTCTCCTGGACCTTTCCCTTCCTTGGACAAGGGGCCGCCTTTCCCCGCCATAAACCGATGGTTTAAGTGCCTGCCAAACGCCTCCCGGCTGATTTTCGACATTGATTTTTTCAAAATGACCCCTTATACTGAGAAAACATAACACCGGTCCTTCTGCCAGGGAACTAAGATCATGATAGTTTCTGCATCTGGCACTGTTTGACCGGGTATTTCAAACCGCAGCACCAGACAAACCACAGCAAAACACAAATCAGGAGGATTTACTTATGAAACTGAGACACAAAGACACTGTCATCATCGTCACCGGAGGCCCCGGAACCGGCAAGTCCTACGCGGCCCGCCGCATACAGGAGGCATTTCCGGAACTTACGCTTCTTTCTTATGATGTAATCAAAGAGCAGGTATGGGATCGTTTTGGCTTTGACAATGCACAGCAAAAAGACAGGGTCAACCGTTTTTCCCTGGAAGAATTTTATCTGACATTTCAGAAAATGATGTGGCAGCAGAAAAGCATTCTGATCGAATATCCTTTCAACCAGCGGCACAAAGACCAGCTCTGCGGTCTGATCGCAGCATCCGGATATCACGCGGTCACCCTGCTGCTCTACGGCGACTGGAAGATCATCTATGAACGGGGACTGACCCGCAACCAGACCGACCAGCGCCATCCGGGACACCTGACCAACACCTACCACAAAGAAAGCAGAATATCCGCTGAACATCTGATCCCCGATGCCGTCCCCTCCTATGAGGAATTTCGGGCAGATATTGACCGGAAAAATTATGATATACAGATTGGGGAAACCATCCGGGTGGATGTGACTGATTTTTCCAGAGTAGATTTTGAGAAGATAACAGGACAGATTGCAACGATATAATTTTTTATCTCGATGGCCTTTTGAAAGCGGAAAAAAAGAGCTGCCCATGAACAGCCCTTTCTTCCCCTGTATCCTTACAGGATATCAATATATTCACCCGCCAGCGCCTTGTTCATGCTCCGCACGGCGCAGAATTTTCCGCACATGCTGCAGGTGTCGCTGTGGTCGTCCTCCGGCTTGCGGCCGTCCCGGATGGCTTTTGCTGTCTCCGGATCCAGGGCACAGGCAAACTGGGCGTCCCAGTCCAGGTTCCTTCGTGCCTCTGCCATCCGGTCATCCACTTCTCTGGCACCTGGAATCCCCTTTGCGATGTCCGCCGCGTGGGCCGCGATCTTCGATGCGATGATGCCCTGCCGTACATCCTCCACGTCAGGCAAAGCCAGATGCTCCGCCGGCGTCACATAGCAGAGAAAAGCCGCTCCGCTCATGGCGGCCACCGCACCTCCGATGGCTCCGGTAATGTGGTCATACCCCGGCGCGATATCGGTCACAAGAGGACCCAGCACATAGAAGGGTGCTCCCATGCAGATGCTTTTTTGAATCTCCATGTTGGCCGCCACCTGATGCAAAGGCACATGACCCGGACCTTCCACCATAACCTGCACGTTGTGGTCCCAGGCCCGTCTGGTCAGTTCTCCCAGACGCACCAGCTCTTCGATCTGACATACATCTGCAGCGTCTGCAAGACACCCCGGACGGCAGGCGTCCCCAAGCGAAATGGTCACATCATACTTCTCACAGATATCCAGAATCTCATCAAAATATTCATAAAACGGATTTTCCTCCCCGGTCATGCTCATCCAGGCGAAGACCAGACTTCCGCCCCGGCTGACGATATTCATCTTTCTCTTATGTTTTCGGATCTGTTCGATGGTCTTCCTGGTGATCCCGCAGTGCAGCGTCACAAAGTCTACCCCGTCCTCTGCGTGAAGCCGGACCACATCCACAAAATCTTTTGCCGTCAGAGTGGACAGGTCCCGCTGATAATGAATGACGCTGTCATAGACCGGAACCGTACCGATCATGACGGGACACTCCCTGGTCAGCTTCTGCCGGAAGGGCTGCGTATCACCGTGGCTGGACAGATCCATGATCGCCTCCGCTCCCAGCTTCACAGCACTTGTCACCTTTTCCATCTCAATCTCATAATCTTTACAGTCCCTGGATACCCCCAGGTTCACATTCACCTTCGTGCGCAGCATGCTGCCCACGCCCTCCGGATCGAGACAGGTATGACGTCTGTTGGCGCAGATCGCCACCTTTCCCTCTGCCAAAAGCTCTCTGATCCGTTCGACTGGCATGCTCTCCTTTTGTGCAACCACCTTCATCTGCGGCGTCACGATTCCTTTTCTGGCCGCGTCCATCTGCGTCGTATACTGTCCCTTATGACCTTTTTGTCCTCTTTTCGTTTCCATCAAATTTTTACTCCTGATCCTTCCAGGCAAATCTGCCCGTTCTTCTGTCAGCGGCAGGGGCAAATCCCCCATGTTATTTCAGATTTTTTCTTCGAATATCCAGGCGTGATTCATAGGCCCTGCGCCTTTTCCCAGGTCAAGCTGTGCCTCCAGCGCCCCGGACAAATATTCTTTGGCCTTTTTGACTGCCTGGCAAAGCGCATATCCTTTCGCCAGATTGCAGGCGATGGCGCTGGACAGGGTACACCCGGTCCCGTGGGTATTGGGATTGTCAATCCGTCCGCCCCGGATCCAGATTCCTCCCTGTTCCTGATACAGAAAATCATCGGCATCGCCGATCCGGTGTCCGCCCTTTAGCAATACCCCGCAGCGCCAGCGCTCCTGAAGCATCATCGCCGCCTGTTCCATCTCCTTTCTTCCACCTATGGAACGTCCTGTCAGCACTTCTGCTTCCGGAATATTCGGCGTGATCACCTCCGCTAACGGAAACAGTTTCTGCTGCAGCACTGCCTCCGCTTCCTGACGCATCAGCCTAGACCCGCTGGTGGATACCATCACCGGATCCAGCACTACATGCCTGGCTTTGTACTCCTTGAGCTTGGCGGCCACGGTCTCCATCATTTCCGCGGAAAAAAGCATTCCGATCTTGACTGCATCCGGAACAATGTCTGTGAAAATACAGTCCAGCTGCTGTTCCAGAAATTCTGTTGGCACCTCCAGTATCCCATAGACCCCGGTCGTATTCTGAGCCGTCAGAGCCGCCACCGCGCTCATGGCATACACGCCGTTGGCCGTCATGGTTTTGATATCTGCCTGGATCCCGGCGCCTCCTCCGGAATCGCTTCCGGCAATGGTCAGTACTGTTTTCATGAATACTTCTCCTTTTGTAAATCCCGAATCAGCAAAAGCAGTTTCCTGGCGGCCGCTTTTTTGTCATCTGCTGAGAAAAGCGCGCTGATCACTGCCACGCCGTCAATGCCGGACCCCCGAAGCTTTTCCAAATTTCCCTCATGGATTCCGCCGATGGCCACTGCCGGAATGTCTACCGCCTGGCAGATCGCTTTCAGCTCTTCAAAGGGAAGCACCGCTGCATCTTTCTTGGTACTGCTCCCAAAGACCGCCCCGCAGCCGATATAATCCGCTCCGGCCTTCCAGGCCGCCAGTGCCTCCGGTACATGATGAGCGCTGCCGCCGATGATAAAGTCTCCGCCTAAAAATGCTCTGGCCTTCTCAATCCCCATATCGGACAATCCCACATGCACCCCGTCGGCCCCGGCCTTTTTGGCGATATCCGGACGGTCGTTGATGATCAGAGGGACCTGATACCGGCTGCACAGTTCTTTAAGGATCAGCGCTTCTTCCAGAAAAACTGCATCCTCTGCCTCTTTTTCCCGAAGCTGCAGGCAGGTAACACCGGCTTCCAGAAGTGCTTCCACCGGTTCGCTAAGAGCTTCTCCCGGCCTAAGCCAGGTCCGGTCTGTCACCGCATACAGAGTCAGTACTTTTCCATCGATTTTCATCTATGATCTCCTTTCGCAGGCTTCGCCTCTGACTTTCCCTGGCAGAGACCGTCCAGGGCATCAAAAAGATGAACATGAAAGCTGCCGATTCCTCCACAGACCTGATCCGTTCTTTTTCCGGCAATTTTGGCACTTTCTTTCCAGATGCTGCCCGCCGCACAGGCCGCCTCATAGGGAGCCAGACCTGCACCGCAAAAAAGTGCACACAGCGCTGACAGCATACAGCCGCTTCCCGTGATCCTTCTGATCCTTTTATCGCCTCCTGCCAGCAGTGTGCACCGCTCGCCGTCTGACACCGCATCCGTTTCACCACTCACCAAAACGGTACAGTCATAAATGCGGGCCAGCGTCACTGCCAGACTCATCTGCTCCTTCGTTGTCAGTACAACGCTGCTCTCCACACTGCCGGAAGGTCTTCTCTCAAGATCCAAAAGCGCGCAGGCCTCCTCCTGATTGCACCGAATCAGAGAGGGCTTTACTCTTTTCAGCACAAGTTCCAAGGCTTTTTTCCGAAAAAGGCTTGCACCGGCTCCCACCGGATCTAAAATCACCGGATGCTCCAGTTCATTGGCCTTCATCCCTGCAAGCATGCAGACGCACAGTTTGTGTTCATCCGGAACTCCGGTGTTCAAAAGCGTGGCCTGGCAGCAGGCCGTAAGTTCCTGCACCTCTGACTCCTCCAGCCCCATGATCGCTCTCCCTCCCGCTGCCAGAAGCACATTGGCCACATCCTGCACGGAGACCGGATTGGTCAGACAGTGAACCGTCACAGAGGTCTTCCGAAGTTTCTGAAGCCACATCTTTTCAATCATCACCGGGACACCTCCTGAAATTCTTTTAAAATCCCGCCCCTTTCCAGGACGGTCAAAAGGGCAAAGGCAAGGATGCTTCCCGCCGCGGTGGAAATGAAAAAGGGAACCATATATAGAAAGACTCCCGCCGGTTCTGTCCCCATCAGAAACTTCGCCACCGGATAGGCCAAGAGGCCGCCCAGGACACTGGTTCCCGCCGTCTCTGCCAGACAGGTTCCAAACAGTTTCCTGGTCCACCCGTAAATCATCCCGCAGCAAAGTGCACCGGCCATGCTGCCCGGAAAGGCCATCATGCTTCCGATCCCCAGCAGATTCCGCAGCAGACTGGCGCAAAAAGCAATCCCCACTCCCCACCATGGTCCCAGCAGTACAGCTGCTAACACATTTACCATATGCTGCACCGGTGCACACTTGCTGCCCGCTACCGGTATGCTGAAGAAGCTGCCTGTTACCGCCACCGCCGCCAAAAGTCCCGCTAATGCCAGTTTTTTTGTCATGTCGTTTCATCTCCTAACTTAAAGTACTGTTTCGCCCCTGCCACCTGCACCTGGACGCATGCGCGGCCGGCTTCCCGTTCACGCTTCCATCTTGCGGCTGGCCGGGCTTCGCTGTTTCATCGTTTTGTTTCGCCCCTGCCTACCCCCAGTGCGATCCTGCCCGGAGGGCTTTTTATATCACAGGGAAGTTCGGAGGATTTTCCTATGATATAAAAAAAGGATGCACGCAGGCATCCTTTTACAGTCAGATCACATCCCTACGTTGGCATTATCCAAATCAGGTTATGGGTCGAAACGAATCAGTTTCCTCTCAGCCGGCTTTCTGCCAGCTCCCCTGTTTTTATTTAGTTATACAATGATTATACGTTGCCTTTTCCTTTTTTGCAACCAAAATTTTCAGAAATATCCGGTTATCTTCCCGCCAGATATGCCGCTCTCCCTTCCTGGTACAGATTGCGTCCCTCACTGTCGATGATCACCACCAGGGGCATTTCCTCCACATAAAGCTTCCGCAGAGCTTCCGCTCCCAGATCCTCGTAGGCGATCAGTTCGCATTTTCGGATGCATTTTGCCAGCAGCGCTCCAGCACCTCCGATGGCTCCAAAATAGACACCGCCGTAGGTCTTCATCGCCTCCACCACTTCCGGCAGGCGCTCTCCTTTCCCAATCATCCCCCGGGCGCCCACCGACATCAAAGTCGGCGCATAGGCGTCCATGCGTCCGCTGGTAGTAGGACCTGCGGAACCGATAACCTGCCCGGGCTTTGCCGGCGTGGGACCGACATAGTAGATCGTGGCATCTTCCGGACAAAACGGGAGCTTTTCTCCTCTTGAAAGTGCCTCGCACATCCTTTTGTGCCCTGCATCTCTGGAAGTGTAGATCGTACCGGTCAGGTACACCCGGTCTCCCGCATGAAGGCTGCGGGCAAGCTCCTCGGTCAAAGGCAGTGTAATGTGTTTTTCCGTCATCTCAGATCACCTCCGTCTTATGTCTGGTCACATGGCAGCTGATATTGATGGCGCAGGGCATGCCTGCGATATGAGTGGGCATAGTCTCGATATTGATCCCAAGAGCCGTCGTCCTTCCTCCGAATCCCTGTGGGCCGATGCCCAGTTCATTGATCTTTGCCAGCATTTCCCGTTCCAGATCCGCGTAAAAAGGATCCTCATGGGAAGAGTCTAAGGGGCGCATCAGCGCTTTTTTCGCCAACAGAGCCGCTTTGTCAAAGGTGCCGCCGATACCCACACCCACCACCATGGGCGGACAGGGATTCGGCCCCGCCGCCTCCACGGTTTCCAGGATAAAATCTTTGATGCCCTGAAGTCCCGCTGAAGGCTTGAACATCCGGATGGCGCTCATATTCTCACTGCCAAAACCTTTGGGACCGACGGTTATTTTCATCTGCTCTCCCGGGACGATCTCCGTATAGAGCATTGCCGGAGTATTATCCCCGGTGTTGCCCCGGCGGACGGGATCCTTGACTACCGATTTTCTAAGATATCCCCTGTCATAGCCCCGCCGAACCCCTTCGTCCACCGCCGCGCCAAGATCCCCTCCGACAATGTGCACATCCTGCCCGATTTCCAGAAACACACAGGCCATCCCCGTGTCCTGGCAGACCGGTACCTGTTCCCGGTCTGCAATCTCATAGTTTTCAATGATATCGTCCAGCACACCCCGGGCGATCGCTCCGTCCTCACAGGCACGGCATGCCCGGATCGCATCCTTTACATCCTCCGGCAAGTGCTCATTTGCTTCTACGCAAAGCCGCTCCACAACTTCCGTAATCTGCATTGCTTCTATCTTCCGCATTTTGTTCTCCTATTAAAGTTCCGCTACATACCAATCCGACGCTGGGGGGGAGATGTATTCTCGGTCGCTCTCGCTCCCGTTCATACATCTGGCGTCTCC
>CAJTYJ010000015.1:42043-58661 GCA_910583895.1 uncultured Lachnospiraceae bacterium
ATACATCTGGCGTCTCCTTGGTATTTCGCTGATTTTTAAAGTTCCGCTACATACCAATCCGGCGCCGGGGGGAGATGTATTCTCGTCCGCTTTCGCGTACGCTCATACATCTGGCGCCTCCCTGGTATTCCGCTGATTTTTTAGTTCCGCTACATACCTAGCCGACGCCGGGGGGAGATGTATTCTCGGTCGCTCTCGCTCCCGTTCATACATCTGGCGTCTCCTTGGTATTTCGCTGATTTTTAAAGTTCCGCTACATACCTAGCCGACGCTGGGGGGGGAGATGTATTCTCGGTCGCTTTCGCGCACGCTTATACATCTGGCGCCTCCTTGGTATTTCGCTGATTTTTTAGTTCCGCTACATACCTAGCCGGCGCTGGCGGGAAGATGGTTTCTTGGTCGCTTTCGCGCACGCTTATACATCTGGCACCTCTTTGGTATTTCGCTGATTTTTTAGGTTCCGCTACATACCTAGCCGATGCCGGGGGGGAGATGTATTCCCGTCCGCTTTCGCTCTCGCCTGTACATCTGGCGGCTTCTTGGTATTTCGCTGGTTTTATAGTTCCATATATTTTACTGTGATTGTCTCGCCGTCGCACATGGTTACCACAGCCTGGTCTTTGGTATCCCACACCGGAATCCCTTTTTCCTTTAAAAGAGCCAGCGTTTCCTCCTCCGCCGGTTTTTTGTTGGAACAGCAGATGACTGCTGCCTTTGGAGACACGGCATCCAGAAAGGCGGCCAGGGTGCTTTGGTACCTGCCATGATGGGGCATCTTGATCCAGTCGTGATTCCAGTCCGTATCCGACGAAAGCATCTGCCGGATCCGTTCCTCCTCGATATCTCCCGTCAGAAGAAAACCTCTGCTCCCATAACGGATGCTGGTCACAAGAGACAGGTCATTGTCCCATTCATCCTCTGTGTGGAATATGGTCTGCGGATCCTCTGCCGGATAGACAGAAACCTGCAGATCTCCCAGGGACAGGCAAAGCGGCGTATCTACTCTTTGCACATCCGGATGCTCTTTTAACTCCTCCTGAAAAGCAAAATACTCCGGCCTGTCTCCTTCATAATCCGGCAGAAGTACGCAGGACACCTCCATCTCTCTTAGCACTCTGGCTGCTCCGCCCACATGGTCCTTGTCAAAATGGGTCACAAGAAACAGATCAATCTTCTCAACTCCATCCTTCAAAAGAGCCTGTACAACACGCTCCCCGTCCTCCTCTTCCCCTGCATCAATCAGGATCACCTGATCTGCCTGCCGGATGATCAGGGCATCGGCCTTTCCCACCGAAAGAGCAGTGACCGTAAGCGGATCCCCGACCGCAGTATTTCCCTGCCAGAAGCGCAGCAGTGCCCACAAAACAAGCAGCAGAGCCATCAGGCTCAGAATCATGCAGGTTTGCCTTTTGTGCATCTTTTTCTACTCCTTTTTCTTTGTGCCCTTCGCCGGGTTCACATGAACCATACAATGCTTCACTTCCGGAAAACGCTCCTCAATGGCATCGTGAACCTGCTCTGCGATGGCGTGAGTCTCATACAGCGTCCTGCTGCCGTCCGCGGCAATCTCCATGTCCACATAGATTTTTGCTCCAAACAGCCGGGTCATCAGACTGTCAATCCCCAGCACCCCTTCCTGTAAAAAGACAATCCTTCTTATCTCCTCCTCCGTCTCCTGATCACAGGCTCTGTCCACCATCTTATTGACCGCATCCATAAAAATCTCATAGGCTGCTTTGGCGATAAAGACACTGATCACCATACTGGCTGCAGCATCCAGCACCGGATATCCCATCCTGGAACCGGCGATTCCGACAAAAGCACCGATCGAAGACAAAGAATCCGACCGGTGATGCCATGCATCCGCCATCAGCGCCCCGGAATTGATCTTCTTTGCCGCCGCTTTTGTATACCAGTACATCCACTCCTTGACACCGATGGAAATAACGGCTGCCGCCAGAGCCATAAGTCCGGGAACCGCCAGCATCTCATAATGTCCGGACAGGACCGTCCGAAGCCCTCCGAATCCGATTCCAAGTCCCGTGGCCAGCAGAACCGTTGCCAGTATAATGGAAGCAACACATTCCAGCCGTTCATGACCATAGGGATGATGGGAGTCCGACTGCTTCGCGGACATCCGCACCCCGACAATCACAATAAACGTACTGAATACATCAGAAGCCGAATGAATCGCGTCGGATATCATTGCTCCGGATCTGCCAAAGATCCCGGCCAGAAGCTTTCCCGCGGACAAAATCAGGTTGACAACAATGCTGACTTTCGACACCCGCATGGCAATTTTTTCACTACTCTCCATACTGATTCTCCTGCATTCTCCTAAATGATATTTCCACATTTCAGGCAAGTATAACACAGCCCACCCGGAATGTACAGAGGATATCCCTTTGAAAAGGATCATCTGCCCATGTCGGATGCCCGGACAGCATGCATTTGAAAATAAAGGTATCACAATTTCTTCTGGTATTTATATGAAAAATCTGTTAGAATAGAACCGGTGATGTTATGAATACAAAAAAAAATACCGGTAAATCCAATCGCACCGGCAAACCCCATGCAAGGCAAGGCGACCGCATCTCTTCCCGCAGCAGACGACGCTCAAAAGAAGCGGCCCGCAGACGCCAGAAACGCCGCCTGATCCAGGGATTGATTCTTGGATTCTTCGCATGCATTCTGGTCTTCAGCATCTATCAGCTGGCATCCATCTTTCTTACCTACCATTCCGGAGACAAAGAGTATGAAGATCTGCAGCAATATGTGCTGGACAAACCTGTTCTTCCGGAAGCCGTCACAGGCGGCCTTTCTTCCTCTGAAGATTCCGAAGAGGCAGCAGATGCTTCCCTTGTACCCATGACCCGTATCGACCTGGCTTCTCTTCAGGAGATCAACTCTGAAGCCATCGGCTGGATCGAGATTCCGGACACAGTGATCAGCTATCCTATGGTACATACAGATGATGATACCTATTATCTGACCCACACCTTCAAAAAGGAATCCAACCGGGTGGGCAGCATCTTTGTGGAAGCGCTCAACCATGCAGACTTCAGTGATCTGCACACCATCATCTACGGACACAACATGAAGAACGGATCCATGTTCGCCACTTTGAAGAACTACAACACCAAGAGTTACTGGCAGGCGCATCCTTATATCTACATCGACCTGGAAGACAACTCTCACTGTTACCAGATCTTCTCCTGCTATCAGGCGGACATCTCTGACCAGTGTTATACCATCGGCTATGAGAAAGATGTATCTGCAGAAGTCTACCAGCAATTCTTAGACCATCTGAAAAATTCTTCTCTGTTTGACACCGGTGTGGAAGTCACTGCAGAGGATAAGGTAATCACACTTTCCACCTGTACCAACAGCGGACGGAACCGCTTTGTGGTACACGCCAAGAAACTCTACTAAAATTACAGTCAGACGGGATATTACGGTCCACAGGGTACCTGTGAACCGTAACGACGGGGTGTCTTAGGACGCCCCATTTTCTTTTCCTCCCCTTTCCATTTGAAAACTCCTGTGGTAGAATAGATGCTGACAAATCTGCTGACAAAGGGGTATTTCCATATGAAAACTTATGAATCCTTACGAAAGACCTATCCGGTCTTTCTCTACAAAGATCACGAAATCCAGGATCGGGGGACAGAGCTTTCTGTCACCTATCATTTTGAAGTTCCCGGATTATCCTGCTTTTCTCCCACCTGGAGTTTTCCCAAAAGTACATCTGCCGCTTTAAAGATCCACGACAATCCCACTTTCCAGGCCATGATCTTCGGACTTGGCATGGTAGAGCTGATCAGTTACTGGAAGATCGCCTGCCCGCCGAAGGTTATCGTATCTGCCGGCGCTCTTGACGGCCCGCAGGTCATCTGGTGGAAGGAACTGTATTATCTTGGGCTTGGAGAATTCTTTTATACCAACCAGATTCCGGCAGACCCGGATACATTTATGGAGCTTGTCTCCGAGAAAGAACCGTCAGACAAACGCGCCTGTCCCACAGAGGCGAAAGACGGATGTCTGATTCCCATCGGCGGGGGGAAAGACTCTGTCTGTACCATCGAACTTCTGAAAAAAAGCGGGCAGCCTTTGAAAACTTATATCATCAATCCCAGAGGTGCCACGTTAAAGACGGTTGAGGCATCCGGACTTTCCATGAAAGACAGCATTCACGCGAAGAGAACACTGGACCCCCGGATGCTTGCGCTGAACAAGGAAGGTTATCTGAACGGCCATACGCCCTTTTCCGCCCTGGTAGCTTTTTCTTCCCTGATTACGGCCTACCTGCACGGACTTCGCTATATTGCTCTTTCCAACGAGTCCAGTGCCAATGAAAGCACCGTAGCCGGAAGCACGGTGAATCACCAGTACTCCAAAAGCTTTAAGTTCGAACTGGATTTTCACCGGTATGAGAAAACGTTTATCGGCAGCGGCATCCATTATTTCAGCATGCTGCGCCCTCTCTCCGAGTTCCAGATTGCCCGGTATTTCGCCGGCGCATCTGCCTACCACGATATTTTCCGAAGCTGCAACGCCGGAAGCCGGCAGGATCTCTGGTGCGGTCACTGCCCGAAGTGCCTGTTCGTCTTTTTGATCCTGTCTCCTTTCCTAAGCCATGAACGGCTTGTGGAGATCTTTGGCAGCGATCTGGCCAATGATCTGACCATGAAAGAGGATTTTGAAAAGCTCACCGGTATCCAGGAAGAAAAGCCCTTCGAGTGCGTGGGCAGCCGAAAGGAAGTCAACGCCGCCGTCTGCCTGACCATTGAACGTATGGAACAGCAGCAAAAGCCCCTTCCTGCCCTGTTCAGCTGGTATCAACAGCAGCCCGTCTTTGCCGCCTCGTTTCCGAAGCGCCATGACTATGACCGATATTTTGATTCTGCCCATCTTCTTCCGGAAGCATTTCTTACTGTTTTGACCGAAGCATGTTATGGAGGAAAACTGCCTTGTTAAATATTTTAAAAGAACTGATCACGCAAAAACGAGTCCTGATCCTTGGTTTTGGACGGGAAGGCCGCTCCACCCTGCACCGTCTTTTGCAGGCCGGGGGATATGCTGCCCTTGCCATCGCTGACCAGGCAGATATCTCCTCCGCTGTAAAAGATCCGTCCATACAGATTTTGTCCGGCCCTTCCTACCTGGACGCGCTGGATGACTATGACCTGGTCTTCAAAAGCCCTGGCATCGTCCTGCCCAAAGATCCGTCCCAATACCGCTGCCAGATCACTTCTCAGATGGAAGTGTTCTTTCTCGCCTACAAAAAACAGATCATCGGAATCACCGGCACCAAAGGAAAAAGCACCGTCACTACCCTGCTTTATCACATCTTAAAGGAAAGCGGCCGGGACACGGTACTGGCGGGCAACATCGGAATCCCTGCCTTTGATATTCTGGAAGAAATTAAGGCAGATACCAGAATCATCTGTGAACTTTCCTGCCATCAGCTGGAGTATATCCATGTATCCCCCCATGTGGCTGTACTTCTGAACATCCACGAAGAGCATCTGGATCACTACAAGACCATGAAAAACTACATCCATGCCAAACAGCAGATCTATCTGCATCAGGAGCCGGAGGACCTGCTTTTGTGTGATCTTTCCTCCCTCCCTTCCAAAAATTACTGCCGGTCTCAGATTTACACGGTTTCCGACTGTTTTTCCACAGCAGATGTGCTTCTAAGCGGGACCCGGATCCGTTTTGAACAAGGAGACTTCCGGATTCCGGCCAAAGAGATTTCTCTGCTGGGGCACCACAACCATATTGACATCGCCTTTGACTACGCCATCTGCCATATGCTGGGCCTTTCCGACGAAGAATTTGAAGCCGCGCTTCGGACTTATGAGCCCCTCCCCCACCGCCTGCGGTATATCGGAGAACGGGAAGGCGTACGTTTTTATGACGACTCCATCTCCACCATCGGGGACACCGCCATCCAGGCATTAAAAAGCGTACCCAATGTGGGTTCCATCCTGATCGGAGGTATGGACCGGGGGATCGAATACGACGATCTGATCACTTATCTGTCCCGGGATCCGGTCCCTCACATCATCCTGATGGCAGACACCGGAAAGCGCATCTATCAGGAAATCCAGGACCGTTACCCGGATTTTCATGGCAGAGAACGTCTTTTGCTGGTGGATACTTTAAAAGACGCCGTCACTGCCGCCAAGACCCTCACTGCCCCCGGAACAGCCTGTGTTCTCTCTCCCGCCGCTGCCAGCTACGGAATCTTTAAAAATTTTGAAGAACGCGGAGATGTCTTCCGGGATCTGGCGCTGAATTACCAGTAAACAGGGCGAAAGGTCGGAAAACTTATAAAAAGGATTTGCTTTTATCCGCTTTTCCCCCTATAATAGTAACAGCGGCAAAATTTATAGTATATGAGGAGATTTTCAACATGGAAGAAAAAAAAGAAATGATCGAAGAAAAAGTAGAAGAAACTGCGGAGGAGAACATGACGATGGCCGATCTGTCTGATGAGCTGGAAGCTTCCTTAGAAGCTGCACAGGAGACCGCACAGGATGCAGAAGAGATGGATCCCGTATGGGCGACCCTGACAGAATATATGAATGAAAAGACGGTTCTGACCGTAAAAATCGGCGGTGTCGTGAATGCAGGAGTGATTGCCTATGTGGACGGCATCCGCGGCTTCATCCCCGCATCCCGTCTCTCCTTAGAGCATGTGGAAGACCTGAACGAATGGCTGCACAAGAAGATTAAAGTCCGCGTCATCACTGCAGACCCGAAGAAAAAACGTCTGGTTCTCTCTGCAAGAGAACTGCTCAGGGATGAGGCAAGAGCCGAAGCTGCCAAAAAGCGTCAGGAAGCCATGGAGCAGACCAGTGTGGGAGATGTCATGGACGGTGTGGTAGAGACCCTCAAAGACTACGGCGCATTTGTCCGTCTTGAGAACGGTCTTTCCGGTCTGGTTCATGTATCTCAGATTTCTGACAAGCGTGTAACCACGCCTTCTAAGGTATTAAAAGAAGGAGAGACGGTAAAAGTCAAAGTTATCGCCATCAAGGACGGCAAGCTTTCTCTCAGCATGAAAGCTCTGATCGAGCGCTCCTCCGATGAGGAACCCTCCGGCCGTGACTACAAGCTTCCCAAAAGCGAAAGCATTTCCACAAATCTTGGCTCCCTTCTGGCAAACCTGAAGCTGTAATTATCGGATCCAAAATTTACCAGTATGCCGGTGCCAAATGCGCCGGCATTTTTTTGACGGAATACATTTTTTATGGTATGATACGGTACAGGAGGTTTTTGTTATGAAGAATCAAAGGCACAAACGCAAGGAATCTTATTCCATACTCCTGATATCCAATACGGGCCGTACCAGCAGGCAGTTTCAGTTATCTACCCTGGCACTTCGCTTCATACTGATCATAGCGCTGCTTACCTGCACGGTCACCGGATTGTTTGCCTATACGTACTCCACAGAACACAAAGTACAAAGTGCTCTGCGTGCCGAGCTCTCAGAGCAGGAACAGCTTGTGCAGACACTTACCGCAGAAGCGGCTGCCTTAAAAGAAGAGCAGCAAGTCCTCACGGAAGAGAACGAAGCCCTGAAGCGGGAAAGCGAACAATACGCAGAAGAAGCAAAAGAGGCAGCGGCGGCAGCCGCTGCCATGGCAGAGGAAGCAGAAGAAAAAGAACCGGAATCCGACTCCACGCTCCCAAGCCGGTACCCGTCTTCCGGAGCCAGTATTCTTTCTTCTTCCTATTCGGAGGAGCAGCCCTACCTTACGATCACCACGTATGCCCAGAGCACCATCGTGGCCGCAGGAGACGGCACGGTCACAGCCGTTGCTTCCGATGATATCTATCATCATATCATTGAGATCGAGCACGAAAGCGGTTATAAAACCCGCTATCTGTGCCGTCAGGAAGCCACTGCAGAAGTCGAAGAAGGGGCACAGGTTCAGGCCGGAGATCTTTTACTTACGATTACCACAGACGATACCCAGATGGATTACCAGGTCCTGAACGCAGAGGGACCGGTGGATCCCCTCTCGGTTATTGACGCAAAAGGTTAATGAGGAGGATGAACAATGTTAGGAAAACCGAAAACTCCTGCCCCCGCGGCAGAAACCCCCACCAAGATCAGTTCCATTATCGGTCCGGGCGCCATCTTTGACGGCAACCTGAATACCCCGGAAACTACCCGGGTAGACGGAACGATCAACGGCAACTGTAATTGTGAGCAGAATCTGATCCTCGGACCGGACGGCTCCATCAAGGGCAATATCGTAGCTCAGAATGTGATCATCTCCGGCAAGGTGGAAGGAGACATCTATGCCAGAGGAAAATTAGAGCTCTATCCCACCGGACGGCTGGTCGGCAACATCTCAGCCAAATCTCTGGTCATTGATGAGAATGCATATTTTGACGGCAGATGCAGCATGACTTCCTCTGCCCCCGCACTTCCTCCCTCATCCGAAAAAGGCACCGGAATCCCGGAGATCAAATATTCAGAAAACAACAAAGACGAAAATCAAAAGTAACGCCTGAAAAAAACAGGAGCCTGCAAACGGATGCAGCTCCTGTTTTTTCTTCCGGTATCAGTTCAGCAGCAGTCCCTGGATGTCCACCTCCTGCTCGATCATCCCGGTATCCAGCATAAACTGCGCGGTCTCCTCCATGGCCTGAATGTCCGAGTCCTGGATCTCCATATCAAAATCATACAGTTCATACATTTCTTTTACCGCTTCTTCATCAAGCTCTGTCTCCTTCGCTGTCATAGCCACTGCTTCTTCATAGTTTCCTTCCATAAAATCCAGCGTCTCTTTCTGTGCCTGTAAAAAAGCCTCCACCAAGTCCGGATGCTCCTTTTGAAACTTCTGGCTGGTAGCTGTCACAATCGTGGCATCCGTCAGCCCCTCGCCGTCTGTCACCACGTGAAAGCCGTCTTTTTCCATCTGATAGGCGGTCGGTCCTGCCAGCAGAGCCGCATCCACACTGCCCCCTGCCAGCGCTGCCTGCGAATCCGGAATCCCCATGGCCAAAAACTCTATATCCGCCTCTGTCATCCCTGCGCTTTTCAGATAAGCAGCCAGAAGCTCATGAAGGATCGTCCCTTTGGGTCCCGCCACCTTCTTTCCTCTTAAATCTTCCGGGGACTGAATCGTGTCATCCGCTGAAAAAAGCTTAAAAGCCTGGGGAGAACGGCTGTACATGCTGATGATCTTGATGTCCGCCCCATTGGAGGCAGACAGAATCACGGATGTGGCTCCTACTGCATTTAAAAACTGGATATCGCCGGAAGCAAGCGCCTGGGTCTGCTCCGGTCCCGTGGTCAGATCCGAGTAGGCCACGTCAAATCCTTTTTCTTCAAACTGTCCGGCGAAGATCCCTTTTTCCTTCTCCACGATGGAAGGTACATTCAGCGGAGCCTTTACATAAGTGACTGAGAGTATGCCCTGTTCCCCGGTCTCCTGCTGCACCTGCGTCCCTTCCAAAGACGATGCGTCCGGCTGCTTCTGCGCACAGCCCCCGAGCACCGATGCCAGCAGCACTCCCGTTGTCAGATATCCCATAAATTTTTTCAGATAATCCCTGTTCATTTTAACTACGCTCCTATTGTCTCTAATATGTCTTTTTTGATCCGGATCATTTCCCCGGATAATAAGTCTCTTGGATAAGGCTGCATTTCCAGCTCATAGATCTTCTTGCACACACCTTCCCGGAGAACTACAATCTTCTGTCCCAGCGTCAGTGCTTCGTCGATGCTGTGGGTCACAAAAAGCATTCCCTTTTGATTCTCCTTTTGAATGCGCAAAAGCTCCTCCTGCATAGATTTTCTGGTAAAATAATCCAGCGCCGCAAAGGGCTCGTCCATCAGAATATAGTCCGGATCCTGAAACAGCGCCCTTGCCAGAGCCGTCCGCTGCTGCATGCCGCCGGAAAGCTGGAAAGGATATGCCTTTTCAAATCCGGCAAGTCCGGTCATAAGAAGCAGCTTTTTCATCTTTTCCTGATCGATCCTGCTTTTCTTCACGCCAAATCCAATGTTCTGCCAGGTATTCAGCCAGGGCATCAGCCTTGGCTCCTGAAAGACGATGCCGGTCTTCAGCCCGTCCTCCTGACAGATCGTTCCCCTGTCACAGGGCTCAAGTCCCAGAATCATCCGCAGAAGGGTCGTCTTCCCACAGCCGCTTCTGCCCACAACCACCGTAATGCAAAAGCGGTCAAGCTCCAGATTAAGCCCGGAAAATACCGGGACACTTTTTTCTGCCATCTGATAAGTTTTATATAATTCCTGAATCCTAATTCCAGCTATCTTCCACACCTCCATGGGTCAGCACCCGGATCAGCAGTGAGAATACACGGTCACAGAGAATTCCCACCACGCCGATGACAGCAATGCCGACGATCACTTTATCGGATCTGGACATCTGCTGAGCATCCAGGATCAGATACCCAAGTCCGCTTCCTGCCGCGATCATCTCTGCACCGATGATCGCACGCCAGCCATACCCCAGGCCGATCCGCATCCCCACCAGAATATCCAAAGCGGCATAAGGCAGCACAATCTGTACATAACACTGCAGCCTGGACAGATGACAGGCTCTTCCCACCTCCAGAAGCTTCGGATCGCAGGAACAAAGTCCTTTCTTCATATTCAGGAACATGGGAAAAAAAGATGCCAGCACAATGATGATGACTTTGGACGTCTCCCCGATCCCGAACCACAGAATCAAAAGAGCAATCAGACTGATAGGCGGAACATTTCTCATAAATTCCAGAAACGGGTCATATAACTGTGCCGCCTTCTTCTGTACCGAGGCCGCCAGCGCCAGCAGAAAAGCCAGTAAAAAAGCGATCAAATAGCCTGACAAAACCCTTCGAAAGCTGACTGCTATATGGCGAAACAGCACACCGTTTTGAACCATCGTCCAAAAAGAACTCCACACTTTCGCCGGCGACGGCAGCACATATGCACTCCAGTACCCGGACTGACATGCCGCCTGCCAGCCCCCCAGAAAAAGCGCCAGCAAAATTGCTCTGCCAAACCATTTTCCTCTTACTTTCATCCCGCATCTCCTATCCCCCAACCGGCTTTTCCCGATCCTTTCCCATTCTACCACAAACCGGCCTCCTATACAATGTCTCCTCCTGCCGCCTTCCTTACTTTTTGCTGTATTTTCCTCTGCTCACATCCATCTTGACAAAAACGGCTTTCGTGTCTATAATTGTACAAGACTTGAGATACTAATACTTCAATAGCCAATAGATACTGATCTGTTTTTAGAGGAGGAGAATGAAAATGGCAAACAAGAAGAAAACCGCAGATACAAGTACTGCACCAACTACAGCACCTGCAAAAGAAAAAGCAGCAAAGACAACCAAAGCTGCTGCAAAAACCATAGAAAAGCCAGCAGCGAAAAAGCCGGCCTGCAAGACTTCCGTATGTGTAGAGATGAACGGGTTGAGCGTATCCGTCACCGACATCCAGAACGCGGTTAAAAAAGCAGTCAAAGAAAGAGGCCTGGAGGCTTCTGACCTGAAGATCTATATCAACGCTGCAGAACAGACTGCTTACTACACCGTCGATGGTGAGGGCGGCGAAGAGGCAAAAGTGGATTTAAGATCCCTGTAAAACACATAAACTGCCAATGAAAGCCAGATGCTTTCATGGCAGTTTTTTTATATCCGCCGTCCGGCTCTTTCGATATTCCAGGGGCGTACACCCCATCTTTCGTTTGAAAATGCGGGAATAATATCCAGGGCTTAAAAAGCCCACCTGTCCGGCGATCTGCGTCACATCCAGCGTAGACTGCCTTAAAAGTTCCAGGCTCCTTTCCACCCGGTAATCCAGAAGGTAATCAAACATAGACACATTCATATACCGCTTAAACAGACGGCAGCTCTCACTTTTGCACAGATGGATCTGATCTGCCAGATTCTCAAGCGTAATCTTCTCCTGATAGTGCTGCTGGATATATTCCATGATTTTCCGAATGCGCTCAGTATCTCTTCCATTCTCCGCATAATGATTCTCTTTGATCTCCACATGTTCAAAAAGCACCCGCCAGATTTTAAGAAGGGAAATCTGGATCCGAAGTTCCCAGGAATCCGGACGCTCCTGATCCAGAAGACGGATCTTTTCCACCTGCCTGATTACTTTTTTGTGCCACTTCTCTTTTGAGGAAAAATGGACGGAAGCCAGAGAAGGATTTTTCAGGATGTGATTCATATATTTATCCTGCATCACACTGGAGCTGTAACCATAGAGAAGCCTTGGATGAAAGGTGACGGACAGATAGCTGCAGTCCGAAGACTGATGCCGGTGTCCGGAATGGAGCACATTGGTATTGCAGAACAGACCTTCCCCTGTTTTCAGATGATAGAGACTGTCGTTCACCTGATACACCATATCGCCCTCTGATACCAGCGTCAGCTCGATCTCCGGATGCCAGTGCCAGGGAAACTCCCGGGTATCAAAATTGGAAAGGCGCTCGTAGCTTACCAGCACAGGAAAACTGTAGCTGCCATGGCTTTTGAGTTCTTTTTGTTCCTGGTTGATTTGAAGCTGCATAAAATCTCAATATCCTTCTAATTTATACAAATATTCTTGTTGAAAGTGGGGTTATATCTCATTATATTATAATAATACAGGATGTCAACCGGGTATTGCCCGGCGGGGTTTTTCAAACGGTAACTGGCAACGCAAACCTTATTTAAAGATTCAGACAGGAGGAAAAGGTATGGCAGTAAATGTAGCAGAATTAAAAGAAAAATTCGCAGAGCTTTACGGCAAAGAAGGCGAGATCAAAGCTTACTTTGCACCAGGACGGGTGAATTTGATTGGCGAGCACACGGATTATAATGGAGGACACGTATTTCCCTGTGCGCTGACGATCGGTACATATGGAATCATCCGGCCCCGGACGGATCGGAAGCTTCGGCTTTATTCTGTGAATTTTTCCGGTATGGGGATCGTGGAGAGTTCCCTGGATGATCTGGTGCCCAGCGATGCAGCAGGATGGACAAATTATCCAAAAGGAATCATGTGGACTTTTGAGAAGCGGGGGTATCATCTGACCGCCGGCGCTGATCTTTTGTTTTACGGAGATATTCCTGCGGGCAGCGGACTTTCTTCCTCCGCTTCTCTTGAGGTGCTGACAGGGTTGATGCTTCGGGATACCTTCGGATTTGAGATTTCCATGGTAGACCTGGCTCTGATCGGACAATATTCAGAAAACAATTTCAATGGAATGAACTGCGGCATTATGGATCAGTTTGCTTCCGCCATGGGCAAGAAGGACTGTGCAATCTTTCTGGATACCAGCAATCTGAATTATGAGTATGCACCGGTAAAGCTTCCGGATGCAAGAATCGTTATCACCAACAGCAATGTAAAGCACAGTCTGGTCTCTTCTGCCTACAATGACCGCCGCAATGAGAGTGAGGCGGCTTTAAAAGCACTGCAGACGGTGGCGGACATCAAGACACTGGGCGATCTGTCAGAAGCAGAGTTTGAAGCCCACAAAGACGCCATCCAGGATCCGGTCTGCCAGAAACGGGCAAAGCATGCGGTATATGAGAATCAGCGCACCATCCATGCCGTGGAGGCACTGAAGAACAATGATATTGAGACATTCGGAAAGCTGATCAACGCCTCCCATCTCTCTCTTCGGGACGACTATGAGACTTCCTGTAAGGAGACCGATATTCTGGCAGAACTGGCATGGGAGATACCAGGAGTCCTTGGATCCCGGATCACCGGCGGCGGCTTCGGCGGATGTACGGTCAGCATCGTGAAAAAGGAGTCTGTAGATCTGTTTATCCAGACGCTGGACAAAGCTTACACAGAGAAGACCGGCATCAAGGCCGAGTTTTATGTGGTGGACATCGGAGACGGCGCCCACGCTCTGGACTAAATCAGGAGGTACCTTATTATGCTATCAGAACAGATCGCGGCGCTGGTCCAGTACGGCGTCGATACGGGACTTACTCCGGAATGCGAGAGAATCTATACCACTAACCTGCTGTTGGATTTATTTCACGAAGACGATTATGAAGAGCCGACTCAAATTCCCAGCGCGCCTTTGGAGGAGATTTTAAAGGAACTTCTGGACGAGGCCTGCCGCCGGGAGCTCATTGTGGACAGCGTCGCCTACCGGGATCTTTTTGACACCCGGATCATGAACTGTCTGGTCCCAAGGCCTGCCCAGATCCGGGATATCTTCTGGGAAAAATACAGCCGCTCTCCCAGAGAAGCTACGGATTATTTCTATAAGTTAAGCCAGGACAGCGACTACATCCGCCGCTACCGGGTATGCAGGGATCAAAAATGGAATGTATCCTGCGAGTACGGGGATCTGGACATCACCATCAACCTGTCCAAGCCGGAAAAAGACCCGAAAGCCATCGCCGCTGCAAGAAATGCAAAGGCAAGTTCCTATCCTAAGTGCCTGCTCTGCATGGAAAACGAAGGCTACGCCGGAAGAGTCAATCACCCGGCCAGGGAAAATCACCGGGTCATCCCGGTCACAATCAACAACAGCCATTGGGGCTTTCAGTACTCTCCATACGTCTATTACAATGAGCACTGTATCGTATTCAACGGGGAACATACTCCCATGAAGATCGACCGGGCTGCTTTCACAAAGCTTTTTGACTTTGTAAAACAGTTTCCCCATTATTTTCTTGGATCCAATGCAGACCTGCCCATTGTTGGAGGCTCCATCTTAAGCCATGATCATTTCCAGGGCGGCAACTACACCTTCGCCATGGCCAAAGCGCCCATGGAACAGACCGTCACCATTCCCGGCTATGAAGATGTGGAAGCCGGGATCGTCAAGTGGCCCCTGTCTGTGCTTCGAATCCGGCACAAGGACGAAAAGCGGCTGATTGATCTGGCAACTCATGTGCTGGATGCATGGCGCGGGTACACGGATGAGGATGCTTTCATCTTTGCATATACCGACGGGGAACCCCACAACACCATTACCCCTATTGCCCGGAACGTGGACGGCATCTTTGAACTGGACCTGACGCTTCGGAACAACATTACCACAGAAGAGCATCCCCTGGGGGTCTACCATCCTCATAAGGAACTGCATCATATTAAAAAGGAAAATATCGGTCTGATCGAGGTCATGGGGCTGGCAGTCCTGCCTTCCCGCTTAAAGGATGAGATGGCTCTTTTAAAAGAGTACATCCTGGCCGGAAAGGATGTATCTTCCAGCGAGACCCTGAGTAAACACGCAGACTGGGTTTCCTCCTTCCTCCCCTCCCTAGCTTCTGTGACGCCGGACGGGATCGATGCAGTCCTTCAGCAGGAGATCGGCAAAGTGTTTGTAAAGGTGCTTGAAGACGCCGGAGTTTACAAATGCACCAAAGAGGGACGGGAAGCATTTCTTCGTTTTATAAAAGTACTGTAATTTTTCATTTCCCTCTTGAAAAAATCCGCCACTTCTTATATGATTATGACATGTCCGCAGAAAGCGCCATAAAAGCAGCGGTACTTCTCTGCGCACACGCAGCCATCTTCTGCGCAACTGGCGGAGCGTGGATCTTTGGTCAGATCCACAGCAGGAGCAACCTGCAGGGAACGCAGATCATCACAGTAGAGCCGACCGCCTGGGCGCATGCAGGATTGTCATGCACCCAGGCGGTTTTTGATGCTCCTGCATGATACCGATCATTCTTTTCAGACTCAGAAAGTGAGGCAAGGATTTATGAAACAATTATCACTGAAACAGGAACTCTGCTCCAACTCTTACCCCGGCCGCGGGATCATCATCGGCCGTACCCCTGACGGTACCCGGGCCGCTGCTGCCTATTTTATCATGGGCAGGAGCCAGAACAGCCGCAACCGGATCTTTGTGAAAGAAGGTGACGGCATCCGTACCCAGGCTTTTGATCCCTCCAAACTGGAAGATCCGAGCCTGATCATCTATGCCCCGGTCCGGGTTCTCGGCAACAAGACCATCGTCACCAACGGCGATCAGACCGATACCATCTATGACGGCATGGATCACCAGATGACCTTTGAACAGTCTCTGCGCTGCCGGACCTTTGAGCCGGACGCACCCAATTACACGCCCCGGATCTCCGGTATCCTGCACATCGAATCCGGAAACTTTAATTATGCCATGTCCATCTTAAAAAGCAACGGCGGCGATCCGGATTCCTGTCACCGCTATGCCTTTGCCTACGAAAATCCGAAAGCCGGGGAAGGACATTTTATTCACACTTACATGCAGGACGGCGATCCTCTGCCAAGTTTCGAAGGAGAACCAAAGCCTGTGTCCGTCCTGGATGACCTGGACGCCTTCACCGACCTGATCTGGACGAATTTGAATGAAGAGAATAAAGTCTCTCTCTTCGTCCGCTTTATAAATCTGGCAGACGGAACCTTCCAGACCCGTATTGTAAATAAAAACCAGTAAACAGCGCAGGTCCTGACAGACCCAGATCCTTGGGATGGCACCTTAGGTGACTTCGAAAGGATCTCCTAACAGGGGCTGGATGGACCGGAGCGGAACTTTAACTTTCATTCAGCGCAGGTCCTGACAGACCCAGATCCTTGAGATGGCACCTTAGGTGACTTCGAAAGGATCTCCTATTGGGGGCTGGTGGGACC
>CAJTYJ010000015.1:58761-71233 GCA_910583895.1 uncultured Lachnospiraceae bacterium
GAGATGGCACCTTAGGTGACTTCGAAAGGATCTCCTATTGGGGGCTGGTGGGACCAGCGCGGAACTTTAATAAGAGGTATAAGTATGAACGAACTTCAGTTAAAATATGGATGCAACCCCAATCAGAAGCCTTCCCGTATCTATATGGAGACGGGGGCGGATCTCCCGGTCAAAGTCCTTATGGGCAGACCCGGCTATATCAATTTTCTGGATGCTTTCAACGGCTGGCAGCTGGTAAAGGAGCTGAAAGAGGCCACCGGCCTTCCGGCTGCCGCTTCCTTTAAACACGTCTCCCCCGCAGGAGCCGCCGTAGGGCTTCCCCTTTCAGACACCCTGGCAAAAATCTACTGGGTAGATGATCTTGGAACCCTGTCTCCCCTGGCCTGCGCCTATGCAAGAGCCAGAGGAGCAGACCGGATGTCCTCCTTCGGAGATTTTATCGCTCTGTCAGATGTCTGTGACGCAGACACTGCAAAGCTGATCAAGCGGGAGGTGTCTGACGGCGTAATCGCTCCTGGATACACCGAAGAAGCCCTTGCCATCTTAAGTCAGAAAAAAAAGGGAAATTATAATGTCATCCAGATGGATCCCTCCTATGTGCCGGATCCTCTGGAGAAAAAACAGGTTTTCGGTATCACCTTCGAACAGGGAAGAAACGAGCTTCCCATCAATGAGGAACTGCTCTCCAACCTGGTAACCGAGAAAAAAGACGTGCCCCAAAAAGCTCTGACTGACATGAAGATCGCCCTGATCACCCTGAAATACACCCAGTCCAATTCGGTCTGCTTTGTAAAAGACGGACAGGCCATTGGCATTGGCGCCGGACAGCAGTCCCGGGTTCACTGCACCCGGCTGGCCGGCAATAAGGCCGACAACTGGTTTTTGCGCCAGGCTCCTCAGGTACTCTCTCTTCCCTTCCTGGACACCCTGGGACGGGCAGAACGGGACAATGCCATCGATGTCTACATCGGAGACGAATACATGGATGTACTGGCAGACGGAACCTGGGAAAAGATCTTTAAAACAAAGCCGGAAGTATTCGACCGGGAGTCGAAAAAAGCCTGGCTATCTCAGATGACCGGTGTAACCCTGGGGTCCGATGCCTTCTTCCCCTTTGCCGACAACATTGAACGGGCTCACAAAAGCGGCGTCTGCTATATCGCACAGCCGGGCGGATCCGTAAGAGATGATCTGGTCATCGAGTGCTGCAACAAATACGGCATGGCCATGGCATTCACAGGAATCCGGCTGTTCCATCATTAATATATTTTAAAATAACAATGCCTCCGGCCATCAGGTAAAGGCAGAAATGTAGGTGAGACTTTGGATATTCAAAAATACGAAAAAATATTGCCGGCGATCAGCCATACCTATCATAAAATACTTCGGGTCAACCTGACCCAGGATCTCTATGAGATTGTCAAAATACGGCCGGAGGACCGGGCCATCGGATATGGAACCGACAGCTTCTCAAGCTGGCTGGGACAGTTCATCTACCATGGCGGCATTCATCCGGATGATATGAACCACTTCATCTCTTTTACCCGTCCGGAACATATAAAAGACACGCTGGCTTCCGGACAGGAGGTCATGACCTGCTGTTACCGCCGGCGCTCCGGCGAGGATTTCCGTTGGAATCTGATGGAGATCGTGCCGGACAGCAGTTCTTCCGCTAAAGAACAGTTTGTCTTTCTGTACATCAAGGATGTACATGACATCCTCCAGGAAAGTCTGGAACTGGACGATGCCAGCATCCGGGTTCAGGAAGTCATCCGCACGCTGGGTACTCAGAATTTCGGCATTTACGGCATTGATCTGGATACCGGAGAAACCAATCTGGTTCGGGAAAACGGAAACACACATACTGGATGGAAATCCTGGACCCTTCCCTGGGATGAGCTGCTTAAGAGCCGTCTGCTCCGGCAGATTCACCCCACTGACCGGGAAAAATTCTGTAAGATGTTTTCTCTGGAAAGCCTGTGCCAGGCAAGAGACACTTCCATACAGAAAACGGATATGCTCTGTCAGTGGCGCGGGGAGGAAGATCATGAATATCGTTATATGGCTGTCATCGCGTATTTTGGCCAGAATTCCAACGCCAAAAACTACACCATTTTAGCCCTGCAAAACGTTGACAGACGTGTCCGCCAGGAACATACCCTGACGCTTCGGGATATGCAGCTGGCAGCGATTCTCAAATCCCGTTACAGCGTCATGACAACGGTCTACCTGGAAAACGGCCAGTGTGAACGAATCCTGATCAAGGAAAACAGCACCATGCAAAATGTTCTCACCGGCAACTACCACCAGTATTTTCACCGGGCTTTGGAATCCACCGTCCATCCGGAAGATGCGGACCAGTTCCAGAAGATCATGAGTCCGGAGCATCTGTATCAGAAAGCTGCCGGCACCATGGATTATGCCGAGGAGATCTGCCGGTACCGTCTGGCAAAACCTCCTCTTCGGTGGATGGAGGATCACGTCATCTACGCCCGCCAGGGCACCCGGATCTCCGTGAATATCCTGGAACGGGATATCACCCGGGAAAAACTGGAAGAAGAGCTGCGTCAGAAGGAAGAACAGGAGCAGCTGGATATCATCCGCACTCTGGGCAGTATGTTTTTTGCCACCTACTATGTGGATCTGGAACAGGATACGTTCCGCAGTGTCACACAGCTTCAGGAAGTGGCCCCTGTACTGGAAGGCAAAGCGGCTTATGAAAGTGGTATCCGGACCTATGCGGAGCGTTTCATTCACCCCGATGACCGCCGAATGTACCTGCATACATTATGCATCCAGAATCTCCGGACGGTCCTGAGCAAAAAGCATCCCTATGTGACGATTGCATACCGGAAGTTGCCGAAAAACCCAGTTGCCGGGCCGGAAGAATACGGCTGGATCCGGGTGACAGCTGTCATGTCCCAGACCGATGAAAACGGGACTGCGCGGTCCATCGTCTATGCCGCTCAGGATGTCACCGACAGTAAACGCAAGGAGATGCGGGAGCAGCAGGCTCTCCAGGCGGCCTGCGAGGCGGCGGATTATGCCAACGCCTCCAAGCAGGAATTTCTCTCCTGTATGAGCCATAATATCCGCACCCCCATGAACGGCATCCTAGGCATGATCCGGATCGCGACGGATCATGTGGAGGACCAGGCACGTGTCAGAGACTGTCTGAATAAGGCTTCCCTGTCCAGCCGTCAGCTTCTCTCCACCCTGAACGAAGTCCTGGATATCAGCCAGATCAAATCCGGAGATTTTTCACTGAACGCGGAGGCATTTTCTCTGTCGGATCTTATGCAGGATGTGACTTCCCTGATCCGTCCAGGCAGCCAGGAAAAACAGCTGAAGCTTATCCTGCATCCTCTGCATACAGAACACGACCGGATCTTAGGAGACCGGCTGAGACTTCGGCAGATCTTCCTGAATATCCTGAGAAACTCTGTCAATTATACCCCGCCTGGAGGCGTACTGGAGATCTCCGTCGTCGAACACGAATCCCGGGAACACGGCTGCAGCTCTTATGAGTTCCTTTTCCGGGACAACGGAATCGGGATGGCGGAAACGTTCCTGCCTCATATCTTTGAACCTTTCAGCCGCGGGGAAGACCCGAGAGTTACCGCTGTTGACGGAATCGGCCTTGGGCTGTCCATCGCCCAGAATATTGCCCGTATGATGGGGGGCATCATCAGTGTAAAAAGTACCCCGGAACAAGGCTCCCTGTTCACAGTAACCATCATTCTCAGGCGTTCCGGGTCTTTGGAATCTCAAAAGCCCAAACCCAATCCCGTTCAGGAAGATTTTGGAGAGATTTCTTTCCAGGGCTGCCGGATCCTCCTGGTGGAGGACAATGAGCTGAATCAGGAAATTGCCATGGAACTAATCGGCGAGATCGGCGCCATGGTAGAATGTGCCGCCGACGGCCGCCAGGGCCTGCAGCGTTTTGCTGAGATGCCGGAGGGCTACTATGATCTGATTCTGATGGATATCCAGATGCCGGTCATGAATGGATTAGAGGCCACCCGGGCCATCCGCAAGCTGCCCCGGGCCGATGCCGGGTCCATCCCGATCCTGGCCCTTTCCGCCAATGTCTCTCCGGATGACATCGCTGCCAGCAGGGAATCCGGTATGAACGGACACATCGCCAAGCCTCTGGATATCCCTCAGCTTTTGGAACGTATGAGCTACTGGCTGGACTGCTGAGGTTTTCAGAACATATGTTCTTTTCCGTGCCTGGATCCAGTCTTCTGGCCTGTCATCTTCCACAGACTTACAGAACATATATTCTTTTCCGTGTACATAAAAAATCCGCTGTATTTTCTCTTATGAGAAACAGCGGACTTTTTATTCTTATCTAATAATTGGATGCTTTCTCTTCAAAATAACCCTGTGGATAGGAACATACGGGACAAAGCTTTGGAGCGGTCTTTCCCACATGAACATGGCCGCAGTTTAAGCATACCCAGATGGTATCGCCCTCTTTGGAGAACACCACACCTTTTTCCACATTTTCCAAAAGCTTCCGATACCGTTCTTCATGTTCCTTCTCCACTTTCGCCACCAGTTCAAATTTGGCGGCAATCTGCGGAAAGCCTTCTTCCTTTGCTTCTCTTGCAAAGTCTGCATACATCTCGCTCCACTCAAAGTGTTCGCCTGCTGCTGCATCCTTTAAGTTCTCCTCTGTCGTTCCGATTCCACGAAGCAGCTCAAACCACTGCTTTGCATGGGCTTTCTCATTGTCTGCGGTGATCTCGAACAGATTGGCGATCTGCTCATAGCCGTTTTCCCGTGCCCGATCGGCGTAATACGTATATTTGTTCCTTGCCTCGGACTCTCCTGCAAATGCGGCGATCAGATTCTGCTCGGTCTTGCTCCCTTTTAGTTCCATCTCACTGGTCTCCTTACCTGATTAATCGTTCCTGACTGCTTTTGCACATCTGCCAGAACTCAGCCCGGTATGGATGATGCAGGTGTGAAGAGCAGCCGTTTTCAAGATCTCCTTATCATATCGATGGAGATCTCATCCAGTGTAGATGCCCCGCACATAGACATAGTATCCGCAAGCTCCGCGCCCAGTTTCTCCACATAACACTGTACGCCCTGTGCTCCGCCTCCGTAAACCGCGGTCACAAAAGGACGTGCGATCAGGACAGCGTCTGCGCCCAGAGCAAGGGCCTTGAAGATATCCACGCCGCTTCGGATGCCGCCGTCCACCAGCACTTTCATCCGGCCGCCCACAGCCTCTGCGATCTCCTGCAGCACTTCCGCTGTACCCGGACACTGATCCAGTACCCGGCCGCCATGATTGGAAACGACGATGGCCGCTGCCCCGGCTTCTTCTGCCTTCCGGGCAGCTTTTGCCGTCATCACGCCTTTGACGATAAAGGGGACTTCTGCCATCCTGGCAATCTCTCTAAGCTCGTCCACCGTCTTGCTGCCAGCCGGAGGCTCCATATTTTTCAGGAACGGAAGCCCTGCCGCATCCACATCCATGGCAACGGCAAACGCTCCGGCTTTCTTCACAAGCTCCATCTTGTCTTTGATCGTCTCAAGATTCCAGGGCTTGATGGTGGGTACTCCCATACCGCCGGCTGCCATGATGGCGGCAGCGGCACCTTCCATCACGGCGGCATTCATGCCGTCTCCGGTGAAGGCAACGATACCGGCTCTGGCACAGGCATCTACTAATAGGTTATTATACGCCAAATCGTCATATTTATCACTGTAATGCATATTTACTGCGCCCACAGGTCCCGCAAAAAAAGGATACGAAAAGGTTTTCCCAAAAAGGGAAAGAGACGTATCCACGGGCGCATTCTCATGCAGAGTATCCATATTGACCCGGATCTCCTGCCATTTCTGATAATTGCGTATGGCGGTATCCCCCACTCCTTTGGACCCCGGACCGGGAATCCGGTTCCTGCACCCTATGCCGCTGCAGACCGGACAGACCTTACAGGATGTTCCGATACAGGCTCTGGCTGCTTTTAAAAGTTCATCATAATTCATAATCGCTCTCCTGACTGAGATTTTGCTTCAACCAGTGTACGGACACGTTTATATTTCCCCAAATATGCGTCAGCACACCAGCTGTTTTCAAAGTTTCATATTGGCTGTTACTTGCACACATCCACCCAGGCTTCGCAGCGGGAAGTCTGCTCAAGTTCCGGGAGGGTCAGACGCACTGCGCTGTTGCTGCTGCCGCAGGCCGGATACACCGTCTCAAACCGTCTCAGGGATTCATCCAGGTATACCTTTGCACCTTCCCTGGCGCCAAAAGGACATACTCCGCCCACTGTGTGACCGGTCAGCTCCTCCACTTCCTCAAAAGCCAGCATCTTCGCCTTGGTGTGAAACTGCGCCTTGTACTTCTTGTTATCCACTCTGGCGTCTCCGGCTGCCACCACCAGAATGCACCCCTCCTCCATCTTAAAAGACAGCGTCTTGGCGATCCTGGCCGGCTCACAGCCCACCGCCTGGGCTGCAAGCTCCACCGTCGCACTGGAAGTATCGAATACCAGAATCCGGTCTTCCAGGCCAAATTCTTTCAGATATGCTTTCGCTTTTTCAAATGCCATAGAATCTTGTTCTCCTTTTTTATTTTGCCTGCACCCTCTGTGCTTTCTGTCTTTTATCCCTGCATCTCACCGCCGGCGGGCAAGAGAATCCCCCAGGCTTCTGTCAGGCGTTCCAGGGTAAATACCGCATTGGCCGGACTGGTGGAAGGAAGCTTCACCGCCTCCATACCCGCTGCATCCCGGCAATATTTTTGATACAGGCGGTACGCTTTATCCCCGTTGGCAAAGATGCTCTTGATGCTGCTGCCCTTCAGGATCCCTGGAATGTCCGCCGGCACCACATTCCTGATGCTGCTGTCACTGGAACCGATGATGTCGCAGCTTTGAATCACATCCCACACCGCAATCTGGTGCTTAAGAAGCAGTGCCTTTTTTTCCTCTGTGGTCCCAGGCAGCGGTTCTTTGGTCAGATGCGCCAGGACTTTCCAGAACCGGTTCTGGGGATGTCCGTAATAAAAATTCTGCTCCCGGGATTTGACCGACGGAAAGGTCCCAAGGACCAAAACCTTCGAGTGTATGTCATAGACCGGTTCGAATGTATGTTCTACATGTTGATACCGGGCCATATCCTTTTCCAGATTATCTTCAGATCCGGTTCCGGAACGAACCAAACCGGCACGCTGCATGTCTTTTCACCTCACATTTGTTTTCGGACAATCTGATATTCATCTTCCCCCCGAAAATAAGGGCAGCTGTCCACCGAACTGCTCAGGAACCGGTACATTTCATCCTCGTCCAGATCCATCTCGCACACATAATAATCATAGTCCTCATCGTATACATAATTGCTACACATTTCACAGCTTGTCTTTGCACGCATAACACCTCTCCTGGAAAAATTCTGTTGCTTGTCTCTCCGCAAAAAACAGCGGTTTGGCTACACCATTGTCAGAAGATTGGGAATCAGCATGGCCACAGCGGTCGCATAGATGAGATCCAGCCAGAAGATGGACCCCACTGCCCCCACGTAGATCAGCCCGATGACCGGAGATAAGAGTATCTTGGGCAGAATTCCCACATTGGGATTTTTCAAAATCTGCGTCACCATGTTTTTCGCATCTCCGGTGCTGGGAAATGCGTGCATCAGAATCGAAAAGCCGACCCATGCCAGGAACAGGTTCAACGGATTCAGATATTCCCTGAATCTGATAATCGGTATGGCCACCGGCGTCAGAATCAAAAGTCCGAGCAGCGTATTGATAAAGAACGGGCCGGTGGAAGTCAAAAACACCTTCCATGGATCCTCGGAAGACTCATGTTCCACATAGCCGCAGGGATTCCCCACCCGAAAATAAACCACCTGGAAAACCGGAATCCGCAGTATCCGGCAAAAAATCTGATGGGCAAACTCATGGACCATAATGCCGGGAAAGGTAACGATGGAGATGATGATCCCCAGTCCTGGAATAATCATAAGGTCTCCTCCTCCACATAGTATTCTCTCAGTGTAATCTCACCGCTTAAAAGGGCTTTGGTATCTTCCTCGATGGGCGTATCTGCCTCTTCCATCTCCTGTTTCATCGCTTCTGCCTCTTCTTCCATCCGGTTTTCAAACAGGGCCACCAGATAAGTGTCTCTTACATAAGCGGCATCCGGATTGCTCTCGTAGGCAATGCGGGCATAGTCAAGGCCTCCTTCCAGGTCCCCTTCCAGCATCTTGAGAATCGCAATCCCCCGGTTGGCCAGAGCCTCTGTTTTCTCATAGCAGAGAATCTGCTCATAACATTCCCTGGCCCCTTCCAGATCCCCATCCCGGCGAAGGCGCGTGCCAAGATCTGCCCTGGCAACAAAATCCATAGGATCCTCCTCCAGACAGCGAAGCAGACACTCTTTGTATTCTTCCGGACTTTCGCTGACTTGTGCCAGATAATACCAGATCACCGACTGGAACATCCTGGGGTCTTCTTTCATCATCTCTAAATGCTCCCGGAAGATGGCTGCGGTAAGCTCCGGGTCCATATCCTCATCAAAACCGTCCACCACCTCCTGCAGCGCATCCATGGTGTCATAATAGGAGGTCAGCACATTCTGATAGTGTACCATCTCTCCATAGGTCACATCGGACAACGACTTGCCCGCCAGATAAGTGTTCATACTGTAGGCTGCATAGTCATAACACCCATACTCCATAGAAAGGGTGACCAGGCGGACGGCCAGATCCGTGAAATCCGGGTGTCTGGAAGCCACCTCATCCAGACTGGAAAGGGTGTCATAAAGCATGCCCGCTTCAATCTGTGCTTCTGCCGTGGCATAGATCCGATAGTCTGTAAGACTTTCCGGCATCCGGATATAGGCAAATGCAGTCAGAACCAGGATCACCAATACGACGGGAATGCTGATCTTCGGAATCGGATAGTGGATTGCCGCCTCCCGGCATCTTCTGCAAAGTCTGGAATTCGGATTCTCCGACCGGTCCACCGGGGCCTGATGGCACGAAACACAGCCGTAAAGTTCCTGAAATATCTCCTGTTCATCCATCATAAGTACTCCTTCTTTTTATGATCGTTATTATTTTAACAAGGCTGAAAGGCAAAGAGATACTCTTTTGCTTCTCCTGCTTTCAGATACTGCACGTATTTTTTCTCCAGCAGACGGGTATCGGGCACCTGATCCATCGTCCCGCCGCACCAGGGTTCGATGCACAGAAACGGCGCGTCTTTTTTGATCGGCGTCCAGAAAGCAACCGTGGGATAATCCGGAAAATCAAACTGAATCCCTTTCTCCGTACACTGATGAATCAGCTTTACCGTCCGGCGGGTCAGATTTTCATAGAGTATGGCATCCTGGTCAAACAGCGGATACTGCAGATGCAGATCCTCCACATCCTCATCCTCAAACTGAAGCAGGTATTCCGTAAACTGCTCTCCCTCCTCCATGGGACAGAAAAATGCCGGATGTCCACCGATCAAAAACGGCATCTCTTCCTGGCTTTTATTGACAACACCATAAACAGCGGAAAGTTTCGGCCCGGTCAGGCGGAAGGTAACGGTAAACAGAAAGTCATAGGGAAACACTGCTTTTGTAGCCTCTGTCGCAGCTGTGGAAAGCACCACATAGTCCGCTCCCTGCTCAGCCACGACAAACTCCACGTCCTTTACAAATCCGTGTCTGGGCATATCATACGCTTTTTCCCCGATGACCACTGCCTGCATGACCGGCCCGATATACGGAAAAAGAACCGGCGAGGTCTTTGCCCAGTAGGCAGGGTCTTTCTGCCACAGATACTCTTTTCCTTCCGCCGTCTGATAAGACAGAAGCTCTGCCCCAAACGTCTGACAGGTAACTGCGGCATACTCATTTTTGATTGTGATATTCATACAACGACTCCTCCGTAAATTCCTAAGATGCTCCTGCCCTCAACAGCCGGAGCCCTTGCTTTTCTTTTATTATATCAGCTTCATGTGGTAAATACCACACAAGAATTCTATGCTGTGCACAATCCAAAAAGCAAAGACACGGGCCCGCACCCGTGTCTTCTGGCATGATCCCATATTCAGATTTCGTGTATAAACAGCCCGCTCCTCAGCTTTGGCTCAAACCAGGTGGATTTCGGAGGCATCAAAAGCCCCGCATCCGCCACTGCGAAGAGCTCCTGGATGGAAGTGGGGTACATGGCAAAAGCCACTTCCATATCGCTGTCTGCCCTGCGTTTTAATTCCTCCATCCCGCGGATTCCTCCCACGAAATCAATTCTCTGATCCGTCCGGGGATCCCGGATACCAAGAACAGGGCCCAAAAGCTCCCGCTGCAGGTATGCCACATCCAGCCCCTCTACCGGATCCTCCTGTATGTATTCCCTACGCGCGATCAACCGGAACCAATACCCCCGCAGATACATGGTGATCTGCCCTTTCTCCTGTGGTCTTTCCGGCTCTTCCATCAATATGGTCTCAAATTTTTCCGAGACCATCCCCAAAAATGCTTCCATGGTCAAACCGTTTAGATCCTTTACCACCCGGTTGTAATCCATGATCATCAGCTCATCGTCCGGGAACAGCACCGACAGAAAATAGTTAAAATCCTCCGTTCCGTCGTAATCCGGATATGCTTTCCTGCGTTTCTGTCCCACTTTCACTGCAGATGCAGTCCGATGGTGTCCATCGGCAATATAGACATTTCCCACCTGTAAAAATGCCTGCTCCAATTCTAAAAGGACGCTCTTTTCTGTCACTTTCCACCCGGCATGGCGGATGCTGTCCTCTGTCTCAAAAGAAAACTCCGGTTCTGCAGCCTTGATTCCGCCTATAATGTCCCGGATCCTCCCATGAGAACGATAAGCCAGAAAGATCGGACCTGTCTGTGCACCACAGATATCTACATGACGAATACGGTCCTCTTCCTTTTCCGCCCGGGTTTTTTCGTGTTTTTTTATAACCTGCTGTTCATAGTCATCAATGGAGGCACAGCCCACAATCCCAGTCTGGGACCGTCCCTCCATTGTCAGTTCGTAAATATAATAGACCGGCGACTCCTCCTTTACAAAAGAGCCGTCCTCCTGCATTTTCTGCAGGCGTTCTTTCGCCGCCTCGTAGACCTCCTGCGCATACATATCCTGTTCCGGCCCAAATTGCGTCTCCGGACGGTCAATGTTCAAAAAAGACAGAGGTTTTCCCTCCACCGCACGTCTTGCTTCTTCTCTGTTGTATACATCATAGGGCAGAGCCGCGATCTTCTGCTCCAACCCTCTGGCCGGATGAACACAACAGAACGGCTTTACAACTGCCATCTATCTCATCACCCTTACTTTCAGAACGCCTTTAATCTTCCGTATGGTATCAACCGCAGTTTCATCTGCTTTATTGGCCAGATCCATGATCACATAACCATACTCACCTTTGGTCTCGTTGCTCATTCTTTCAATATTGATCCCCAGATCCCCGAAGGTTGCCGTAAATTTGGTCAGCATATTCGGAATATTCCGGTGGATAATCGTGACACGCATGGCGAACTTGCACACACCCATGTCACAGTTGGGGAAATTCACGGAATTGTGGATATTTCCATTTTCCAGATAATCCCGGATCTCCTTCACCGCCATAATCGCACAGTTGTCCTCCGACTCCTCTGTGGATGCACCCAGATGAGGGATCACAATGGCATTCTTCATGGAAGCAATATCCGCTGTGGGAAAATCCGTCACGTACTTGCGGATCCGGTTGGTCCGCAGCGCCTCCACAATTGCTTTGGTATCCACCAGCGGGCCCCTTGCAAAATTCAGAATCACCACATTGTTTTTCATATGCGCAATGGCAGAAGAATCAATCATCCCTTTGGTGCTCTCCATCAGCGGCACATGGATCGTGATATAATCACACTCCCGGTAGATGTCATTGACATCCGTAATGTGCCGGACATCCCTGGACAGATTCCAGGCAGCATTAACCGAGATATAGGGATCATAACCATATACCTCCATCCCAAGAGCTGCTGCCGCATTGGCCACCAGGATACCGATGGCTCCAAGACCGATGACTCCAAGCTTCTTTCCCATGATCTCATTGCCGGCAAATGCTTTTTTCTGCTTCTCCGCAAGCTGTGCAAGCTCCTCATTCTGCCGCTCGGAACGCACCCAGTAAAGACCGCCGATGATGTCCCTGGATGCCATAAGAAGCCCTGCCAGCACCAGTTCCTTGACTCCGTTTGCATTGGCTCCCGGCGTATTGAAGACAGCGATTCCCTGCTCGGAACATTTTCCCAAGGGGATGTTGTTGACTCCCGCACCGGCCCTTCCGATTACACAGACACTTTTGGGGATCTCCATGTCGTGCATCAGGGCACTCCGCACCAGCACCGCGTCCGCATTCGCGATATTATCTGTCTTAGCATAATTGCCGTCAAAATTCTTCAGTCCAACCTCCGCGATGGGATTCAGACAATGATACTGATACATAGTT
>CAJTYJ010000016.1:0-41260 GCA_910583895.1 uncultured Lachnospiraceae bacterium
ATCATATGGTGGGTATAGCGCAGTTGGTTAGCGCGCCAGATTGTGGCTCTGGAGGTCCAGGGTTCGAATCCCTGTATCCACCTTGAATCAAAGATCATGGGCTATCGCCAAGCGGTAAGGCACAGGACTTTGACTCCTGCATTACGCTGGTTCGAATCCAGCTAGCCCAGCTCGGGCATGAAACAATGCACACAGGATGGGATATTAGCTCAGTTGGTAGAGCACTTGACTTTTAATCAAGTTGTCCGGGGTTCGAATCCCCGATGTCTCATGAAAAGCACTGCAAAGCAGTGCTTTTGTTTTGCGTAAAATACTTTGCAGGTTTATCGTGATCCATTGTGGAAAATGTAAAAAAGGAGCGGGATGTCTTTGTTTTTTTTGTTTGCGAAAACCGCGAAAAATGTCGAAAATTTATATGTTTTGTCAATGTACAAAAAGCTGTGAAAGACGTATAATAATTCCAGCAAGTGCAGAGGAGCAAGGAGTCCGGCACTTCGAATACAGAGATATTTATGGATGGTACTGCACCCCCTAATCCCCCTTTTAATGAATAAACCCTCCCTTTTGATTATTCTTTTATAGGCAGTATCGTTGATAAATATAGATAAAAAAGTTGTTGCAGAAAAACCAGAGGTCCCCCGCCTCTGGTTTTTCTGGTTCTGAAATTTGTTTTCTTTCGTTTATAATTTCGGGCCGAGCAGTCTTGGAACGGTTGCGTACTCCAGGGCGGTGTCTTTGGTGATGATGCCTTTGTGGTACAGATTCAGAAGATAACTGTCCATGGAAAACATATCCTGACTGGTGCTTGGAGAGGAGTAGATCCTGCCGTCGATCTGAGGAATCTTCTTTCCACGGATCATGCTGCGGATATCCGGTGTGACGGTCATCAGCTCAAAGACTGGCACCAGCGTGTTCTCGGCTGTGGGAACCAGCTGCTGGGATACCACACCCTGCAGGACCATGGAAAGCTGGTCTGCGATCTGACGCTGCTGGCTTGGAGGAAAGACGTCAATGATGCGGTCCACGGCCTTTGCGCTTCCGGTGGTGTGGAGGGTGGAAAAGACCAGATGTCCGGTCTCGGCAGCAGTCACCGCAACCTGGATTGTCTCAAAGTCACGCATCTCTCCTAAGAGAATGACATCCGGACTCTGACGAAGGGCTGCCCGCAGAGCAGTGGCATAGCTTTCGGTATCTGTGTTGATTTCTCTTTGGCTGACGATGCTTTTGTCGTGCCGGTGTAAGAATTCCAGAGGATCTTCCAGTGTGATAATGTGTTTTTCCTGAGTCCGGTTGATGCGGTCGATGATGCAGCCAAGGGTAGTGGATTTTCCGCTGCCGGCTGGGCCGGTTACCAGCACCAGACCTTTGGAAAAACGATGGAGTGACATGATGCTCTCCGGAATGCCCAGAACTTCCGGGTTTAAACGGGAGGAGGTGATCACGCGGATTACGGCGGAAAGAGAACCTCTCTGCTTGTAGGCGCTGGCACGGAATCTGGATATTCCAGGGATGGGGAAGGAGAAATCATCGTCTCCGGTTTCTTTCAGTTTATTCATGGGGCGTTCTGCCATAGCGTAAATCTCTTCCAGAAACTGCTCTGTTTCCGGAGGCATCATTTTTTCCTCTCCGGCTTTGACCATGGAATTGTTGATCCGCATGGTGGCCGGGAGGCCAGTCACGATAAAGAGATCGGAAGCATTTTGCTGGACGGCCTTTATAAGCAGTTCTTTTGCGTTAGTCATGATAGTATCCTCCTGATATAATGTGCATCTCTCACTCCCAGTGCCCGGGCTCAGAGTTGCGGTGCGTCTGCGCGTGGCAAAAACTTTCCTGGCATGAGATTGGATAGATGCTGATGTGAAGTTTTGCATCTCTCACTCCCAAAGTTCAGGCTCAGAGTTACAGTGCACCTGCATGTGGCAAAAGCCTTCCTGGCATGAGATTGGATAGATGCTGATATAAAGTTTTGTATCTCTGATTATGGGAAATGCGGTTGTGGATTTTTTGTATTTGGTTTAAAAGGTCATAAGGTTCAGTGTGTCCTCTCCTTCCCAGGCGGTGGATGGGATTTCCTGCCAGGAAGTGATTCGGTAGTAGCCTTCCTGCATCTGTCCGGGCTCATTCAGGGCCAGCACGACTTTGAGCGCCTGGGTGTCACTTATGGACACTTCGTAGGAGATGGAAGGAGATTCCAGGGAAAGATCCGCGGTCAGAATCTCCATGGATGCAAGTTCGGTTTCCAGGGCAGTGTAATAGTTCTGCGGATTCTGGCTGTAGGTGTCGTGCAGAATCTGATCAACCTCTTTTAAGATCCCGGTGGCCTGCGCAGAGGCTTCATAATATTCCGTGTTGTGCCGGGCAATCTTCTGGCTGTACTGGCGGTCGCTTACTGCGCCGGAAAGAGACAGGGCGGAAAAAGCCACCAGACACAGGATAATGAAGATCATAAGCAAAGAGACAGAACCGATATTGGTCACCGGATAAGAACGTCGTTTCATATATGAAAAAAGGCTCCTTTCTGTCGGCAATGAGTAAAGCGGTAAAATCAAAGATGTTCCACCGGAACATACTGCCGGTATGTAGTTCCCTCCAACTGGTAGACCGGTTCCGTATGGTGATCCTTGTACAGGATCACAGACCATTCGGTGGTCTGGATATCACTCTGGACCGTGATGATGTCCATCTGATAGGCCATGTGTTCGCTGTCACAGGAATAAAAGTCTTCATCAAATAAAAGGGTGATGCTGTTTTCTCCTGAGAGAACAAAGGAATTGGGATACTGTTCCATGATCTGTTTCATGGGTTCTTCGGCCTGTCCTAAAAGCTCTGCGGCGGAGGTGACGCATCGGACAGCCTGGTCCAGCTCTTTGGTGTCTTTTCCGATGAGACTTGCCTTTACAAAGATTTGGAGGCATACAGCGCTGGCCAGAGCGAAGAACAAAATGGAGAGGATGAGCTCCATCAAAAGCAGGCTGGAACGGCCGGAAGCTTTTTTCTTCATGGCACGCTCCTTTCTGAAGTGATCAAAGAGCTTTTGCATCCGTCGCTGTCCACAGCGGTAAACTGATAGACCTGTTCATCCAGCTGTTCAATGGACAGTGAAGCGATCTCCATGATATCCTTTCCGTCTTTTAAGGAAAACAAAATGCCGTCGTTGATGAACAGCTCTTTCAGCATTCCTTCATATTCATATATATAAGTGGTACAGGGGGTACCGTTGTAAACCGCGGACATGGTCAGACAGTCGGTTCCGTCCACGACGGACATCCCGACAGCCCCCTGAGCGTCGTTCTGCCGTATTTTCTCAGAGATATAGGCCAGAACGGTACGGTTCTGGTCATTGGCCGCCATACGGTTGGTGGTGGAAGCGTAGATGTCTGCTGCCAGAATCAGTACACTTAAAGAGGAGGCAGCGAATACGAAGAACAGCGCAATGGGAAAGATCAGGTCGATCACATGGCTGCTTCGTGTCTGAAATCTCATGGTCTTTCCCTCCTGTCTATAATGGTCACATCCGGAAAAAGATTGCTTCCCAGGACCTGATAGTCTACGAAGAACCGTTCTTCGTCATAGGTAAGGCCGTAATGCTCTTTTAAATACAAAAGACTCTCCGGATAAGTGCCTTCGATGGCATAACAGTGGACGATTCCGCGGCTTAGAGCACGCTCCAATGTCTCTCTTGCCTGAGCGTCTGTCCGGTCGGCTACCCGGGCGATCCCAAGAAGAAAGAGGGTAAGGACCACCAGAAAACCGGCGATGGATGTCAGAAAGCTTCCGGAAGAAGTACGGTGCTTCTGGGTTTCAAAACGATGCATCATTAAAGAGATTCCCCCATTTCTCTACAGACTGGACATGATTCCCATAAGAGGAAGCATGACGGATAAAAGGATCAGTCCGACGATCAGAGAGAGGACGATGACCAGCGTAGGTTCCAGTGCGGCGATCAGGCCGGAGAACTTCTGATCAATCTCGTCCTGACACTGATCTGCGATGTCCTGCATTACTTCGTCCAGGGCTCCGGTCCGGTCGCCGATGGATGCCATGCGGGCATAGATGCCGGAGAAAACGCCGGCGTCCAGAAGTGCTTTGTAAAACTCCTGCCCCTCATCCAGCGCTTCCCTGCACACTCCAAGTTTTGTTGCAAATTCATCGTGATCAATGAGGCCTGCGGTCATCCGGATGCATTCTTCCGGACTCATGCCGCTGCTGAGAGTCAAAGACATGCCCCCGGCGAACCGGCACAGGGCGATTTTTTCCAGAAAGATTCTGGTGCCCGGCGCGTGGGAGGCCAAAGAGCGAAGCTGCATGCGTCCCTTCTTTGTACGGCTGAAATAAAGGACTGCAGCCACCAGAAGAATCGTAAAGACGATCAGAATCGTGGAATAATAATTGATGACCGTGCCGAAGTTTAAGATCGCTTTGGAAAGCCCGGTCATCTCAGTGCCCAGCTGCTGGAAGATCTGATTGAAGATCGGCATCACTTTGGTAATCAAAACCAGGATCACTAAAAGCATCATAAAAACCATGATCAGCGGATAGGTAACGGCGTTTTTGATGGTCATTGCAATGGAAGCCTCTCTGTCATAATAGACGCTGAGGGCATCCAGTACGTCATCCAGCTTTCCGGTGTCTTCTCCGATCCGGACCATCTGCAACATATATTCCGGAAAAGCAGCGGTGCTTTTCAAGGACTCATAAAGACTTCCGGTTGCCTGCAGATTCGTGTCGATCTGGGATAAAAGATCCTGTTCCTGGGCATTCTTTGCATCTTCTAGCATGATGGAGATTCCTTCCATGGCGAAAATGCCGGAGTGGAGGATCATTGCCATCTGGGAACAGAAGGCGGACACTTCCGTATTCGATAGGGGAGTAAAGGTTGATTGTGACATATAAGCTCCTTTCCCGGCCGCATGGGATGCAGCAGAGTAATTAGTAGTAATATTTTACGGTATAGTTGCTGCCGTCGCCGATGAACTGCTTCAGATCCCGGTCGTTGGTGCTGGCAGCAAAAGTGGGATCCATAAGGCTCCAGGAAGAACCGTCAAATTCAATGATGTTGTCGATCCATCCGACCTCTTTTACATAAACGCTGATCCAGGCATGATAAGCTTCGCCTGCATATCCGATCTCCAGCCGGGTGGGAATGCTCTGGGAGCGAAGCATGGCGGCGGTGAGCGCCGCGTAGTCAAAGCAGATTCCCTGTCCGGTGCGAAGCGTATCATCCACATCCGGAAGGTATCCGTAGGAGACACTGGAAGCCTTTTCTGTATCATAGGTGATATTCGAGGTGACATAATGATAAATACTCTCGATCACTTCCAGTTCGGAATGCATGCCCTCTGCCAGTTCTTTTCCTTTTTCAACCGCATCAGAGCCGGAGACAAAAAACACATACTGGTTGGGATACAGGAAAGGAAGAAATTCATCTTCGATTGCGGCATCCACATCCTGGGAAAATGCGACTGAATACATGTCGCCTTCTACATTTTCCAGAACCGTGAGGGTATAGCTGCCGTCTCCGCCGGAAAGGGGGAAGGTCTCATATTCCTGGTTCTGCGACAACAGATAGGTGTAGGTGTCTTCGCCTGGGGTCTCCACCTGCAGTTTGACTTTTTGATTGGTGCCGGTATAACGGACCATAAAATATCCCTGGTCTGTGTGAGAGGCATCGATGGTTACCGTGTCGGTACCGTAGGAAACGGTCTCATCAGCGGCGGGAACCATAACATTTGGTGTATTGTCCCTGGCCGGCTCCTGTGCTTCAGCGGCAGGAACCAGCGCAGAAGTACTGTCCCTGGCTGGTTCTCCTGCATGGTCTGCAAAGCTGTCTCCTTTACAGCCCCCAAGGAACACGCAGCATGAAACAAGTATGAGGATTGTCTTTTTGCTCATGTACAGTGATATCCTCCGTCGTGTGTCTATTCAGGTAAATTCAGATATTACAAGTATACTACTGAAGCCTCTGATAATCAATCTTTTTGTGCCCGAAAGGAACAGGAGAGGCTGCTTTTCAATGATACGGATCATAGAGTAAAAAGAAACAGTTTATTGAGACATTTCTTAATCTTCTCTTAATTTTTTATTCCTTGTTCGATAGCGTTTGACTTTGGAGGCGGGCAGTGGTAAACTTGAAATCGACATGGCATGTCTCGAAGGACAGAGGCATGACTAGAATCAGATCGTAATGAGGAGGATGTACGGATGAAGAAGATGTTAACTGCTTTACTGTCTCTGATGCTGATGCTGTCAATGGTCGGCTGTGGGAAAAAGGATGGTTTTGGCGCAGCCATGAAGACCTACTTTTTCACTTACACGGTCAACAGCGCGTATGTATGCAGCGAGTTTGAGGGTTATCAGCCTGCAGAGGGCAATCGGCTTCTGGTTGCAGATGTGACAGTAAAGAACACTTTTGACAGCGAGATCGAGATGTATGATACCGACTTCCAGGCACAGTGGGGCGAAGACGGAGAAGATGCATTCAGCGTTCCGATCACCTACGATGGAAGCGAGGAAGGCCTGGACGTGCTGACAGACAACCAGCTTCCGGGAATCTATCCGCTGGCAAAGGGAGAGTCTAAGACGGGTCTTCTGGTATTCGAAGTGCCGGCAGACAGCGGGCTGGATTATTCCATCTCCTATATGGAAGCCTTTGACGACGATACCACAGGCGAGACATTCTTTGTGAACTTTACCGCAGAGGAGCGTTAGAGCTGATCTGAAGCTGACAGAAAGCAATTTTCAGACAGGTTCTAATACCGCACGACAGGAACAGGATCCGACAGGATACAAATGAGGGGATGCTTACCATAGATGCATCCCCTCATTTTGTCCCGTAAAACGGCAAATAAGAAAGAAAAGAACCCTGAAAAGGGAGGATGCCGGGTGCTGTTCACCCGGCATATTATGAAAAAGTTTATTTAAAAGTATTAGCTGACTGGCCTTTGTTCTTGATAGTCTTATTATATGGAAAAGAAATGAAGGAATCATGTTCATAAAGTAAACCTTTTTTAAAAGAATCATGAACAATCTATGAACGGGAAAGGGCAGATAAAATGTTATTAAAAGCACTGTATCCAAAGAGACTGACGGCATCGGTCTATGATCTGGACTGGGAAAAGCTCGCCGCACATTACGGAGGAGTGGTCTTCGATATTGACAATACGCTGGTGCCCCACGGAGCGCCGGCAGATAAGAGAGCAGAAGCTCTTTTTGGCAGGCTTCAGAGCCTTGGAATGAAGACCATACTGGTTTCCAACAACAAAGAGGGAAGAGTCAGGCCTTTTGCCGAAAGTCTGCATACGGACTATGTACACAAGGCAGGGAAGCCGAAGAAAAAGGGATATGAGAAGGCGATCCGCAAGCTGGGCCTTGTACCAGAACGCATTCTGTTTTTGGGAGATCAGATTTTTACAGATATCTGGGGGGCTAACCGGGCGGGGATGTACACCATCCTGACGGAACCGGTAGACCCGTCTACGGATGAGATTCAGATCGTGATCAAACGTTGGTTTGAAAAACCATTTCGGACGATACCGGAAAAAGGAGGAAAATAAGGATGAAAAAACTGTGGGATATGTTTCTGACCTTTGCGAGAATCGGAGGGCTGACTTTCGGAGGCGGTTATGCCATGCTGCCCATGCTCCAGAGGGAAGTGGTGGAAAAACAGGGCTGGGCCACGGAGGAAGAGCTGGCGGATTATTACGCCATCGGACAGTGTACGCCGGGGGTGATTGCGGTGAATACGGCAACTTTTATCGGTTACCGGCAGGCGGGGATTATAGGAGGAATTTTTGCCACGCTGGGTGTGGTGTTTCCCTCGATTGTGATCATCACGGTGATTGCGGCTTTTTTAACAAACTTTGCGGATTTAAAAGTGATCCAGTATGCGTTTGAAGGCATCCGCGTGTGTGTCTGTGTGCTGATTTTTAATGCGGTGCAGAAACTTTGGAAGAAGTCGGTTATCGATCAGCCTACCATGTTTATTTTTCTTCTGGTGTTTCTGGTATCTGCCGGACTGGCAGTGGGACAGAGCTTTTATCCGGATCTTTTCTCGGTGTCTCCCATTGTCTATGTGGTGATTGCAGGTGTGGCGGGAGTCATCCTTCACGGCGGCAATGGAAGAAAGGAGGCGTAAAGATATGATCTTGATCCGGCTTTTTTTTGAATTTTTTAAGGCAGGACTTTTTGCCATCGGAGGCGGACTGGCGACGCTTCCTTTTCTGCAGGAGATCAGCCAGTCCACGGGCTGGTTTACTCAGCAGGATCTGATGGATTTGATCGCCATCTCGGAGTCCACGCCGGGAGCGATCGGAGTCAATGCGGCGACCTACGCAGGTTTTCACACCTTTGGACTCGTGGGCGGGGTTGTGGCTACCCTGGGACTGATTGCGCCCTCGGTCATTATCATTATCCTGGTGTCCAAGGTGCTGGAAAAGTTTAAGGAGAGCCGTCTGGTGGAGGAGATTTTCTACGGACTGCGCCCGGCGTCCACCGGGCTGATCGCAGCGGCAGGGTTTTCCGTGGTTCTTGCCACCCTGGTCAATTTGAACGGGCTTACTTCTGATCCGGCTGGTGCTTTTAACTGGTTCGGCATTGTATTGGCTCTTATTCTTTACTGGGCAATCAAAAGGTGGAACCGGCATCCGGTGCTTTATATCGGGGCATCGGCCGTGATCGGCATTGGAGCAGGATATCTGCATCTGTTTGGGTGAAAGATGCAAAAAAGATGGAGAAAAGCTATGAGTAAGAATAAGAAAAGGCTGCTGGCCCTGGTCCTGGCGGGCGGGATACTGGCTGTGAGCGGCTGTGGCGGTGTAGAAAATGCACCAAAAGTGCCAGAGATTGGGGAAGCGGAGACAGAACAAGAAAAAGTCCTCTCCCTTACCTTTTCCACGGTGGAAGCGGACGATTATGATCCGGAAACCGGCCGGTGGCTTTTGCACACGGAGTATCAAAAGATCGAAACATCCGGAGAGGGCAGGGCGGCAGATGCGCTCAGACAGTGGTCCGAAGACCGGGCAGAAGAGCTGGAAGGCTTAAGGAAGCAGCGGGCGGCAGATGCAGCCCTTGGGGAGGTATCGGAAGAGAACCAGGATTATTACCAGTACAGCATTTACCAGAGCCTGAAAACGGCCCGTGTGGACAGTCAGGTCATCAGCCTGATTGAGGGGAACAGCGAGTACACTGGAGGAGCACACGGGAATTATGGCAGCACCGGGGTGAATTTCGACGCCGTAACCGGAACGCTTCTGGAACTTTCGGACCTTTTGACAGATGAAGAAGGCTTCTGGAAAAAAGCAGAGGAAGAGCTGATCAGGGAGCTGTCAAAAACTTATGGAGACGGCCTGTTTCCAGATTATGAGGATACCATCCACAAGCTTCGAACGGGCAGTCCCAACTGGTATCTGAACGGGGCCGGCATCGCTTTTGTCTTCCAGCCCTATCTGGTCGGCCCCTATGCCATGGGGGAACCGGTGATTACGATCCCCTATGAGAAACTGGAGGGGCATTTATCGGAGGCGTATCTTCCAAAGCGAATGAAAGGGCCTGAGGGAGCCGGTGTCTATCAGATTCCGGAAGGGGAAACGGTGTCCTGGTTCCTGTCTGTGCTTGACAGCCAGGCCCGAACGCTGAAGGTGGGGCTTGCAAAAGGAGAGGAAGGATATGCCAGCCCGGTACGGGTCGAAGCGGGGGACGACTGCCTGGAAACAGGGGCTTTTGAACGGATGGGAGAAGCGGTGCTTCTAAGCCGGGAGGACGGCAGCGTGTTCTTGCTCTTTGATGCGGATTACGCCTCAGATGATTTTGTGACTTTTGTGTATGAGCTGACGGATGGGAACTTGAAAGAATGTGACCGCATCGAAGGCCTAAGCATGCAGGGTGCTGTGGTAAATACAGACCAGTTGGAGCTTTTGATGCATCTGGAGGTGCTGGGGTCCTACCGGAGTCCCATGGTCTATACCATCGGCCCGGACGGAAAGCTTCTGCAGGATGAAACATGGTTTTCGATTCCACCCAAAAAGGATCCGTGGAGCCTTTTGGTGACGGTCCGGGAACTTCCGGTCCGGATCGAAGGAGAAGCGGTGACGCTTCCCGTCGGAAGCAGGATCCGCATTACGGCAACGGACAACAAAGGGACGGTCCGCTTTTTGGACGAGGATACGAAAGCGGAAGGAGAGATTGATTTTGTGCGGGGGGACACGGCAGAGGATAGTTGGTCCATCTTTATTGACGGGATCCGGGATACCGAGTATTTTGAGATGGTTCCTTACGCAGGGTAGAAGGTATGACAGATCATGAGGTGTATGAGAGAGTCTGGGGGTAAAAATGTACAAGGTATTGATCGCAGACGATGAAAAATAGGTAATCTCTTTGATTGAGAAGCTGGTGGACTGGGAAAAGCCGGGGGAGTGCCTGAGACTTCATATTTTGTCAGCATAAAAATGCGATGTCATCAAGAGTCTGATGGCATCGCATTTTCTCTATCAATATCTACCAATACTGTTCCCGAATCCGGATAGAGTGTTCTACAAAATATTGTTCTTTTTCCGGAACGGTTCCTGCAGTCAGGTATTCAAAGAGAAGATCTAAGGACCGGGATCCCTGCCGGTCCGGCTGCTGGCTGATGGTGGCAGAGATGATTCCTTTTTTCAGCATTTCCAGTGTAGTCGGGACTTCGTCGAAGGTGATGATCTTTGGCCGTAGTCCGGATTCCTCCACGGCGCGGCAGCCTCCATGAACTCCGGCAGCGGCAAAAAACAGGGCTGTCAGGTCCGGATGGCGGCTTAAAAGCTGTCGGGTGAGGGTGTAGCTCTCAAATTCATCGTCGTGATTTTCGAGAATCTCGGCGATCCGGATCCGGGGATAGGAGGCAAAAAGGGTGTCCTTAAGACCTTTGACCCGCTCTGTATGACACAGCACATTGGAGGAACCGGTAATGATTCCCAGCTTGACGTCCCCTGTGGTCATCAGGGCAAAAAGTCCGGCCGCCGTACAGCCTCCCTGAAAATAATCACTTCCCACGTAGGCCATCCGTCTGGATCCGCCGATGTCTGTGTTGACCGTCACAACCGGAATCCGGTTTTTGATCAGCTCGTCTATTTTCTTCTGAATCCGCATATGGTTATAAGGTGCAAGCATCAGGCCGTGGATGCCCGCTGCTGTCAGTTCATCGATGGCCGCAAGTTGTGCGCCGGCGTCGAATTCCACCCTTCTGGTGATGGTGGTGATCCCATAATCCTGCAGCTCTGCGGCCTTTTTGCGGACCCCTTCCATCACTTCGTCAAAAAAGGGATTGTGTTCACTGAATAGGATGACTCCGATCCGGTATTTTTTTTTCTGAGCGGCAAGGGCAATTCCTGCCTTGTTGGGCCGGTAGTCCAGGGCACGCACGATCTCCAAGACCTTTTCCGCGGTTTCCGGGCTCACAGCGCCCCGGTTATTCAGCACCCGGTCCACGGTTCCCCGGGAGACTCCGGCCAGATCTGCGATGTCTTTGATGGTGGTCACAGCATTCATGCCTCCTGTTACGTTCTTTCTTTGACAATACAGGAAAGCGCGTGAACTGTCAAACGTCATTTCCGTGCCCGGGCACTTTTAGAGCTGTCCGGAGGTCTTGGATTTTGTGAAATATAGACAAGAATCCGGTGTTTTTATAGGGAAAATATTCTGAAAATTAGATGATTTTCACAAAAATACGGAAGTTTATAGAAAAACAGCGGCAATCTGTTGAAAGTTTTGGACAAAAGAGGTAATATAAGAGAAAGAGCGTGCACGGGCACGAAAACAGAACAGAGAAAAAGGAGGAGACAGATATGCTTTATATTGGCGTGGACCTTGGGACTTCCGCCGTCAAGCTGCTTTTGATGGACGGGGAGGGGAAGATTCAGAAAATCGTATCCCGGGAGTATCCCATTTATTTCCCCCATCCGGGCTGGTCGGAGCAGAACCCGGAGGACTGGTTCCGGGAGACCATGAACGGACTGAAAGAACTGCTGTCGGACTGCGATAAAAATCAGGTGGCAGGCATCAGCTTCGGAGGACAGATGCATGGACTGGTAATCCTGGATGATCAGGATCAGGTGATCCGCCCTGCGCTTTTGTGGAATGACGGCCGTACCTTTGAAGAATGCGATTATCTGAATCAGGTCATCGGAAAAGAAAAGCTTTCCGCATACACGGCCAATATATCGTTTACCGGTTTTACCGCACCGAAGATTCTGTGGGTGAAGAACAAGGAGCCGGAGCATTTTGCCAGGATTGCGAAGATCATGCTGCCCAAAGACTACATCGCCTACAAGCTGTCCGGCGTGCACTGTACCGATGTGTCCGATGCTTCCGGCATGCTGATTTTTGACGTAAAGAACCGCTGCTGGTCGAAAGAGATGCTGGACATCTGCGGCATCCGGGAAGAACAGCTGGCAAAGATCTACGAGTCCTATGAGGCCGTGGGAACGGTTCTCCCGGAGATTGCGGCAGAGCTTGAGATTCCGTCTTCCGTAAAGGTCGCAGCCGGCGCCGGAGACAATGCGGCGGCGGCCGTGGGAACCGGAACTGTGGGCGACGGCATGTGCAACATCTCTCTTGGAACCAGCGGAACGATTTTTATTTCTTCTGAAAAATTTGGGGTGGACAAATACAACGCCCTGCATGCTTTTGCCCATGCGGACGGTCATTATCACCTGATGGGCTGCATGCTGAGTGCGGCGTCCTGCAACAAGTGGTGGATGGACGGGATCATCGGAACGAAGGACTACGCAGCGGAGCAGAAGGCCATTGAGAAGCTGGGCGAAAATCATGTGTATTTCCTCCCCTATCTGATGGGAGAGCGTTCTCCTCACAATAACCCGAACGCAAGGGGTACCTTTATCGGCATGACCATGGATACGACCCGGGCGGATATGACTCAGGCGGTGCTGGAAGGTGTGGCATTTGCCCTAAGGGATTCCTTTGAGGTGGCGAAGTCTCTGGGAATCCGGATCGAGCGGACAAAGATCTGCGGCGGCGGCGCGAAGAGTCCCCTGTGGAAAAAGATCATCGCCAACATCATGAACATCAAGGTGGATGTGATTGAGAGCGAGGAAGGTCCGGCCCTTGGCGGAGCCATGCTGGCAGCTGTGGCCTGCGGCGAATATGAGAGCGTGGAGGCGGCAGCAGAAAAACTGGTAAAAGTTGTTGACACCGTGGAGCCGACACCGGAGATCGCAGCGAAATATGAAGAGCGCTATCAGCAGTTCAAGGAGATTTATCCGGCATGTAAGCCGCTGTTTGAGATTATAAAATGAAACTGCTGCCATCGCTGGACTGCCGACTGCAAACAGAGCGGACAGCAGGGGAAATCGGAGGGATTTTGAAGTCTGTGACGATATCCGGGAGCCGTTCTTTCACTGTCTCACGCCAGGGAGAATTTACCGGAAACATAGACGACACGGAATTCAGACTTGTCAGCAACAGCAGAAACCGGAACTCTTTTCTGCCGGTGATAAAAGGAAAACTTTTGGCCAATGGAAATAAAACAGAGATCTGTATTCGGATGCGGATGCATCCGCTGGTATCGGCATTTATGGTAGTCTGGATGTGGGGTGTTCTGTTTTTCTTTCTGGCAGGAGTTCTCCAGATATTTGCGGAGGGATTTTGTTCCGCGCTGCCGGTGCTTGGCAGTACCGCCTTTATGATGACATTTGCACAGATCTTGATGCGGGTATGTTTTTATCTGCCGGCAAAAAAGTCCATGCAGAGAATAAAAGAACTGTTGGAAACTGCAGATAGATAAGGAGGAAGATAACAGATGGAGATCAAAAAAGTAACAGATCCTGCCTTTCGGAAGTATGGAAAGATTGTGCAGGGCATTGACTTTTCAGGGCTGGTGGAGGCGCTGAATGCGAAGACGCCGCTTCCGGAGGATGTGGTCTATGAGCCGTCAGTGGCAGAGCTGGAGGCACTTCCGGTTTTTGACGAGCTTCAGACAAAGACTTACGGTGAACTGCCCATCCAGATCGGATACTGCAACGGAAAGAACTATCTTCTGAATGCGCTGGAGTATCACCGCTCTTCAGAGATCAATGTGGCGGGAACCGATGCGATCCTGCTGGTGGGCGCGCAGCAGGATATCACAGACGATTTTACCTATGACACATCCCTGGTAGAAGCATTTCTGCTGCCGAAGGGGATCGCTGTGGAGATTTATGCAACAACGCTTCACTATGCGCCCTGCAGCGTGGGAGACAATGGTTTCCAGGTAGCGATTGTACTTCCGAAAGATACGAATCTGCCGCTTAAAAAGGGACATGAAGGCTGGGAGGACAGGCTGATCACCGCGCAGAACAAGTGGCTGATCGGACATGCGGAAGGCGGACTGCCGGAGGGGTCCCATATCGGCCTCATTGGAAAGAACGTGGACTGCCGGGAATGATGCGCGCTTCATGCGCGGCAGTATTTCCGTGTCAGGCCGGGAGCGGAGACTTTCGGTGACTACATAACTGATAAAACTGTATAAACGGCACGAAATTCCGGTATTTACAGAGCTTTGAATCCGGTGCCGTTTATCATGGATTTTCGGTGATTGCGTAACTAATAAAACCGCATAAACGGCATGAAATTCCTGCTTTTGCAGAAGTTTGAACCCGGTGCCGTTTATCATGTTTCTATCCGGCAGATTTGAAAAGCCGGATAGATTATCAGATCAGGAGGATAAGATCATGAACAACATTCCAGAAGTAAAAATCGGTATCGTGGCAGTGAGCCGCGACTGTTTCCCGGAGTCTCTGTCCGTGAACAGAAGAAAAGCACTGGTGGCTGCATACCAGGCAAAATACGAGGGGGCAGAGATCTATGAATGTCCGGTCTGCATCGTGGAGAGTGAGATCCATATGGTGCAGGCGCTGGAGGACGTAAAGGCAGCGGGCTGTAACGCGCTGGTGGTTTACCTGGGCAACTTCGGTCCGGAGATCTCCGAGACTCTGCTGGCAAAGCACTTTGAGGGACCCAAGATGTTCGTGGCAGCGGCAGAAGAATCCGGCGACAACCTGATCCAGGGCCGCGGGGATGCGTACTGCGGCATGCTGAACGCAAGCTACAATCTGGCGCTTCGGAACATCCGGGCGTATATACCGGAATATCCGGTAGGAACCGCAGAAGAGTGTGCGGATATGATCCATGAGTTCCTTCCCGTCGCAAGAGCCATCATCGGCCTTTCCGATCTGAAGATCATCAGCTTCGGACCGCGTCCGCTGAACTTCCTGGCATGCAATGCGCCCATCAAGCAGCTTTACAATCTGGGTGTGGAGATCGAGGAAAACTCCGAGCTTGACCTGTTCGAGGCATTCAACAAGCATGCGGGCGATCCCAGAATTCCGGAAGTGGTGGCAGATATGGAAGCAGAGCTTGGAGAGGGCAACAAAAAGCCGGAGATCCTTTCAAAGCTGGCACAGTATGAGCTGACGCTCCTTGACTGGATTGAGGATCACAAGGGCTACCGGAAATATGTGGCGATTGCAGGCAAATGCTGGCCGGCATTCCAGACCCAGTTCGGCTTTGTTCCCTGCTATGTGAACAGCCGTCTGACCGGACGGGGCATTCCGGTATCCTGCGAGGTGGATATCTACGGCTGCTTAAGCGAGTTCATCGGAACCTGCGTCAGCAATGATGTGGTGACGCTTCTGGATATCAACAACACGGTGCCCTACGATCTCTACAATGAGGACATCAAGGGCAAATATGACTACACCAGCAACGATGTGTTCATGGGCTTCCACTGCGGCAACACCAGCACGAAGAAGCTGTCCTTCTGCCAGATGAAATACCAGCTGATCATGGCAAGAAGTCTTCCGGAGGAAGTAACTCAGGGTACCCTTGAGGGAGATATCACCCCGGGCAACATCACATTCTTCCGCCTCCAGAGCACCGCTGACTGCAGGCTGAGGGCTTATGTGGCCAACGGTGAGGTCCTTCCGGTTGCCACCCGTTCCTTCGGCGGCATCGGCATCTTTGCCATTCCGGAGATGAAGCGGTTCTATCGTCATGTGCTGATCGAGGGCAATTATCCCCATCACGGCGCGGTGGCATTCGGCCATTACGGCAAGGCACTGTTTGAAGTGTTCAAGTACATCGGCGTGGATGTGAACGAAATCGGCTACAACCAGCCGGCAGGCGTACGCTATCCGACGGAAAATCCGTTTGCATAAGATCTGTTTTCAAGAGGCTGCCGCCATGCGGTGGCCTCTTTGAGAAATCGGCTTCTTTGAAGACAGATCGAAGATGCTGACTGGGGGAGGCTGTATGAGTCAGAAAAAGACAGCACTTCTTCTGATGCTCCTTACCGGCATGACGCTCTGTCTGGCGGTGTTCCGGCAGAGGGTTCATAAATGGAACGGGAGCGAAGAAGGAGCATATGAGATCTATGACAGACATTATGTGATGATCACAGGGCGGGAGGACAGTGATTTCTGGGACCGTGTCTATGAAAGCGCGCTTGCGGAAGGAAAAAAGCGGGGCGTCTATGTGGAGCGCTTCGGCGAAGATCTGGCGGTGGAATACGAAAGAAATGAGCTTCTGAGGCTGGCGATGCAGGCGTCAGTGGACGGGATTATCGTCCCCGGAGATGAAGAAGAAGAGACCATCGCACTTTTGCAGGAAGTGGTGGAGCAGGGAATCCCGGTGGTAAATGTGCTGCAGGACAGCACCGGGAGTATCCGCCAGTGTTTCGTGGGAAACAACAGCTATAATCTGGGTCAGGACTACGGCCGGCAGATTCTGGAACTTTTAGCAGAGGAAAAGGATACAGAAGAGGTCGGTGCAGCGGTGAAAGAGCCGGTGCGCGTCCTGGTGCTGGTGGACGAGAACCGGATGGATACCAGCCAGAATCTGGTTCTTCTGGGGATTCGGGAGACACTGGAAAATGCAGGGGTGGATGCGGACCGTGTATCTGTGGAGACCAGCCTGGTGGACAACAGCCGGGGATTCAGCTCGGAAGAATCCATCCGGGATATTTTCCTGGACGCCGGGAAACTGCCGGATATTCTGGTATGCTTAAGCGCGGTTCATACCAGATGCGCCTATCAGGCGGCAGTGGATTACAATAAGGTGGGGATTGTGCAGATGCTGGGGTATTATGATTCGGATGCGATCCTGGAGGCGGTGTCCAAAAATATACTCCGCTCCACCATTGCTCTGGACACGGAGCAGATGGGGAGACTCTGCGTGCAGGCGCTGGACGAGTATGTAAGGACCGGCTACACCAACAACTATATGGCTGTGGACACACGGCTGATCACGGCAGAGGAAGCAGGAAGGCTGGTGGAAAGATGAAGGACCAGGAGGAACATTTCGGCCGTCTGAATGCATTTCTCCGGAAAAAATGGAAGAATCTGACCCTTCAGCAGAAGCTGACCGCACTCTTTTTACTGACGGCAGTGATTGTCCTGGCGGTCAATTTATATATGTTTACGCTGATCAACGAGATGACCGGCAGAGTGGAAGAGGTCTATGTCAGTAACGTGACCCTGAACGAGCTGTCCGGCGCCCTGGACCGGGTGCAGGACAGCATGGAGGAATATCTGAATACCAAAAGCTCCGATGCCATGGAGGATTATTACCGGAGCGAACAGGCTTACCGGGAACGGCTGGACAGGCTGAATACACAGGCCACAGACAACCAGATGCTCCTGACAGAGAAAAATATCCGCGGACTGTCCGAGAGCTATCTGGAGCTGGCGGCAGAAGCGATCCAGGCGAAGCGGGGCAGAAATGTGGAGAAATACGGAAAGCTCTATGAAGATTTATCCATTTTGTACGAAGAGATTCACACCTTTATCTACAGCCTGAACAATGCCCAGTTTAAAGACAACTCCAGAAATTATCAGGTGCTTCTCAGTTCCCTGCGCTACATGGAGTTTATCAGTATCGCCGTACTGCTTCTGGTTCTTCTGGGAAATATCAGTCTGATCGTGGTAAGCACCAGGAGCGTTACAAGGCCTCTGCACCGGCTGGCAAGGGCGGCAGGCGAAGTGTCCGGAGGCAATTTTGACATCGGACAGATCCCGGTCCAGAGCATGGACGAGGTGGGGATTGTGACCAATACGTTCAACGAGATGGTGGAAAACATCCGGAATTATATTGAGCAGCTCAGGGAGACCATGGAGCGGGAAAATCAGCTGAAAGAGCGGGAGCTGATGATGCAGAGCCATTTAAAAGATGCGCAGTTAAAGTATTTACAGGCTCAGATCAATCCGCATTTTCTGTTCAATACCCTGAATGCAGGAGCTCAGCTGGCCATGATGGAAGAGGCAGACAGGACCGGGCGTTTTCTGGAAAACGTGGCGGAATTTTTCCGGTACAATGTGCGCAAGAACGACGAGGATGCCACGCTGAAAGAGGAAATTCATCTGGTGGACAACTACGTCTATATTCTGAATGTGCGTTTTTCCGGTGAGATTCTCTTTTCCAAGGAGGTTGACCGGTCGCTTCTGGATATGAGGGTGCCCAGCATGATCCTGCAGCCTCTGGTGGAGAATTCTTTCAACTACGGGATCCGCAATATCAGCTGGAGGGGGAGGATCGAGCTGTCCGTCTACCGGAGAGAGGAAGAGATCTGCATCAGTATCTGGGACAACGGAGCCGGCATGGAGCCGGAACGGATTGAGCAGGTACTCTGCGGTCATGCAGGGGAGGCAGAGCCGTCCTCCGGCTCCAACGGCGTGGGTCTGAAAAATGTAATGGAGCGGCTGAAGCTGTATTTCCGCGGTCAGGCCAGACTGCAGATTTTCAGCGAGGGAGAAGGCACCGGCACCGAGGTGCTGATCACAATTTTGGGGAATTCGGAACCATAAAGCCGCCCCTGTGCCCGCACAGATACAAAGTTCCGGATCATGTAAGACCGGACGGCGTCCGGGATGAAGTAAAACTGTAAAACAGCGCAAGTCCGGAAAGCGTCCGGAAAGAAGCAAAACTGGGAAACAGCGCAAAACCAGACCGCATCCGGAAAGAAGCAAAACTGGGAAACAGCGCAAGTCCGAACAGCATCCGAAATAAAGTAAAACCATGAAACAGCATAAGATCAGACGGTGTCTGAGCAGAAATGGAACTGAAAAACAGAGTAAATCCGGGGCGAAGCAAACTTCAAATCAGGAGGGAATTTATGTACAGAATCATGCTGGCAGACGACGAGGGGATCGTACTGGATTCCCTGAAGATGATCATTGAGAAACATTTTCCGGGGCAGTGCCAGATGGAGACGGCGAAAACCGGACGGGACGTGATCGAACTGGCGGAGAGCTTCCGGCCGGACATTGCGTTTATGGACATCCAGATGCCCGGGATCAACGGGATCGAGGCCATCCGGGAGATCAAGAAAAGCAGCCCTTCTGTGGTATTTATCATCCTGTCTGCCTATGACAAATTCGACTATGCCAAAGAAGCCATCAACCTGGGCGTGCTGGAATATGTCAATAAGCCCTTCAGCGCCAGAAGCATCACGGAGGTGCTGGAAAAGGCACTCAAAGCCATCGATTCCAGAAGAAAAAAACGCAGCGACGACCTGCGGATCCGGGAGAAGATGGAGACGGTCACGCCGATCATTGAAAACGGCTTTATCTACGCGATGATGTTTCAGGAGATCTCCCTGGAGGATGTGGAAAATTACCGGCAGCTTCTGAGTATGAAAGCGGACTATGGCTGCATGTTGGCGCTGGCGGTGGGGGATGACCATCACGGCAACCGGATGACCAACACCGTGGGCGCCGGCTTTCGGACCCAGCTGAATTATGCAAAAGTGCGGGAGACAGTGAAGGAAACCTGGGACTGTGTGGTAGGATCGGTCATTTCCAATAAGATCCCGGTCTTTCTTCCTATGAAAAAACAGAAGATGGATTATGAGGAACGCATCGGGATGATCGATGTGTGCCGGGAACTGACGAGAAAGTTAAAACGGGCCACGGACATCACGTTCCGGATCGGCATTGGTTCCGTCCGGAGGCTGAACAAAAGTATGGATTCCTATGAGGAAGCACTGAAGGCGCTGGTCAGTTCCACCGGAAGCGTGGCCCATGTGGATGATCTGCCGATTCAGTGCCGGTACGACGAGGAATATCCCATTGATCTGGAAAAAGAACTGTTCGACAGTCTGGAAAGCGGCATGACAGAGGAATGCGAACGGGCGGCAGGACGTTATTTTGACTGGATGCTGGACAACTACGACGAGAAAAATTTAAGCGTCCGCTTAAAGACGCTGGAGTTTGTCCTGTATGCGGAGCATACGGCCTATCTGAACGGAGGTATGACCTACCATTTTACCGAGCGGGAACATTATCTGCCCCTGGTTGTAAATGCAAAACGAAACAGCGATCTGCGTCCCTGGTTCGTGGAGCGGTTCAAGGAGAGCTGCAGGAACATGACCACCAAGAAGGAAGAACATGAAAATCAGCTGGTGGTCCGGGCGCAGGAGTATATCCGGGAAAATTATCACAGGGATCTGTCCCTGGATGAGGTATCCCGCCATATGGACTTAAGTCCCTATTATTTCAGCAAGCTTTTTAAGGAAGAGACCGGCGGCAATTTTGTAGAATATGTGACCAGTCTGCGGATCACAAAGGCGAAGGAGCTGCTGGCAGGAGACGGGGGCAGCATGAAAGAGATCTGCGGGGCGGTAGGATACAGCGATCCCAATTACTTCAGCCGCATTTTTAAGAAAAACACAGGCGTGACGCCTACGGAATACCGGGAGAGTGAGCGGACATGAGAAAAAGATCCGGCAAAAAATGGAACACAGGTCTGGCATTACTTCTGTGCCTCGCCGGACTGTCCGGCTGCCAAAATGCGTCGGGACTTCCGGAAACATCGGAGACAGAACAGGAAGAGCGCATACAGATCGGGATCACTTTTGATTCCTTTATTATTGAGCGATGGCAGAGAGACCGGGATGTCTTTGTGTCCGCTGCCCAGGAGCTGGGGGCAGAAGTAAATGTTCAGAATGCCAATGGAGACATGGAAGAGCAGATCGCCCAGATGGATTATTTTATCCAGAAGGAGATGGACGTGATCGTGGTGGTCATGGTGGCCAGTGATGAGGACGAAAGCGGGCTGATCGAGGCGGTGGGACGGGCGCAGAAGGCCGGGATTCCGGTGGTGGCCTATGACCGCCTGATTCTGAATGCGGATGTGGATCTCTACATCTCCTTTGACAATGTCCAGGTGGGACGGCTTATGGCAGAACATATGCAGGAACATCTTGGGGAAGGCGGGGAGCTGCTTCAGGTGTGCGGTCCCATGGCGGATTACAATGTACCTCAGGTCATGGAGGGATTTGAAGAGGTTCTTGAGGACAGTGATCTGGAGATCATGGAAACCGAATACGCAGAAGAATGGCTTGCGGAGACCGGATTTACCGCCACAGGTGCCTATCTGAAGACCCACTATGAGGTGGACGGGGTTATGTGCGGCAATGACAGTATCGCCGGCCATGCGGTCCGTGCCCTGTCAGAACGCCGTATGGCAGGAAAAGTGTGCGTGGTGGGGCAGGATGCCGATCTGGACGCCTGCCAGCGCATTGTGGAAGGAACCCAGTGCATGACGGTCTACAAACCGGTGGAAAAGCTGGCCAGGCGTGCGGCGGAACTGGCGGTTGCCCTGGCAGAAGGAAGCCGGATTGCGACAGCGGGTGCGGCCGGTTCGGAACCTGCATCCAGCGGGAATTCCGGTACAGATCCGCAGGAAATAAAGGTCCAGGGATCCATCCATGACGGAACCTGGCAGGTTCCTTACGAGTGTCTGGAGCCGGTGGCGGTCACAAGGGAAAATATGGATGAGGTGATCACCGGGAAATACCATGAAGAGAGCGACATCTATCTGAACGTCCGGAACTGAGCCGGGCGTTTGGCGTCTGTTAGAGTTCTAAAACAATATGTTTTTTAGTATGGAACCGGATAAGTTTTTTCCTTATACACAGATAGATGTTGTTCAGTTTCCGATCGGATTGAGCGGAAATGATATTATTGAGAAGACGTTTAAGGGACCGATCCACCAGCAGTTGAGAGATGCTCTGCAATATATTAGAAATACAGTTATTATGGAAGAGGTAGTAAAATATCCTGACAGGGCCGAGGCAGATCGATTTTTTAATTATCCATACGCGGCTGTGGAGGAGGCATTGTCTAATGCTGTCTATCATCGTGCATATGGTGAGCGTGAGCCAATTGAGGTTCGTATAGAAAGCGACAGAATTGAAATCGTAAGCTTTCCGGGACCTGATCGTTCGGTCACACAGGAGGGGTTGAAAAACTACCGTGTTTCAAATCGCAGATACAGAAATCGCAGGATTGGTGATTTTTTAAAAGAATTGCATTTGACAGAAGGCAGGAATACCGGGTTTAAAAAAAATTTTGGATGCATGAAAGACAAATGGTTTCCCTGAACCTGAATTTGAAACGGATGAGGCAAGAAGCTATTTTATCTCAAGATTGTTTGTGCAGGAAGGATTTATAAATATTTTTAGTGATGAGCCAAAAAGGAGCCAAAAAGGAGCTGAAAAGGGAGCCAAAAAAGAGCTGAATAATAGGAAAGAAAGCAGTATTAGGAATTTTGAAAGAAAAACTAACAATGACTCAGGTACAGCTTATGGAAAAACTTGATTTGACCCGAAAACAGGTTCAGAAAGCAATAAAGGAATTGCAGGAAGAGGGAGCCCTTGTAAGAGAAGGCTCAAACAGGAATGGACGATGGATTGTGGTAAATCCGGAAAACGAAACAAAATTCTAAAGTATTAGATTCCAATACTCAAAAACCTTAACTTGATGTTTGGGAAGATATGACAATCGATCAGGAAAGGGAGATATTTATGGGAGAGCAGACAATTTTAAGCGAATGTTTAGAGGAACAGATGAAAGCGGTTGATTAGGCGAATGCGGAATCATAACCAACAGATACTGGATATTTTTGCACAGGACAAGTTCCAAAACCACAAAAATATCCAGTTTTTTCCATTTGTGTAAAGGTGGTACTATACAAAATGTACAGAAAATGACAAGTTTATCCTGTCTGATCTGTGGTATATTTGTACTGTAAAAAACAGTTAAGGGAGGAATTTTAAGATGAAAAGAAAATTACTTGGTGCTTTCTTAAGTACCGCAATGGTTGCTTCTCTGGTGGTTGGATGCGGCGGCGGAAATGACAGTGCTGCAACGGATGCACCGGCTGAGACCGAGACTCCGGCAGAGGATGCAGCAGAGGATGCAACACCTGCAGAAGACACAGCAACAGAGGGCGCAGAGGCTCCCGCAGCAGGCGGCGGCAAGATCGGTATCTCCATGCCGACCCAGTCTCTGGAGCGCTGGAACCGAGACGGTGCTTATCTGGATGAGCAGTTCAAGGCAGCAGGCTTTGAGACGATCCTGACCTACTCGGATGACAAGACAGAGCAGCAGGTGAACGACATTCAGAACATGCTGGCAGACGGCGTGGATATGCTTGTCATCGCAGCCATCGACGGTAACGCACTCAATACCGCACTGGAAGGTGCAGCAGAGCAGAACATTCCGGTTATCTCCTATGACCGTCTGATCCTGAATGATGCTGCTTCCTACTATGTATCTTTTGATAACTATACGGTTGGCCAGCTTCAGGGAGAGTATATAGTAGAGGCTCTGGATCTTGCGAATGCAGGAGACAAGACCTACAACATCGAGATCACCGCAGGTGACCCGGCAGACAACAATGCAACCTATTTCTATCAGGGTGCTATTGATGCGATTCAGCCGTATCTGGACAACGGCGCGCTGAACATCGTATCCGGACAGAAAGACTTTGATGCGGTTGCAACTCCGGGCTGGAAGACAGATACTGCGCTGGCAAGAGCACAGAACGTTCTTTCTTCCTACTATGCAGACGGAACGCAGCTGGATGCATGGCTCTGCTCCAATGACTCCACCGCTCTTGGCGTAACGCAGGCTGTGACCTCTGACTATGCTGGCTCCAACACCGTTGTGATCACCGGTCAGGACGGCGACGAGGCGAATCTGAAGAACATTGTGGACGGTGTTCAGACCATGACCGTTTACAAGAACGTAAGCAACGAGTCCATCGTGACGCTGGCTCTGGCAAAAGCGATCCTGGCAGGCGAAACCATCGACGAGTCCCTGATCCCGTCCTTTGGAATCGAGTGTGCATTTGACACCGAGTCCTATGAGACTTCCGCAGGCAACAAGTGCCCGTCCTTCCTGCTGGTACCCAATGTCATCACCAAGGACAATCTGCAGGATCTGGTGGACACCGGCCTGTACACCATGGGTGACGACGGATATCTGTCCGCGGCAAACTGATACATACCAAGACAAGCAAGTAAGACCTTAAAAAGGGCGGGGCGTCTGTCCCGCCTTTCTTTTCAGCCGGATACAGGCTTAAGAGAAGAGAGGGAAAGGAGGAGGAGCTTTTGGCTGATATTATTCTGGAGATGAAATCCATCACCAAGGAGTTCCCGGGAGTGAAAGCGCTGGATAATGTAAATCTGGTCGTGGAGCGGGGGGAGATTCATGCGCTGATCGGCGAGAACGGCGCGGGGAAATCCACATTGATGAACGTGCTGTCCGGAACGTATCCGGTGGGTAGCTACACAGGGGAAATTTATTATAACGGGGAGCTTTGCCAGTTCAGGACTCTGAAGGACAGCGAGGCAAAGGGAATCGTCATCATTCATCAGGAACTGGCACTGATTCCGCTTCTGACTATCGGTGAGAACATGTTTCTGGGAAATGAGAAAAAGAACAAAATGGGGCATATCGACTGGGATAGGACCTACAACGAAGCAGAAAAACATATGCAGCAGGTAGGGCTTTATGAATCGGCCCAGACTTTGATCAAGGACATCGGGACCGGCAAACAGCAGCTGGTGGAAATCGCAAAGGCATTTTCCAAAAATGTAAAACTCCTGATTCTGGATGAGCCCACATCTTCGCTGAATGATGAAGATGCGAAAATGCTTTTGGATCTTCTGATGGAGTTCAAGAAAAACGGGCTGACCTCCATCATTATCACACACAAACTGAATGAGATTATTTACTGTGCAGATAAAGCAACCATCATCCGCGACGGTTCCACCATCGAGACGCTGGTCAAGGGTGTGGATGAGTTCAGTGAGGACCGGATCATCAAGGGTATGGTGGGGCGTCCCATGGACGACCGTTATCCGGCAAGGGAGCATAAGGTCCGTTCGGAAGTAGGGCTGGAAGTGAAGAACTGGACGGTCTATCATCCGCTCTATCATGAAAAGGTGGTGGACAACAATATTTCCTTTAAAGTGCATAAAGGCGAAGTGGTTGGTTTCTCCGGCCTTCAGGGTGCGGGACGCACAGAGCTTGCCATGTCCATCTTCGGCAGAAGCTATGGCTTTAATATCAGCGGGGAACTGTACCTGAACGGAGAGAAGACAGAACTGAAAAGTGCAGAACAGGCGATCCGCCACGGCCTTGCATATGTGACAGAAGACAGAAAGACCAACGGACTGATTCTTGGGGAATCCATTCGTTTTAATACGACGCTGGCGAGGCTTGACAAGGTCTGCGGAAACGGCGTTATTGATACAACGGCGGAACAGAAGGTGGCAGAAGACATGACAGAAGCCATGGGGACCAAGACACCTTCCATCGAGCAGAAGGTGGGGAACCTGTCCGGCGGCAACCAGCAGAAGGCACTGCTTGGCAAATGGATGTTCACAGAACCGGAGGTGTTGATCCTGGATGAGCCCACCCGCGGGATTGATGTGGGTGCCAAGTATGATATTTACTGTCTGATCAATCAGATGGTGGAAGAGGGAAAATCCGTGATCATGATCTCCTCGGAGATGCCGGAGCTCATTGGTATGTGCGACCGGATTTACATCATGAACGAGGGCGAGCTCAAAGGGGAGCTGAGTGCAGAGGAAGCAACCCAGGAGAAAATCATGAGCTTTATCATCAGTGCGGACGATTAAGACGAAAGGAGTGTTGTGTAAATGTCAACGAACAAAGAAAATCAGGGCGGCGCGCCTTTTGATCTGGGAGGATTTCTGACCAGATACAGTATGGTCATCGCTCTTGTGATCGTATTTATCCTGTTCTATTTCCTGACGGACGGACGCCTTCTGTATGCGCAGAACATGTCCAATCTGCTTTTGCAGAACGGTTATGTGCTGGTCATGGCATGCGGCATGCTTCTGTGTATTCTCACCGGCGGCAACATTGACCTGTCCGTAGGATCCGTGATCTGTATGGTGGGCGGCGTTGCCGCAGTTATGATCACCAACCATGGTTTCAATATCTATCTGACTATACTGATCTGCCTTGCCATCGGCGTACTGGCAGGCGTCTGGCAGGGGTACTGGATCGGCTATGTGAGGATTCCGCCCTTTATCACGACGCTGGGCGGCATGTTTGTGTTCCGCGGTTTCGGTCGTCTGATTCTGGACAGCAAGACTGTATCGGTGCAGGATGCAGCATTTCTGAATATCTTTACGGCGTATATCAAGGTTCCGGGGCTGGATACGGACACCCGCATCCTCTCTCCTTTGGTGATCGGCGCGCTGGTGGTGGTATTTATCTTCTACAGTACGATTTCATCCCGCGCAAACAAGGCGAAGAAAGGGTACCGTCAGAACAGTGCACTGACGGATTTTGGGCGCAGCGGTCTGATCTCTGTGGTGCTCCTGGCATACTGCTATCTGCTGAGTCAGTATAAAGGGGTCTCTGTCATGCTTCTGTGGGTGGTGGCAGTGTGTCTGATCTATCACTTTATCACCTCCAAGACCGCGTTTGGACGTTACTTCTATGCGGTGGGCGGCAATGAGAAGGCGACCCAGCTTTCCGGCATCAATACGAATAAAGTGTATTTTATCGCCTATGCCAATATGGGACTTTTAGCAGGTCTGTGCGGACTGCTCTGCCTGGCCCGGGTAGGTTCTGTTACAGGTTCTACCGGTACATCCTTTGAGATGGACGCCATCGGCTCCTGCTTTATCGGCGGTGCTTCCGCTTACGGCGGCAGCGGTACGGTTCCGGGCGTCATCATCGGTGCGCTCCTTCTGGGCGTTATCAACATGGGCATGTCCATTATGGGGATCGGCGATTCCTGGCAGTATGTGGTAAAAGGCGGCGTGCTTCTGGTGGCGGTTATCTTCGACGTGGTTTCCAACCGCAAAAGCGGCAAATGACTGCTGCTTGGAGCATCATAAATATGGATCATATCTATACTGCTGGTATAGAAAACGTAAAATTGTAAATAATATGTTAATTTTTTCAAAGGGCTGTGTATACAGCCCTTTTTTTGTGGTATACTCCAAGTAGGCAAGGAACAGTGCAAAAGCAGACGAGAGATCAGATGCGTATAAGCTGCTGGCTTTGCCTGCGCTCACCGGATGCAGAATTGGGGCTGCAAAGGAGGAATGGAGCGTTACATATGAAGGAGAGGGGTGATTTTTGTGGTCAGGGAACGTGTAACAATAAAAAATGAGAATGGTCTGCATCTGCGGCCTGCAGGGAAGCTGGTAACGGTGGCAAACAAATGCAGTTCTCATGTGATGATGACTTGCGGTGAACATACAATGAACTGCAAAAGTCTGATGAGCCTGCTTGCATTTCCGGTGTGCCCGGGGGACGAGGTAACCGTGGAATGTTATGGGGAAGACGAAGTGCAGGCGCTTGAGCGGGTCGTTACCTTCCTGAAAGCCTTGTAACGCAGGGCATGACACATCCTCTGGGTGTGTCTTTTTTTGTAGTTTTTTCTTGACAGCTCTTTCGGGATTTTATATGCTGAAAGTGTCTAAGATAGCAAGTCCGCAAATCTGTTCCAAAGTCTAAAATCCATGACAAAATTTCCTGATTAAATATCATAACATGGTTCGTATGCCTGGTTTGAGGTTGAGAGGAGAAAATCAATGTATGATCGAGATGATGCATGGATGATGAAGAAGATTTTTCATCTTTCGGATCATGCCCTGATCCGGATGGTGAATCGTCTGTTTCAAACCGAGTATGAAGATGGAGAAAGTGTACAAAAAGAGTGGAAAGAACAGGATGCCATCTGTGTCTGTCTGACCATCGGCTGTGCCAACCGCTATGAATTCCGGGTGCGGCGCCTGGAAGGATGCTTTCAGATCCTGGCAGAAGACCTTGGCTGTCTGTTTTATTATGAGGATGCCGCGGCTCACTCGGATATCCGGCTGCAGGAGCCTTCGATGGATTATTTTGGGTATAACACAAAAGAAAAATACTGTACGACGCTGGAATTTTCAGGGCATGAACAGATTATTCTTCCAATTTATGCCATCACGCTTTGTGATGAGTCTACCTGGAAACTAGAAGAGGCAGGGCTGATTCTTTTCCTGCCCTTTTTGTTTTATTGTTTTGGTGCGAGAGCAGAACCGCCAAGACAGAGGCAGGAGTCGTTGAAATGTTTTGTGATTCGTGATATAGTAGGAGCACTTCATGCAAGCAGAACCCGGGGAGATCTGACTGCCTTTGATGTGGAGAGGCTGAAACAGTGCTGCAGAGGTATGCTGTGGAGAACCCTGGCAGGAGAGTATTGGATGCAGAATCTGGAGCTTCAGGAGCTGATGCTGGAAGCACTGGGACCGGATATCGGATACTTGGAGTATATCCATGAAAAGGAATTAAAAGAAGCCCGGAAGCATTGCGTGAGGAGGAAATGAATCTGTGAGGTGACTAAGTATGAAAAAAAGTCTGACAGCAGCATTGGTGGCAGCTTGTCTGCTTCTTGGCTGCGGCAAAGGAAGTGATGGGACGGATGGTTCCGGGAAAACCTATCGGGACGATGTATCCGCCCAGGCCCTTGTGGAAGCAGTGGCATCAGAACTGGCCGAAGATTACTGGCCGGATACCACTCTTGCACCGGAATATCTGGAGGAACTATACGGAGTTTCGTCTGAGTTGTATGAGGAGTATTATGGGCAGACGCCTATGATCTCGGCCAATGTGGATACGCTGATTGTCGTGAAGGCTCAAAGTGAACAAAAAGAAAAGGTGGAACAGTCTTTAAAGACCTACCAGGAGGCCATGATTCAGGATTCACTCCAGTATCCGATGAATATCCCCAAGATCCAGGCTTCCATCATTCGGACCTTTGGAGACTATGTGTGCTTTGTACAGCTGGGAGGCTCCATGGAAGGGATGGAGGACGATGAGGAAGCAGCGGTCAAGGCATGTCAGGAGATGAATGAAAAAGCACTGTCTGTCATAGAAGGAAAACTGACGGAGTAGGAGATGGTTTTTTCCAGTCTGATCTTTCTGAGCCGGTTTTTGCCGGCCTTTTTATTCCTTTATCTGCTGACGCCCGGGCGCTGTCGAAATCTGGTGCTTTTTTTGGGCAGTCTTTTTTTCTATGGATGGGGAGAGCCTGTCTATATCAGTCTGATGCTTTTTTCGGCTTTTCTGGATTACGGAAACGGCCGCATGATCGAATATGCAAAAAGGCACAATCGGGACGGTCTGGCGGGGGCGGTGCTTGCAGAGTCCGTCCTTGTCAATCTGTCTATGCTTGGGATATTCAAGTATGCAGGAGTCTTTCCGCTTCCGGTGGGCATTTCTTTCTATACTTTTCAGACCATGTCCTATACCATCGATGTCTGGCGGGGGGAGGTTCCGGCTCAGAAAAATCTTGTCTCGTTCGGGGCTTATGTTGCCATGTTTCCCCAGCTGATCGCAGGACCCATCGTAAAATATAAGGATGTGGCACAGGAGCTGGAGCATCGGACCCTAAACGCAGAAGACGGATACAAAGGAATCGGAAGATTCTGTGTGGGGCTTGGGAAAAAGGTACTGCTGGCGAACCAGATCGGACTTTTGTGGGAGGCGACAAAAGGCCTGCCTGCCGGTCAGATGTGTACACTGACTGCCTGGGTCGGAAGCATGGCATATGCGCTGCAGCTTTATTTTGATTTCTCCGGCTACTCCGACATGGCCATCGGCATGGCTCAGATGATGGGATTTCATCTGAAGGAAAATTTTGACTATCCGTATTGTTCGAAAAGCATCACGGAATTTTGGAGAAGATGGCATATATCGCTGGGACAGTGGTTTCGGGAGTACGTTTACATTCCTCTGGGAGGTAACCGAAGAGGGTGGAATATCCAGCTTCGCAATATCCTGATCGTCTGGGCGCTGACCGGAATCTGGCATGGGAAAGGATGGAATTTTCTGGTCTGGGGCATGTATTTTGGTATTCTTTTGATTCTGGAAAAACGGTTTCTGCTGAAATATCTTTCCCGTCTGCCGGCAGTCTGGGGGCACGTGTATGCCACAGTTGCCGTTCTGGCCGGTATGACAGTCTTTGCGCTGGAAGACCTGAAAAGCGGTTTTCTGTGGATTCTCATGCTCTTTGGAAGCACCGGGAAGCTCTGGAATCCGGAAGCTTTGTGGCTGCTTTCCAATCATGGTCTTCTGCTTTTGCTGTGCATTGCCGGCGCGGCGGGCCTTGGAAAAAAACTGGCCGGACATCCGGCGGTCTGGTCTTTGGTATTCTTTTTGTCCGTCGCTTACCTGGTGGACGCCGCTTATAACCCATTTTTATATTTCAGATTTTGAGGGATTTTATGAATTACAGAAAAAGAGAACTGGCGTTCTGTATCTTTTTTCTGCTGGTGCTCGGCGGACTTTTGGGAAGCAGCCTGATCAGGGAGGACCGGCTTTATTCTCCCTGGGAAAAGCGGATGCTGGCCCAGAAGCCCAAAGCGGATCTTGCTGCCATTTTGGATGGAAGTTACGAGACGGCCTGCGAGACCTGGCTGACGGACCAGTTTCCGGCAAGGGACTGGTGGGTCAGCGTAAAGACCCGGTGTGAGATCATGTTGGGCAAAAAGGAGATCGGCGGGGTCTATCTTGGAAAGGACGGGTACCTGTTTGCAGATCAGAAGGAGACCGCAGACTGGGACCGGCTGGAAGTCCGGATGGTGGAGCAGTTTGGAGCAAAGCAGGTCAGCCGCATCCATGTGCCTTCGGCCGGAGCGGTTCTGCCGGAAAAACTGCCTTACGGAATCTGCTTTCCGGCAAAGAAGGATGCAGTGTGGGAAAATCTGCGCCGCCACCGGGAGGAGTACATCTATTATCGGACGGACCATCACTGGACGATGCTGGGTGCGTATTATGCCTATGAGACATGGGCAAAGGAACAAGGACTCACTCCGGTGCCTTTGGAGGAGTTGAAAAGAGAAACGATCAAAGAGGACTTTCTGGGAACCCATTACGGAAAACTGCACGATGCAGCGAAGCCGGATTTTATGGAATTTTTTGATCCTGGAACGGACAGCCAAGTGGTCTATGATCTGGGCAGTTCGGACCTGACACAGCTGTATCAGCCCCAATACCTGGAATCGGAGGATGCCTACCGGTTTTTTCTGGATGGGAATCATCCAGTCGTCCAGATCGAGACCGGGCAAAAGAGCGGACATATTGTGATTTTAAAAGATTCTTTTGCCAACTGTTTTGTGCCGTATCTTACCCTCCATTATGGCAGGATCACAGTGATCGATCCCAGGCATTTTCGCATGGATGTGGGAGAATGGCTTTCCGGGCAGGAAGTGGATAAAGTGCTGATCCTGGCGCAGGATACGGTGACTGCGAAGATGGGTACCAGTGAGAGCGGGATACAAAGCGTCGCCGGCGGATCCCGTAAAAACTAAAAGGCCGCGAAAGAACCTGCCGGCAGCTTCCTGTCTTCGACGGATGTATCTGCCGGCGGGCTTTATGGATTATAGTTAGCGCACGCTAACTGTAAGGACGAACACATTTTTTTCACAGGGTGATCAATTTTTTTACACATATTGCCAGTACAATAATGGGGATGAGGCTTAAAGAGCATCGAACGAAACGTGGATAAAGGAGGACTGTTGTGAAAAAAAGACAGATGGTGATCGTTGGAGGGATCCTTTTGGTGGCTGCGGCGGGGACTGTGGGTTTTCTGGTGCAGAATCAGAAAAGACAAAGAGCAGCTGCACAGGGACAGGTGGTACAGATTGAGACCGTGGAGGTGAAGCGGCAGAATCTGATTGATTCTGTCAGCGTGACGGGGACCATAGAGAGTGCGGATGCGAGAAAAGTCTCTGCCAGTGCCAGGGATGTGAAGGTACAGGAGGTCCGCTATAAGGTGGGAGATTATGTCAATGCGGGCGACGTGGTAGTGGTGCTGGATTCTTCCAGCCTTGAGCTGAGCTTGAAGGAGGCTCAGAACCGGCAGGCTTTAAGTGCCTATACAGAGAGCAAATCCATACAAAACGCAACAGACAGTTATCAAGAGGCGCTGGAGGATGGCACCGATTCTTATAACCGGGCGGTTGAGGATGAGGCGCAGGCCAAGGAGAATTTGATGGAAGCGGGAGGGGATCTGAACGATGCAGCTTCCCGTCTGAAGAGATGGGAGGAGCGGGTCGCGGAGGCAAAGAAAGCACTGGAAGAAGCCTCTGTTCCTTCGGAACCGGGTGAGGGTGCGACAGAGGAAGAACGGGCCGCTTACCAGGGGGAGATGGAGGCATATCAGAACCTGGAGGCAGCATACAAAGAGGCACAGGCGTCTTATACAGAGGCCCACCAGGCATACAATTCCGCCGAGGAGGCAGAGAAAAAGGCACAGGAGCTTTATGAGACTGCGTCAAAGTCACTTTTGGAAGAACAAAAGAACAATGACCGCAGCATCGCCCAGGCGGAAGATAACCTGGAAAAGGCGCAGATGGAACATACATATTCCAATGACAGCAGCCAGCAGACCATTGAGAATTATGAAGAACAGATTAAAAGCTGTACGGTGACAGCACCAATCTCCGGTATGATCACGGCCATGAATGTGGAGGCGGGAGATACGTATATGGGAGAAGGAAGTGCACTGTTCGAGGTGGCGGACTATGAACATTTTGTAGTGTCTGCCAAGGTTGACGAGTATGAGATCAGCAGTATCCAAAAAGATATGGCGGCGGCGGTTATGGTGGAGGCTGTCAGCGAAGAGGAGCTGCCGGCCAAAGTGTCTTTTGTGTCTCCTACGTCGGATACATCAGATAATGGAAGTGCTTCTTATAAACTTGAGATCGGGATTGAAGAGGAGAACCAGGATCTTCGGATCGGCATGACCGCAAAGGCAAGCATTGTCCTGCAGGGAGTGTATGACGTGCTGACTGTGCCTTATGACTGTGTGGAGACAGATGAGGAGGGAAACGCTTCGGTCTATATTGACAGAGACGGAGAGAAGGTGTCCATTCCGGTAACCCTTGGCATGCAGGGGGACTATTATGTGGAAGTATCCGGAGAGGGGATTACGGATGATACCAGAGTGTATTACCCGTCTCCCATGCTGCAGGCCACAGGCGCTGACAACAGCCGGGGAGAAGAACGGGAGCTGGAGATGCCAATGGGAGGCGGGGCCCCCGGCGGTCCGGGAGGTTTTCAGGGCAGATGAAAGAGCGGAAAACAATGATAGAGTTACAGGGGATTATCAAGCGTTTTTACATAGGAAAGCCCAACGAGCTGGAGATTCTGCACGGGATTGATCTTCAGGTAAGAGAAGGGGAATTTCTCTCCATCGTAGGCTCTTCGGGATCTGGCAAAACCACGATCATGAATATCATCGGCATCCTGGACCGGCCTACGGAAGGCGGATATGTCCTGGACGGAGTGGATGTGGCCAGGGCAAAGGACAAAGAGCTGTCCAGAATCCGAAATCATAAAATTGGTTTCGTTTTTCAGACCTATAATCTGATCAGCCGGACCAGTGCTCTGAGAAACGTGGAACTGCCAATGCTGTATGCGGGAGTTCCCAAAGGGGAGCGGACCAGGCGGGCAAAGGAGCTGCTGCGGATGGTGGATATGGAAGAACGCCTCAACCACAATCCGGATGAACTTTCCGGCGGACAAAAACAAAGAGTAGCGATTGCCCGGGCCATGGCCAACGATCCGGCCATTATCCTGGCGGATGAGCCCACCGGAGCGCTGGATTCTGTCACCGGCCGCAGAATTATGGATATTTTTCAAAGGCTGAACCAGGAAAAGAAAAAGACCATCATCCTGATCACTCACTCCCAGGAACTGGCGGAAGAGACACAAAGGATTGTGACTTTAAAAGACGGAAAGATCATCGGGGAGAGGAGGGGATCCGGATGCTGATCCTGGAAAATATTCTGCTTGCCCTTGGGGGACTTCGGGCAAATAAGATGCGTTCGCTTCTGACTATGCTTGGAATCATCATCGGTATCGCTTCGGTGATCGCCATCATGACGCTGGGGGATTCCATCAAAAGTTCTGTGACTGATTCCATGGAGGCAATGGGAGCCAACAACATCACGGCAGGTCTTAAGCAGAAAAGTACCATGACAAAGACTTCAGACAGCGGCATGACATTTTCTTATGGTCCAAGGATGACAAAGATGCAGGAAGAAGATTATGTGACAGAAGAAATGCTGGCAGAGCTTAAGGAGCGGTTTCCGGAGGCGATTAAAGGGTATGCCCTGTCAGAAAGCGTGGGAACGGGAACTGTGCGGGCGGGAACTTCCCAGGCCTATGTGGATGCCAGGGGCGTGAACCAGGAAGAACTGGATCAGGAGGATCTGAATCTGCTGGCCGGGAGGACTTTGTCGGTCAGGGACCAGGAAGAAGGACGAAAAGTGGCACTGGTGTCGGATCTGTTTGTAAAAAATATTTTTGATCATGATACCCAAAAGGCCATCGGGCAGACCGTGGACGTTCTTTTTGAAAACCGCTATTATGCGTATACGATTGTCGGAGTTTATGAATATGAGAACAGCGGCATGGAGTTTGTAAGCAGCTCCGAGGAAGATACGCCGACGGCGCTGTATCTGCCGCTTCGGACGGCAGAAAATCAGAATCATAATACATCCGGATACAGCCAGTTTACAATCTTAACCGCAGAGGGAATCAGCGCAACTGATTTTTGCACATCGGTTGAAGACTACATGAACAACCGGTATTATAAAGACAACAAAAATTTTGAGATCAGCGCCATGAGTATGGAGTCCATCATCGAAAGCATGACCAGCATGCTGTCCACCGTTGCGCTGGCCATTGCAGCCATCGGGGGGATTTCTCTGCTGGTTGGAGGAATCGGTGTGATGAATATCATGCTGGTATCCATCACAGAACGGACTCGTGAGATCGGAACCCGGAAAGCCCTTGGAGCCACCAATGGTTCTATCCGTCTGCAGTTTATCACAGAAGCAATGGTGCTGTGTTTAGTGGGAGGAATTCTAGGGATTGTACTGGGCATTGTTGTTGCCGCTTTTGCCACAAATCTGATGGGGTATGCGGTACGCCCTTCCGCTGCCGGAATTTTGATCTCTGTCAGTTTTTCCGCGCTCATTGGAGTTTTCTTTGGTTATTATCCGGCCAGCAAGGCGGCAAAATTAAATCCAATCGAAGCGCTGCGGTACGAATAAGCAGTTGAAACCTGGTCCGTTTTATGTTATGCTAAAAACGGAGGTTTAAGGGATGAGATGGAAAAAGACAAGCTGTCTGCTTCTGGCGGCGGTGGTATGGGTTTCTGGCATTTCTGCATCAGCGACCAGTATCAAAAGTCTGCAGAATCAGAAATCGCAGAATGAAAAGGAACTCAAAAATATTCAGTCGCAGATCAGCGGTCTGGAAGGTAAGAAAAATGCACTCAGCAATGAAGTGAACGGTCTGAATGATGAACTGACCAACACCCTTTTGAATATTGAAGTGCTGGAAAGCGACCTGGCAGATAAAGAGGTCGAGATCCAGGAGGCCGAGATCGCATATGAGGAGGCAAAAGCCACGGAAGAGCGGCAGTATGAGGCCATGAAGCTTCGGATTCAGTATCTGTATGAGTCAGGGAATACCGGATATATGGAGCTTCTCCTGACCTCCGACAGCGTGGCGGATCTGATGAATAAGGTGGACTATGCAGAAGAGCTGCAGGAGTATGACAATCGCCTGCTGGATGAATACAAAGCGGCCAAACAGGCGGTGATTGAGCTACAGCAGCGTCTGGAAGAGGAGAAAGAGGAACTTCTGGAGATGCAGGCTCAGTTAGAGGAGGAAAAGGCGAATCTAGAAGCCATGATCGCCAGAAAGCGGAGCGAGATCGCGAATTTTGATGGTCAGTTAAGTGCGGCCCGGGCAAGGGTCAGCGAGTACCAGCAAAAGATCAAAGAGCAGAACGCTCAGATCAAAAGACTTCAGGAAGAGGAGGCCAGACGGGCAGCAGAGGCCGCAAGAGCAGCCAAGAATGCGGCAAAGCCTTCTTCCGGGGGAAATAACAGCGGGGGAAATAACAGTGGAGGAGACACATCCGGCGGCAGCTCCGGTGACGATTCCGGGAGCGCAGGGAGCGGTTCTTCCGGAAGCAATTCTTCCGGTAGCGGATCCTCCGGAGGAAGTTCTTCGGACGGCGGCAGTTCTTCCGGAGGAGGAGGTTCCATCGCATCCTATGGACTGCAGTTTGTGGGATATCCTTATGTATTTGGAGGAAACAGTCTGACAAACGGGACTGACTGTTCCGGGTTTGTCAATCTGGTGCATGCACATTTTGGCATCTCCACTCCCAGAGATTCCGGCTCTTTGGCCGGGGGCGGCAGAGCGGTCAGCGAATCGGAGAAGCAGCCGGGAGATGTGGTCTGTTATTATGGACATGTGGGGATCTACATCGGCAACAATCAGATTGTACATGCGAGTACGGAGCGAAGCGGCATCAAAGTAACGAATATGTACTACCGAAGTGTCCGCTGTATTCGCAGGTACTGGTAGCTTTTTCCGGGCCATACATATTTTCGCAAAAATTATGAAATTTTGTGAAAACCTGAAAAATGAATTGACAAATAAGAATTCAATGTTTATCATGATATCCGACACCATCAAGCGTGTCGGATATTTTATTAAGAAAGATTATGAGGAGGAAAGAATTATGAAAAAGTTACTTAGTCTTGCCATGGCAGGCATGCTGGCCTTTTCCGTAGCGGCCTGCGGAAATTCTGAGACGCCGGCAGCCAGTGACAGCAACGCAGCTGCTGAGAGCCCGGATGCAGCGGCAACGGATGGTGCAGCAGCATCTGATGATGCGGCAGCAGGCAGCGCAGAAGGCGGAGTTTTAAAGATTGGCGGCATCGGACCGACGACCGGAGGAGCAGCCGTATATGGTCTGGCAGTTATGAACGCAGCAAATCTGGCTGTGGAGGAGATCAACGCAGCAGGCGGCATCAACGGCATGCAGGTTGAGTTCCAGTTTGAGGACGACGAGCACGACGCAGAGAAATCTGTCAATGCATATAATACCCTGAAAGACTGGGGTATGCAGATGTTAATGGGAACCGTTACTTCCACACCTTGTACGGCAGTGGTGGCAAAGAGTGCAGAGGACAATATGTTCCAGCTGACTCCCTCCGGTTCCGCAGTGGAGAGTATCGCACAGCCGAACGCATTCCGTGTATGCTTCTCAGACCCGAACCAGGGTGCGGCGTCTGCACAGTACATCGGCGAGAACAAGATCGCAACCAAAGTGGCAGTGATCTATGACAGCTCCGATGTGTATTCCAGCGGTATCTATGAGACCTTTGCAGCAGAGGCAGCCAACCAGGGTCTGGAGATCGTGGCTGCAGAGGCGTTTACTGCTGACAGCAAGACCGATTTCTCCGTACAGCTTCAGAAGGCGAACGAAGCAGGCGCAGAGCTTGTATTCCTTCCGATCTATTACACGGAGGCTTCCATCATCCTGAAGCAGGCTTCCACCATGAACTTTGATCCGATCTTCTTTGGCTGCGACGGTCTGGATGGTATCCTGGCAGTGGAGGAGTTTGACACAGCTCTGGCAGAAGGCGTAATGCTCCTGACTCCGTTTGCGGCTGACGCAGACGATGAGGCGACCAAGAAATTTGTAACTACCTATCAGGAAAAATTCGGTGATATCCCGAACCAGTTTGCAGCAGATGCTTATGATGCGATCTACATCATCAAGGCTGCAGCAGAGAAGGCAGGCATCACCGCTGATATGAGTGCATCGGATATGTGTGAGGCCATGAAGACAGCTATGACCGAGATCACCGTGGACGGTCTGACCGGAACAGGCATCACCTGGTCTGCAGACGGCGAGCCGAGCAAAGATCCGAAGGCAGTGGTGATCGCTGACGGCGCATACACCGCGATGTAAGTAAAAATTCAAATCTGCGCAACAGGCAGCAGTCTGAACAGAACAGAGGCGTTCCTTTTTTGGGGACGTCTCTTTTTTGTTAAGAAAAACCAGCAGAAACAGGGATTGCCCGCTTGTGCTGATTTTTATTTTGTGATATACTGTGCGGATAGGACGGTCAAACCTCCGTCTGGGGGAGATTGTTATATTACGATAAAAGAGGAGTGAAGTGAGATGAGTTTCGTATCCTATCTGTTAAACGGCGTCAGCCTCGGCAGTGTCTATGCGATTATAGCCCTGGGATATACGATGGTGTATGGAATTGCCAAAATGCTGAATTTTGCTCATGGCGATGTCATTATGATCGGAAGCTATGTGGCCTTTGTGGCCATCAACAGCATGGGGCTGCCCATACCGGTGGCGATTCTGATGTCGGTGGCGTTTTGTACCATTCTGGGGGTGATGATCGAGCGGGTGGCCTATAAGCCTCTGCGTCATGCGTCCAAGCTTGCGGTTCTGATTACAGCCATCGGAGCAAGTTATTTCCTGCAGAATGTGGCGCTTCTGATCTTCGGCGCCAATACCAAATCTTTTTCTTCCGTGGTAAAGATGCAGCCTTTGCAGCTGGCGGATGGTCAGCTGAATATCTCCGGAGAGACGATGGTGACAGTGGCAGTCTGTATTGCCATCATGGTCTGTCTGATGACTTTTATGAAGTTTTCCAAGGCGGGACATGCCATGCTGGCAGTGTCAGAGGACGGAGGAGCCGCACAGCTTATGGGAATCAATGTCAACGGAACTATTGCGCTGACTTTTGCCATTGGTTCTGCTCTGGCAGCAATCGCGGGCGTTCTTCTTTGCTCCGCGTATCCGTCTCTGACGCCTTATACGGGGGCTATGCCCGGAATCAAAGCTTTTGTGGCAGCAGTGTTTGGGGGGATTGGTTCCATACCGGGAGCATTTATCGGCGGAATTTTGCTTGGGGTCATTGAGATTCTGGGAAAAGCCTATATCTCATCTCAGCTTGCAGACGCCATCGTGTTCGCAGTCCTGATCGTGGTACTGGTGGTGAAACCCACCGGTCTTTTGGGAAAGCAGATGCAGGAAAAGGTATAAGTGGAGGCGGAAACGATGAAGAAATTATCAAAGATAACGAAAAACAGTCTGGTTACATACGGGATTGTGGTGCTTGCATATCTGTTCTGCGAGATTTTTATGAGGACCGGACATATGTCCAGTCTTTTGAAAGGGATCCTGGTGCCGCTGTGTGTCTACGTGATCCTTGCGGTGTCCTTGAATCTGACAGTCGGAATTTTAGGAGAGTTAAGCCTGGGACATGCAGGCTTTATGTGTGTGGGTGCTTTCACGGGAGCAGTTTTTTCCAAATGCATGATGACGGTCATCACGGTGCCGGCGCTGCGTTTTTTTCTTGCGCTTCTGGTGGGCGTGGTATGTGCCGGCGTCTGCGGCGTACTGATCGGCATTCCGGTTCTGCGTCTGCGGGGGGATTATCTGGCTATTGTGACCCTTGCTTTCGGTGAGATCATCAAGAACCTGGTCAATGTCATCTATCTGGGTAAGGACAGCAACGGATTTCACCTGTCCATGAAGGATGCCATGTCTTTGAACATGGAGCCGGACGGGCTGGTGATTATCAAAGGCGCCCAGGGGATCACGGGGGCGCCCACGGACTCGAATTTTACCATCGGCGTGATTCTGGTGCTGATTACGCTGGTGATCGTCACCAATCTGGTGCATTCCAGGACCGGACGGGCAATCATGGCCATCCGGGACAACCGGATCGCGGCGGAATCCATCGGCATCAATATTACCAAATATAAGATTCTGGCGTTTAGTATTTCAGCGGCGCTTGCTGGGGCGGCGGGTGTGCTTTATGCTCATAATCTGTCCACCCTGACTGCACTTCCGAAGAATTTCGGCTACAATATGTCCATTATGATTCTCGTCTTTGTGGTCCTTGGGGGGATCGGCAGCATCCGCGGCTCCATGATCGCAGCGGTGGTACTCACTCTGCTTCCGGAGCTTCTGCGGTCCCTGAACGAATATCGTATGCTGATCTATGCAGTGGTGCTGATTGCCACCATGATCTTTACCTGGAGTCCGGCGGCCATTGAGCTTCGGGAGCGCTGTTCTCTGGCAAAGCTGTTCCATAAAGAAGAAAAGGAGGTACAGTGACCATGGCAATACTGGAAGTGAAAAACCTGGGTATCTCTTTTGGCGGACTTCGGGCAGTGGATGATTTTAACCTGGAGATTGAAAAGGGACAGCTTTACGGGCTGATCGGACCCAACGGAGCCGGAAAGACGACGGTATTCAATATGCTGACCGGTGTCTATAAGCCCACAGACGGCAGGATTGTGCTGGATGGGGAAGACATTACCGGGAAAACCAATATTGAGATCAACAAAGAAGGGATCGCCCGGACATTCCAAAATATCCGTCTGTTTTCAGATCTGACGGTGCTTGACAACGTCAAGGCGGGCCTTCACAACCAGAAGGAGTACATCTATTCCACCCTGACCGGGATCTTGAGACTGCCGGAATATCGCCGGGCGGAGCGTGCCATGGACGAGCGTGCCATGGAGCTTTTAAAGGTATTTGACCTGGATCAGGAGGCCACATACAAGGCGTCCAATCTTCCTTATGGTAAACAGAGGAAGTTAGAGATTGCCCGGGCTCTTGCGACAAATCCGAAACTTCTGCTTCTGGACGAGCCTGCGGCGGGTATGAATCCCAATGAGACACAGGAACTGATGGATACGATTCGTTTTGTCCGGGATGAATTCCACATGACCATTCTTCTGATTGAACATGATATGAAACTGGTGGCCGGCATCTGCGAGAAGCTGACGGTGCTGAACTTTGGGCAGGTCCTGGCCTGCGGAGATACCTCCGAAGTGCTGAAAGATCCCAAAGTTATCACCGCATATCTCGGAGAATAAAAAAGAATGGAAGAGGCTGCAGCGGAACTTAGACCAGCGAAAGCCCGGAGAAGGCCCAGATGCATGAGCGGACGAGTAATCGTCCGGGAATGGATCTGCAAACCGGGCCTGGGGAGGGCTGTAGCGGAACTTAGAACAGCGAAAGCCCGGAGAAGGCCCAGATGCATGAGCGGACGAGTAATCGTCCGGGA
>CAJTYJ010000016.1:41360-68791 GCA_910583895.1 uncultured Lachnospiraceae bacterium
ATGGATCTGCAAACCGGGCCTAAGTAGGGCTGTAGCGGAACTTTTATTAGGAGGAAGAAGGAATGGCAATGCTGGAGATAAAAGACCTGGAGGTCTATTATGGGATGATCCAGGCGATCAAGGGAATTTCCTTTGAGGTGAACGAGGGGGAAGTCATCGCGCTGATCGGAGCCAACGGCGCAGGCAAGACCACGACGCTTCACACCATATCCGGGTTGATTGCGCCGAAAAAGGGTACGGTTACTTTTGAAGGAAAAGAGATTACAAAGACGCCGGCCCACAAGATTGTGTCTTACGGGATGGCTCATGTGCCGGAGGGAAGGCGGGTGTTCGCCTCGTTAAGCGTGCTTCAGAATCTGAAGCTTGGGGCCTATACAAGGAGCAGCAAGGAGGAGATTGAGGAATCTCTGCAGACGGTTTATACCAGATTTCCCAGGCTGCAGGAGCGCAAGAATCAGCCTGCCGGCACCTTGTCAGGAGGTGAGCAGCAGATGCTTGCCATGGGCCGGGCACTGATGTCCAAGCCAAGGATCATCCTGATGGATGAGCCCTCCATGGGCCTCTCTCCGATCTTTGTCAATGAAATTTTTGACATCATCAAGCAGGTGAGTGCCAGCGGAACCACTGTGCTTTTGGTGGAGCAGAACGCGAAAAAGGCTCTGTCCATCGCAGACCGGGGGTATGTGCTGGAGACCGGAAAGATTGTGCTGGAGGGGAAAGCGCAGGAGCTTCTGAATGACGAATCAGTGAAAAAGGCGTATCTTGGTGAATAAAAGAAGAAAAGCGATCCCCATCTGGTTTTGATGGGGATTTTTGTTGGTAAAAATTGCTGGAAAAATGTATTTTGGGGTGGGAAAATACAGCAGAATGTGATAAAATAACTCTATCATTAGAGAAGAATTCGGGCAAGATTACTTGCCCGGACAGAGGAGAAGACTTATGGGCAAGAAAGCAGTAAAAAAGACAGCAGAAGAGCGTCCCTGGTGCGCAGTGACTGATATGGATCAATATCTCTTTGGAGAGGGAACACACTATGAGATCTACAAGAAGCTGGGAGCTCATCCGGCCAAGATGAACGGAGAAAAAGGTGTTTACTTTGCTGTCTGGGCGCCGAATGCAAAGAATGTCCGTGTGATCGGAGAGTTTAACCGGTGGGGTTCCGACGGATATCATATGACCCGCTTAGAGCCTCTTGGCATCTACGAAGCGTTTGTTCCGGAATTAGAAGAAGGTTCCATGTATAAATATCTGATTGAGACCAAATCAGGAGAGTACCTCTATAAAGCAGATCCCTTCGCTTTCTATGCGGAGAAGCGTCCGGGCAACGCTTCTGTCGTGGCGGACATTGATCATTTTACCTGGCATGATGCGAAGTGGATGGAGAAGCGCAGAAGCTGGGAAGGGCCGAAGGCGGCCATGTCCATCTACGAGGTACATCCGGGTTCCTGGAGACGGCATGCCCATGAAGACGGAGAGGACGGGTATTACAATTACCGGGAATTTGCCGTGGAGCTGACCCAATATGTAAAAGATATGGGATATACGCATGTGGAGCTGATGGGGATTGCGGAGCATCCTTTTGACGGGTCATGGGGCTATCAGGTGACCGGGTATTTCGCACCTACTTCCCGCCACGGCACACCGGCGGATTTTCAGTACTTGATCGACTATCTGCACAAGCATAACATCGGCGTGATTCTGGACTGGGTGCCGGCACATTTCCCAAGAGACGGATACGGACTGGCGAATTTTGACGGGACGCCTCTTTTTGAGCATCCGGACAGCCGCCGGGGAGAGCATCCGGACTGGGGGACGAAGATCTTCAACTATGAAAAATCCGAAGTCCGCAATTTCCTGATTGCCAATGCGCTGTACTGGCTGGATCACTATCATATCGACGGTCTTCGGGTGGACGCGGTGGCTTCCATGCTTTATCTGGATTACGGAAAGCAGGATGGGCAGTGGCTGCCCAATCAATACGGCGGAAATCAGAACCTGGAGGCGATCTGGTTCTTTAAGCATTTAAATTCCATCATCCGGGGCCGCAAGGACGGTTCCATGATCATCGCCGAGGAGTCCACTGCGTGGCCCGGCGTTACCAAGGACCCGGAGGAGGACGGTCTTGGTTTCCATTTCAAGTGGAACATGGGCTGGATGAATGATTTCCTGGAATACATGAAGCTGGATCCTTTGTTCCGCAAGGACAATCACAACAAGATGACCTTTGCCATGAGTTATGCCTGCAGTGAGAACTATATCCTGGTGCTGTCCCATGACGAGGTGGTTCATCTGAAGTGTTCCATGCTGAACAAGATGCCTGGTTATCTGGTGGATAAGTTCGCGAACCTGCGGGCAGGCTATGCCTTTATGTTCGGACATCCGGGCAAGAAGCTTTTGTTCATGGGCAACGAATTTGCGCAGCTTCAGGAGTGGAGCGAAGACCGGGAATTAGACTGGTTCCTTTTGGAGGAAGAGCCCCATCAGCAGATGCAGAATTTTGTAAAAGCGCTGCTGCATATGTACAAGAAGTATCGCTGCCTCTACGAGCAGGATGACAGCTGGGATGGCTTCCAGTGGATCAATGCAGATGACTGCTTCCGCAGTATTTTCAGCTTTGTGCGTTACAGCAAGTCCAAACGGAAAAACCTTCTGTTTGTGATGAATTTTACGCCCATGGAGCGTACGGACTATCGGGTAGGAGTGCCAAAGAAGAAAAAATACAAACTGGTGCTGGACGGAGATGCCGAAGAATTTGGAGGCAACGGACGGAAGAAAGCAGAAGTATATGAAGCCAAAAAAGGCGAGTGCGACGGACAGAAATTCTATGTGGAGTATCCGCTGTCACCTTACGGAATCGCAGTATTTGAATTTTAAAGTTTGACAGAAGAGACGGGAAGACGGACAGACGGCTTCCCGTCTGTTTTTAAATGAATGATTTCTGTTGCAGAAGATGGACGGCCGTGGTACCATATAGCGTATTAGTCAGAACATGGACTTGTGAAAGCGGACAAAGGCAAACATTAGAAAAATATCAGATAAAAATATATCTGCAGATTTTGGGATGGAAGATGTTCCGCGAAAACTTTAAGTCAGGAGTTTATTTCCCATGAAACATATACTGGTCATTGATGATGATATTCAGATCGGCGATCTGCTGGAAGAGGTGCTTACCGGGGAGGGCTATCTGGTTTCCCGTGCCTATTCGGGAACAGAGGCGCTTCTTCTGCTGTCGGAAGGAAAAAGAAGACCGGATCTGGTACTGTTGGACCTGATGCTGCCGGGACTCAGGGGGGAGGAGGTGCTCACAAGGCTTTCCGGGATTCCGGTGATCGTGGTCAGCGCCAGGGCGGATCCGTCGGATAAGATCAGTCTGCTCTTAGAAGGGGCAGCGGATTATGTGACCAAGCCTTTTGACACGGGGGAGCTTCTGGCCAGGATTCTGGTCCAGCTTCGAAATGCAGAAGTTCTGGGGATTTCTTCAGTAATGGAATATGAAGAGCTTAAAATGGATACCATATCCCACAGTGTGCAGGTAAAGGACAGGCCGGTAAAGCTGACCCGCACAGAATATGCGATTTTAAAAATGCTGATGAGAAATCCTTCTCAGGTAGTGACCAAATCGGTGCTTTTGGACCGAATCTGCGAAGATACTCCCGACTGCGTGGAAAGTTCTCTGAAAGTGCATGTCAGCAATCTGCGGAGAAAATTAAAAAACGTCACAGGCAAAGATTACATCGAGGCCGTGTGGGGGATTGGATTCAAGCTTCGGGAAACTTAACCATATCTTAACCATAGGCTTAACCGGATTCTTAACCTTCTTTTGTTAGAATTCCTGTTGTAGAAAAACAGCGAGAGCCTGTCAGGAAACCCGGAGGCCGGGGATCGGAAAGGCTGACAAAAATTTCAGGAGGAAAGGATTTATGGAGTATGTGGTAAGCACCAGTGCCCTGAGCAAGCAGTACGGTAATTTTCAGGCGTTGAAGGAATTGTCCATGCATGTCCCCAAAGGTGCAATCTATGGAATTGTGGGTAAAAACGGCGCGGGAAAGACGACTCTGATCCGTCTGCTCTGCGGGCTGCAGAAGCCTTCGTCTGGGGAATATCGGTTGTACGGGGAACTTTACAGCTCAAAGCAGATCAAAAAAGCACGCAGAAGGATGGGGGCAGTGGTGGAAAGCCCGTCGGTCTATCTGGACATGACGGCCCTGGATAACATAAAAGCGCAGTATCGGATCCTGGGACTGCCGTCTTTTGAAGGAGTCACGGAACTTTTGGATATGGTAGGCCTGTCAGACACCGGAAAAAAGAAAGTGAAAAATTTTTCCCTGGGTATGCGCCAGCGTCTTGGGATTGCCATGGCTCTGGCCGGAGATCCGGATCTTCTGGTACTGGACGAGCCGGCCAATGGTCTGGATCCCCAGGGGATCGTGGAGATCCGCGAGCTGCTTTTGAAACTGAATAAGGAACGGCAGATCACAGTGCTTTTATGCAGCCATATTCTGGATGAGCTGTCCCGGCTGGCCACACACTATGGTTTTATGGACAAAGGACGGATGGTAAAGGAGATCAGCGCAAAAGAACTGGAAGCGGCCTGCAAAAAATGCGTCCGTGTGGAAGTGACCAACATAAAAGCGCTTTCCCGCGTGTTGGAGGCCATGGGGATGGAATACCAGATTCAGTCGGATCAGGAAGCCGATATCTTTGCAAAGGTAAACATTACAAAGCTGGTACTGGCACTTGAAAAAGAAGGCGGAGAACTGCTTTCCATCAAAGAGCGGGAGGAGAGCCTGGAGAGCTATTACATCAATCTGATGGGAGGTGGAGAAAGATGAGCAGACTGACAGGGGCAAACTTTATGCGGCTTTGGAAGGATCACTGCTTTTGGTCGTGTGTGACATTTATGGTTTCTTTCGGTGCATTTATGGTTTTTTTTGAGTATTATATGCTTTGCAGGAGCGGCTATGGGACTGCATTGGATGGCATAAGCCTGGGTTGTTCCAATTTCATGGGCTTTATCGTGGCTGTGTTTGTCAGCCTGTTCTGGGGTACCGAGTACAGCGACGGCACGATACGAAATAAACTGGTGATCGGGCATCAGCGCCATACGGTTTATCTGTCCGGACTTTTAGTCAATTTTGCCGCGGTTCTTCTGTTTCATGGAATCTATGTGGCGACTGTTTTTCTGGTGGGAATACCGCTTCTTGGGTTTTCCGGCAGTATTGGGGTGGAGCTGCTGTTCAGACTGGCACTTCTCTCGGTTTTGATGGATCTGACGTTTTCGGCAATCTATACCTTCCTTGCAATGATCAACCAGAACAAGGCAAAAGTGACAGCAGTCAGCATTCTAAGTGCGTTTGTACTTTTGCTCCTGTCCGGATACATCCATTCCGCTTTAAGTGAGCCGAAGACCTATGATGCATATATCGAAGTGACGGACAAAGGATATGTGATCAGTCATGAGGGGACAGAGGAGAATCCCTATTACCTGGAAGGAACCAAACGAAAGGTTTATGAATTTTTGCGGGATTTTCTTCCCAGCGGACAGGGAGTTCAGATTGCAGAACGGTCCGCAGATCATATGGGGCAGAGACTTTTGTATTCTTGTCTGATCATCGTATGTACCACCGGAGTCGGAATGCTTCTGTTTGAGAAAAAAGATATCAAGTAGAGAGGAGGGGGATGATGGAGACCGGATCATGGATCCTGATGGGGGCTTTGGTTTTGCTGATCGGGCTGTTGCTTTTGAAGATTCAGCTTCTGCGCCGGGCAGCAAAAGAGATCGAAGAGGCATTCAAAGATCGTCTGGCTGCGGATACCAATGTTCTGATCGACACAGCCAGTCATGATCCTTATATGCGAAGTCTGGCATCCGGTATCAACGAGGGGCTTCGCAGGCTGCGTCGGGACCGGCACCGCTTCTGGCAGGGGGACTTAGAGCTCAAGGATGCGGTCACCAACATCTCCCATGATCTTCGTACTCCTCTTACAGCTGTCTGCGGCTATCTGGATCTGCTGAAAAAAGAACCGCTTCCAGAGACTGCCCGTCGTTATGTGGCAGTCATCGAGGAGCGTACAGAGGTTTTAAAGCAGCTCAGTGAGGAACTTTTCCGATACTCCGTCACGGTGTCCGCCGGAAAAACGCTGGATCTGGAGGAGCTGTCTTTAAACCGGGCATTGGAGGAGAGCATCTCTGCCTATTACGGGGTTCTCAAAGGCTGCCGGATCACGCCGCAGATCTCCATGGCAAATCAGGAAATTCGGCGGAAGCTGAACCAAAGCGCTCTTGCCCGCATCTTCTCCAACATTTTAAGCAATGCCGTCAAATACAGTGACGGAGATCTTAAAATCCAGCTTTTGGACAGCGGAGAAATCATTTTTCAGAATCATGCCTCCGGTTTGACGGAAGTAGAAACAAGCCGTCTTTTTGACCGTTATTACACAGTGGAGACCACCCGGAAGTCTACCGGGCTTGGTCTGTCCATCGCCCGGATTCTGACCGAGCAGATGGGAGGCACCATCGGCTGTGAACTGGCACAGGGCATTTTGACCATCCACCTTCATTTCCTCTGATCGGCTTCTTCTCCCGCAATGATCAGAGGAATTTTCTGCATGTCAGCAGCAATATCCGTAAAAGAACTGAAATAACTGCCGATGATTTTTTTGGTGGCGGCAAGGCTGTAGAGATCCAGAAGGGCATCCTGCATTCCTTCTTTGCTGTCCCTTCGAAGACAGCGGGTCTGGTTGGAAAGAATCCGGTCCGGAAAAGTTTCCCGAAGCCGCTTTTCCTCCTCAAAATCATCCGTGGCCAGATAAAACATGGTATCCGGATTGACAGAGAGCTCCCGCTTCATGGATGCCAGGAACGCATCCGTGGAGCTTTTTCCGATGGCGGGCTGGTTATCGGTCCGGCGGATATGGACCCCCACGCAGAAGGGGCCGAACCGGGATGTCATCTCATCAATTCGCTTTTGGAGCCCTTCTGTGGGCACAAAGAGGTGATAGTCTTCAGAAGGGTAAAAAGATTCCCAGGTAAAAATATAAATATTTTTTTTCAGGCTGCCGGCGTAGGCAGGATCGAGACATCCGTCAGGATTTCGGTGGGCCAGAAGCGTTTCATTGGTCAGGTAGGTGCGGGCTGTTTTCTGATAAAACAGTTTGCGCAGATCTGCCACGGAGTGGATGTCGGTAATCTGAAATTCGGTTACCGGACGAAACAGAGCGCCAAAAGGGCAGTTTAATTCTGCATTGCAGTTCCAAAGGACCAGGAGTTTTTCCTGGCGCCATCTGGCCAGCTGCCAGCCGGAATTTATCACGCGCATTCTATTGCATAAACCGCCGGAAGGTTGTATGATGATCATGGTGTTACCTCACTTATACTATGCTGGGGAAGAGCAGCGGCTGTCCCAAAAAGTATGGAGTCAGCCTCTTCAGCTATCCAAAGACGGTACTTAGAGCGTGTTTGAAAACTGCTTTTTTGGCAGTTGGCGGGAATGAATTTTCAAACACGCTCTGGGGTCTGGGGTGCAAAACCGTGTATTGTTTTTCCCACTGAGGGTAGTATATCATAGGAATGAAGGGCGGGCAATGGTGGGTCCCTTACTTTGTTTTTTTAAATCTGCTCTGGACAGACAACAGGAATCGGCGGTATATTTTATGAGTTTGAAAGTTTTACAGATCAGCACTGTGTGCGGCAGCGGAAGTGTGGGCCGCATTATGGTGGATATTTATCATATGCTGGAAGAGAACGGGGACATAGGTCTGCTTGCCTACGGACGGCAGAAGGCGCCGGAGGGAATCCGGGCTTTTCGGTTTGGCTCGGATGGGGATATGGCGCTGCATGTGCTTGCTACGTTCTTTCGGGGAGAGCATGGTTTTGCCTCTGCGGGACAGACCAGGAGGCTGATCCGGAGGATAGAGGAGTGGAACCCGGATGTGATCCATCTGCACAATATTCATGGATTTGTGCTGCAGGTGGAACTTTTATTTGCCTGGCTGAAGGAGGCGGGAAAGCCGGTGGTCTGGACTTTGCATGACTGCTGGCCTTTTACAGGACATTGTGCTTTTTATGACTATACAGGATGTGCCGGCTGGAAGGCTGGATGCGCAGGATGCAGAGAGTACAAAAAGACATATCCGTACGCATTATTTCGGAACCGGACGGAAGCAAATTTCAGGAGGAAGCAGGCAGCATTTACGGGGGTGCCGAATCTGACGGTGGTGGTGCCTTCTAATTGGCTGAAAGCAGAGGCGGAGCAGTCTTTTTTAAAGGACTATCCGGTTCGGGTGATTCCAAACGGCATCGACACGGGAACGTTTTCTCCGGTGTCGTCCGGGCTGCGGCTAAAGCTTGGGTTATCTGAAAAATTTGTAATTCTGGGAGTGGCCAATGTGTGGGAGCGCAGGAAAGGCCTTGGGTATCTTTTGGATCTTTCAAAGTGGCTTGTCGACTCCTGTCAGGTGGTTCTGATCGGCCTTTCCAAAAAGCAGCTTCGCAGGCTTCCAAAGCAGGTGCTGGGGCTGGAAAGGACTTCGTCAGTGTCGGAGCTGGCCGCTTATTATTCCATGGCGGATGTGTTTGTCAACGCTACGCTGGAGGATAATTTTCCCACGACCAATCTGGAAGCACTGGCCTGCGGGACGCCGGTGATTACCTTTGATACGGGAGGCAGCCCGGAGAGCCTTACGGATGCCTGCGGCCGGGTGGTTCCCAAAGGAGACAAAGAGGCACTTTTTCGGGCGGTTCTTCAGGAAATGGAGAAACCCAAAAGCAAAGAGGCCTGCCGGATGAGGGCAGAGCAGTACAAAAAGGAAGATCGGTTTTTGGAGTACAGAAATCTGTATCACAGACTGGCAGATCGGGGAGAATAGATGAAAACATTACCAAAGGTGTCGGTCATCACCACCACATACAATGATGCCGCCAATCTGGGGAGGATCATGGAACAGGTGGCCGGGCAGGATTATGAAAATCTGGAATATATTATCGTGGACGGCGGGTCCACGGACGGGACCATGGGACTGATCCGTCAGATGGAGCAGAAGATGCCTGGAAGAGTTCGTTTTCTGTCGGGGCCGGATCAGGGAATCTATGACGCACTCAACAAAGGGATCGCCCTGGCTACCGGGGATATCATCGGCTGCTGCTTTGACCGGTATGCGGACCGTGGAGTGATCAGCCGGATGGTGGAAGTGATGGGGAAGGAAGGAACAGACGGAGTTCACGGAGACCTCTACTATATGGACGGAGAGCGGATAGTGCGCAGATGGCACCAGGGTCAGGGCTGCATCAGGAGCGGCTGGATGCCGGGACATCCGACACTGTATCTGCGGCGGGAGGTCTACGAGCGGTTCGGTGTCTACAAGACGGATTATAAGATCGCTGCAGATTATGAATTTATGGTACGGATTTTGTACCGAAAAGAGGTAAGACTTTCCTATCTTCCGGAAATACTAATCTATATGTCGCATGGGGGGACGAGCACAGGCAGTCTGGGGGCCTACCTGGAATCTTTGAAAGAAGGGCATCGGGCTCTTAGGGAAAATCAGGTGGCGGTTCCGTGGGTGACGGATCTGTGTCGGATTGTGCGGGTGCTGTGGCAGTTTGTGAGTTCGGCGGGTGCTTTGCGCTGAAACGCAGTTTTGATGACAGACACAAAAAAGTAGCAAAATCTGCCAGTTTGTGATACAATATAGCATCGTATATGGTTTTTTGCGGGTGAAGGAGTGAGGTATGAAAAAGCTTGTGATTATCCCTGCCTACAACGAATGCAAAAGCATTCGGAAGGCAGTTGCGGATATAAAAGAGCATGCGCCGGGGTTTGACTATGTGGTGATCAATGACTGCTCGACGGATGAGACACTGGACATCTGCAGGAAATATGGATTGAATCATGTGAATCTGTCGGTCAATCTGGGGATTGGCGGGGCTGTGCAGACGGGATATATCTATGGGTGCCAGTACGGCTATGATGTGGCTGTACAGTTCGACGGGGACGGTCAGCACGATGCGGCTTATCTGGAGATGATGGCAGAGAAGCTCTGCGAGACGAACAGCGATATGATCATCGGCTCCCGGTTCCTTAAGAAAGAGGGATTTCAGTCTTCTGGTCTCAGGAGAATTGGTATCCGGTATTTTTCGGTTCTGCTGAAAGTATTGACCGGAAAGCGGGTGACGGACCCTACGTCCGGCATGCGGATGGTGAACCGGGATGTGATGAAGATTTATGCCATGAATTATCCGAAGGATTATCCGGAGCCAGAAAGCGTGATGGCAATTCTGCGTATGGGGAAGAAGGTGACAGAGGTGCCGGTGATCATGAAGGAACGCAAGGAAGGGACTTCTTCTATCGGAGGATTTCGTTCCGTCTACTACATGATCAAAGTAACTCTGGCAATCCTGATGGAGCGCCTGCGCACTTAAGAGGGCATTCTTCCAGATCCGGGAGCGAAGAAGGGGAAGATGCAATCCTTCCAGTCAGACCTTCCAAAATAGTCCAGCTAAGAAATGTCAAGTATTTATTAGAAAAAATTTCTGCTGGACGGTAAAGCTGTAAAGGCGCACGAGAGGAACTTTTATGAGTGCTTTTTCGAATAAAAGTTTCACTCATTACCGGTGTGTCGAAGCAGCTTTACCCTTCAGTGCTGTCGCGCAGCGACTACAAATAGGAGAAAGAATATGATGACAGTAAAATTACAGATCGTGATCGGCATCGCGATTCTGTTTGTATTTGGGATTCTGGTAAATATGATACGCAAAAGGGGGCTGGAATTAAAGTATGCGCTGTCCTGGATGCTGGTGCTGTGTGCACTTTTGATCTTTGACTGCGCGCCGAGGCTTCTGATCGTGGTATCAGACTTTCTCGGGATCTATGCACCGGTAAATATGATTTTTTTCCTGGGCTTTTGTTTTTCTCTTCTGATCATTTTCTCTCTGACGGTGGCCCTTTCTAGGATGTCCAACAGTGTGCGGACGCTGGACCAGATGGTGGCACTGAATGAAAAGCGGCTGCAGGAGCTGGAACAGGAACTGGAATTAAAAAAAGAAACAAAAAAAGGAAACAAGTGATGGAAGCAAAAACGTGTGAGAGGGGCCGGATTTTGTATCTGGCCATTCCCTGTTATAATGAGGAAGAAGTGCTGCCGGAGACTGCCCAAAGACTCCTTGGGAAGATGGAAGATCTGATGGAAAAGAACCGGATTTCAAAAGAGAGCCGGATTCTGTTTATCAATGACGGGTCTAAGGACCGGACCTGGGAGCTGATCGAAGAACTGCATGAGAAAAACCCCATCTTTCAGGGAATTCGACTGTCAAGAAACAAAGGACATCAAAACGCACTGCTGGGAGGACTGATGACTGCCAAGGAATACGCGGACATGGTCATTTCCATGGATGCCGATCTGCAGGATGACATTGATGTGATTGATCAGTTTGTGGAGAAGTACTATGAAGGCTGTGAGATTGTCTACGGAGTGCGCAGTGCCCGCAAGACGGATACTTTTTTCAAACGTTTTACGGCAGAAAGTTTTTACCGGATGATTAACTTTATGGGAGGCGAGGTTGTCTTCAATCATGCGGACTGCCGTCTGATGAGCAAGAGGGCGCTGGACGAGCTGGAAAATTACCGGGAAGTCAACCTGTTTTTGCGGGGCATTGTGCCCATGATCGGTTTTCAGACAGCGAGTGTGACTTATGAGCGCCAGGAGCGGTTTGCCGGGGAATCCAAGTATCCGCTGAAGAAAATGGTGGGACTGGCGGTGGACGGAATCACTTCTTTGTCCATCAAGCCGATTCGGTTTATCGTGTTTTTGGGCGGACTGCTTTTTCTGTGCAGTATCCTGATGCTGATTTATTCTCTGGTACAGCATTATCTGGGCAATACCATTTCCGGCTGGACCTCCCTGATCGTGTCTATCTGGGCCATTGGGGGCCTGCAGCTTTTTGCCATCGGGATTATCGGGGAATACATCGGGAAAATTTATCTTGAGACCAAGGCAAGGCCCAAGTATATCATCGAGAAAGTATTGAGATAGGAGTTTCTATGGATGCATATGTGAGAGACTGGTTAAAAAAGGACAGGCACACAGAGTACCTTCTCATCGGGGTGCTTACAGTGCTGGCGGTTCTGGTGCGGATTTCCATGCGGACCTTTGTATCGGATGACTGGGTTATTTTCTGGGATGATTGGTTTTTCCACCTTGAAAGCAAGGGATTCGCGGCGCTGGCGGATGATTTCTACGATTATGCGCCCCCGATGCTGTATCTTTTATACCTGATTACCCTGCTGCCCGTGAATTATATGACCGCTTTCAAAGGTTTTTGCTGTCTGCTTGATTTTGCAGGAGCGGCGGCGGTGGCCGGGCTTGTCTGGAACGGTACCCAAAACCGTAAGCGCGCAGTATTTGCCTATGGCATTTTTTTGTTCCTGCCCACAGTGATCTTAAACGGTGCGGCCTGGTGTCAGTGTGACATCATCTATACCCTTTTCATTCTTCTGTGCGTATCGTTTCTTCTGCGGGGAAAAACCTGGACAGGCATGTGGTTTTACGGGGCGGCTTTTGCCATAAAGCTGCAGTCCCTTTTTATTTTTCCGTTTCTGGTGATCCTGTGGGTGCGCAGAAAAGTGGATCTGAAACATTTTGTGACGCTTCCGGTCATGTATATGCTTGGGATTTTGCCTGCCTGGCTGGCCGGCCGGCCCTTTTCAGAGCTTCTGGACATCTATGTGGCCCAGGGGACTCAGGATGCCTGGTCGTTATCCATCAAATTTCCCAATGTCTACCAGATCATCGGAAACGACTTTTTTCTGGATGAATATATGGGAGCGGGTATGTATCTGATCCTTGGAATTTTGATGATGGTTTTGTTCTGGATGGCGTATCAGAAGGTCCGGGTGACCAAGGAATACGTGATATTGCTGATTTTGTTTTTCGGTATTTTGACCACTTATTTTCTGCCCCATATGCATGAGCGCTATCTGTACCTGACAGACGCGTTTCTTTTGGTCTATGGGATGATCCGTCTGCGGCGGTTTCCCCTGCTTGTGCTGGCGGCTTTCAACGGGATTGCAGGATATGCCCAGTATCTGACCAAACAGACTCCTTTGGTGCCTTACGGAGTGCTGGCATTTTTTCAGCTTGGCATCCTGATTGTTCTGGGACTGGATCTGTATCGGTTTCCGGTGTATGAAAAGGACCGGCAGGAGCTGGATCTTCAGGAGGAAGGGAGGATACCAGGATGAACATCGATCAGTTTCTTCGGGATCTTTTGTACCGAAAATGTTCCATCGGGCCCCTTCGGTTCGATTTTTTGGAGGGACTTTTGGCGGTCTGCATCACAGGTATCGGCTTTTTTATTCGCACTCCTTTTGAAACCGGGCTTCCCCACTGGACACATCTGCTGGCAGAGTGGTATCTGGCGCTGGCATCAGCCGTTTTCGTCTGGCGTCTGACGTCCGGCAGGAGGCGCGCTCTTGTTACCTACGGAATGCTTCTGATCCTTCCGACTCTGGTGGCGGAGGGGACAATCCTTCAGGGGGATGCCTGTGTGGCAGCACTGTTTTTTGTAAGTGCTCTTTTGTTCTTTTTGCCGGAATCCGGGAAAATGGGGACCTGGCTGTTTACGCTGGTGACCGGCGGACTGCTCCTGTGGTCGGTTCCATATGCGGGAATTTTGTTTGCCTGTATGGTACTCTGGCAGAGAGAAAAACTGACGATTGGTCAGCTTTTGTTTCTGGCACTGACGGCAGGCATGCGGCTTGTGTATGCGTATGCGCTCTGGCTCCGGGCCGGATATACCCTGGTTACTTTCCACTGGCCCAATATCTATGAGATTGTGGGCAGGGCATCCATACAGGGACAGCTGGTGGATCCGGTGGCATTGACCGGCCTTTTTCTGACTCCGGGGCTTTTGCTGCTCCTTGTCTGGCTCTTTGCCCAGGGAGAGAAGGATACGGGCTGTCTGTCCAAAAAGGAAGAGGGAATCAGAGTACTTAGGCTCTTTTTGTTCTTCGGACTTCTGACCTGCTATTTCCTGCCCTATATGAATCAGTCGGCGGGCTGCCTGTACGGGGTGCTGGCGGTGCTGTATCTGGTGCTTGTGCCCAAAGAATTTTTGGTGGCAATGCTTTTGCAGATTGTGATCTTTGCAGGATATCAGGAATACTTCCGGGAAAGCTCCATGATGCCCATGGCTTTCTTTGCGGGGATCCAGTTTCTGGTGATCTGCTGGCTGGGCGTAAAGGTGTTGGAAGATGCGGGAGTGATGATGCCATGCAGACGAAAAAGTTAGTCTATCTGGACGGGTTAAAGGGGCTTGGATGTGTGTGTGTCTTTCTGACCCACTACGTGTTTGCTTTTTACTATGGAATGTATCATTATGAGGAGGCAAGCTGTCACCTGCCGGGCAATCTGGATATAGCTGTCGGGAAGTCTCCCTTTAATCTGTTTTTTAACGGCAATACAGCCGTGCGGCTTTTTCTGGTGCTGAGCGGGTATCTGCTCTGTCTGAGCTTTTTTCGAAAAAGAGAGAAAGAAAAACTGAAAAAAAGTGCATGCAGACGCTATCTGCGGCTGATGCCGCCGGTGCTTGCGGTCAACGGAGCAGTCTGGCTCTGCATGAGCCTTGGACTGTATCAGAACAAGGCGGCGGCGGTTCTGGCCGGTTCGGAGGAATGGTTTGCCGGGTTCAATGCTTTTGCACCGTCCTTTGCCGGGATGCTGAAAGAATCTTTGTATGGTTGTTTTCTCTTCGGGGTGAATGATTACAACGGCGTGGTCTGGACGCTGCAGATGCTGTTTCTCGGTGCCTATCTGGATTATGGACTGGCTTATTTTGTCAGCCGCTTCCGGTTCCGATGGCTGATCTATGCAGGGGTGGCGGCGCTGCTTGTGCGTACTGATTTTCTCAGCATCTTCCTCGGGTATGTGCTCTGCGATTTGATGCATACAGACTGGGCATTTCGAAAAAAGCTGTGTGCCAGTCGGTTTCTAAATGGATGTCTGTTGGTTCTGGGACTTTATTTTATGTGTTATCCTTCAGCCGGATTTGGATATGAAGGGACTGTCTGGGGTATCCTTCCTTTTGTATTTGTGAATTATTATCATATCTTCGGGGTGCTTTGCTTTTTGACCGCCGTGCTGAATCTGGAAGTACTGCAGCAATTTTTTGCCTGGAAGGGATTTTTGTATCTGGGACGGATTTCCTACTCCCTGTATTTGATCCATTTTCCGGTGATCGCCACGTTCGGAGCCTGGTTTCTTCTGACTTTTCAGGAACGGTTTGGCTATAATCGGACCTGCCTTCTGGATCTGGTTTTGATCAGCGGGATCACGGTGGGACTGTCAGAACTGTCCGTGCGTTTTGTGGAGCCTCTCGGCAAGAAAGGAGAAATACTCATTGAACGCGTCTTTGGAAAAAGATAAAGGAAAAAAAAGGCTGTCATGGCTGGACTTTGGGAAAGCAGCGGGGATCCTGGTGGTGCTTTTGGTTCACGCGGAGTGCAGCCTGGGGCCTCTCACTTTTTATGGAGGCATGTTCTATATGCCGGTCTTTTTTGTGGCGGCGGGGTATACGTTCCGTTTTCAGAAGGAAGAGTGCTATGGGGACTGGCTGAAGAAAAAAGCAAAGCGGCTGCTTGTGCCTTATTTTGGAGTCAGTGCTTTTTTGTGGCTGTTTTTCTGGGTGAAAGATTCGCTTCTTGCAGGAAATCCAGGGGATCTGAAATGGTGGTCCATACTGGGCATTTTTTATTCCCGCAACCAGATGTATGCGAATGCCTCCAAGCCCCTGGTGCTTCTGGACATGCTCAACGCGCCGCTTTGGTTTTTGACGGCCATGTTTTTGACTTATGCCTGGTATGGACTGATCAGCAGAAGTAAAAGAAAGTATGTGTTTTTGCTTCTTGGAGCCGCCGGATCGATAGTCTGGCACTACAGCGGCGGGGGGACGTTTTTCTTTCTTGGGGGCATCGGATCCATGATCGGATATTACAGTCAGGGATGCCTGCTTCCATGGAGTTTGGAGGCGGTGCCGTATTTTGCCTGCTATTTTGCAGCAGGAGAGTGGTTCCGGCAGCAGAAAAAAGAAAAAATGCTGGGAGAATTGTGGTGCCTGGGGATGCTTACCGTGGTATTTCTTATCAGTGCGATGCTCAATGGTTCCATGAATTTATCCAACGGCAATTATGGGCATTCCATGCTTCTTGGTCTGGCGGCGGGAATCAGCGGATCTTTTCTGGTCTTTGGCGCAGGCATGTTTTTGGAGCGAAAGGCGCCGGCCGTTATGGGGGTGGTCTCTCTTGTGGGCCAAAACACTCTGACCATCCTGTGTTTTCATATGTTTCTTTTTATGTTTATCAAGACCGGGGCATCCGTGTTGGGGCTGTCTGCGGCAGTCACAAAGGCGCTGCTGGTTCTTCTAAGCCTGGTGATTCTGACCGCCGCAGGCTGCATGGTTCCTAAGATTTTTTCACAATTCAGGTCGCGTATTTTCCCTTTTTCATCGAAAAACAGATCGGTTTAAACGGCTCGGGGCAGGACCTGTCATCTACCGCAGGAAGGAAGGTGCTATAAAGTTTTCTTCAGAAGCTGATTCAGATAGATATCCTGTACCTGCTGTGCCACGCCGATGATGCTGGACTGGTACTTTTTGGCAAAGGGAAGAATCGTAAGCTTGTCTTTGAACGGATAGAACAAAGGCTGAGGTTCTTCCATGACAGCGCCGAACATATCCCAGTAGTCGTCCACACTCTCTCCGCAGATCAGGATGATCTCCGGGTTGTAGACGCAGGCCAGATTGTTGATGCCGATTTTTATGTAGGAGCAGGCCTGGGTGATCAGCTCTCTGGCCCAGGGAATCTCTGAAAGCCAGGCCTGGTGGATCTCCTCCAAAAGGGTGATGGAAGGTTCGTGGGCCTGGGCCCGTTTGATCAGGGCTTCTTCGGCGATAAAAGTCTGAAGGCAGCCCCGGTTGCCGCAGTCGCAGAGCATGCCGTCCGGCTCCACAATCGTATGGCCGATCTCGGAGAAGGAGACCCGGCCGGGCCGTGTGAACAGGCTGCCCTGACACCAGAATGCGGAGCCAACTCCGGACCCGAGGCAGATGCAGGCGACCGATTTTTCTTTGTATTCCGGGTGCAGGACCAACTGTCCGACCAGAGAGGAATTACAGTCATTTTCCACAACAACATTTTCAAAACAGAATTTTTCGATCACCGCCCGGCGGATGTTGATGCCTTTCCACTTCAGCTGAGGCGTAAATTCCAGTATTTCCGAATCGTTCATAACGCCGACTACACTGACCCCGATGCCGCAGATCCGGTCCGGGGTCACCGCCGTCTGGTTTAAGGTGCTCAGATAAAGGTCATAGGCGATATCCAGGATCTGTTCCATGGTGGGGGAGGCGATGGTGATCCGGGTGTACTCATCCGCGATGATCTGCTTGCGGAAATTTAAGAGGGCCACGTGGATATAGCCCGAGTCAATATTGATGCCGACGGAGTAAAAGGCATCCGGATTGATTGCCAGCCAGGCGGCGGTCCGTCCAACCTTTTTTTCTTCGGCGGGGGTTTCTCTTAACAGGTTTATCGAAAGCATACTGGTGACAAAACGGGTGATACTGGTGGGACTCATCCCTGAGATTTTCGCCAGATCCGCCCGGGAGATGGGGGTTTTGTCATAAAGGATATTAAAAATAGTAGTCAGATTGGCCAGTTTCATATCGGCCTGTGCTTTTGTCAATCCTTTTTTCATAACCGTTTTCCTTTACTTTTTCCAAAATGAGTCATATTTTAATTCTATCTTACTGTGAATAACAAAATATGTCAACGTAATTAAAATATTTAATTCCACCAGTGGAGAAATATATTGACATCCAGAAAAATGTAGGATATAATAAACAAAAAAATGAGAGAGGGAGTGAAAATTATGGTCAAAGTGACAAAGGCCGATCCCCTTTTTCTGTCCGAAGTGAATATGCCGGTTCTGGAGCTTGCAAAAGAAGACTATGAAGCCCGGATCCGGAGGCTGGCAGAAAGGATCAAAGCCCGGAACCTGACGCATATGGTGATCTATGGCGATCGGGAGCATTTTTCTAATGTGGAGTATTTTACCCACTACGACTGCCGGTTCGAAGAGACGCTTCTGGTGGTGGATGCACAGGGCAGCTGTTCCATCCTGTTGGGCAATGAAGGGATGGGTTACAGCAGTGTGATCCTGGTTGAGATCCGCCGTTATCTGTACCAGAATTTTTCACTCCAGGGACAGCCAAGGGATCGTCTAAGAGGGCTGACGGAAATTCTCCGGGAGACGGGGATTGATGAAAACTCCAGGATCGGCGTGGCAGGGATCAAGTATTTTGAGAAAGGAACGATCGATTCCGATCCGGAGCAGACTTATGATCTGCCGGAATATATCATGGACGGGATCCGGAAGACCAAAGGAGCCATGGTGAATGCTACGGCGGAGCTGACCGGAGTGCCGGACGGGATCCGGATGCGTCTTTATACGGCCAAAGAGATTGCCTGGGCCGAATCCGCCGGGAACCGGGCGGCGGCTGTGGTACAGCGTCTTTTGAAAAATCTGAAAGAAGGAATTCGGGAAGAAGAGATGGCCTGTCTTGGGGGCGCCGGATTCGACCCGCAGAACACCCATCCGCTGGTGAACTTTGGAGCAAGGAGCGTGGCTGTCGGCATGGGATCTCCCGGGCTGTCTAAGTTAAAGGCAGGAGAAGTGGGGGGACTTTGCTACAGCGTCCGGGGAAATCTCACCTCCCGGGCAGGGGTGATGGCTTACGATGAGACTGGATACCAGGAAGCGTTAAAGCCATACCTGGAATGTTTTTATAAAAAGTATTATGAGGCGGTGGCGGCCTGGTACCGGACGGCGAGGGTAGGGGCTACCGGAGGGGAGCTGTACGATGCCGTGATGGATCTGATCGGCGAAGAATCGTTTGGCGTCACTTTAAATCCAGGGCATTTTACAGGGACAGAGGAGTGGAGCAACGCCATCACTGCAAAAGGGTCTGCGATACCGGTGCCGGATGGTGCATTTATGCAGGTGGACATCATCGCCCACGGAGATGATCCGGTGCGGACCGGGATCTGCGAGGATGCGGTGGTGATTGCCGGAAAAGAACTCCAAGAAGAGCTTCAAAAAGCGTATCCAGAAGTATATGAACGTATTCAGAAGCGCAGGAAGGTGATGCAGGAAGTTCTTGGTCTGACGCTGCATGAGGATGTACTTCCCATGAGCAACCTAAACGGGGCTTACTATCCATTCATGCTGAACACGGATCTGGTATTCACGATCAGGGATGACAAAACCTGCAGCTGTTCAGGCAGATAGGAGAGAGCCATGTATACAAAATTAGTCAGCGAATATCGTTTTGATCCGTCAGAGGATCCGGCAAGTGCCGTTTTTGATCTGATGCATTACGGATATCTGTGTATTGTGGATGAGCATTCCCGGGTGGTGTACAGTGCCGGGGACAGTGGGGATCTGGTATTTTACCGTTCTGCGTCGAAACCGATTCAGTCTCTTCCGGTCTTTAAGTACGGGCTGGACAAGGAGTACGGGATCGAAGAGAAAGAGTCTGTGATTTTGTCCGCGTCCCACGGAGGCTGTCCGTATCATGTGGAGGCGGTGGAGAGCATTCTGAAAAAGGCAGGCTATACGGAGGACATTCTCTGTATGAATCCGGCTCATCCGGCGGATGAAAAGGCCAACGAAGAGCGGATTCGGGCAGGGATACCAAAAAGAAAGATCTACCACAACTGCTCTGGAAAGCATGCAGCGCTTCTCCTGGTGCAAAAATATCTGGGAGGACCGGCGGAAGATTACTGGAAGGTGGACACACCGGTCTGTCAGGAGATCGCCGATACCATCAAAGCCATGGCGGAGACCGACCGGATGAAGGTGGGGGTAGACGGCTGCGGGGTTCCGGTGTTTGCTGTTGGTATGAAAAATATTGCTGTTTCCTATAAAAATCTTGCCTGCATTGATACGATACCCGATGAGGCATTGCAGCGGGCGGCCGCAGACAACACCGGCCGGATCATGAGGCATCCGGAGATGATGCGGGGGGAGGGTTTCCTGTGTACCATCATGAACAAGGATCCCAACATCATCGCCAAAGGGGGAGCCAACGGAGTCTATGGCTTTGGGCTGAAAAAACAACGTCTGGGCGTTGCATTTAAATTGATTGACGGCACAGAAGAAGCCTGGTCATTCGTGGCGAAGGAAGTGCTGAGGGCATTGGGAGCCCTTACTCCGGAGCATGAGAAGCGCCTGGACAGCCTGCATCCGACGTATTTTGTCAACGACAATGAACGGGTGGTTGGAGAGCGGAGATTTGAAGTGAACATAGCAATTTAAAAAAGCATTCATTTTAGGAGGTAAAGGTATGAAAAAAGGTACAAAGCAAAGAGTATGGTCACTGGTGCTGGCTGTGATGACGGCAGTTGGATGTCTTGCGGGATGCGGATCATCCGGAGGGGGAAATGCTGCAGGTTCTGACAAGCTGAGTGAAATCATCGAAAAGGGCAAGATTGTCGTGGGTGTCAATCCGCCCGGAGAGCCGATCTGTTTTTATGACGATCAGGGAAATCTGATTGGCTATGATGTGGATTTCGCTTACAAGCTGGGAGAAGTTCTGGGCGTGGAAGTGGAGCTTGTGGAGGTGAACGGGGAAAACCGGATCAGCTCTGTCACTTCCGGAAGGGTGGATGTGATTTTTGCCAATATCACCGGCAATCTGGAACGGGCGAAAAGTATTAACTTCTCGATTCCATATCTGAGAACCGGTATCAAGATGGGTACAAGAAAGGGGATGGACGAGGTACAGGAGGTAGCGGATCTCAATGATGCGAAGTACACCGTAGCCATCGCCAGCGGCACAACGGGAGAAGAACTGGTCCTGGAGTACGCTCCAAATGCCAAGATCAGCTACGTTGCAAGTTTTTCTGATCAGCTTCTGGCAGTCCAGGAAGGAAAATGCGACGCGATCTTCGAGGATGGAACGTCCATCGATTATGCGGCGGGCCAGGGCGATTACCTGGAATCGAAGCCTATGGTCTATACCTCTGATCCGATCTGTATCGGTTACATCAAAGGGGACCCGGACTTTGGGAGATATCTGGATATGTTTGTGTCCAATATGATCAGCAGCGGGTTCCAGGCAGAGTGCTATTACAAATGGTTCGGATCAGAGTACACGGGAACACTTGATCATCCATGGTAATGTAGGGGAAAGGCCATACAGGGAGATCCGTCTTCGGAGTCTCCCTGTATGCATCTTCTGCCGGTATTTTGGAATGTATCGAGACTTTGCCGGCTGACGGTAAGAAAGGATTTCTGCTATGTATAGACTTAGTTTTCGGTTTTTATCGAATCCTCAGTATCTGGCGCTATTGAAGGAGGGGGCGGTCAACACGGTGATCATCACCTTTTTCTGCCTGATCTTTGGATTTATGATTGGACTTGTGATCGCCTTGTTTCGGCAGTCCCGGAATCAAGTGCTTCGGTTCTTTGGGGCATTCTGGGTAGATTTTTTAAGAAATACGCCGTTTTTAGTTCAGCTGTTTTTCTTCTATTATGGGCTTCCTCAGCTTGGAATAGATACAAATCCTCTGGTCACTTCGATCATTGCTCTCAGCATCAACGTCAGCGCAGGAAACTGCGAGGTGATCCGTGCCGGGCTGATGGCGGTGAAAAAAAGCTATTATGAGTGTGCGGCAGCTCTGGGATTTGGCCCGCTTCAGACCATCCGGTATGTGGTGCTTCCGATTTCCCTTCGGGTAGCCTTCAAGCCGCTGGTCAATAATTTTGTAAATCTGGTCCTGACCACGTCCGTCTGCTTTTCCATTACGGTTGTGGATATGATGGGGGCAAGCAAGATCATCAATGGACGGGTGGACAGGCCCTTTGAGATCTATTTGTTGCTTTTGGTTTCATACTGCTGTCTGACTTTCCTGATCTCCACGATTTCCAAGATTGTGGACAAAAAGATCGCCATTACACTTTAGTACGACTAGAAAGGAGAGGGTACATACATGCAGGATGTTCATGTAATCGGTCAATATGCCCATCTTTCCACCGGGGATATTGCCACGTTTGCCCAGGCGTGTGCCATCACGCTTTTCGTTACACTGGTTTCTCTTTTGATTGGAACCATTCTGGGAACAGCCCTTGGCATTGTGCGCTGTTCCAGACATAAAGTCATCCGTTTTCTTCCTCTGATTCTGATGGAGCCCCTGCGCAATTCTCCGCTGGTGGTTCAGCTTTTTTTGGTCTATTTTGGGCTTCCGGTGGTAGCGGGAATTCTGCTGCAGCCATATTCAGCGGCCATACTGACGCTGTCACTGAACACCGCGGCATTTTTTGCCGTGCTGATCCATAATTCCATCATGGCGATCCCCAGATCTCAGTGGGAGGCCGGCTATGCCCTGGGACACGGAAAAGCGTCCACGTTCCTGCAGGTGATCGCGCCTCAGGCATTTCGGCTGCTTCTGCCTCAGGCGATCACCCTGTATATCGGTCAGCTCCAGTGTTCGTCCATGATTTCGCTGATCAGTCTGAAAGATATCTGCCGGGTGGGACAGATCGTGTCCGTCCGCACCATGCAGCCCTTTGCTGTATGGGGGATTGTATTCGCGCTGTACTATGTGGTCTCTTTCCCGCTGGCGCGTCTGGCTGCTTATCTGGAAAAACGAGTGAACTTTTCATATTGATGAGGTGAATGATATGGCAATGATAGAAGTGAAAAATATTACAAAAAGCTATGGAGATCTGACAGTGCTAAAAGATTTCAGCGTGGATTTCCATCACAGCGGAGTGACGGTGATTCTGGGTCCCAGCGGTACCGGAAAAAGCACGCTCCTTCGCTGCATCAACGGGCTGGAAAAGACAAACCAGGGAGATATCCTGGTGGACGGACTGTCTGTCAATGACAAGAAAAACTTAAAACAGATCCGTATGACCTGCGGCATGGTTTTTCAGCATACGGTGATCTTTCCGCACATGAATGTGCTGGACAATCTGATCATGTCTCCGATGAAGCTTTTGAAAGTACCCAAAGGCGAGGCCATCGACAAGGCCAGATTCTATCTGAAAAAGGTGGGACTGGAATCCAAGGAAAAATCCATGCACAATGAGCTGTCCGGCGGCGAGCAGCAGAGGATCGCCATAGCCAGGGCCCTGATGATGAACCCAAAGGCGCTTCTTTTGGACGAGATCACTTCTGCACTGGATCCGGAGATGACGCGGGAGGTTCAAAATGTGCTGGAAAGTCTGGCAGCGGACGGGGTCTGTATGCTCTGCGTGACTCATGAGATGTCCTTTGCCAAGGACGTGGCCAGCCGGATTATTTTTTTGGACGGCGGAAGGATGGTGTGTGATGCATCCAAGGAGGATTTCTTCGGTTCCATTCGTCAGGAAAATGAGAGAATCCATAAGTTTTTAAGTTTTATTGGAGAATGAAAAGGTGGAAACAGAATTATGAAACTGATTTTCGGAGTGGATATCGGCGGCACCAGGATTAAGATTGGAAGATTTACAGAAGACGGCAAACTTCTGGAAAAATGGTCGGTGAAGACGGATCTGTCCGATCATGGGGCTCATATTGTGCCTCTGGTGGCAGAAGAGATTCAGGCCCATAGGAAAGCGCGCGGTATATCAGAAGAAAAAGTGCTGGGAATTGGAATGGGAATTCCCGGGCCGGTGGCCCCCGGCGGATTTGTGGAAAAATGTGTGAATCTGCACTGGAATGCGTTTAATCCGGTGACAGAGCTTGCCCGTTTCTTTCCGAATCACCAGATCCGGGCGGAGAACGATGCCAATGTGGCTTCCTTGGGGGAATATTTTCAGGGGGCGGGCAGGAATGTATCCAGTATGATGATGGTTACTCTGGGCACCGGGGTTGGAGGAGGCGTCATCCTGGACGGCAGGATCCTGGTGGGGGCCCATGGGATTGCCGGAGAGATCGGACATATCGCCGCAGACCCCACCCAGGAGGAGATCTGCAACTGCGGAAACAGGGGCTGTATCGATCAGTGTGCATCTGCCACAGGGATTGTAAGGAAGGCAGAGAAGCTTCTGGCGTCGGTGGATCAGCCTTCCGCTCTCCGGGACTTTGAGACGCTGACGGCGAAAGAGATCTGCGACTGCGCCAAGGAAAAGGACCCCTTGGCGATCCGGGTTATCGAAGAATGCATGTACCCTCTGGGCGTCGGACTGGCATATTTTTCCCATGCGTTTGATCCGGAGATGTACGTCATCGGCGGCGGGGTGTCACTGGCCGGGGAAGTGATCATAAAGGCGGTCCAAAAGGGGTACCAGGAACAGTTTTTCCTGACGAAAAAAAAGGCGGATATCCGTCTGGCAGAACTGGGAAATGACGCAGGCATCACCGGTGCCTGTGCACTGATTGCGAAGGAGTGAGTGAATTTGGAGATTTTGTATGACAAAGTGGCCGCTCCGCCGGTGCATGTGGATTATGTGCCGGTGGTGCTGACCGCTAAGACCATGGAGGAGCGCAAAGAGAAGATACAAAGGAGGATGCAGGAGAAGGGGCTGGATGCACTGGTTGTCTACGGAGACCGGGAGCATGGGGCAAACTATGCCTATCTGACCGGATTTGAGCCGCGGTTCGAGGAGAGCGTCCTGGTGCTTCATGCGGATGGCAGGGGGTATCTGATGCTGGGAAATGAGAATCTGAAGATGTGCCAGTACAGTTATCTGAAAGCTGAGACGGTCCATGTTCCTCATTTTTCTCTGCCGAATCAGCCCATGAAGAACACAAAAAGTTTGCATGAGCTGTTTGGGGATGCCGGGCTGAAGGACGGCATGAACCTTGGCTGTGCAGGCTGGAAGATGTTTACCAGTTCGCATGATGCCAATGAGGAGCTGTTCGATATTCCTTCCTTTATTATGGAAGCAATCCGCCGGAACACCCCTTCGGGAAAGATCAAAAACGCGGGTGACATCTTTCTGGACCCGGAGAATGGCGCAAGAGTTTTGGTGAATGCCAATGAGATCGCTCACTATGAGTTTGGGGCAGGGCTGGCTTCCATGCGGGTGTACAGAGCCTTAAATCAGGCAGCACCCGGGAAGACGGAACTGGAAGTTGCGGAGTATCTGGCACCTTTGGGACAGCCGGTGACGGTGACGACCATCTGTGCAGCGGGAGAGCGGTTTACCGATGCGGTGGTCTTTCCGCGGAATAAGGAGATCTGTCTGGGCGATAAATTTTCCGTGACCCTGGGGCTTCGGGGCGGTCTGACTTCCAGGGCAGGCTATGTGGCCATGGGGGAGAAGGACCTCCCGGAACAAGCAAGGGACTATGTGGAAAAGCTGGCAAAGCCATATTATAAGACGGCAGTCTGCTGGTATGAAAAGATCGGGCTTGGAGTATCGGGCCGGGAAATCTATGAGATGGTGGAGGCGGTGCTCCCGCAGGCAGATTACCACTGGGTTCTGAACCCGGGGCATTATACAGGCGCAGAGGAGTGGGTGTCTTCCCCGGTCTATAAAGGTTCGCAGATTCAGCTGAGAAGCGGTATGATGCTGCAGATGGATATCATTCCGTCTCTTCCCGGATACGGGGGAGCCAATGCGGAAGACGGGATTGCCATTGCGGATGAGACGCTGCGCGGACAGCTTCAGGCGGAGTATCCAAAAACCTGGCACCGGATTCAGGAACGCAGAAACTATATGGAGAACGAGCTTGGAATTGTATTAAAGGAGGAAGTACTCCCGTTGAGCGATCTGTGCGGGTATCTGCAGCCGTACATTCTGAATCGGGGATATGCATTTAAAAAGAAGCATTAGCATACAAGAGCGGATTCTGCTTAACCGTGCATGAAAGGCAGAGCCTGCCGTAGTCCCATGGGGGATTGCGGCAGGTCTTTTATAAGTGGAAAGTAACAGTATCACCATCGTAGTTGTCTATTCTGGATGTGGCAATAACAGGTCGACCAAGATATGCCTAATATATTTGATAACTGTTTTAGGATCACAAAGATTAGGTTTGGCATAAACATAGAACTCCTGCTTATGATATATGGTGGAGAAATTGATACATCAGATTTCAATTAAGATTAAAAAAAGTATACAAAGAGCCACTTGCAAAACAAGCGGCTCTAGTGTATAATCGAATCAGAAAGGTTTATCGGACACGAAGTTCCGATTGCCCTCAGTTAAATTGATATTACAAAAGAAATAGCATCTAACTTTGGACGGTTGGGATGCTATTTCTTTTTATGATTGTCTATGTAAGACAGAGCCGCAAAAATAACAAGCAATAATGTCAAAACTTCCATCACGCTCATGGGCATCACCCTCTTTCGTAAGACTAGAGGGCATCTATCAGAAAATCGCATCCTGCTTTCTGTTCAGTTATACAATTCCATTGTAACATAAATACAAGCATTTTTAAATTAAAAAATCAGTTCAACGATTATACAGTACAGAGAGTTTGCTTCAAATGTTTCAACTAAATCAGACCTGTTAAAAAAGTACAAGGAAGGGGTATTAAAATCTCTACAGACCTGTCTCCTATAGAACGGCGGGTGGGTGTTGCGTGTGCAGTCGCGAAATGGATGATGGGGGGAGTAAAGGTTTTTCATATTATAAAATCAAACAGATGGTTGACCAGGGGATCCTGATAAAACTGAATAAGAAATATTATGAAAATGCAAATTTTGATGGTGAGGGATCAGATTTCTACTATGCCTATGCATTTGTACCAGACGGAGTAGTTTGTCTGCTGAGTGCAGCTGTGTATTATAATCTGTCTACTTATCGACCAGATGCCATTGATGTAGCAATTCCGAGAAAAGCAAAGGTATCAACTCTGCCGGATTGGCCGGAACTGAATGTATGCTATTTTACAGATGACCGATTTGATGTTGGTATCGTGACCGTAGAGGATGGAAATAACAGATTTCGTATATATGATATTGAGAAAACGGTTGTTGATATCGTTTTCTACAGGGAAAAAATCGGAATTGAAGAAACGAAAGAAGTTCTTACAACCTATCTGCATCGGAGTGACCGTAATCTGAATAGACTAATCAGATATGCGGAGATGCTCAAATGTGGGGATGTAATGAAAATGTATCTGGAGGTGCTGGTATGACAAACGCTATATCCGTAAAGGACAGATTAAAGAAACAGGTGATAGAAGATGGAAAGACTATGCAGGAAGAAAACCAAAGCCTACAGCGATTAAGAAACTGGAAGGTAACCCAGGGAAAAGAAAACTGAATAAGAATGAACCAGTCCCGGCAAAGGGAATACCTGCTTGTCCTGACTGGATAATGCCGGAAGCTAAGAAGGAATGGGAACGTCTGGCTGAACTGATGAATCAGATGGGGGTTCTTATGGATATCAGCAGCAGACACCTTGGGTTGGAATTGCAAATACCAATCAGAAGCTGA
>CAJTYJ010000017.1 GCA_910583895.1 uncultured Lachnospiraceae bacterium
TAAGTTCCGCTTCAGCCTGCCGCATGCCCATCATCTGGAAGGATTTTCTGACGCTTGCGCGTCCGAACTTCCTTCCGGGCATTGCTCCGGCTTCCGCTGCCTCTGAACATTTTCCTTATTGGGGTCCCGTTCAGAGTATGACATCAATTTAAACAGAATATAAATTCCGTATCTTTTTATACAGACTTCACAATCCGTTCACAAACATTATATATGATAAAAAGCAGAAAATAAATCAAAATTCACAATAGAGGTATATTTTATGTTCCACATTTTAGTAGTAGAAGACGATCAGGCTTTAAATAAGCTGATCTGCCGGGTGCTCACCAAGAACAATTATCAGGTGACTACCGCCTTTGACGGGGAGGAGGCTCTCTCCTTTCTGGATCAGACTTATATCGATCTGATTATCACTGACCTGATGATGCCCCGGATGGACGGTTATGATCTGACCAGGGAGCTGCGGGAGAGCGGCTACCAGCTCCCGATCCTGGTTGTCACTGCCAGGGACACCTTTCCGGACAAGCTCAGGGGATTCAAACTTGGCATCGACGACTATATGGTCAAACCCATCGATGTCAACGAACTTTTGCTCCGGGTGGAAGCGCTGCTTCGCCGCTCCAAGATCATTTTTGAGAAAAAACTGGAGTTCGATCATGTCTGTCTGGACTACATCAACCTGACCGTGACCATCGACGGCAGCTCCCAGATTCTGCCTCAGAAGGAATTTCAGCTTTTGTACAAGCTGCTCTCCTTCCCGAATCATACTTTTACCCGCCAGCAGATCATGGATGAGCTGTGGGGCTATGATTCTGAGACTGACATCCGCACGGTGGATGTCCATATCAACCGGCTGCGGGACCGTTTCCGGGAGGTTCCCTATTTTCAGATCCAGACCGTCCGGGGACTGGGCTACAAAGGAATGATTGAGCGATGAAGAGTCATTTTTATTCCATCTGGTTCCGGATTGTCACCGCCTTTTTCTGGGTCATGGTCATCACCATGGCTGTCATCGGTTTTACGGTTCATCTGTTCAACCGCTTTAATGTCTGGGGGCTGATCTCTTTTCCCATGACCAGCCTGCATGTCCTCACGCTGCTGGCCCTGATCAGTGTGGTGTTCGGCTCCCTGGTCAGCATGTTCGCCCTGCACCACGTGCTGAATCCAATCACAGAGCTTTCAAAAGCCATGCAGAAAGTGGCAAAGGGCGATTATGATATCCACCTGGATCCTCCGCCCCACGGCCCCAAAAGCGAGATGTATGACCTGTGGAACAGCTTTAATCAGATGGTCAGAGAGCTGAACAGTACTCAGACGCTGCACTCGGACTTCATCTCCAATGTCTCCCACGAATTTAAAACCCCTCTGGCCTCCATCAGCGGCTATGCAACCCTTCTGCAGGACGACACGCTGACTTCGGAAGAAAGGGAGGAATACCTGAACACCATCATTCAAAGCACCAGGGAGCTCTCCCGCATGACCGGCAATATTTTAAGCCTTTCCAGGCTGGAAAATCAGACGGTCATCCGGGAAAAAGAGCCTTTCCGGGTGGATGAGCAGATCCGCAGGTGTATCCTGAGACTGGAACCATCCTGGTCCTCCAGACACCTGAACCTCTATCCGGAGCTGGAACCTATTATCTGGAACGGCAACCTGGAGCTGACTGCCCATATCTGGAACAATCTTCTGGAAAATGCAATCAAATTCACTCCTCAGGGCGGAGAGATCAACATCACAGCCCAGATCCAGGATTCCTGGCTGGTCATCTTTTTTCAGGATTCCGGCATCGGCATGTCCCCGGAAGTGCAGGCGCGCATCTTTGACAAATTTTATCAGGGAGACACTTCCCACAAAAAAAAGGGCAACGGTCTTGGTCTCCCATTGGTCCATAAGATCGTTACCCTCTACGGCGGCTTTATTCAGGTGGAAAGCCGTCCGGAACTTGGCAGTGTATTCAAGGTTTTTCTGCCCCTATAGCTTTTTTGCGGAAGCCCGCACGCTTTTTACTTTAAAAATCCTTGCGCAGAAAGGCGGCAGATCCACATACAGGGTGCAGGGCCTTTCTTTGTGAGGCGCATCCTCCACACGCCAGGTTTGGTCAGTCTCCTTTGTATTGCCGCCGTACGTCTCCCAGTCTGTATGCAGAAGCTCCGTCATCTCATACAGCAGGGGGATGCCCACCTTGAAATCCTTCCAGAACTGATCGGACAAGTTCATCACCATCAGAATCGTCTCTTTGGAGGCACGTCTTTCGTAGGCGTAGGTCACATAATCCGACGCATCTACTTCCAGCCATTCAAAGCATTCGGAATTGTATTCCCCGTCATACAGGGCCGGTTCGGTCAGGTAAAGACCCGAAAGCCGCTCATAAAACCGGTGAAAGGCATCATGAAGAGGATAAGTCAAAAGTCCCCAGTCCTGCTCCCGGTTCTCATCCCATTCCCGGAACTGGCCGAATTCATTGCCCATAAAGTTCAGCTTTTTGCCCGGATGGGTATAGAGATACGTGTAAAACGCTTTTGCCTGCGGGAACTTGTACTCATAATCTCCCCACATCTTCTGGATGATGGTCGCCTTTCCATGCACCACTTCGTCATGAGAAAAAGGCAGCAAAAACAGATCACTGTAAAAATACATCATGGAAAAACTGAGCTTGTGATAGTCATAAGGCCGGTATACAGGCGCCGTCTGAAAGAAGCGCAGCGTATCATTCATAAAGCCCATATCCCACTTGTAGTCAAATCCCAGACCATCATACTCCGTCGGCGCCGTCACCTTGGGAAAATCGGTGGAGTCTTCTGCCATCAGCATAACCGTCGGATGTCTCTTATGTAAACCAGCGTTCATATTTCGCAGGAACTCCACGGCCTTCTCATTGACCCCTCTTGCCGGGTCTCCGTTCCAGTAGATGGCACGGCTGATGGCATCCATGCGGATTCCGTCCATATGAAACTCCGTAAGCCAGTAATCTGCCGCCGACTGCAGGAAGCTTCGCACCTCTCCTCTGCTGTGCATGAAATTCATGGTCCCCCATTCACTGTAAGCCGTGTCTGGATGAGGAAACTCATAGAGGGGCGTTCCGTCAAAATTTTGAAGGCCATAATCATCTGTGGCAAAATGCACCGGAACAAAATCCATGATCACGCCGATCCCGTTTTGATGAAACTGGTCCACCAGCATCTTCAACTGCCGGGGACTTCCATATCGGGAAGTGGCCGCAAAAAACCCGGTGTTCTGATATCCCCAGGAGCAGTCTGCAGGATGTTCCGACAGAGGCAGAAATTCCACATAATTAAAACCCATTTTTTTCAGATAAGGAATAAGCTGTTCTCCCAGTTCCTCATAGGTATACCAGGTGTTGTCCTCTTTTTTACGCCAGGATCCTGCATGCAGTTCATAGATATTCATGGGACGGTTGTAATTCTTATCCCTTTTCTTCATCCATTCCTGATCTGAAAAGTGATAGTTCCGGTCTGCAATCCGGGAGGCAAAACCCGGCCGAAGCTCCATTTGCATACCATAAGGATCACAGCGCATGGTACTTTTTCCCTGCTGGTCTGTGATGCAGTATTTATAATACATACCGGCCAGAGCTCCTGCAAATGTACCGGTATATACACCAGGATGTGCTCCTTCTTCCAGCTTTTGAAGTTCCCAGTTGTTGAAATCTCCCTGCAGCTCCACCTTTTTTGCATTTGGTGCATAGATCCGGAAAGTCACACCGTCTTTCCCCATATGTGCTCCAAAATACTCATAAGCATCAAATACGCTGCCTGCTAAAAATTTTTGAAAATCCATACAGAGTCTCCCATATCATTGCTTTTTCTTCTATCTTATATGAATTCTCACAAATATGCAAGACATGAGGGGTAAAAAAATGAACGTTGGACATTTTTAACTCCAAACCCGTGCTGCCCATACCCCTGGCATGCGTGAAGTGCCGGTGCCCAAAATGGGATTTTCCAGGAAAATTTCCCCTCGTCCGGCTGGACACCGGATGTATGGAAGCGGGAATGTCTTTTATGATTTTAAGGGCACCCGTTTCCACACTTCACCGGCAATGATACCGATCAGAAATCCGGTGAGAAGTCCGGCAACCACAAGAACCGGGCCGTAATAGACCAGGCTTTTTGTCTCCAGCACCACCATGGCAGTCAGGAGCTGTCCTAAGTTGTGGGTCACGCCACCGATGATGCTGACTCCGGTCATCCCAAAGGCACCGGATCGTTTGGCCAGATACATACAGACAAAACTGAACGAAGCCCCTGCCAGGCTGTAAAGTATCATGGACAGATTGCCGAAGAGAAATCCGGATAAAAGGATCCGCATGCCGTTTACGGTCAGCGCTTCCAGGGGCCCGAGCGCATACAGGGCCCACACAATCATCAGATTGGCGAGCCCCAGCTTTACTCCCGGAATCCCGATCGGCACAGGGATCAGAAGTTCTATGTAACCGGCGATCAGCGAAAGTGCCGTCAGAAGGCCCAGCTGCGCGAGTCGCCTAGTATTTTTTCTTTTCACGGTTTTTATTTGCGCCCCGCTCTCCAGCGAAGCCCCCATCCAAAGGCACGATCCAGATCCTCGTGTCCCTGGTAGAACTGGACAATCTTCTCCACACTGAAGGTCTCGTCATTGACATTCTCCAAAAGCACCAGACCACACATCTTATTGGAAGAGTTAAAGGTATCCATCCTCACGACCAGATCCTCTGCCCCCGGATACTTCAGCGTAACTGTGGCATCTGCCTGCTTCCAGTTTGCCACACCTTCATAGATAAAGGTGTAAACCAGGATTCTCTGGATGTTCTTGATCTCATTGCCGTTGATCCGCAGGTTCTCTCCGGCTGCAGCAGCTCCGGTTCTGTCATCCCCGTCCAGTGCAATAAAAGGCGGACGGTTCAGAGAACCAAAGGCATTGCCAAGTGCCTGTACGGCACCTTTGTTACCGTCCTTTAATTCAAAAAGACAGCCCAGATCCAGATCGATGCCCGATGCCAAAAGTCCTGCCAGAAATCCCTTCGGCTTTGCATTCCAGTTCAGATTGACCAGAATCTCTCCCAGTCCTGCGGAAGAAGCACCTTTTTTCAGGCTGACTTTCTGTCCTTTTTGTAGATTGATTGCCATGATACATTACCTCCTCAATATCGATTCATTTTATATTTGTTCATCACATATCCAAGGCCTGCGCCGACGATTCCGCCCAGGATATGCGTCAGATTGGAGACATTGTCCTGTACAAAGATCCCCTGATAGACCTGCTCTCCCATATAGATCAGAGCCACCAGGATAAAGGTCAGGGGAATGGATCCTTCTTTAATGCTGGTAAAGGAGGACAGAAGAATCAGCGCAAACACAACTCCGCTGGCCCCTAAAAGCTGCACCCTGGGAAAGAATACAAAATTCACAATCCCGGTCACCAGCGCCGTCGCCAAAATGACAAACAGCATGTTGGAAGAGCCGTACTTTTCTTCCAAAAGAGGCCCTACTACCAGAATCAGCATAATGTTTCCCAGGAAATGTTCCCAGCCTGCATGTCCAAATACATGGCCCGCAAAACGGACGTAGGTGGCAGGGCTTAACAAAGAAGAGCGATAGACGCTGAAAAAAAGATCTGTGGTCTTCCCTTTTGTGACAGCCCCCAGAAGCAGGGATACCAGACAGATCATTGTAAACGACAGGATCACCGGGGAATTGAAAGAGATCTTTACTTTCCTGTCATAGGATCTCATACCTAACACCTCCAGACTTGGTTTCTTTGGAAATTATACCATATTTTCTATATTTTCCGCAATAAAAAAACAGAATTTAAGAGGTGAGGTTTGTGCTAAGTGTTACGTTCCCCTGCTCCTTTTGCATCCTGCGTTTACAATAGAAGAACGCGGGAATCAGGAAGGCATCTGCGAACACCCAGGCTGCCGGATGGGCTAAACAGATCCCCGTAAATCCAAAATGCCCGGCCACCACCACTGCCACAAGAATTCTCGCGATCATCTCCATCACCCCGGCAATGATCGCAAACACCGAAAATCCCATCCCCTGGATCGTAAAACGCACCACGTTTACCAGCGTCAGAAGGCAGTAGGCCCCGGTGCAGTACAGAAGAAAACGATAAGCATAAGAGATAATCGTTGTCTCACCCGCATCCAGAAATAAAAGAACCAGCTGCTTTCCGGCCACAAGTGCCAGCAGGAAACAGACTGCCGACGCACAAAAGCCTGCCAGGCAAGCCTGCCAAAGCCCCTTTCCGATCCGGTCTGCCTTCCCGGCGCCCATATTCTGGCCGGCATAAGGCGCCATGGTCTGCCCCAGAGCCTCGATCGGACTGGCGATAAAGGCATTGATTTTCTGGGCTGCAGCGACACCTGCCACCACCGACGCACCCATGCCGTTGATGGCCGCCTGCAAAACCAGCGTTCCAATGGCAGTGACCGAATACTGAAGGCCCATGGGAATCCCGATGAAGCACAGCCGCCTCATATATTTTCCATCCGGTTTCCACTCCTCTTTGGATGCCCTCAGGATTGGATATTTTTTGCGCATATACAAAAGGCAGATGCCCCCGGAGATTCCCTGGGAGATGACGGTTGCTAAAGCCGGCCCTTCCACGCCCATATGCAGGACTAAGATGGATACAAAATCCAGAACAATATTCAGAGCCGACGAGACTGCCAGAAACACAACCGGAGTCCTGCTGTCTCCCAGCGACCGGATAACAGCTGCCAGTATATTATATAAAAACGTACATGGAATCCCGCAGAAAATGATGAAAATATACACATATGCATATTCAAAAATTTCCTCCGGCGTGTTCATCATCCTGAGAACCGGTCCGCAGACTGCCGCCACCAGGATCGTAAGAAACACCGAAAACCCTATGCAGAGCCACGCGCCATTGGTCACAAACCGGCGAAGCCTGCTCTCCTCCCTGGCGCCGAACATCTGGGCCACCGGAATCGCAAAGCCGTTGCACACTCCCATGCAAAACCCAATGACCATAAAATTCAAAGAAGTGGTGGAACCCACGCCGGCCAGGGGGTTGACCCCCAGATACTGTCCGACGATGACGGTGTCCACCATACTGTAAAACTGCTGAAACAACATCCCCAGAAACATGGGAACCGCAAAGCCAATGATCAGTCTGACCGGCGATCCGGTCGTCATGTCCTTTGTCATATTTTCTACCCCTTTCAAGCAAAATCGAAAGAGATTATATGCCAGATTCCCCCTCTTTGTCAATCCGGAAATCGCACAGTCTGAGTATCCCCATCACCGGTTTTTCTGAGCAATCCGACGAATCAGATTTCCCTGGTATACTCCTGAAGCCAGAGCCGTTCCGTCTCTTCCATATAAGGCGACAGTGTCTCTCTTACCCTCTGGTGGTAGCTGTTCAGCCAGCCTCTTTCTTCCATCGTCATTTCTTCCGGAAGAATCCCGTCCAGATCGATGGGCGTCAGAGTCAGGATCTCAAATTTCAGAAACTGCCCGTATTCATTTTCCACATCCTTTTTGCAGACCAGTTCATTCTCCGTACGGATCCCGTACCTTCCTTCCAGATAGATCCCAGGCTCGTCTGTTGTGACCATGCCGGGCACCAGTACCGCCGGATGTTCTGTCAAAGCCGGAAGCCTCCACCGAAACCCGTTGGGACCTTCATGCACATTCAGAAGATAGCCGACCCCGTGCCCGGTCCCATGCTTATAATCCAGCCCCATCTGCCAGAGCGGTTCCCGGCAGAGGACATCCAGACTGTATCCGGTACAGCCCTGCAGAAATTTTGCAAAAGCCAGCCGAAGATTGCCCCGGCATACGGCGGTGAACATCTGTTTTTCCTCTCTGCTGATTTCTCCCAGAATCATGGTGCGGGTCGTATCCGTCGTTCCTTCCAGATAATGTCCTCCCGCATCCACAAGCAGCATACTTTCCGGCCGGATCCGGGCATCACTTTCCTCTGTAGCCGAGTAGTGTACCATCGCCCCATGTTCTCTGTAAGCACAGATAGGTGTAAAACTCTGTCCCAGATAATGCTCCTGCTTTTTCCTCTCTGCATCCAGATACGCTGCCGCCGTCCGTTCGGTGATCACTTCTTTCCCTGCATGGGTTTTGATCCAGTGCATAAACCGGGTAAAGGCAAGCCCTTCTTTGATATGGGCGATCCGAAGATTCTGAAGTTCTGTCTCATTTTTCACCGATTTCATAAGTTCTGACGGATTCGGCCGGTCTGTCACCTGCACTCCCGCTGGCAGGGACGTAAGCAGGCGGATGTTCACATTTTTCTTGTCCAGCAATACTTTCTGTCCTGCGCAAAGCGTTTCCAGATCCGGGTAGATCTGCCCGTAATCCCGGATTGTGACTCCCAGTTCGGACATCTTACGGCGGATTTCCCCGGTCACTGCCTGACTGCGCACATACCAGATGCATTGATCCCGGGTAATCTGCAGAAAGGACAGGACAACCGGCACCCCGGGAATATCATTCCCCCTCAGGTTCAAAAGCCAGGCGATGTCGCACAGAGAAGCCAGTACATGGACGTCCGCCCCCACGGTCTCCATGGCCGTTCGTACCCGGGCCAGCTTGTCTTCGGTCCTTTCCCCGGCATAGCACTCTTCCAGCAGAAAAACTTCTGTATCCGGTATGGGGGGACGATTCTGCCAGATCTCTCCCACCAGATCCCGGGTCACCAGCGTATCCGCGTTTTTCTCCTCTGCAGCCTGCAGAAGTTTCTCCCCCGCTGAGGCGCTCATGACGCTTCCGTCAAAGCCCAGCATTCCTCCTTCTGTGAGCATTTCTCTTACATATGCTTCGATCTTCGGCACCCCCGGCTCCCCGGTCCGAAACAGTCTGATCTGCGTGCCGGCAAGCTGCTGTCCGGCCTGAATAAAATACCGCCCGTCCGTGAAAAGTCCTGCCTCCTCATAAGTGACGACAAGTGTCCCTGCAGACCCGGTGAATCCGGACATATATTCTCTGGCCCGATAATGCGCACATACATACTCCGATTCATGGCAGTCAGAGGAGGGAATCACATACACCATCACCCCCGTTTCCTGCATCTTCTGCCGAAGCCGTCCGATCCGTTCCTGTACCGTCATGCTTCACCTTCTTCGGACCATCCGGCTTTCAAAAACGCTTCATATCCTTTATATGCTTCGTAGATATCGGCCTTGCTTGACACCTCCCAGGGACTGTGCATATTTAAGAGAGACACACCGCTGTCGATCACATCCATCCCGTAATTGGCCGTGATATAGGCGATGGTTCCTCCGCCTCCCTGGTCAACCTTCCCAAGCTCCGCGGTCTGCCAGCACACGCCTGCTTCCTCCATGAGGCCCCGCAGTGCTCCCAGATACTCTGCGCCGGCATCGTTGGAGCCGGATTTTCCCCGGGCACCGGTGTATTTGTTGAACACCATCCCCCGGCCCAGATAAGCTGTATTCTTTTTCTCAAAGGCACTTGCATAATTGGGATCAAAAGCCGCACTTACATCGGAGGAAAGCATATGCGAACGCTGCAGGCACCTTCTAAGAGCCAGCTCCGAATATCCGCCGGTCAGATTCATGATTTCTGCCGTAACATTTTCAAAATACCGGGACTGCATGCCCGTAGCTCCCATACTTCCGATCTCCTCTTTATCCGTCAGAAGGCAGACTGCTGTATATGTGGGGGTTGCCGCCCGAAGCTGTGCCAGAAGAGAAGTATAAGCGCAGATCCGGTCGTCCTGGCCGTATCCTATGATCATGCTTCGGTCCAGCCCAAAATCCCTGGCCGGTCCGGCCGGGACCGCTTCTAACTCCGCCGAGAGAAAGTCCTCTTCCCCGATGCCGTACTGTTCTTCTAAAAGCTTTAAAATTCCGCTTTTGATCTTCTCTTTTTTCTCTTTTTCTTCCTCTGTATCCCCTTCTCCTTTCACTGAGGGCCTGCTTCCCACGATGATATTCAGGTTCTCCCCTTCCACCACCACGGCTGCTTTTTTCTGAAGCTGCTCTCCCGACAGATGGATCAGAAGATCTGAAATCCCAAACACCGGATCTTTGGGATCTTCTCCCACCTTCAGTTCCACAACACTTTTGTCCTTTTTCACCACCACACCGTGAAGGGCAAGCGGGATCGTGGCCCACTGGTACTTTTTTATCCCGCCGTAATAATGGGTGTCCAGAAGCGCCATCTCTCCGTCCTCATACAGAGGATTCTGTTTCAGATCCAGCCTTGGTGAGTCAATATGGGCCCCCAGGATATTCATCCCCTCCTCCAAGGGCCGCTCTCCGATCTGATACAAAACCACCAGTTTTTTCTTGTGCACCGCATATACCTTATCCCCTGCTTTCAGCGTATGCCCGGCCTCCATCGCCTCCTCAACGGAAATATATCCGTTTTCCCTGGCCATGGAAACTGCCAGCGCCGCGCACTCCCGCTCGGTCTTTCCTTCTGACAGAAAACGTTTATACCCCTCTGTCACTTCCTGCAACTGTTCCAGATCCTTCTCTTTATATCCGTCCCAGGCACTTTTTCTCTCCATATTACTCCTGCTCCTTCCTTATTCTATTATATAACTTCTGCTCCCTATCATACTCTTACATTTTCTTATTGTCTATATCCGGTTGTTTCATTTCGTAACTATTCATCCCTTTTCGCATGCCTATTTCTGCAGGATTTTTATTTATTTAAATGTATTTCCCAACTGTTCTGAACCGGTTGACCGTTGTATTCTTCAAAGACCGGATGCCCAAAGGAGGCCGTAAAGGAGATTGTGAATCAGGTTTTCCCCGACAGCACCCACATATCAGCAAAAATTCTCCGGCAGCACCGCGCAGCCGGAGAATTTTTAGAAGTATTTTTTCTATTCGGTCAATCTCAAAGTTCTTATCCCAGGATTGCCTTGTCGCTTGCGAATTCTTCGCCGCTGACTTCTTCAAACTTATGAAGCAGATCTTCCACCGTCAGACTCTTTTTCTCTTCGCCTCTGATGTCCAGAATGATATGTCCGTCCATCATCATAATCAGCCGGTTTCCATGAACGATGGCGTCTTTCATGTTGTGGGTGATCATAAGGGTGGTCAGCTTATCCCGGTTGACAATCATCTCCGTGGTCTCTAACACCTTGGCCGCTGTCTTCGGATCCAGAGCCGCCGTGTGCTCGTCCAAAAGCAGCAGCTTCGGCTTTTTCAGAGTCGCCATCAGAAGGGTCAGCGCCTGTCTTTGTCCTCCGGAGAGCAGGCCCACCTTGGAGGTCAGCCGGTCTTCCAGGCCAAGTCCAAGGGTGGAAAGAAGCCTTTGGTAGACCTCCCGCTCGCTGCTTTTGATCCCCGCTCTTAAAGTCCTTGACTGCCCCCGGCGCAGAGCCAGCGCCAGATTTTCTTCGATGCCCATGGTGGCCGCGGTCCCGTTCATGGGATCCTGGAACACCCTTCCTAAGAAAGCCGCCCGTTTATATTCCGGCAGTTTCGTGATATCCTGTCCGTCTATAAGAATATGGCCCTGATCCACCGGCCACACCCCTGCGATGGCATTTAACATGGTGGACTTGCCGGCGCCGTTGCCGCCGATGACTGTGACAAAATCCCCATCCTTCAAAGTCAGGCTGATATTCTTAAGAGCCTGTTTTTCATTGACTGTCCCCGGGTTGAAGGTCTTGGATACATTCATAATCTCTAACATCTTACGCACCTCCCTTATTGACCGGCTTTGAAAAGTACCGGCTCTTCCAGGTGGGAATCGCCAGGAAGACCGCCACCACCGCTGCAGACAGCAGTTTTAAAAGGTCTGTGTCAATGCCAAGCCAGATCACGATCTGCAGCACAAAATAATAGATGATAGAGCCTAGGGCAACTGCCAGGAGACGGAAGCCAAAATTCCGGAAGACTTTTCCAAATACCGCCTCCCCGATGATCACCGCTGCCAGTCCGATGACGATGGCGCCCCGGCCCATATTCACATCGGCAAACCCCTGGTACTGCCCCAGAAGAGCACCGGAAAGCGCTACCAGGCCGTTGGAGATCATCAGTCCCAGCACCCGGTTAAAATCCGTGTTGATCCCCTGGGCTCTGGCCATCTTGTCGTTGCAGCCCGTCGCCCGAAGAGAACATCCAAGCTCCGTCCCAAAAAACCAGTACAGCACCACGATCAGCAATACGATCTGTACCGCCACAAGCAAAATTGTATTTTTATAGAAAGGTACGCCTTTGATATAGCGCAGGGAAACCAGAAGATCAAATTTATCCACATTGATGGCCTGGTTTGCCTTTCCCATTATTTTCAGATTCACAGAATACAGCCCAAGCTGTGTCAAAATACCGGCCAGGATCGCCGGAATACCCATAAACGTATGTAACAGCCCGGTCACCATGCCGGCCAGCATACCGGCAGCCAGTGCAACTCCCATGGATACCCAGACGTTCTGCCCGCTCTGCATCATCATAATACAGACCGCGCCTCCGGTACAGAGGGTGCCGTCTACCGTCAGGTCCGCAATATCCAGAACGCGGAAGGTGATGTAGACACCGATCGCCATAATTCCCCAGATTAGTCCCTGCGCCACCGCACCCGGCATCGCATTGATCAAATTCATAATATTCATATTCTCATCACCTCAGTAAAATCATCCCGTTAAACAACGCAGCAACAGCGAGAGAGGAATGGTCCAGTCCCGCTGCCGCCGGCTCATCTTTTATTCTGTTTGATGGATCGACTTATTCACCGATTGCCACATAATCGTCCGGTATGGTAACGCCCAGTGCATCGCAGGTAGCTTTGTTGTATTTCTTGGTAAACTGCGGAGCGTACTCGATCGGCATGGTGGAAATATCCGCCTCGCCTTTCAGAATCTTCGCTGCCATCTTGCCGGTGCCAACTCCAAGATCGTAGTAGCTGATAGACAGAGTTGCCACGCCGCAGCCAGCGCAGATGCCTTCCTCACCGGCAATCACCGGGATGCCTGCCGGCTGTGCGATGTTGTTCAGAAGCTCTGCATTCGAAGCTACGGTATTGTCTGTGGGTACGTAAAGCACCTCATTCTCGGAGACTGCCGTAGTTGCCACTGCAGACAGATCGTTGGAATCAGAAAAACCGTACTGCTTACAGGTATATCCCAGCTCTTCCAGCGCTTTTTGCACCTCATCTACCTGATACTGAGAGTTTGCCTCTGCAGTACAGTAAATCAGACCCACGTTCTTCGCATCCGGAAACAGCTCCTGCAGCATGGCTGCCTGATCTTTCAAAGGTGCCAGGTCAGAAGTACCGGAGATGTTGCCGCCCACGGTTCCGTCAAATCCGTCGATGCCAAGAGCCACGCCGTACTCGGTAACGGAAGTTCCAAGAATCGGGATCTCATTGGTACCCGCCTGTGCTGCCTGAAGAGCCGGCGTCGCATTGGCAAGAATCAGATCCACTCCGCCGGACACAAATCCGTTGATGATCGTGGAACAAGTATTAGAATCATTCTGTGCATTCTGCTCGTCAAAGGTGACCGCGTCGCCCAGCTCTTCGGTCAGCGCATCCTTAAAGCCCTGGGTAGCCGCATCCAGTGCTTCATGCTGCACCAGCTGGCAGATGCCTACCGTATATGCGCCCTCTGCTCCTGCGGAAGGAGTCTCTTTTGGAGCCTCTGCTTCTGCCCCGTCAGCCGTGCCGTCTGCTGCACCAGTCTCCTCCTGTGCCGGCGCCTCCGTCGTGGAATCCGCAGCATCATTGCCGCCCCCACATGCCACCAGGCCAAGCCCCATGGTCATTGCCATGGCAATGGCTAAAATCTTTTTCATGTCTTTTCCTCCATTTTCCTTGTATCTAAAAATTTGCTATCCTTTAATAGCTTTTTCGATTATAGCGCTTTAAAGCAAAAAAGTCAACAGGTAAATAAGAGATTCCCTTTCATAAAGGATCCCGTTTTTTCAGTAATGTATTTTTGTTGACCAGAAAAAAGGCCTTCCATTACAGAAGACCTTTCAAACATCCTAATCCTATAATACTTTGCTGAGAAAATCAATGGTCCGGGGCTCCTTCGGATGCAGGATCAGCTCTTCCGGACTGCCTTCTTCCACAATATAGCCGCCCTCCATGAAGATCACCCGGTCCGACACCTCTCTCGCAAAACCAATCTCATGAGTGACCACCACCATGGTCATTCCCTCTCTTGCCAGCTCTTTCATAACCGCCAGAACCTCTCCTACCATCTCCGGATCCAGAGCGCTGGTCGGCTCGTCAAAAAGCATGATATCCGGCTTCATGGCCAGGGCGCGGGCGATGGCCACACGCTGCTTCTGTCCTCCGGACAGCTGACTCGGATACGCATCCGCCTTGTCCGCAAGCCCTACTCTCTGCAGAAGCTGCTCCGCCGCCTGTCTTGCCTGTTCCTTACTGGCCAGCTTTAAATGCACAGGCGCCAAAGTCATATTGTCCATGACCGTCAGATGGTTGAACAGATTAAAATGCTGGAACACCATACCGATGTTCTCCCGGACCTTGTTAATATCCGTGTGCCGGTTCGTCACATCATGACCATCGATGATGATCTGCCCGCTGGTGGCAGTCTCCAGCTGGTTCAGACACCGAAGAAGCGTGGATTTGCCGCTTCCGGAAGGACCCAAAAGCACCACCACTTCTCCCTCCGACACATCCAGGCTGATATCTTTTAATACTTCCAGTTTGCCAAAGCTCTTCTTTAAATTCGTCACACGGATCTTGCAGGACGGATCCAAAGAAATCCCTGTCTCATGCTTATCTGCCACGGTTCACCCTCCTCTCAATCTGCTTCGCAATCTTGCTTAAGGTCGTGATCACGATCATATACAGGATGCCGATGATCGCCCATGTCTCCAGATTTTTGAACGTATTGCCCATAATCGTCTTACCCACATTGGTAAGCTCCGGGAAACCGATGACCGACAGGATGGACGTATCCTTCAGGGTGATGATAAACTGGTTGATGATGGAAGGAATCATGGTGCGGACAGCCTGGGGAACAACAATCAAGGCCATACAGGCGCCATAGGAAAGCCCAAGGCTCCTGCCTGCCTCCATCTGTCCCCGGTCCACACTTTCAATACCCGCTCTTATGATCTCCGCCATATAGGCGCCGCAGTTCATGGAAAGGGCAATAAAACCGGCCTGAAACCCGCTTAGGCGGAAATCGCTAAAGCCGATTCCCTGCAGTCCGGCAGGCACACCAAAATAGATAAAATATGCCAGTACGATCAGCGGAACGCCCCGGACGGCATCCACATAGATCGTACCGATGCAGTTCAAAATCCGATTGTGCCCCACGTTCATAAGTCCGAAAACCATACCAATCACCATGGCAAATACCAGGGAAAGTACCGTCATCAGAAGTGTCCTTCCAAGCGCAACAAGCAGCATGCTGCCATATACTTGAACGATAGAAATCATAAGTCAGGTTCTCCTTACTTTAAAAAAGCCGTATCTTATTCTCCAAGGTACTTCGCGATGATCTCATCATAAGTACCGTTCTCTCTGATGTTTGCAAGGCCTGCGTTAAACATGTCAAGCAGCTCCTGGTTTGCCTCATTCATGATCGCAAAACCGTAAGGTGCACCATCACTCTCCATTCCTTCCGGAATCTGAAGTGCCAGGCTGCCCACCTTGATGGAATCTGCCATAATGGGCGTATCCTCCACGCATGCCGCACTGTTGCCGAGGATAACATCCTGGTACATGGTCGGTGAATCCTCAAATACCGTGGTGGTAAATCCATACTCTTCTTTCAGGCTTTCTGCAAAATCAGCACCTGCTGTACCATTCTTTACAGCCACATTTTTGCCTGCCAGATCTTCGAAACTCTTGATGTCGCTGCCTTCCGGTACAACAAAAGTCTGAGTTGCATTGTAGTATCCGTCAGAGAAAATCCATCCGGACGCTTTCCGCTCATCGGTAATGGAAGCACCTGCGATCAGGCCATCTGCCTGTCCTGCCTGTACAGCTGCCACTGCCGCATCCCATCCAAGACTCTGGATCTCATAGCTGAAGCCCTGATCCTCTGCAACTGCCTTCATGACATCCACGTCAATTCCGACAAACTCACCGTTCTCATTGGTGAATTCGAACGGACGAAATACCGTATCCATAGCGATGATCCAGGTCTTGTCTCCGGAAGCCTCTTCTGCGCCTGCTGAAGGCGTCTCCGTCTCAGCCTCTGCTCCCTCTGTCTCTTCTCCTGCTGCCGGGGTCTCTGTCTCTTCCGCCGGCGCCGCTGTCTGTTCTTTGGAACCGCAGGCAGTCATGGACAATGCCATACAAGCGATCATTGACATTACAATCAACTTTTTCATAATATGTACTCTCCTTTTCCTCCGGCCGCTGAAACAGCCGGTCATTTTAAACATAAAGGCGATGTATATTTCTACACCGCCTTTGATGTCCATGATTAAGTATAAATTTTTCTGTCACGCTTGTCAAGAAAAAAGTGTATCATTGTATACAATTCTTTGAACGCGGGTTACTGTTCACAGGTACTGCCAGCCCCTCAAAGAATGATCTGCCTGCACCGAACGTTCTGGCAGCACAGATGCAAAAAGCAACGGTTTTCAGATACTTTCTGCCGCCGCAAGGATCATCTGCACCGCTTTTTCAATCCCAAGTTTCTCCGTATTGACCGTCAGATCAAAATTTCTGGCATCCCCGTAAGTTTTTCCGGTATAGTAGGCACAGTATTTTTTCCTGGCCTTGTCTGCTGCCTTCACATCTGCCACCACCTGATCCATCGGTGTGTCCGGCATCATGCCTGCCATCCTTTTTGCCCGCCACTGAAAACCCGCGTGCACGAACACGTTCAGGCAGTGATCAAACTCTCTTAAGATATAGTCGCCGTTTCGGCCCACGATGACGCAGCTCTCCCGGTTCGCCAGTTCCCGGATCGCATCCTTTTGCGCACGCCACAGTTCCTCATCCAGAGGCTTGTTGTAAAAATCAAAAAGACTCTGAGCAAAGCCGAAACTGCTGGGCACTTTTTCATCCCATTTACGGACCTGCTCCGGATTCAGCCTCCGGTTCGCCATGGCTGTTTTCAGGATGATATCTTTGTCATAATAAGGAAGCGAGAGCTCTTCGGCCACCCGTTTTCCAATCTCGCCTCCGCCTGCGCCGAACTCACGGCCGATTGTGATAATTTTTTTCATGTCTGCATCCTCCACTATTTTATTCTGTGTTCTGTCGCAGCGGTCCGGTACCTCCGCCGTCTGGGCGCATCATTCACGAAAAACGCCTGCCTGTCAACGCATCCCACTGCGCCTGTCCTGTCAGCATCCGGATCTCCACCTGATAATCCGCCTGCTCTCCCGGAGCAAGGATGGTAAGCGCTCCCTCTTTACGCATCTTCGCTCTTCCGTCCGGATGACAGTTGCCAGGCTCCAGGCCCAGGACATAGTCCCGCTGTCCCATCATCTTCCACTCGGTAAAGAACGGCAGATTCTTCGGATCGAAAAGGATCACAAGGCCCTTCTCCACTTCCGGATTATAGATCGCCGCGATGCCTTCCTCTTTGAATCGGTGAAAATAGCACTGCTCCTCAAATCCTGCCTCAGGCTTTTGCATCTGATGCCAGTTGGCAATCCCTTCCGCTGCATGGGCATTTCTCGGAGTGACCTCCACAGACGGCACGTACAGCCTGGAATGCTCGGACAAAAGCGGATACCCCATATTCATATGGTACAGAAGCATCACCGGATATTCTTTGTCTCCTTCATTTATTATCCGGTCCTGAATGCAGATCACGTTCTCTGTCAGAGAACAGCGGATTGTCCTTCGCAGTACCAGTTTCCGGGAAAAGATCCCCTCATCCGGCACCACCGCGTGAATCTTCAGCTCCTGCTCTTCCTTTTCCCACCAGATCTGCTCTGCCGGCGTGTTGCCGATGGTACCGTGCAGAGGCAGGCTCTCTCCCTGATCCTCACAGGGCACCCCCACCCCGTTCAGTCCGCAGGTAGTCAGAAATCCGGCAGTAAAGGATTTCAAAAATCCGTCTCCCACACCGTCATAATAGGCAGGCGCCACATACCCACAGGGAGAAAAATAACCCATGTTGACGCCTTCTACGCTTAACCGGGAAATATCCGCACAGCGGTCCGCCGACACAGTGAACTCCAGCCCTTTTCCGTTCTTCACCTGAAAAAGACGCATGCCGTCCCCTCTTCCTCCCACCAGACGATGCTCCTCCACACCGTACAGCTGGCTCTCATGCCCGATATATGGATTCTTCATAAATATCTATGCCCTTTCATCAGAATACCGCTTCTGCCCCCAAAACCCGTTTCTGGTTGGATCCACGGCTTTTTTCGTCGTTTTTCCATCCGGGCCTTGGGGGCTTTCACTGGTTTTACCAGATCTTGGCTTTTTGCCCTCAAAGCCCGTTCCTGACTGGATTCATGGCTTCTTTTTTCGCCGTTTTTCCATCCGGGCCTTGGGGGCTTTCGCTGGTTTAGTCCAGAATTGCGAAGGTTTTCATGGCCTCCATCACATTTTCTTTCATGGCCTGGATCGCAAGTTCTGATGCCTCAATAAAGAACGCCGGCTGTCCTTCTTTTAGCTCTGCTGCCCATTTTGCCACTGCGGTTCCTGCTGCTTTATCCATATAGGTAAAGTAATTGATCTTGCGAACGCCTGCCCGGATTGCCGCATGGAAATCTTCCCGGCTGACACCAGAACCGCCGTGCATCACCACCGGAATTCCGCCGGTCTCTTCTCTGACCCGCTCCACTACTGTAAAATCCAGCTTCGGTTTTGTCAGGTAGATGCCATGGGTCGTGCCAAAGGAACATGCCAGCGCGTCGATCTTTGTCTCCTCCACAAAAGCTTTGGCCTGTACCGGGTCGGTATAGATCTTTGTGTCGTCGTCTTCCCCGCTTCCGTCTCCGGCACCGGACTCTCTTTTGCCCATGCTGCCAAGCTCCGCTTCCACATTCGCCCCGGTCTTTGCCGCCATGGCCACTGCTTTCTTGGTATTTGCCACATTTTCTTCATAGGACAGGACAGAACCATCATACATAATGGAAGTAAAGCCGATCTTCAGTGCTTCTTCCAGGTATTCAAATGTCTCCCCATGATCCAGGTGTACACAGACCGGAACCGTCGCTTTTTTCGCACATTCCACCATCACCGGCCCAATGATGGAAAGAGGCGTATAGATCTCATGGCACTGAGCCACCTGGATGATGACCGGAAGCTTCAGCTCCTCTGCCGCCGCCAGCACTGCCCGCAGACTTTCCAGATTCGGAGCATTGAACGCGCCGATGGCAATCTTCTTTTCCTCTGCAATTTTCATGATTTCATTCAGTGTTACAAGCATAAATATTATCCTCCTGATTATCATTCTGCTTCAGCTTTTAAAGCTGCTGTCTCAGTTACGTAATAGCCGGACCGCTTCGTACAGTTTTTGATATCTTTGGTAATGCTTCCGGTACGCTTCGTGCATGGCCGGGCGGGGAAGGTAGGTCTCTTTTTCTTTGATCAGCACCGATGCCGCCTCTGCAAGATCTTTAAATACCCCCGCTGCGACTCCGGAAACCATGGCACATCCCACGGCCCCGGCTTCTGCATTGCCCAAAGAGACCAGCGGCACATTGAGCATATCCGCCTTTATCTGCATCCATACCCGGGATGCGGCGCCTCCGCCGGTGGCCCGAAGCCTCTCTGGCCGGATCCCGGCTGCCTCTAAGTGCTCCATGTTCAGCATCATCTCGTAGACCACTCCTTCCATCATGGCCCGGTACAGATCACTGGTGTGATGGCAGAGGGTTAAGCCCACAATCGCCCCGGCCGCCTCCGTGTCCATATAAGGGGTCCCCGCGCCTGCAAAGTGAGGCAGTACCAGAAGGCCGGTTGGTTCGTCCTTCATCCCTGCTTCCAAAACTTCATAGACGCTTTTTCCCTGCTCTTTTGCCTCCTGCTTCTGGGCTCTGGCGCAGTTTTCCACAAACCAGGAGACCAGGGCGCCGCCTGTGAAGGAAAATGCATAAGTCACATAAGTGCCTGGCGTTACATAAGGCACTACTGCATAGCCTCCGTCGTAGATCCTTCGGTCTGTGGGGATTCCGGAAAAAACCGGCGTAATGCACTCTACCGTCCCGGCTCCGTCCACCGCCTGACCAGCCCCGAAGACACCGGAGCCGATGGCAGCTGCCACCTGGTCATGTCCCGCCGGAACCAGAAGAAGGTCCAAAGGAAGTCCCAGCGCCTCCGCCATATGGGGCAGAATCTTCTCTCCTTTGCTTCCGCTTAAGATCGGCTCGGAGAAAAGCCCCGGATCAATGCCGGCCGCCGAAAATATCTCTTCACTCCAGCAAAGACTGCGGATATCAAAAGCCATGGTTCTTGTGGCCAAAGAGTAGTCAAGCAGCCCATGCCCCGTCAGCAGATAGATGACATAATCCTCCATCATCAGGATCCGCTTCGTCCTCTTGAAATCCTCCGGACAGTGTCTGAGGATCCACATAAGCTTGGGCATGCTGTACATGCTGTGAGGAGCCACCCCCGTGATCTGCTCAAGTCTTTCCTTTCCAAGCTTTTCTTCGAGTTCCTGACACTCCTGAACCCCTCTTGGATCGGTATACAGCATCGCCGGGCGGATCGGCCTGTCCTGCTCATCCAGCAAAACACAGCTCTCGCCAAAACTCGACACGCCCAGTGCCCGGATCCCGGGACAGTGGGCAGCCGCATCCTTTAATACTTCCTGGACTCCCTGCCAGATATCCTCCGGACGCACCTCGTGTTCCCCCACATTGCGTGCCACCGGGTAATCCCGGTAAGACCGGTACAGGTCATTCCCCTGCTCATCATAAATTGTCACTTTGCAGCCTGTGCTGCCTATATCAAGTCCGCCTAATGCCATCATACACCACTTTGCCTCTCAAATCAATCAATAGAAACCACATCGTATCCAAGATAATAACGGAACGCTTCCTCCAAAATTCCCTTTACATGACCATTGGCCACTGTCGTGTGGTGCTTAAAGCCTCCTCTTGCCAGGCGGATCAGCTTGTTCTGCAGATCCGGAATCTTTGCCACCCCTCCGCATCCAAAGAATGCCTCTTCTATCTCATCCGCTGTAAATTCTCCCTCGCTGACATAGACCGTAATCTTTCCATTCTCCGTCTTGCAGTTGCTGTAGGTCATGGGGAATGCACCGATTCTTCCTTCATTGGTGCCAAATCCGCTGCCCGGATCTCCCTTGTCAAACATCTTGTGGGAAGTCACCGTTCCCTTTTCCTTCATCAGCTTCTGTGCGGTGGAGCCGCAGTGGAACAGGATCACCTTGTCCGGGTCCTCCCCATAATTGTTGTTCCAGTCCAGGCAGGCCGCCGGGCCCTGGGCTGCAAGAGAAAGGGCACGCATGGTGATGGCAGAACACATGTCAATCTCACAGGATGCCACAATCCCCCGGTCGTTCAGCTCGCTGAGCAGCACGCAGGGGCAGACTCTTAAATAAGTTTCCATCTCATTCCAGCACCGAAGGGCAACGGCATCCAGATGATAATTCTCTATGTACTCGTCGATCACCACACTGATCTTGGCCAGTGTCAGTTTTTTCTCTTCTGGAACCAAAGAAAAATCGGCGTATGCCTCCAGCACCTCTTTTTTCTTCTGCACCGCCTCGTCATCGTCTTTTTTTGCCCGTACAAACTCAAACAGCTCCGACAAGTCAAACGATTCCACATTGATGCCGTGCCGCTGCATGGTAATCTCGTCGAACCGGACCGTCTTAAAGGCTGTGGTGCGGGCTCCGATGCAGCCGATCGTAAAGCGTTTCATGCCGTTTACCACCCGGCAGACAGCTGCAAAGTCATGCAGGTTCCGGGCAAAAGCTTCTGACAAAGGATGCACCACATGAGGCGTCATCACCGTATAAGGCACCTGATACTGCTCAAATACGTCCGTCACGGAAAATTTTCCGCAGAAGGCATCCCGGCGATGGGCAAAATCCATCTTTCCGATCTCATCCGGATACGCCTGCATCAGAATCGGAACCCCTGCATCCTGCAGTGCCGTGATGGCTCCGTTTTCATCGATGAAGATCGGCTGACAGAGGATCACTCCGTCATACTCCCCCTCATGGGATTTCAGCCACTTTGCATAGAGTCTGCCCTCATCCCGGGTCTCCACTGCTCCGTACCGGGTCGCATCCTGATCCATGATCAGATACTCATACCCTGCATCCGTCACCGCCTTCACAAGATCCTCTCTGGCACCCTCGATCAGCTCTGCCGGCATAAATCCTCTGTTTCCAAAATACAGCGCAAATCTCATGTTCTCTTTCCCCCTGGTTTTTTCTTCTATTGTATCTTATTTTTCTTTCGACTACAATTACTTCTGCCCGGTATTCCAAAAAAGAGACCGGCTTCTGGCAGAAAATCCGGTCTTTGTATCCCAACGGCTACGGCTGATCTTCCACCTCCCGGAACGATTCTTTTTCGCAGAACTTGGTACAGGTCCCCTCTTTTAGAAGCCAGGCTTCTCCGTAAAGGATGGTGCGTCCCTGTTCCCGGTACAGCCAGGAACCATCCGGCAGTCCGTAGAAGGGCTGAACTCTGCTGTCCGGAAGGCAGATATCCTCCATCACCCGAAGGCCGTCAAGCTTCGCTCCTTCCACATTCTGAAAATGAGGAAGCACATTGACCCGGGTGAGTCCCAGCCCTTTTTGGTAACGGACATAACATGGATCCACCGCCTCCCCGGGTTCCTCCGGCTGCGCATAGACTACATCCGCACAGTTCATGGTACCCGCACTGATTCCCAGAACCACGCCTGCATACCGGTGTATCTTTTCTTTCAGGCCAATCTTGTCAAAAAAAGCATTCTGGGTCGGTACGTGCCCGCCCGCCAGAATCAAAAGTCCGTAGCAGCACAGCCGCTTGGCAGCCCCGGGATCTCTTTTATCGCAGACATCCACCCTTTCAATTGACATCCCGCTCTTTCCAAACGCTTCCTGAAAAAAGGACCGCATCTCATCTCCCATCTTTGTGTTCTCCGGATCGGAACTTAAGATCAGACAGTCCGTTTCCCCCCTGCACGCTTTTCGAAATTCCCTCAGAAATCCATTGGCGCGGTCAAAAGGAGCCGCCGTCCATCTGCCGTCCGCGCAGATGCTGCCGCCCGGACTGCTGGTCATAAATAATTTCATTATCCTTATCCTCTTTCTTTTTATTCCCCCACACTGATCATGGTCTCTGCGAAGATCCCGTATCCTCTGGTCGGATCATTGACAAATACATGGGTCACTGCCCCGATCAGTTTTCCGTCCTGCAGAATCGGCGACCCGCTCATCCCCTGGATCACGCCGCCGGTCAACTCCAAAAGCTCCGGATCCGTCACCTGAAAGACCATCCCTTTATTGACATCGTCCTCATTCAGGCGAATCTCCTGAATCTGAATCCCGTAACTTTTCAGTTCTCCGGACACCGAACTTCGGATATACGCCTGACCCCGGCGGATTTCCTGCTTAAACGCCACTTCCAGCGGTTCCCCGTCCAGTTCCCTCCGGGTCTTCTGATCCACAAATCCGAAAATTCCGGCAGAAGTATTTTTCTGAATCGTTCCCCGGACATGCCGGTCGGAATAGGTGATCATCCCGCTGATCTCCCCGGGCGTCCCTTTTTCTCCTTTGATGATCTCCAGAATATTCGTATCATAAAGGGAACCGCCGGAAGTCTCCAGCAGTTCTCCGGTATCCGTATCCGTGATTCCATGGCCCAGGGCTCCGAACCTCTGGTCATCGGTAATAAAAGTCAGCGTCCCGATTCCCTGAATGTCATCTTTCACCCAGATCCCCAGCTTATAATCCTCCTCCTTGGTCCGCACCGCATTCAGGCGCACCTGAATCACCTCTGAGCCTCTGAGAAGCTTCAGGATCATGATGTCACAGCGGTTCGCCTGCACACAGGCGATCAGCTCGTCTTTGTCATGAATCTTCCTGCCGTTGATGGCAAGGATATAATCTCCGGTCTGGACAATCTGGTAAGCCGGTTCGTAGCTTAAGCCATCTTCTGCCTCCACCTCGCTGGTCCCAACCACATAGACGCCCTCTGTCTCCAGATAGATGCCAATGGGAATCCCTCCCGGAATTACCCGCTTTCTCTCCACCACCCGGACAGACACTTCTTTCAGCCCCAGATCCAGCGTCTGCTCATCTTCCATACCGACCTGGACCACATCCGGGATCTGTGTTCTTAGATACCATCGAACATAAAAGAACATCAGAAGCATGGAAAACAGCAAAGCCGCATACAGGCAGGCGCGATATATTTTTAGACGGTTCATGCAGCCACACCTTTCACATTTTTTCTTTAGTGTTTGCATAAATCCGTCTAAAAATTACTGTCAGCTTTTTCCTGTTTTGTTTTTAAATTCCAATGCGAGACGACGCATCTCCATGGCATTCCACCGGACTGCATCGGTGATCCTGGCGCCGCCCAGAATCCGGGCCAGTTCCTCTGTGATCTCTTCCCCGGACAGCTTCCGGATCCGGGTATTTGTGACTCCGTCCTTTGCCTGCTTTTCGATGCAGTAGTGACCGTCGGCCATGGAAGCAAGCTGTGCCAGATGCGTGATACAGATCACCTGTCTGCTCCTTGCGATCAACGAAAGCTTTTCTGACACCTTCTGAGCAGTGCGGCCGCTGATTCCCGCATCAATCTCGTCAAAGATCACCGTATGGATCTCATCCTGGTCCGCCATCACCGTCTTGATGGCCAGCATCACTCTGGAAAGTTCGCCGCCGGATGCGATCCTGCCGAGGGGCTTTAAAGGCTCTCCCGGATTGGTGGAGATCAAAAATTCCACATCATCCCAGCCGGATAAAGTGGGTGTCTTCGTGTCGCGGACTGCGATCTCAAACTGTACGTCCAGAAAATTCAGCTCCTGAAGCTGCTCCAACATTTTAAGCTCCAGTTCCTTCGCCGCCTTCACGCGGATCTCATGAGCACGCCTGCAATGTTCTTCCAGTTCCAAAAATGCCTTGTCGTATTCTTCCTGCAGCTGCTTTCTGTACTGTTCATAATTCATAAGCACATCCAGGCGCTTTTGTTGTTCCTCCTGATAAGCTATGATCTCTGCAATGGTCTGTCCGTATTTGGCTTTCAGATGATTAATCAGATTCAGCCGCTCTTCTGTCTCTGAAAATTCCTGGCCGGAAAACTCCAGCCCATCCATGTAATCCTGCAGTTCCCTCACTGCATCCTGCAGCTGGCTGTCGATCTCCTGCAGCTGTTCATTCAAAGGCTCCAGACTTTCATCGTACCGGAGTACACCTGAAAGCTCCCTGCAGGCCCGCCCCATCTGCTCAGACGCAGATACTTCCTCACCGCCGCATAGGTTCTGCACAATCATCAGGGCATCCAGAATCTTTTTTCCGTTGACCATCTTCTGGTAGGACTGTTCCAGCTGCCCGTCCTCTCCATCCTTTAAGTCCGCCTCCTCAATCTCCTGGATTTCAAATTCCAGAAGGGACTGTTCTCTGGCTCTGGCATTCGCATCCAGCAAAGACTCCTGAAGCTTTTTCTTTCTGGCCTCGCAGATCTGATAGCAGTGTTCTATGAAAGCACGCACCGGCAGAAGCGCCTCATGGGCATAAGCGTCCAGAATTTCCAGATGATTTTTCTTATGTAGCAGGGACTGATGCTCATGCTGACCATGAATGTCCATGAGCCAGGAGGAGATCTCCTTTAAGACAGCAGCGCTGACGGTCTCGCCGTTCAGCCTGCATAAGCTTCGGTTTCCGGATATTCTCCGGGATAAGATCAGCTGCCCGTCCTCCACCGGAATCTCCAGTTCTTTGAGCTTTTCCAAAAGCCCTGGCTGGTCCACCGAGAAAACAAGCTCCACCAGAGCAGGTTCCTCTTCCGACCGGAGCATCTCTTTTGATACCTTTCCTCCAAGAGCCACGGTGATGGAACCGATGAGGATGGATTTCCCCGCGCCGGTCTCTCCGGTCAGAATATTCAGTCCTTCAGAAAAGTCAATCTCTGTCTCACGAATCAGCGCAAAATTTTTCACATGTAAATGAAGCAGCATTTCCTATCTCCTCACAATCTTTTCCAGTTCTGCCATGACGGTCTTCGTATCCTCCGCCGTACGGATGGCGCACATGACGGTGTCATCTCCGGCAATACAGCCCACAATCTCTTTCCAGCCAATGCTGTCCAGAGCCGCTCCCACAGCCATGGCCATGCCGGACACCGTCTTGACCACCAGGATGTTCTGGGCACAGTCCATGGATAAGAATGCCTCCCTTAAAATCCCCACATATTTCTGCGCCATCTGATGTTCCTGGGGGGACAAAAGGATGTATTTCTGCCGTCCTTTCTGGCCGGGCACCTTGGAAAGCTTCAGTTCCCGGATATCTCTGGAGACCGTAGCCTGCGTTACCTGAAAGCCTTCCCGGATCAGAAGATCTGCCAGTTCATCCTGGGTCTCAATATCGTACTGTCCGATCAGTTCGATGATCTTTTTATGCCTTCTTTGCTTCATGAAAGCCTCCTTTACCTGTCAGCTCCGGCTCAGTTTGTTCCGGAGCACTTCCAGAAAGCTGACCTGGTTGATCTTCATAATCCTGGTCACCTCTGTAGACTTTTCGATCTCCACATAATCTCCGGTCTGCATCTGTACGCAGGTATCCCCGTCAAACGTGACACAGGCTTCATCGATACCGCTTCTTCTCCCCTCACCGATCCGGATCCGGATCCGGTCCCGGCTGGAAAAAACGATGCTCCTGGAATTCAGCGTGTGGGGACAGATGGGCGTCAGCATCAGCATGGAGGCCGTAGGTGAAATGATCGGTCCCCCGGCGGACAAACTGTACCCGGTAGAACCGGTCGGAGTGGACACAATGATGCCGTCCGCGGTGAAAGAATTCAGGTACTGATCATTGACATAGACTTCATAGTCCACTACCCTCAGACTGCCAAAACGGTTCAGTACAATGTCATTGAGAGCCACATCCTGCTCAATGCATCTGCCGCCTGCATAGACACTGCCCAGGAGCATCATCCGCTCCTCGATGGTATACTCGTCTGCAATCAGCTTTTCCAGAGCCGCCGGCACGTTCTGCTCTTCAATTTCCGCCAGATAGCCCAGATGCCCCATATTGATGCCCAGAAACGGAATCCGCCGGTTGGCCAGCTCCCTGGCTGCCCGAAGCAAAGTCCCGTCTCCGCCAAACACCAGAATCCCCTCTACTTCCTCCTCCTGAAGCCTGGCATGGGGCTGCTCCTGGCTGCGGATCACACAGCGTTTTCCCCGGGAGGTCAGATAGTCCGCCACTTCCTCGGAAAGCCGGAGACTTTCCGCTTTCTCTGTATTTGCAATAAGATAGAATGTCTTCATATGTAATCCTACAAAGCCTCATGGGCCTGTTCCACAACGGATGACGGTATTACAGGCACCTGTTCCCAGACCTCCCCTTCTCTGTGATTTTTAAGATAAGCCAGATACTCAATATTGCCTTCTGGTCCCCGGATCGGGGAAAAATCCAGATCCAGCACTTCAAAGCCGATGCTGCCTGCGTAGGCAAGCACGCGCTCAATGACTTCCAAGTGCACCTTTTTTTCTCTCACCACACCTTTTTTGCCTACCTGCTCTCTGCCTGCCTCAAACTGGGGCTTGATCAGCGCTGCCACCCGGCCGTCCTCCGTCAGAAGTTCCTGTACCGGTTTTAACACCTTGGTCAAAGAGATAAAGGCCACATCAATGGAGGCAAACTCTGCCGGTTCCCCGATCTGCTCCCTGGTCACATAGCGGATGTTGGTTTTCTCCATCACCACCACCCGAGGATCCTGACGAAGCTTCCAGGCAAGCTGATTGGTACCCACATCCACCGCATAGACTTTTGCCGCCCCGTTTTGCAGCATACAGTCCGTAAAGCCTCCGGTGGATGAACCCACATCCATGCAGATTTTCCCGGCAAGATCCACCTGAAAACGCTTCACCGCCTTCTCCAGTTTCAGACCCCCGCGGCTGACATACCGAAGTGGATTGCCTTTCACCTCAATCACGGCTTTCTCCGAAAAAGAAGAACCAGCCTTGTCCTCCCGCTGTCCGTCCACAAATACATTGCCTGACATGATGATCGCCTTGGCCTTCTCCCGGGACTCACAAAGCCCCCGCTCCACCATCAGGACATCCAGTCTTGTCTTCATCGTCTTATCCCTTTTTGCACTTTAAAATCATGTTCTCACGTTCCGGCCCACAGGCAACCGGCCTGTGCGGTCTCGTGACGATATAAGTTGCTATGATCTGCCCGGTTACGGATTCTATGTCCATGTCTGCCTCCTCTGAGGGAAGCGTTTGCAGACTGTCTTTGGCATATGCATCCGGCACAGCTATCACAAGTACCCGGCCGGGCAGACCCTGCCCGGATACAACGTCCTGGATCTGCGCTCCCAGACTGCCTTCTGCCTCTGCCTCCATGGTCACGAAAAGCCGGTGCTCTTCCGACAGAAAACGGATCATCTCCTGATCCACAGACGCTTTGCTGCCGACCTCCAAAAGACTGCAGCTGTAGCCGATCTCTTTTAATCTTCGGCGGACAGCCCTGGCCGTTTTGCTTTGTTCTCCCTTTGCCAGAAGAACGATGTCCTCTTCCTCATAGAGCAGCTTGCTCTTTTTTGATACCATGGAACTTGTCCTCTCTATTGATCCCGGTCAATCAAGGACCTGATCAGTTCTGTCAGAAACTCATTTTTATAAGGAAGGGAGTCAAGACGGGACAGGGCGCGCTCTGAGATCTCCTCCACATCTTTTGCAGCCTGTTCCAGTCCTTTCAAAGTCACATACGTGGTCTTTTCGTTCCGTTCGTCGCTGTGAATGGGCTTTCCGAGCATCTCCAGCGTGCTCGTCACATCCAGAATATCATCCCGGATCTGAAAGGCGATCCCCACATCGGAAGCCGCCTGCTCCACGGTCTTTGTCTCCGCCTCTGTGGCACCCGCCAGCACGGCCCCGATCATCATGGAAGCTTCCAAAAGCGCACTGGTCTTTCGCTCATAGATAAAAAGAAGCTGATCAAGGTCCACCTGCCGGCCTGTGGACTCCACGTCCACCACCTGACCGCCGATCATCCCGTAGATGCCGGCCTTTTCTCCCAGAATCTGCATGGCACGCGCGATCCGCTTCAGCGCCTCTGGCTCTTTCTCCAGTCTGAAAGCATCCGCGGCCGTCTCAAAGGCGTAATTCAAAAGCCCGTCACCGGCCAGAATCCCCATGGCATGTCCATATTTTGCGTGGGTTGTAAGCTTGCCTCTGCGATACTCGTCATTGTCCATGGCCGGAAGATCATCATGCACCAGAGAATAGGTGTGAATCATCTCAATGGCCGCCATAAAATGCTGAATGGCCTCTGTCTTTCCCCCAAACATCCGGAAAGTCTCATGCATGATCAGGGGCCGGAGTCTTTTGCCCCCGGCCAGCACGCTGTAAGCCATCGCCTCGGTCACCGGGCGCTGATATCCCGGACAGTCGGGCAGAAATCTTCTGACCACCGCCTCGGTCTGTCTTTTGCGCTCCTGTAATTCCTCAGGAAAATTCATGGATCTGCCCCTCCTCGTCGATCTTCAGCATCTGCTTTTCCACATGTTCAATCCGCCCATTGCACTGCTTCAAAAGCTCCATGCCTTCCTGGTACAGCAAAAAGGAGTCTTCCAGGGACACCTCTTTGTCCGAAAGCTTTTCCAGAAGCTGTTCTATTTTCTCAAAGCCTTCCTCTAAACGGAAGGACTCTTCTGCTTTCCTGGTTTCTTCTTCCATGGTTATTCGTTCCTTTCCATTGCTTCTGTCGTTTCTACCCGGGCCAGAATCTTTCCGTCCGTCACATGAACCGTGACCACATCTCCTGTTCTGACCTGCGAAATACTACGAAGGGCTTTTTGGTCAGATAATTCTGTATAAGAATATCCCTGCCGAAGCTTTTTTAGGGGGGACAAAGCATCCAGCCTGCCCGCACACAGTTCCAGCCGGTATTTCTGATCGGTCAGCTTTTTGTCCATCTCCCGGGACAGCCGGTCCATCAGATCCGCCGCGTACTGCCGGTGCTCATTCAGCCGGTACTGGGGACTGGCATACATAAGACGAAGCTTTGCTTGTTCCAGTCGCTGCCGGTGCCAGTTAAGCTTCTGTTCCAGCCGGTCGGTCATCTGGTTTTTAAAAAGCTCCATACCGCTTAAAAGCTGCCGGTAATCCGCCACTGCCAGTTCCGCCGCCGCCGAAGGCGTGGGAGCTCTTAAATCCGCCACATAATCGGCGATGGTTGTATCCGTCTCATGGCCCACCGCCGAAATCACCGGTGTGCGGCACGCAAAGATCGCTCTTGCCACCGCCTCCTCATTGAAGGCCCAGAGATCCTCGATGGAGCCTCCGCCCCGGCCTACGATCATCACATCTACCCCGTAGCTGTCCAGAATCTGTATCCCTTTTACGATGCTTGCTGCCGCCTGCTCCCCCTGCACAAGGGCCGGATACAGGATCAGCTGCACAAACGGATTCCGCCTTCTGGCAATATTCATAATATCCCGGATCGCCGCACCGGTGGGCGCTGTGACGATGCCGATGGTGCGGCTGTAGATGGGGATCGGCCGCTTATACTCCGGCTCGAACATCCCCATCTCCCGGAGTTCTTGTTTTAATCTCGCATACTCCTGGTACAGTGCCCCCTCTCCGTCCAGGATTGCTTCCTTGGCGTACAGCTGGTATTTGCCGTCCCGTTCATACACACGGATGCTGCCAAGGATGATCACATTCTGCCCTTCCTGCAGCCGAAAGGACAGCCCCCGCCGGTCTCCGGCGAACATGACGCAGCCGATGGCGCCGGACTCATCTTTCAGAGAAAAGTAAATATGCCCGGAGGTATGGTATTTGCAGTTGGAAATCTCACCTTTTACATAAATCCGGTTCAGCATGAAATCCTGCACAAACATATTTTTAATATAGGCATTGACCTGCCCCACAGAATATACGTTCTTTGCCATGGCCGTCACTGCCCCGCGAATTTCGCCAGCACACCGTTTACAAAAGAAGGCGCCTCATCTCCTCCGAACTTTTTGGACAGTTCGATGGCTTCATTGATGGCCACTTTCTCCGGAATGTCCGCATCAAACCGCATCTCATACACTGCCAGCCGAAGAATCGTCAGCTCCACCTTCCCCATGCGGGAGGTCTTCCAGCCTTTCGAGGCCGTGTCCAGCATACCATCAATCTCGGAAAGCTTTTCCGATACTTTTGCATATTTCTCAAGAATATAGGTTTCATCCTGCTCTCTTAAATCATGCTCCTCCCGGATATCTTCCATAAAGAGCTTTGCCTGCCCGGGCATCTCTTCCTCTCCGTTAAATTCCACACGGAAAAGAAGCTGAAAGATACATTCTCTTTGTTCTCTTCTTTTCATTCTGTCCTCCATTGTTACTGTTTACTCCCAAGCTGCGCATTTTCCAAACGCCGTATAACACAAAATCCAGCCCGCTTGGAAGTTCGCCTCCGGCGAAGGGCTGGATTCTTTGGCACAATTTACGCGTTCTTTTTCACGAAGACAGGCAGCTGGCTCCCCGCGTCACTCCAGCACCACACCGGCAACGCGCACATTCACCCTGGACACCTTCATGCCTGTCATACTCTCAATGGCGGATATGACTTTCTCCTGCACTTTTCCGGATACCTCCAGAATATTGGCCTCAAAGATCAGATTCAGCGCCAGATCCACTTTCACGTCCGTGTCTGTCACCTCTACCTTCACTCCTTTGGAAAGGTTTTTCATACCCATCTTTGCCACAAGCTCATTCTTGATATTCCCGGCCATGGATGCGACTCCTTTGACTTCCGTCGCCGCCATACCTGCAATGATCGCAACCACCTCATCTGCAATCTGTACTTCCCCCATGGCGCCGTCTACCTGAAGTACATGCGTCGCTCTGTCCAGCTTCTCCATCCCAAATACCTCCTGTTCACCGTTTTGTATCTGCCGCTCTTTTTGTCCGGTGACCTGAAAGGTTCTTCCGGCACTTTATCCGGGCAGATACTGATTGATCTATCCCATATCCTGTTGTTTTCAAATGATATCGCCTATAGTATAACAAAACTTCCCTCTTTTGAAAAGAGGAAACTTCAAAACCTACCGCCCAAATTCCGACAGCAGAAGTCCTTCATTGCGGTCCAGAGTCATCCCGATGCTCCAGCTGTTGATCCAGAGAAGCAGCGGTCTTCCTTTCAGATCCTTGATCTTCTTCATATCTGATGTCCCGCTGATTTTGTCCATATCAATCTCTTCATTTTCAATCCAGCGGATATGCTCATATGGTAAGTTTTCCAAACGAATTTCCACATTATACTCATTATTCAGGCGATATTTCAGAACATCGAACTGCAGAACGCCTACCACGCCAACGATGATCTCCTCCATCCCGGTGTTGTACTCCTGAAAGATCTGGATTGCACCCTCCTGAGCGATCTGCTCGATGCCCTTTACAAACTGCTTGCGCTTCATAGTATCCATCTGGCGTACTCTTGCAAAATGTTCCGGGGCAAACGTGGGGATGCCCTCATACTGAATCTTTTTCCCAGGCAGGCAGACCGTATCTCCGATGGAAAAGATACCCGGATCAAAAAGTCCGATGATGTCTCCGGCATAAGCCTCTTCCACGATCTTCCGGTCCTGGGCCATCATCTGCTGAGGCTGGGATAAACGGATTTTTTTATTTTCCTGAACATGCATGACTTCCATGCCCGCATCGAATTTCCCGGAACAGATGCGCATAAAGGCGATCCGGTCCCGGTGCGCCCTGTTCATGTTGGCCTGGATCTTGAAGATAAAGCCGGAAAAGCCTTCCTCCATGGGGTCAATGATCCCCACATCCGCCTTCCTTGGAAGCGGTGAGGTGGTCATCTTCAGGAAATGCTTTAAGAAGATCTCCACTCCGAAATTCGTCAGTGCAGATCCAAAAAATACCGGCGACAGCTCTCCTATGTCCACCAGCTCCTGATCAAACTCCGCACTGGCTCCGTCCAAAAGGTCAATCTCGTCCAGAAGCTTTTCCTTCTGTCCTTTCAGCAGCACACCTTCTGACTCTTCCAGTGACAGCACCTGGTCTGCTCCTTCTTTTGTTCCCTTCTCCGTATCCGAAAACACATGGATCTTCTGACCGGCCCTGTCATAAACTCCTTTGAATTCCTTTCCGGAACCGATGGGCCAGTTGATGGGACAGGTGGCGATGCCCAGCTCTTTCTCAATGTCATCCAAAAGCTCAAAAGTGTCCATGGCATCCCGGTCCATTTTATTGATGAAGGTAAAGATCGGAATGTGGCGCATGACACACACCTTGAATAATTTCCTCGTCTGGGCCTCCACACCCTTGGAGCCGTCGATGACCATAACCGCCGAGTCCGCCGCCATCAGCGTCCGGTAAGTGTCTTCCGAGAAATCCTGATGCCCCGGCGTGTCCAGAATGTTGATGCAGTAATCGTCGTAATTAAACTGAAGCACCGACGAAGTGACCGAGATTCCTCTCTCCTTCTCGATCTCCATCCAGTCCGACACGGCGTGCCTGGCTGTCGCCTTTCCCTTCACCGATCCTGCCAGGTTGATGGCGCCTCCATATAATAAGAACTTTTCGGTCAAAGTTGTCTTACCCGCATCCGGGTGAGAGATGATCGCAAAAGTCCGTCTCTTTTCAATCTCTTTTCTGATGTCTGCCATAGTATTTCCTCCCGATTACGATTTCAGTCAGATTTTGCATCTGTCTTCTCAAGATCGTGTATCCGCTTCGTAACTTCACAGTAATCATGCTGTATCACTCTATTTTCAGTTTCAATTCCTGTACCAGTATATGGCAGGAGCAAACATGTGTCAAGGGGAAGCGCAGCGGGCAAAATCAAAACACCGCAAAAGAAAAAAGAATGGAATCCCATTCTTTTTTCCCACATCCTGTATTCTGTTTGTCCTTTCCAGGGACCGGCACTTTTGGTCTATTCTGTGACCAGCTCTACTTCTACCGGGATCTCTTTTTCAACGGTCTCTCCGGCGATCAGCTTCACTGCAGTCTCCACTGCGGTTGCACCCATCAGATCCGGTTTCTGTGCCACAGTCGCCGCCATCTTACCCTCTGACACTGCGGTCAGCGCATCATCTGTCGCATCAAAGCCCACCACGACAATCTCTTTTCCTCCGATGGCTTCCACTGCGCCCAGTGCCATCTCATCATTGTGTGCAAAAACTCCTTTGATGTCTGCATTTGCCTGAAGCATGTTTTCCATAACGGTCATGCCCTCAGAACGGTTGAAATTCGCAGTCTGGCTGGATACTACATCCAGTTTCTCGTCTGCCACGTTGTGGAAGCCCTGTCCGCGGTCGATGGTCGCGCTGGCACCGGAGACACCCTGGAGCTCTGCCACTTTCGCGCCTTCTCCCACCAGGCTCATCAAATATTCCGTTGCCGCCTGCGCGCCGGCCACGTTATCAGAAGCGATGGCACAGTCCACATCCACGCCGTTGACCACGCGGTCAACCGATACGACTTTGATTCCTTTGGCCACTGCGTCTTTCACTGCAGGAGCCACTGCATCAGAATCCACCGGATTGACGATCAGCACGCTGATGTTTCTGGAAATCAGATCTTCGATATCATTGGTCTGTTTTGCAGCGTCATCTCCGGCGTCAACGACGATCAGTTCTACATTCTGCTCCTTTGCCGCTGCCTGTGCGCCTTCGCTCAGGGTTACGAAGAATGGGTTGTTCAGCGTCGACACTGCAAGTCCGATGGCTCCGCTTCCCTGTGTTCCTTCACTGCTCTCAGAAGCCTCAGGGGTGTCTGTCTTTGTCTCACCATCCACAGATACCGCTCCGCATCCGACCATGGATGCCATGAGCATGCCTGCCATCAAGATACCGGTTAATTTCTTCATCATCATAATTTTTTCCTCCATTTTAGGTTCCGCAATCCCCCTTCCAAGCCCCCTGTGTCTGGGAGGATTTCGGGCAGATGCTGTTTTTATTTTCTCTATGTCAGCCAAACTCAGTCCGGCGTGGGCAGATTTTCCTGAAAGACCCATTGAGAGGCACCGGTCCTTGGGCGGGGTTTTCCACACGCCCTAGTACCGCTGTGTCCTCTCACTAAGCGCGAGCGGGGTCTGGAAGGATGATCTGCCCGCGCCGGACGTCCGGATGGCGTAACCGCAATGCTATTTACCTCTTCTGATCGGACATCACCGCAATCAGAATGACGATGCCCTTTACCACATCCTGATAATAGGAAGAGACGCCCAGAATGTTCAGTCCGTTGTTCAGTACCGCGATGATGAGAACACCCACAAAGGTTTTCCAGATCCGGCCCCTTCCTCCGTTCATACTGGTACCGCCAAGTGCCACTGCGGCGATGGCATCCAGCTCATAGCCGTCTCCCAGTGTGGGCTGTGCGGATCCCAGGCGGGAGAGAAGAATCAGACCGGACACGGCTGCCATACATCCGGATATGGCATAGGCTGCCATCTTGGTAAGATCAATGTTGACACCTGCCAGTTTTGCGGATTTCCAGTTGCTTCCCGTCGCATAGATCCGGCGCCCAAACGTCGTCTTTTCCAGAACAAACACAAAGACTGCAAATACAACCAGGAACAAAATGACCGGAATCGGAATATTGAAAAGATTTCCTTTGCCGACCAGTTTCAGGAAAAAGCTGTCTCCCAGATTCGAGATCGGCTTTCCATCCATGAAAATCATGGTCAGTCCTCTGTATACGGTCATGGTAATCAGCGTGGCAATGAATGGCTGCAGGCGTCCTTTGGTTACCAGAAGGCCGCTGATAAGGCCAAATCCGGTACCGATCAGCAGTGCCAGAAGCATGGCCAGCCCCACGGGCATTCCATTGGATATGAAACTTGCACAAAATGCAGTGGTCAAAGCCAGCACAGAACCAACAGACAGGTCAATGCCGCCTGTGAGGATGACACAGGTCATGCCAAATGCAATAAATCCATTGATCGATGACTGCCGGAGCAGTGACAAAAAGTTACTGACTGTCCGGAATTCCGGACTGATGACACCAATGACCAGAACCAGCAGGACCAGTGCGATAAGCGCTCCCAGCTCCTGTATGTAATTAACCGCTTTTCTGTTATTCATTTAACTCCCCTCCTGTCGCAAGAATCATAATATTTTCCTGGTTCGCCTCTTCTTTCTGAAGAACGCCCCGTACAAGTCCTTCCCGAACGACCATGATGCGGTCGGACATCCCCAATACTTCAGGAAGCTCCGAAGATACCATAATGATCGCCACGCCTTTTTCCGCCAGATCGTTGATGATGCTGTAGATCTCCTTTTTGGCTCCGATATCCACGCCTCTGGTAGGTTCATCCAGGATCAGTACTTTCGGATCGGTATAGATCCATTTTGCAAATACGACCTTCTGCTGGTTGCCTCCGCTTAAGTTGTTGCATTCATGCTGCGGGCCAAAACATTTTATATGAAGCTCTTCAATTCCTTTTTTCACAAGCTCCTCTTCTGAATGTTTGCTCAGCACGCCGTTTCGGGAGATCCGTCCCAGATTGGCGATGGAGATATTTTTCATGATGCTTTCTTCCAGCATCAGACCTTCTACCTTCCGGTCCTCGGTGATAAAACCGATGCCGTTTTTCATCGCTTCCTGCGGATTGCGGTTCTGAATCTTCGCACCGTCCAGGTAAATTTCTCCCGTCACATGAGGCATATTTCCGAAAATCGCCTGCATGATCTCTGTTCTGCCTGCCCCCATCAGTCCGGACACACCCAGTACTTCACCGGAATGCACCTGGAAAGACACGTTTTCAAATACACCCGGGCAGGTAAGTCCTTTCACCTCAAAGGCCACATTGCCGATCTTTGCCTCCCGGACCGGATAACGTTCTCCGATCTCCCGGCCGATCATCATCTTGACCACATCGTTCATGTCCGTATCTTTGATCTTCTTTGTATCGATGTAGGATCCGTCTCTGAGCACGGTAATCCGGTCACAGAGTTCAAAAATCTCTTCCATACGATGGGAAATATAGACAATGGACACACCTTTCTCCCGGAGAGAATTCACCACCTGGAACAGAACCGTGGTTTCACTCTGGGTCAGTGCCGCAGTCGGTTCGTCCATGATGATCACCTTTGCATCCACCATCAGCGCCTTGGCGATCTCAATCATCTGCTGCTGACCTACAGACAGCTCATTCATCCGCTGTCCGGGATCGATGTTCACTCCCAGGAGATCTAAGATCTTCTTCACCTCCTGGCGCATGGCTTTTTTATCACACACGCCGAAGCCTTTTTTGATCTCCTTTCCAAGGAACATGTTCTCTTCCACCGTCAGATCAAAGAGTACATTCAGCTCCTGATGGATAAAGACGATCCCCGCTTTTTCCGCCTCCTGCGGATTTTTGTAGCACACTTCCTGTCCGTCCACAAGCACGGTCCCGGCATCTCTTGTATACACACCGGTCAGGATTTTCATCAATGTGGATTTCCCTGCGCCGTTTTCCCCCATCAGCGCATGGATCTCGCCGTGATCCAGCAGAAATCCCGCACTCTTGAGCACTGCATTTCCTCCAAAGGACTTGTCGATTCCGCGCATCTCGATCTGCATATCCGTTCCCCCTTTCTTTTAAAAAATACAGCCAGACTGCAGGATGATATTGGCATAGGGCGTTGTCTCTCCTGTACGGATGACCGCTTTGCATGCCTTCGTCATTTCTTTCAGCTTTTCATGGGATACATACACAATCTCTACTGTCTGTTCTTTTTGCAGCTCTTTTTTGAAACCCGTTTCGCAACCGGTTTCAAAAAGGGCAAACAACTGCCTGATCTCCTGTTCAATTCCGGGGTTGCAGGTGCGGATCTCTTCTGCCAGAAAAATCTTTTCAATCTTCATATCTTCTGCCACTTCCTTCAGAACTTCCATAAAGGACGGCTGGCCGAAGCGAAGCGCCAGATCAATCCGCTCGGTCTCCTCCGGAATCGGAAGACCGCAGTCTCCGATGCAGATCTGATCTGTATGCCCCATATAAGTGAGCACTCTGGATATTTCGCTGTTCAGGATTCCCTGTCTCTTCATGACATCTGCCTCCTCATCTCCTGCTCCACTTCTTCTGCAGTGGGCATGCCGGTCTGTGCCCCGAACTTTTCCGTAGACAGGCTGGCAGCGGTATTTGCATAGGCAAGTGCCGTCTTCAGGTCATCTCCCATAACCCTGCGTACACAGAATGCTCCATTGAGCGTATCGCCTGCGCCTGTGGTATCTTTTACCTTCGCCGGTCTCGCCGGCACATGCAGAACCTCTCCTGACTTCAGGCATGTGGCCACTCCTCTGGAACCCTGGGTAATGATCAGCTTCTCCGGATATTTCTTAAGAAGCGTTTCCACAGACTGCCCGTCACCGAAGATCAGCGCTGCCTCGTGCTCGTTGGGTGTTACATATGTCACCTTCTCGATGATCTCCATAGGTACCTCTGCCGCCGGAGCCGGATTCAGCACCGTCTGGATCTTTTTCTCTGCGCAGAAATCCACCACATAATGTACGGTGTCCAGCGGAATCTCATGCTGAAGCACAACCATGTCATAGTGTTCCAGAACGGGCTTGATCTCGTCGATATAAGCTCTGTCCACCTTGCCGTTGGCACCTGGTACTACGATGATGGTGTTGTCGTTTTCCGCCACAGTGATCATGGCGATCCCGGTAGGCACATCTTTCAGAACTTTCACATGTTCCGTCTGTACCCCTGCTTTCTTCAGATTGTCCAGAAGCTTTTGTCCGTTGGCATCTTCCCCCACACAGCCAAACATCTCCACTTTGGCTCCCAGCTTAGCCATGGCAACTGCCTGGTTGGCTCCTTTGCCGCCTGGTATGTAGTGGATACTGTCCCCTCTTAAGGTCTCACCCTTGTGCGGGATCCTCTCTGCCGTGACGGTCATATCCATATTGATGCTTCCTACTACCGCAAGTTTCATGGTTCTTCACTCCTTTCTCTTGGTTGTCTGGCGCTCTACAAGAGAGACATCCAGTATATTTTCTTTTTGAAATGGCAGGCTCTGACCACATTTCATGATGATCTGAACCGCCAGTGTTCCCATCTTTTCGATCGGCTGATTTACCGTCGTCAGCTCCGGCGTAAACAGCCAGCTGAACCGGATATTGTCAAACCCGATCATCTGCACATCCCCCGGCACATGATACCCTTCTCTCATCAGGATCTTATAGGCCGCGATGGCTACCATATCGTTGCTGGCAATGATCCCGTCCACGCGGGGATACCTCTGCAGCAATTCTCCTGCCGCACGGATTCCGTCTTCATAGTCATACAGGCAGTCGATACACTGCTCCTGGATTGCGTACTTCTGGCATATCTCCCGATATCCCTCATACCTCTGCTTCCCGCTGGACACCTCCAAAGGACCTCTTAAAAATACAATGTTCTTGCATCCGCAGTCCAGCAGATGGCAGATGGCCATCTTGCCTCCTTTGTAGTGATCCGCCTCCACATAGGCACTTCCCCCGCTGCCGGTCAGCTGCCGGTCCACCACAACCACCGGAAGTTTGCAGCCCGCGATCGCCTGTCCGGTCTCACCGCTGTAGGTCAGAATGATGATCCCGTCTGCCTTCATCTGATCCAGCATCTGGATGTTCATAAGTTCCTTTTCCGTATTGTTATTGGAATTACAAAGCAGCATCTTGTAACCATTCTTATATGCTTCCTCCTCCACAGACTTGGCCAGCTCGTTGAAGAATGGATTCTCTATGTTCGGCACAATCACTCCGATGATCCTGGACGACTGTTTAAACAGCGCTCTTGCCAGTTCGTTCGGTCTGAAACCCGTTTCGCGAATCGCCATGAGGACTTTTTTCTTTTTCTCCTCATCTACATTTGCCGTACCGTTCATAACCCGCGATACGGTAGAAGGGGAAACGCCTGCTATTTTTGCCACGTCCCGGATGCTTGCCATCTGTCTGTTTCCTCCGTTCCAATATTTGAAACGCGTTTCATCACTGTCTCAAGTATATAGATTGCACGTCATTTTGTCAATATCATTTTCTTTTTTCGGCATACTTGACAATTTTCAATATTCAAAATTGTCAAGTATGCACAAAAATAATTTTCAATGCGCGCCTTTAACGTTGGTTCTGGTTCTAACCGTCCCATTATGACCATGACGGCACGCCGCACAGTTTCCCTCTCTTTGAAAGGAAGATAACTATCACCAGCACCGAAAACACGCACTGGATTCTGTAGCCGCTGTCACCCGGCGTAATACACCCGGCCTTCTTTGCGCTTCGCCGCTTTTGGCATCTCGCCTTCCATATATCCGACGGCGCAGTGTCCGATCCCTTCCCACTCGCCCGGAATGCCAAGATCCTTCAAAAGCTGCTGATATTTCGGCATCTCAAACTCTTCTTTCGCCCGGTGAATCCAGATGCTGCCAAGTCCCAGCGCGTGAGCGGCCAGCATCAGATTGCCCATAACCAGGCTGCCGTCATACACACGGTTTCTCCAGTCCTTTTCTGCCAGCACAATCAGGATCACCGGAGCACCATAGAAAGGATCGAAGCCCTCCTCCCAGCCGCCGATGGCACAGTTGTCCGCCGCGATCTGATCCCGCAGTTCTTTCTTCGTCACCGCTACTGTGATCACCGCCTGACGCCCCATACCGTTTGCCGCATACAGACCAGCTTCCAGAATCTGGTCGATTGCCTCCTTTTTTGGCATTTCGGGCCTGAATTTGCGGATGCTTCTGCGCTCCTTCATCGCTTTTATCATGTCATGCATCCTACTGTACCCCTTTCTTTATATTTTCCACCAAACCGCTTTTTCCGCCGGTCTTTTTCTGCAGATAGATCTCGCCGATCTCCATGGATTTATCCAGGGCCTTGCACATATCATAGATGGTCAGAAGCGCCACGCTTACTCCAGTCAGAGCTTCCATCTCCACCCCGGTCTTTCCGGTCACCTTTACCGTGCAGCTGCAGTAGACGGCCAGCTCCTTCGGCGCCATCTCAAAATGCACCTGACAGTTGGTGATGGGCAGGATATGGCACATGGGAATCAGATCCGCCGTGCGCTTTGCCCCCATGACCCCCGCCGTGGTGGCCACGCCCAGCACATCTCCTTTTCCCACAGTCCCCTGCTCGATGGCATCATAGACTGCCTGGCTGACCGTAATCTTTCCCACTGCCGTGGCCTCCCGGACTGTGTCCTGTTTTTCGGTCACATCCACCATCCGTGCTTTTCCATTTTCATCAAAATGTGTCAGTTCCATCTTTATCCCCCGCTTCCAGGCTGTCTTTTGTTCCAGATTCACCATTCTTTTCTCCCAATGATCTGTTTTCCCAGTCCGCATGCACACACGCTGCACCGTATCGAATCCAGCCCGGACGAAAGTTGATCAAAACATTTGTTCTATCCTTTTCCATCCCGCTGCATTCGCGCTCCTCTTTCTCCTGTCATTTTAAAAGAAAGAATCCTCTTTTAACCCGACGGCCATTACTTACTATTATAAGCATTCCCCGGCATTCGTCAACACAGTCTCAGGAAATCTTTGCAATATTCACCAGGGTCAGCTTCGTGCGGTCCGTGTCCTCCAAAGAGGTGACCAGCGCCTTTGCCGTATCGATGGCAGTGAGGACGTTCACCCCGGTCTCAATGGCGTTTCTGCGAATGACAAATCCATCCCGGCCGTGCTCCACTCCCTGGGAGGGCGTATCGATGACCAGATCCATCTGATGCCCCAGGATCAAATCCAGGATGTTCGGGGACTCCTGCTCGATCTTGCGGGTCATACGCACCTGAACATCCGCTTCCATCAAAGCCCGGGCCGTTCCCTTGGTGGCAAAAATGTTGTATCCAAGCGCTTCGAACCTTCTGGCGATCTCCACCGCCTCCTCCTTGTCCTCATCCCGGACGGTTATGATCATGTTCCGGTATTTGGGAAGACGGATTCCGGCACCCAGAAACGCTTTGTAGAGCGCCTCCTGGAAAGTCTTTGCAATGCCAAGGCACTCTCCGGTGGACTTCATCTCCGGCCCCAGACCGATGTCCGCGCCGCGGATTTTCTCAAAGGAAAATACCGGCATCTTCACTGCAACATAATCTGCCTCCGGCATAAGGCCCGGCTGATAACCAAGCTCCCTGATCTTCTGTCCCAGAATTACTTTGGTTGCCAGCGGCACGATGGGAATGCCGGTCACCTTGCTGATGTAGGGTACCGTACGGCTGGAACGCGGGTTCACCTCGATCACATAGACTTCTTCCCCCGCCGCAATAAACTGGATATTGATCAGTCCGATCACATGAAGCGAACGGGCCAGTCTTCTTGTATACTCTTCGATGGTGGCTTTCACACCGTCACTGATACTTTTGGCCGGATAGACAGAGATACTGTCCCCGGAATGGATGCCCGCCCGCTCGACATGCTCCATGATTCCCGGAATCAGAATGTCCTCTCCGTCGCACACGGCATCCACTTCGATCTCTCTGCCCTGCAGATATTTATCCACCAGGATCGGATGATCCTGGGCAATCCGGTTGATGATGCCGATGAATTCTTCCACATCCTTGTCGCTGATGGCAATCTGCATCCCCTGGCCCCCCAGCACATAGGAAGGCCGGACCAGCACCGGATACCCGAGACGGCCTGCCGCCGCCTTCGCCTCTTCAGCCGTGTAGACGGTATCCCCTTTGGGTCTTGGAATGCCGCAGCGTTCCAAGATGCCGTCAAAAAGCTCCCGGTCCTCGGCCGCATCTACATTTTCCGCTGAAGTGCCCAGGATCGGCACCCCCATCTTCATCAGCGCCTCCGTCAGCTTGATCGCCGTCTGTCCTCCGAACTGGACCACCGCCCCGTCCGGGTGTTCCTGATTCACGATGTTCTCCACATCCTCCGGGGTCAGCGGTTCAAAGTATAGTTTGTCCGCAATATCAAAGTCTGTGCTCACCGTCTCCGGATTGTTGTTGACGATGATCGTCTCATATCCTTCTTTTGAAAATGCCCAGGTACAGTGGACGCAGCAGAAGTCAAACTCGATGCCCTGGCCGATCCGGATCGGGCCGGACCCAAGAACCAGCACCTTTTTTCGTCCGCTGGTTCGAACTGCCTCGTTCTCACTGCCGAATACGGAATAATAATAAGGCGTTGTGGCCGCAAATTCCGCCGCGCATGTGTCAACCATCTTATATGCCGCTGTAATACCGTATCTTTGACGAAGCCTTTTGATCTCCTCTTCTTCTTTTCCCGTAAGTCCGGCAATGACCCGGTCCGGAAATTCCATCCGTTTCGCTTCTTTTAAAAGTTCTTCTGTCAGCACTTCTTTCTGAAGCCTTCGCTCCATCTCCACTAATACGGCCAGTTTATCAATAAACCACAGATCAATCTTTGTGATCCGGTGAATCTCCTCACAGGCAGTCCCCCGCCGAAGCGCCTCTGCAATCACCCAGATCCGGCGGTCATCCACCACCGCCAGCTGCTCCAACAGCTCCTCACTGGTCAGATGCCCAAAATCATAAGAAAGAAGGCTGTCCACGTGCTGCTCCAGGGAACGGATGGCTTTCATCAGTCCCCCTTCAAAGCTGTCACTGATGCTCATGACCTCTCCGGTCGCTTTCATCTGTGTGGTCAGTGTCCTGCGTGCACTGATAAATTTGTCAAAGGGAAGCCTGGGCATCTTCACCACGCAGTAATCCAGCATCGGTTCAAAACTGGCCATAGTCTGACCGGTGACTGCATTTTTGATTTCATCCAGCGTATAGCCAATGGCAATCTTCGCCGCCACTTTGGCGATGGGATAACCGGTGGCTTTGCTGGCCAGAGCAGAGGACCGGCTTACCCGGGGATTGACCTCGATGACACAGTACTCAAAACTTTCCGGATGAAGGGCAAACTGTACGTTGCAGCCTCCGGTGATCTTCAGTTCGCTGATGATATTCAGCGCCGAAGTCCGAAGCATCTGGTATTCCTTGTCCCCCAGAGTCTGGGAAGGCGCCACCACAATGCTGTCTCCCGTGTGCACGCCCACCGGATCGATATTCTCCATGTTGCAGACAGTGATCACATTGCCTGCCCCATCCCGCATAACCTCGTATTCGATCTCCTTCCATCCCGCGATGCAGCGCTCCACCAGCACCTGCCCCACCCGGGAAAGACGCAGGCCGTTGGCCAGAATCTCTTCTAACTCTTCCTTGTTATGGGCAATTCCCCCGCCGCTTCCGCCCAGGGTATAAGCGGGGCGCAGCACCACCGGGTATCCGATCTGATTGGAAAATGCGATGCCCTCAGGAAGGCTTTCCACCACCAGAGACGGTGCCACGGGCTCCCCGATCTTCTCCATGGCAGATTTAAATTCCAGACGGTCCTCCGCCTTTTTGATGGTCTCAGAAGTTGTACCGATCAGTCTTACGCCGGTCTTCTTAAAAAATCCCCGCTCCTCCAGTTCCATGGCAAGATTCAGGCCCGCCTGGCCTCCCAGAGTGGGAAGCACGCTGTCCGGCTGTTCCTTCAGAATCAGCTGCTCCACTACCTCTGCGGTCAGCGGTTCGATGTAGACCTGATCTGCAATATCCTTGTCTGTCATGATCGTCGCCGGATTGGAGTTCAGAAGCACTACTTCTACGCCTTCTTCTCTCAGGGAACGGCAGGCCTGGGTTCCCGCATAGTCAAACTCCGCCGCCTGTCCGATGACAATGGGGCCGGAACCGATGACCAGTACTTTTTGAATCTCCGGATTTCTAGGCATTGTTTTTCACCTCCATCATCTTGATAAACCGGTCAAACAGATATCCTGAGTCCTGGGGCCCGGGACATGCCTCCGGATGAAACTGCACCGTAAAGATATTTTTACCCACATAGGAGAGACCTTCGTTCGTCCCGTCATTGACATTCACAAAGGCGGGAACTGCCACATCCGGATTCAGGCTGTCTGTGTCCACCGCATAGCCGTGATTCTGGGAAGTGATGTACACCCGGCCGGTCTCCAGATCTTTGACCGGATGGTTGCCGCCCCGATGTCCGTATTTTAGCCGGTATGTGTCCGCGCCTGTGGCAAGGGCCATCAGCTGATGACCAAGACAGATGGCAAAGACAGGAAGATTTGTCTCATATAGTCTTCGGATTTCTTGGATGATTTTCCCGCAGGCCTTGGGATCCCCAGGTCCGTTGGAAAGCATGATGCCATCCGGATGAGAAGCCAGGATCTCCTCAGCGGAAGTAAAAGAAGGATAGACCATGACCTCACAGCCACGTTTGTGCAAAGAACGGGCAATGCCACGTTTGGCCCCCAGGTCCAGAAGGGCTACCTTAGGTCCATTGCCAGACAGAACATACGTTCCTTTGCAGGTAACTTTTGATACTTCGTCTCCTGTTGCGTATGCTTTGAGCTTTTTTAATACTGCTTCCGTCTGATAGTGCTCATCTGTCGTAATCATACCATTCATAGTGCCCGATTCTCTTAAAACCCGGGTCAGTGCACGGGTATCAATCCCGCAGATCCCCGGAATATCATACTCAGAAAGGAAGTTCTGGATCGTATCCTCCGACCGGAAGTTGCTGGGCATCCTGGACAATTCCCGGACGATCAGCCCGTCCACCCAGGGTCTTTCAGACTCCATATCCTCCCGACAGATCCCGTAATTTCCAATCATCGGATAAGTCATCGCCACCATCTGCCCGGAATAAGAAGGATCCGTCAGGACCTCCAGATAACCGGTCATGGACGTGTTAAATACCATCTCGCTGACCACTTCCCTGGCCGACCCGATACTCCTGCCGCAAAAAACATGCCCGTCTTCCAGAATAAGAAATGCTTTCATCCTCTCACCTTTTCCTTTCCTGTCTTCTGGCCCAAATGGTTTCTCTGTGATTCCATCTGCAACCTTCTTTGGCTGCCCTGCTGCGCACGGCTTAAAGATGCCCAAATTGCAGATATTATACACAAAAAGCAGGGGCTTGACAACCCCTGCCTTTTTATTCTGCCAAATTCCATAAAATTTAAATATCTTTCTGATCGGAGATTCCAATCCATCATCCGTCTAAATTTTACTATACCCGAATCCATTTACAATCGCATCAATTCTCTGACCGGTCTTGCACATCGGACAATCCTTCTCGTCAAAGGACGCATATCCGGTCATGTCATCCGCGTTGAAAATGCTGTTGACTTCCACACCATGAGCTTCCTTGACAAAACTGAATATGGAAGCGATTCCCTGCACCTTTCCTCCGTAGTATTCTACACTTCGGATTGCCTTCTCCAGCGTCACGCCGGTGGTGATGGATGTGGACAGAATCAGGATGTTCTTATTCTGAACCATGATCTTGGAATTATCCCGGAAGATCATCTGACCGTTGATATCCTGCTCCGGAGCCGTGATGTAGATGGTGTTGTGAGCATTGAGACACATAATCCCGCCTCTGGTCAGCTCCTGAGCCAGATACGCACCAATCACCTGGCAGCTGTTCAGACAGATAATGGTGTCCACCACCGTATTGTTCTCATATTTTCTTGCCAAAAGCTTTGCTGCTGCCTCTGCCTCATTCTGACGGGCCTGAAGTGTTGTCAGATCCACATAATAATTAATATGGGAGTGAGAGGTCACAAAATGCCCCGGAATGACCTTCAGTGCGACTCTGTTGTCCGCCTGCGAATGAATCTTGAAAATTCGTTTTTCCATACAAGGAATCCTCCTTTATCAGTTATTCAGAAGATCGCTGATTCCCACAGATCTTCTCTCCTGCTGTCTTTATAGATATTATACATAATACAGGCAAATTTAGCAAACTTTTTATGCAGATTTTCTAGGATAAATTCGCGTTTTTTTGCAATTTTATGTAAAATTCAACGCAGCAGGCCGCAAACCAGCACAAAATAATGGGGAAGCCTCCCTTCCTCCATCCATTCCAGCTCAATCCCCATCAGCCGGCTGATCGTCTGCCCCACATTGCCTCCCAGGGATTCGATGGAATAACGCATCTCTTCTGGAAAAGGACAGGGCTTTCCTTCCCTCCGGCTGCAGTCCTCCCCGCAGCGCATACAGCTTCCGGCCGACAGGCTGATGCTTCCCGGAATCTTTTGCTCACGAAGAAACAGTTCTTTGGAGAGTTCTTCTTTGACCTTCCACACCGATTTTCGAAAAATTTCCTGCTGTTCTTCTTTCGTGCATATTCTGCCCGCATATGCTTCATCAAACAAAATTTTGACCGCCGTCAGATCAAACACCTGATACTGCCTCCAGTAATCCACTACGTCAAAATCATAGGGCGGACAGGACCATTTCACATTGTAAGCGGAGCATTCTCTGCAGCACTTTAAAAACGTCTCCACATCCACATACTGGTCCAGATATTCCTCCACCGATACGCTGGCCTCAAAGCGTTCCGTCTTGTACATTCTTTCCCCTCCTTCTACACTTTCATTTTACTATACCGCTTCCTTCTCTGTCAAAACAGAATCTCCCGCTCCTTCTTATGCTTTGACTCCATAACTGTACTGTCCCATGACTAATCAGCGGCATGATTAGCCATGATGTAAACAGTAACCTGCTCTGTTCTCCATCCTTCAGCGTTCTGTCTGCATTCCATTCAGATCAATCTTCTTGCCTGAATTTCCATCAGACCGCGCTGCCGGCAGTCTTTGATGCCGCCGCATCGTCTCCCTTCTCTGTCCTGTTGATGAAAATTGATTCTTTGGATCTGCCTCAGATCGCATATTTAATTGTTAACTATTGTAAAAAACAAGTTGACAATCCATCTGTTTTTTGCTACCATGCAACTTGAAAACCAGCCAACCAATCACATGGAGTCTGATACAATTATGAAGAAAAAAATCACAACCAAAGAAATGACCCTCTGTGCCCTGTTCACTGTGCTGACCGCTGTGGGAGCCTTTCTCAAAGTTCCGATCCCGGTCGTCCCCTTTACCCTGCAGATTTTGTTTACCATGATGGCGGGACTTCTGCTGGGCGGACGCCTTGGAGCATGCAGCGTGGCCCTTTATGCGGTTCTTGGACTGATTGGGCTTCCCATCTTCGCGGAGGGCGGCGGTTTCTGGTATTTGTTAAAGCCCAGTTTTGGATATATTATCGGCTTTATCGCCGGAAGCTATGTGACAGGGCGAATGACGGAAGGCCTAAAGCAGTTTACTTTCGGGAAAGTTCTGATTGCCAACCTTACCGGACTTGCGGTTGTCTATGGAATGGGAATGGTATATTATTATCTCATCAGCAACTTTGTGATCGATACACCAATCGGACTCTGGCCGTTATTTCTCTATTGCTTTCTGCTGGTGGTTCCCGGGGATCTGTGCCTCTGCGTGCTGGCAGCGGGACTGGCAAAGCGGCTGAAACCGGTGGTTGCGAATCTGTAATGTTAGGCAGAAAATCCTTCCAGACACCTGGAAGGATGAGGATGGATGCGGAACACTAATAGGATAAAAATTATAAACTGGAGTTTATATTATGAGCATGGTAAAGGAATTAAAAAAGAAACTGCTGGACGGCGGACAGATTGACAAAGCCGAAGCACTTTTGTTGTCCCGGGAACCTCTTGAGGAACTGACAAAAGCGGCAGATGAGATTCGCAGGAAATTCTGCGGCAACGGATTTGATCTGTGTACGATCGTCAACGGAAAATGCGGAAGATGTTCCGAGGACTGTAAATATTGTGCTCAGAGCGCACATTATCACACAGCCTGTGAGGAGAGCTATCCGCTTCTGAATACGGAAATCTTACTGGAAGGTGCAAAGCGCAACGAAGCTCAGGGGGTACTTCGGTATTCCATCGTCACATCGGGAAGGGCTCTGTCCGACCGGGAAGTGGATCAGGTCTGCGAAAGTATCCGTGTCATCCGAAGAGAAACTTCGATCCAGGTCTGCGTGTCTTTCGGGCTTTTAAAAGAAGCACAGTTCCAAAAAATACGGGAAGCCGGAGCTTCCCGGGTACACTGCAATCTGGAATCCTCCGCCCGGTATTTTAAAAAGATCTGTACCACCCATACTTACGAGGAAAAGATCGAAACCTTAAAAGCCGCCCGACGGGCCGGACTCTCCATTTGTTCCGGAGGGATCCTTGGCCTGGGTGAAACCATGGAAGATCGGATTGACATGGTTTTGACAGCCCGGAGCCTGGGCGTCAAATCCGTCCCCATGAATCTTTTAAATCCGATCCCCGGCACCCCCTGCGAGCATCACACGCCCCTCTCCAATGAGGAAGCCTGCCGCTGCGCTGCCCTTTTCCGTTTTCTGATTCCGGATGCCTCCATCCGGCTGGCCGGAGGACGGGGGCAAGTCGGTGACAAGGGGGAAGCCTGTTTTCGAAGCGGAGCCAACGCCGCCATTTCCGGAGATATGCTGACCACTGCCGGCATCACCGTGGAAACCGACCGTAAGCTGATCAAAGATTTAGGATTTGAGGTGAGATTATACCATGGCTAAAGCACTGTTTCTCACAGGAACCGGAACAGATGTGGGAAAAACTTTTGTGACCGGACTGATTCTGAAAAAATTAAAAGACAGCGGAAAAAATGCTGCCTACTACAAGGCCGCCATGAGCGGCAACGAACGGCGTCCGGATAAAAGTCTGCTCCCCGCAGATGCCTGGCATGTCAAGACCGTCTCCGGTATCGGACAGCCTCTTTCCTCCATGTGTCCCTACGTCTATGAAACTGCCGTTTCCCCCCACCTGGCCTCCCGCCTGGAAGGAAATCCGGTACGGATGGATGTGGTCCGGGAAGGATTTGCGCAGGTTTGCGCCCGGTATGATTATGTAACTGTGGAAGGCAGCGGCGGCATTCTCTGCCCGATCTGTTTTGATGAGGCTGAGCTCTGGCTGGAGGATATCATTCAGACGCTGGATCTCTCCTGTCTGATCGTGGCGGATGCCGGTCTTGGCACCATCAACAGCGTCGTCTTGACCGCCGAGTATCTCAAAGCAAAAAAAATCCCGGTAAAAGGAATTCTGTTCAACCGGTTTCACCCAGGCAACGTGATGGAAGAAGACAACCTGCGTATGTGTGAACACCGAACCGGACTGAAAGTCCTGGCCTGCATCCAGGACGGCGATGCCGAACTTTCCATGGACGCAGATATGCTGGCATCCCTTTACGAGCCTGTCACTGTGCTCCATGATAACGGAGGTGCAAAATGATCTGGTATCCTTACCAACAAATGAAAACCATGAAAGATCCCTATCACATCACAGACGCAGAAGGAGTCTGGCTTTATACCAGGGAAAACCGGATGATTGATTCGGTCTCTTCCTGGTGGAGTGTGATCCACGGCTACAAACATCCGGTGCTGAGAGAAGCCATCAAGTCCCAGGCCGACCGCTTTTCCCATGTCATGCTGGGAGGTCTGACTCACGAACCGGTGCAGCAGCTTTCCCAAAAGCTGGAAGACTGGCTTCCTGGCGATCTTGATTACTGCTTTTTCTCAGACTCCGGCAGTGTTGCAGTGGAGGTCGCCCTGAAAATGGCGCTTCAATATTATGTAAATCAAGGGCAGCTGCAGCGAACCAAAGTGTTGTCCCTGACCCACGCCTACCACGGGGACACCTTCAAAACCATGGAGGTGGGAGATGACGAAGACTACCATTTTATCCTGGAAGCCTATGGTCCCAACCCCAACGTGATCCACATCCCCACTGAAATTCCGGCGCTGGAAAAAGCATTTGAGCTCTGCCACGAAGAATTAAACTGTCTGATTGTGGAACCGCTTCTGCAGGGAGCCGGCGGTATGCGCATGTATGACCTTTCCTTTCTGCAAAGAGCACGAAAGCTGTGCGACCAGTACAAGGTCCTGCTGATCTTTGACGAAGTGGCTACCGGCTTCGGACGCACCGGCAACCGGTTCGCAGCAGATCTGGTGCTTCCGGACATTCTGGTTCTTGGAAAAGCCCTGACCGGCGGCTACATCGGCCACGCCGTCACCGTAGCAAACAAAAAAGTCTACGAAGGATTTTATGGGGAAGACTCGGACAAGGCACTGATGCACGGCCCCACTTTTATGGGCAATGCACTGGCCTGCAGCGTGGCGCTAAAGTCAATTGAACTGTTTGAACAGGAAGACTATCTGTCGAAAATCCGCCGGATTGAAGCCGTCACCCGAAGAGAAATGGATGGTTTTACAGACCCGCGGATCAAGGAAATCCGCATCATGGGCGGATGCATCTGCATCGAGGTTCTGGATCCGGCCATCCTTGCAGGCTATCAGCAGTTTGCCTGCAGGCGGGGCGTTTTCAGCCGCCCGTTCTTAAATTACCTGTACGCCATGGTTCCTTATGTGATCACAGAAGAAGAACTGATCCAGGTGCTCTCTGTGATGAAAGCCTGGTTTCGCAGATAAATTTCTCATCCAGAACACCAAGTCTATGGGGCTGTCCTGAAAACGTCATTCAGCGACAGCCCCATAAACAGGCATCTTTCTTTACTAAAAGCTAACCGGCAGCCGCGGGATTCCATCAATCCGCAGATACTGGCTCATACAGGCCGACGCGAACTCGTGATCCGCCATATGATCCAGACCGGACACCAGCACGCTTCCGATTACCCCGGCGCCCGCCACCCGGATGGGGAACCCGCCGCCTCTGGCCACATATTCCTGCTCATTCAGACCGCGGGACTGCAGCGTCTCCTGATTTTTCTTCAGAAGCATAAACAGCCGGAGGCTGCTCATCTCCATGGTTCGAACCGTGTTGTGTTTTCTTGTCATCCACTGTTCGTTGTTATAATTGGTTCCCTTAAATCCGTACTGAAACAGGGTATACCCATTGTTCAGCCGGATGCTGATTGCCACCGGCAGATGATTTCTTGCCGCCTCGGCCACCATCAGACTGCCCAGCTCCCAGGCATCTTCATTGGTAAAATGGGAAAATTGGAGGATCTCCTCCTGCATTGCCAGTATTCTGATCGATTCTTCCAACATCATACGCGAATTCCTCCTGCTGATTGATTTGTTCTAAGTATAACACTTTCCAGAGCAAAATACAAACCACTCCGCTGATTCGTCATAGGCCAGTACCGTTATGGAGTCAAAACATATGCCCCATCGCCGCAGGCGATTTCCAATGGGCATATGCGGTTACGTTCACAGGGTACCTGCGAACCGTAACGACTTTATTTTACGATCTCTGTCAGGGCCTCTTTCAGTCCTTCCAGCGCTTCTTGGGCTGCTTCCAGACTTTTTTCCTTGACACCCATGTAAAACTTCACTTTGGGCTCAGTCCCGGAGGGTCTGACACAGCACCAGGCACCCTTTTCCAGTTCATAGTAGAGCACATTGGATCCGGGAAGTCCTGTGGACGTCACCTTGCCGGTAGCCAGCTCCAGACGGGTATCCGTTTCATAATCCCGAAGCGCGATCACCTCATATGCTCCGATCTTCTGAAGCGGATGACTCCTCATATCCGCCAGAATCTTCTGGATCCGCTCTGCACCGTCCACGCCTTTCATGGTGATGGACACCAGATCTTCCTTATAATATCCGTATTTTTCATAAATATGAAGCATCTGATCCCACAGAGTCAGTCCCTTTTCCTTATAATAGGCAGCCGCCTCGCAAAGAGCCATCACCGCCACCACCGCATCTTTATCCCTGGCATGGGTTCCCACCAGACATCCGTAACTTTCCTCATAGCCGAACAGATATTCATAGGATCCGGTCTGCTCAAAAAATTTGATCTGTTCGCCAATGTATTTAAAACCGGTCAGCACTTCGATCACCGTTACCCCATACTCTCTGGAAATCTCATCCGCCATATCGGAGGACACGATGGTCTTGACAAGCGCCCCGTTTTTCGGCAGTTTCCCAAGCTCCCGGCGCACGGATAACTCATACTCTGCGATCAGGAGTCCGGACATATTTCCGGTAAAGGGCATGTATTCCCCGGTCTTTGTATCTTTTGCATAAACTCCCAGTCTGTCTGCGTCCGGATCGGTTGCCAGCACCAGATCCGCCCCGGTCTCCTTGGCCAGCTTCAAAGCCAGCGTAAAGGCTTTGGGATCCTCCGGATTTGGATAGGACACGGTGGGGAAACTGCCGTCGGGCAGCTCCTGCTCCGGTACCACCTGCACCTGGGTAAAACCAAGCTCTGAGAGCACCCTTCGCACGGGAAGATTCCCTGTCCCGTGAAGAGGCGTATAGACGATCTTCAAACGGTCCGCCATCCGCCGGATCGACTCCGGGCTTAAAACCAGCTTTTTCAGTTCTTCCATATAGCGGTCATCCATCTTTTCCCCAAGAATCTGAAAAAGTCCTTTTTCCTCCGCCTCTGCCCGTTCCATCATTCGGATGGAGGCAAAATCTGTCACAGCCTGGACTTCTGCGATGATCTCTTTGTCCTTGGGTGCCGTGATCTGGGCGCCGTCCTCCCAGTATACTTTGTATCCATTGTACTCCGGCGGATTGTGGCTGGCGGTGATCACGATCCCCGCAATACAGTGAAGCTCCCGAAGGGCGAAAGAAAGCTCCGGGGTCGGACGCAGCGTCTCAAATCGATACGTCCGGATGCCGTTGGCATTCAGGCAGAGAGCCGCCTTCTCGGAAAATTCCACCGACTTGTTCCGGGAATCAAAAGCGATGGCCACGCCCCTTTCCTCCCCTTTCTGCTTCTTGATATAGTTGGCCAGTCCCTGGGTAGCCTTCGTCACCGTATACACATTCATCCGGTTCGTTCCGGCTCCGATCACGCCCCGAAGCCCCCCTGTCCCAAAAGACAGATCCTTGTAAAACCGGTCTTCTATCTCTTTTTCGTCTCCGCCGATTTTTCGAAGCTCTGCCTTTGTCGCCTCGTCAAAAATCGGATCGGTGCACCACTGCTCGTATTTTTTATGATAGCTCATCTCTATTCCTTCCTTTCCGCCTTTCCTGCTGCAGCTTTTTTCCATTGTAGTATCTCCGGCACTCCTTGTCAATCTCTCTCACTCTGCTGTTTTTCTGTTCTATTAACAGCCGCTCATTGTTCTGCAATCAGCAATCACAGCAGACAGCAGAAAATTTTTTCCGGAGCAAAATCCTCCCGGAGCGTGTTTAAAAACTGCCTTCTGGCAAATGTGCCTCACAATTTGTGAGAGATTTGCCAAAAACTACTGATCCTTACCTCACATTTGTATCTTATTTTGGGGAAAAAGAAGCCCATTTGTCTCTTGACGAATGGGCAAAGCCGTTCTATATTAGTAGATATCGTTCTATTTCAGAAAAGCAGTTTCCGCCGACGCTGCGGAACAAAAGAGGAAAATGGAGGGATGAAAATGTCCAGAGAGTCGTACAAACTTGATATGTGCAATGGCCCGGTGCTTCCGAAGGTCATTGCTTTTAGTTTACCTTTAATGCTGTCCGGATGCCTGCAGCTTCTGTTCAATGCCGCGGATGTCATCGTGGTAGGACGCTTTGCGGGAAAGGAATCCCTGGCCGCCGTAGGCTCCACCTCTTCGTTGACCAACCTTCTGATCAATCTTTTTATCGGACTTTCCATCGGTACCAATGTGGTTGTGGGACATACGCTGGGAAGTGGTGACGAAAAAGGCACCCGCGACAACGTGCACACTGCCGTCTCCATCAGCATCCTGTCCGGACTGGCTCTGATTCTGATCGGCATCCTGTTTACAAGGCCTCTGCTGGTCCTGATGGGCGCACCGGACGATGTACTGGACAAAGCGGCTGTCTACTTAAAGATTATCTTTATCGGCATGCCCGCCACCATGGTCTACAACTTCGGAAGCGCCATCCTTCGCGCCACCGGAGATACCAAGCGGCCTCTGTACTTTCTGTCTGCAGCCGGGATCGTCAACGTAGTCTTAAACCTGTTCTTTGTCATCCATCTGCATATGGATGTGGCAGGAGTTGCACTGGCCACCATCCTTGCCCAGTGTATCAGCGCTGTTTTGATCCTTGCCTGTCTGTGCAGGACGGATGGCCCCTGTCATCTGGACATCCGAAAGCTTTATATCCATCCGGGCCGGCTGCGCCGGATGATGGCCATCGGACTGCCCGCCGGCATCCAGGGCTCCCTGTTCTCCTTTTCCAACGTGCTGATCCAGTCGTCCATCAATTCCTTCGGATCAGCCGTCATCGCAGGAAACAGCGCAGGAGCCAGCATCGAGCAGTTTGTCTACATATCCATGAATGCTGTGCACCAGGCTACGGTCAGCTTCACCAGTCAGAACAACGGAGCCGGGAAGCCGGAGCGGATCAACCAGATCCTTTTTTCCTGCCTGGGGCTGACGACGGTCATCGGCCTGATCATGGGAATCGGCGTCAATCTGTTTTCCATACCCCTTTTAACGATCTACTCCCCGGATCCTGCGGTCATCGCTGCAGGGCAGACGCGGCTTCTGTGGATCTCCCTGCCCTATTTTCTATGCGGCGTCATGGAAGTCGTCATGGGCATCATGCGGGGTCTTGGGTACGCAATCACTCCGATGGTCGTATCCTTATCCGGCGCCTGCCTCTTCCGGGTTCTGTGGCTCACTACCATTTTTGCCTGGTTTCCGACCCAACATATACTTCTGCTCTCTTATCCGGTCTCCTGGATCCTGACCACACTGATCCATCTTCTGACCTATCTGTATGCCCGCCGGCACCATCCCCTCTTTCGGCTGGCAAAAACCTCATAGTTCATGACAAGTAAAATACAGAATCTGACGGTCCGTGGAAAGCTGCTTAAGCAGCTCCATGGCCCGTCTCTGCCTTTTCGCATCCAGATTCACAAAAGGATCATCCATAATCACAGGCGGCATCTCCTCCTTGTACAGCGCATCCAGGACTGCAAGCCGTTCTCCGAACCGATACAGATCCTGCTGCCCGGTGCTCTGGGTATTCAGGCTGCGCAGCGCTCCCGCCCTCTGCACTTTCACCCGGAGGCTGACATCCAGAACCGGACGCAGCGCTTCTTCGGGTTCCAGAAGTCCAAGATAATGCTCCAGCCCTTTTTGCAGCTCTTCCAGATAACATACCGAAAACTGATCTCTCGCCTTTTGCAGGTACTGTATCGTCAGTTCCAAAAGCCGGTGCCGGCGGACGCTGTCTGAAATCTCCTCCGACAAAGCTTCCTCCTGCTCCTGAAGCTCCGGCATCTGCTCCACCTGTTCCTGAAGCCCTTTGATCTGGTACTGAATTCTGCTCTGCTCTTTCTGAAGTCCCTCCAGTTCCAGACGCCCCTTTTCCAGACGTTCTCTTAAATCTGTCTGATTGCTGTTTACAAGCGCTCCCGGGGAATCGGACAAAAATTTTTTCTCTTCTTCCGAGATACTTTCCTGATAGGAAAACCAGCGTTCCCTGCTTTTGTGGGCCTCTTTTCTCCGATCCTCGTAAAGCTGTTTCAACTCCCGATATCTCTGGCTCTTCCTGCGTGCTTCCTGCCAGAGCCGTTCCAGCTCGTCAAAATCTGTATGCTTGGGAACTCCAAAAAAATCACATACTTTCTTCTCTGTCAGGTCCCGCTTTTTCTGCAGATCCCGAAGTGTGCTCTGGGCCTTTCGGACCTGCTCCTCACTTTCCTTTACACGGGCATTCAGATGTTCCTGATCCATACGGCACCTGCGGATTCTGAATACACTCCAAATCACCGCCCCCGCTCCAAGACAAAAAAGCATTCCTCCCGGAAGATACCAGCTGCAGACCAGGCAAAAACCGCCAAGCACCAGGGAAAGACCGGCCAAAATCCCGGGGAGCATTCCCGGAGACTGCAGATCATCCCTGGCATCCATCAGGCTGCCCAGTTGATTTCTGGCTTCATTTGCCTCATTCACCGCTTCCTTTTCCCGTTTCTTTAAACTGCGAAGCTCGTAGATCCGCTCCCGATAGCGGTCCAGCTTCTCCTCGCCGGGCGGCGTGTCGGTATATTCCCCCAGAGCGGCTGCCGCTTCTTTTAATTCCTCCTGCTTTTCCTCTGCCTGGCTTCTGAGCAGGTCATACTGTTCTTTTTTCGCTTCCAGGCGACGGAAATCCTGTACCCGGCGAAGCTCTTTTTCCACCTGCTTTACTCGGGCCGCCGCCTTTTTTACAGAGGCTCTTTGTTCCCCGAGCCTTGCATCACAGGCGTTCAGCACTGCTTCCTGTTCCCGGCAGATTCGAAGTTTTTCTCTTACTGCCTCTCTTGCTTCCTGCAGCTTCCCGATCTGTCCCCGGTTGCCGGTCTTCTGGTAATATTTCATCTGGTCTCCCAGGACAGACAGCGCATGCTCATAATTTTTCATATCCCCCGCATCCGCCTCCATCCGGCTTAGGCGGGCATTCAGACTGTCGCCTGCCGACACCAGAAGATCCTGCTGAAGAAAAAAGCTGCTCCGCTCATAGGCTTCCCGGTCCACGCCAAACAACTCTTCTCCCAGCCCCGCTGAATAATCCAGGCTTTCCAGTCCGGTGCGAAGGTCATACAGCACAAAGGTATCATCCCGATCCCTGGCTCCAAAGAAACGTTCTGCCCGATACTCCCTGCCTCCGGCCTGAAATTCCATGCTGCCCCCAAAGGTTCCGCCCTGCCATGGGAGATAATGTTTTCGGTCATTTTCTTTTAAGGAGCGCCTGGCGGTCCGGGGAAGACCGTAAAACATGGCCTTTATAAAAGCAGCCAGCGTGGATTTGCCCCATCCGTTTTCCCGGCAGAAAACCTGAAGTCCCTCCTGAAACTCCAGGTCCAAATCATGAAGCGTTCCAAAATTTTCGATATGTAGTCTCAATATGCGCATCTTCTCTTCTCCTGCCCCTTCTGCAGCCTCAGACTTCTGTAAGGGCATGGATGCCCAGCCGGAGGATTGCCTCTTTGTCCTCATCTGCCAGTTCCTCTGATCCGAGCACCAGCCGGATGAACTCTCCTTTCAGGGATACATCGTATTGATATTCTTCCGGATGGAGAGCCTCTGTGGTCTCGTCTTTTATCTTCAAAAGATAATACTCATCCTCCAGCCATTTCTGAATCCAGGCCGGATCCTTCTCCGCCTCCAGTTCCGTCTCCCCGGTCAGGCAGATCTTTACCAGATCTTTAGACGGGATCCCCTTCAGCTCACTTCGAATCCTTCGCTGGATCTCTTCCTGCGTTAAAAGGTCTGTAATGTCAACCGCCACTTCGTGGAGGCTTCTCTGCGCAAAGGGGACAAATCTTGGGCGGACAATTCCGCCTTGCACTTCCAGCTCCACATAACCTTTGGGACCGCATTCATCAAAGCCGCGTCCTTCCAGACAGCCGCAGTAGCACCACACCCCTCTGTCATCCAGCCGCTCAAGCCGGAAGCTGTGGATATGTCCAAGGGCCAGATAATCAATCTGCTTTCCTCTCCACTTCCGAAGAGAAAACGTCTCTGACTGATCTTTTGAGGCATACTCTGCCGCCATCCCATGGAACAAAACAAGGTTGGTCCGGTCTGCCCGAAGAGACAGCCGGTCTGCCATTGCATCCTTGTTCTCTTTGGACCACTCTGCACCGGTGATCACCACTTCTTTCTGTTCATAGGAAGTCCAGTCCTTCCCGAACGTCCGAAGATTGCCTGGCAGCGTGTCCATACTGCTCAGAAAACTGTTCTGGTCGTGATTCCCCTGAAGATAATAAAACATAATCCCCGGATGCTGCACAACCGCATCCAGCACGCTTTTCCTGGCACGCGCCGATATGGTCTTCGCGTCAAAAAGATCTCCGCAGATCAGAATTGCCTCCACATGGTCCGCCTCCGCCTGATCCACCATCCTGGTAAAAGTCCTGAGAAGCTCCAGACGGCGCTCCCCCGCCTTTTCTTTAGAAAGTCCCGTCTCCATCCTGGAATCCAGATGCAGATCCCCACAGTGTATCAGCTTCATACCAGATCATGCTCCATCATATACGCAAGAAGCGCCTCACAGCCCTCTTTCACATCTTCATAAGTCTCGTCAAAATTGCCGGTATACCAGGGATCCGCAATATCCCTCGGCTCTTTCCCAAAGTCTAAAAGCCGGTGAATCTTCTCTTCCGGATCCTGCCCGGCGATCCGCTTCATGTCGCGGATATTCCAGCTGTCCATACCAAGCAGATAATCGTACTGCCCATAATCTGCGCGCTTCATCTGTCTGGACCGATGATCCCCGCAGGGAATCCCTGCCTCATGCAACTTCCCTCTGGTCCCCCGGTGCACCCGGTTTCCGATCTCCTCTGTACTGGTGGCTGCCGAGTCGATGAAAAAGCAGTCGGACAAGCCGCGCTTCTCCACCAGGTCTTTCATTACGTATTCAGCCATGGGGCTGCGGCAGATGTTGCCGTGGCAAACAAATAATATTTTTACCATACTTCTCATATCTCCTTATATCTCGGTATATCCTCGTTTTTCCTTATGTTTTCAAGGTTTTCTCTCTGACCTCAAAAACTCTATACCTCGTATATCTTACCATACCTCGGTATATTTTGTCTCCCAAAAAGAGTAAAAAAGAAGTAAAATGACCTCTTTTTTACTCTTTCCAAAGGTAAATTCCTACACGCCTACACTTCCTTTCTAAGCCTTTCTTCCATTTCCCTTACTTCCTTTTCCACGTCATCATATCCCAAATGGGTATACACATTTAAGGTCGTGGCAATGTCGGCATGACCCATAAGATATTGTAAAGTCTTTGCATTTACTCCTGACTTTGCCATGTTACTACAATAGGTATGTCTGCATACATGCGGCGTTATCTTTGGCAGTTCTTCCTTGTATGTCCTGTTATACTTCTTCAGAGCATACTCGAACCGCTTTTCCCAATGTAATGCAAGGTACGGCATACCATTCTGATCCAGAACCAGAAAGCCGCCCACACCATCCACCATTGGCTCCACCTTTGTTTTCCTGCGTCTGGCTGCCAGCTTTTTAAAGCACTGGTAAACCTCTTCCGTCATTGGAAGATAACGCTCGCCGTATGTAGTCTTGGTGTCTGCAATCATATATTTTCCCTCTCTTGTACGCTGCAACTGTTTATCTATATGTATCTTCCGTTCTTTCATATCCACATCTGACAGCGTCAGGCCACAGAACTCTGAAATCCTCATGCCTGTCTTGAATAATATATACATCCCCTCATAATATTGTGAATAATGTTTGTCTCCTTTTATAAAATCAAGGAACAGCCTTTCCTGTCTCGGTGTAATCGCCTCCCTTGATACGCTGTCATTTATCAGCACTGTTGCAAGTTCCCAGTCAAAGGGATTCTTCTTTATTAAATCATCCTCAACCGCCATACGAAAGGCAGGACGCACAACACCTCTGATACTATGGATACTGCTGTAACTTCTCTTATCCTCTGACTGCAACTTAATCAGCCAGAGTTTAGCGTCTGACGGTTTTACCAGATCAATCCGCCTGCTTCCAAACTCTTCTTTCTTTAATATATTGACAACCGTTTTATATCCGGCAAGGGTGTTATGTCTTACCCCTGTTTTAGTGGCAATATATCTTTCAACCAGTTCTAATACCGTGACATCTCCACCGTGGTATGCCAGTTCTTCATTGAGCGATTTTTCAATCTCTTTTTCCAGTTCCCTCAATGACCTGCATTCCCTTTTACCGGCCGGCAGTTTATCAGTCGGCTCCAGTTTCCAACTGTAAACATAGTGCATCTTATTGTCTCTGCCACGGTAGGCATACATAAACTTTCCATCCTGTCTCTGCTGTTCACCTGTCCTCAATATACGGCCTTTGCTGTCTCTTCTCTTATTATCCTTGCTCATAAGCTGCCTCCATTTAATCAAAATTTTTTACTGCCCCCTCTTTCAAGGGGGCTTATGATACCGCTGAATTACTGATAGTGCAAGCACTTTCTTTATCTAATATGTATTTTTAAATTGACCCTAACTCGTCAATTATTTTCTCGAACTGTATTCTCTTTATCAGAATTTTTGTTCCATTCATCAATATGTAACTTTCTCTTTCATGCTCTGACAGAAACCTCCGAAGTTTGCTTTCTCCTATATTGAAATAATCAGAAGCCTCGGCAATGGTGAGCGTGTATTTCTCCCAGACTGGCACTTTCTCCACTTCTTTCTTCATTACTCCATCCCCCCTTCATCTGGAATGTCATAATTGAACCATATCCATTCAGAGGCTATATCACGTTCTTCCTGTCTCTGGCTGCTCTTTACTATTTTTATTAACTCCCGACTTTTCCAGCCATAAGGCAGTAAATATTTATCATACAGGTCGTCTTTATCTGCGTGGTATCCAGACAGGAGAATGCGGCACTTTGCATTTTGAATTGTCTCCAGCATTCTCACATGGTCGATATATTTCATTTCTTTAAAATATACCTTGTCTGCGCCCTCACCTCTTAATGAATGTAAATATGGAGGGTCAAGGTACATTTGAACATCTGGGTTGTCTGCCGCCTCCTTCATAATATCCAGTGCGTTTTTGTTATAAACCTGGACACCCTGCAAACGTTTATATACCTGTTGCAGATTCTTCCTTATCTTTATCTGGTATGATTTCGTATCATATTCCCCGTTGCTCAACTGTTTTCTTGTGTTGTTATAACTCTGGCTGATTAGCAGAAAGGCCAGCAGAGCTTTGTCTATATCGTTAATCCTTTTGAAATTTTGTTTTTGATGTTCAACGGCCATTTTGAATATCTCTTGAGTATACGGCAGTCGAAATATTTTTTCTAAAAGTTCTTTTCCCATCTCCCTGTCTGCCAGAACCTTATACAGGTTAGCAACCGCCGGATCAAAATCATTGACAATCTCTGTTTCACTGCGGCCACGGTTCAACAGGGTTGCACCGGAACCTATAAATGGTTCTATGTATATCTTTGACTGCGGCATGAGTGCATTCAGTATGCCGTGCATTCTGTTTTTACCCCCATAATATCCAAAAAATGTAGTTTTTGAATTATTATCTTTTTCATTTGTCCCTGTATTTTCTGGTATCTCTATATCTAACGGCGGTAGTACTATCTCTATATCTTGATTTATGTCCGCCACGGTGCCCTCTGGTAATCTGACAGCATAGTATTTTCCATTGACCTCTCCAAAATGCAGGCGTTTATCATAGGCTCTGCCCTTATCAGTTATCAGTTTCCCCAACATTTTCAGCAGCCCCAGTATCTCTTTTCTGGTATATCCCACTTGCAGTTTCTTTGAAAATTCACCAAAGAAAGTAGTACGGATATATCCGACATTATCTTTTATAAAAACGAATGCTTTTGGATTGTTCTCTATTCTTTCTGAACAGATATGGATTCTATTAACCACCTCATCATAAACCCCCTCTGGGGATTCATCTGCACCCATAAGGACGGGTTCTTTTGTCTTTTTCAAAATTTCGATAATCTTTTCTTTGATTTCTTCAATTTCTTTTTCATCAAGTTCATTAAATCCCGGCAGTTCTTCGAGGAAGCCCAATGTTCCTTTCCTGTTATTCAGTCTGCTCATTTGTACGCTTTCCTGTGGATATAATTCCCCTTGTGGAGTCTGCAAATAAACTATCGCAAACTGCCTTAAATTTTTTTGCAGACTCCCAACACCGCAGAGCAGCTTGTATCCTTCCTCTGTCTCTTTCAGCAGGTGCAGATTTTCAAGGAACGAATTTTTATCGTTTGTATCTTGCTTTTTTTCTTCATCTATGGTATAATTATTGTTGTAAGCGTAATCGAACATATGTTTACCTCCTCATCATTTTTGATTACACTCACAAATCACAGTACGTTGGTTATCGTGGTATGCACATCCCAAAAAGGACAGTATATCTCCCTTTACTGGACGTGTATGAACTCTCAACAATGTATAATTAAAATAGCTGTCACGTCTGACAGCCACCCAATGTATACATATAGAAACTAATGTATACTTTTCTTTTTTGAAATTTCCCCTATATTAAAAAATATTTGAAAATCCCCACGTATCATAATGGTTGAATACTATTTACCTTGTAAAAATCGTACTTGCAGTATCATTTTTCCAGCCAGATAAAATTTTGTTATAATAAAAATTTATCAGCTGCGTGTGATTCACAACTATCATTGTACTTTTCTTTATCACTTGAATTTATTGCTGCCGTTATGCTGGCTCGGTCTGCAACCTATGTGTTACATTTTGTTTTCTGTATTTCATAACAAGTATGCACTTTATATATTGAAGTCAAAAAAGTGATGCGTCTATCATTGTCATTCGGAACAACCCTTTTTTCTGTTCAGAAATTTGTACCAGATTTCCAAATCTACAATTTAATAAAATTTTATCAATGCACCCGTTTAAAGACATTCCATCCTTTTCTTTTCCCCAAACTCTTTGAAATCTTTATAAAATCAACTCTTTTTAAAATATTTTCTTTTCCCAGACCTTATTGAAAACTTACAATTCAAGGAATATTAACCAGAATCAATATACTATATTATAGAAACTTCAAAATTTTATATAAATCAGAAATACAAACTTGAGAAATCTGGATTGTATGCCCTGTCTGTATCTGTAACCGCTTTTCTGTTTTACTGTCTGCAAAGACTTTTAAACCTGTCTGTCGGAACTTTTCAATTTATCTTCCTGTTTTACTGCTCCTTAGTTGTATCAAAATAAATACACAAAAAAAGACAGCCACTTGATAAGCAGCTGTCCCTTTATCTTATATACTTTTGTTTAATCTTTTTCGATATGCAGTACATAACACATCCGCCAGTTCCACATTGTCCCCTAACTGACTGTCATTAGGACACTCAACCAGAGCAACCTGTCTGCTCTCACCAGTAGCAGGCACACACACATAGATTGCTATTAAATTGTTGCTTATCTTATGTACGATTCGGAAATTCTTTGCCATTCTACAGTACCCCCTTACTCCATACCACATTGCTCCGCTTGTATTTTCTTATATTCTGTATCTACTGCCTGCAGCAGTCTGTTTACCTGCTGTATATCAATTTCTTTTGTGACTACTGTTAACTGGTATACAAATGATTTCCCTTTTTCTCCAACCTCAAAACCAGTTTTAAAAGTATGCGTTTTCTTCATTTTTTTCCCTTTCTAATTTTTTTAACTACACCCCCTTATCCATCTAATGTACTTATACACGATTCAATGAGATTTTCTGTTGATGAAAAGTTATATATCAATCCCCCTTTCTCTCCAATAGCCTGTCTATAAATTCTCTTGCTCCCAGTACTGCGTTTTCCTCATAGAAATATGGAACACTTTCCATAATGCCCTCGCCGTCCTTACTGAACACACAGAAGATATAACCCTTTTCAATGCTGCTCCAGTAAACCTTTATCTCATAACCTTTATACTGTTCAATCATTACTCCCTGTACCTCTCTAAAATCTCTCTGGATCCCTCTGGAACCTCTTGAAACCCTTTTAACCAACAGGGCGCCCACTGTTCCCAATGGACGCCCCTGAACCTTATTTCTTTTTCTCTACAGCACCTTTCTTTTCTGTAGGCTTTGTTTCCTCTGCTTTCTCATATTCCAGAGAAGCCAGTTCAATCTTATCATCTGCCCCCAGCCTTGCACCGCCGGAAATGATTCCCAGTTTTATGTAGGCTTTCACGTCCGACTGCTCAAAGCTTGCCTGCTCGAATTTTGTTGAAATGCAGTCGTAGTAAACAACTCCTTTTTCTTCGTGACTCCCAATCACAATATAGAACACATTCGACATAACATTTTCATTTTCAATCATGGGAGTGAAGTTTCCACAATATCTATGCTCCATGATGTTTGTTTTGAAAAATCCCTCCGCATCCGGCACCAGTTCATTTTCCTTCAGTGCCAGACCACAAACCTTCTGGCCGGACTTGATTAAACTTTTAATCTGGTTTCCAGTGTACTCCATGACCTCTTTCCCATTCCAGAGGCTAAAAGCCTGTTCCCTTGCTCCTAGCATTTCCCTTCTTACTGCCACTCTCATTTTACACATTTTTTGATTTCCTCCTTAATGTTTTAACATTTGTTTTCCTTAACTTCAAGTACATTTTAACGCTGAAACATTTATGTGCATAGACGTGATAGTGCAAGGAAATAAACCATTATGTAACATATATTTTTAGGGAGATTGACGCAAAAAGAATGATTTATACAACTTTGTCAAATCTCCAACAGCATTTAATCTGATGTCTGAATCAGCCTTTTTATTATTATGAAATACTCATTACAAACAAACTCAATCAGATAATGCAGGAAAATAGCCACTGTATACTGATAAGCCAGTAATTTCTATCAACTTGTTCAACTCATTTTTACCATAATGCAATACTTGTTTTAATATGTACATTGTTGCTGATATTTCTAAAGGAAAAATTTTGACAGGTCTGATTTATATGTTGCAGAAATATGCTTTAAAAGTTAAAACATTTAAACCAAAGTTTGAACTGCTTATTTTTTCTAGTGGCTGTATTTTTATACATTCACCTTTATTTGAAAACAAAAAAAGACCTCACCTTTTGGTGAAGCCTTGGTATGCACATATGCGTGCAAAGATTATAAACTATAGTGATATATTTAGCAGTGATAATTATAATAAATGATACACTTATATGTGTAATTTTTTATACAGGGGCCACTTGATGTGTGACCCCTGTATGGATGCTAGTTCTTATAAATCTCCTAAACCACCAAATTCACCAATAAAATCTGTTCCTCCACCATCTACATCTAGCCCTAAAGACGGCTCGCCACCAGATGGTTGCTGAGGTTGCTGTGGCTGGGCTGGTGGTTGAGTTTCTGCTGGTGTCTGTTGCACATTATCATTTGTCTGTTGGTTATTTCCACCTGTTGACTGCTGCTGTATGACAGCTTTTTCTGTACCCAACAACTTACCACTGATATAAACATCACCTTCAGACTGTTCAATTCTATACCAGTCATTTGCAGTTCTACCTGTCACATGCAATTCTGTATTTGCACTGAATGTTGTCACTACTTCATAATCTGTACTGTCACCACTTCTTGCATTTGCAGAAGTCTGAACGTACATTTGCAAATCAAGTTCTTCAACAATTTCTATTCCTGTTGATTCACTTGTATTCTCTGTATCTTCTTCTGTTTCTGGTGTATCAATCTCACTTTCTGAACTTTCCTCAACTGGTTCTTCTGTTGGTTCAACAGTGGGAGAGGGTGTAGGCTCTGTGCTTTCTATGCTTTCCTCTGGCTCTGGTGTCTCTACTGTTGCATCCGCTATAACTGGCTCGGTCTGCTTACTGCAACCACCTGCACATCCACTTACGGATAACATGACCGCTGTTATGACAGCTGCTGATTTAAACAATTTTTTATTTCTCATATATGTAACAACTCCTTTACTATATTTCCTATAGAACCAAATAA
>CAJTYJ010000018.1 GCA_910583895.1 uncultured Lachnospiraceae bacterium
AGACCTGCCATTGTGAATGTTTCAAAAAGTCACCAGATTGACACTTTGGGCAGACATATTCATTTTTCAATTACAGTTTGCGGAAACTCAAGGCATTTTTCGCGGAAATATCCCTTCTGTTTTGATAAGTTCGTCGTGACAATTCAGAGTCGGCAGGAACTGCCGATGTAATTCTCTCTTCGGCTTGCCAATTTCCAGCCTATTTCTTCTTGTCTCTTATTGGCTCGCATGATACAATAAAAACAGAGCTTATTATTTTACGACACGTTCTGTCAAAAACCATAATGACAAGGAGGATCATCTTATGCCCTTATCCTATCACGAACAGATGGATTTAATTAACATAAAAAAATTACGTGAACTTCAAAAGGAACTTCCGGCTTTTGCCAGTGATTTTTTCCGGGCGATGGAGATTAAGAAGGCAACCAACACGCGACGGAATTATGCCTATGATCTGAGCACTTTCTTCTATTTCCTGAAAACAGAAAATCCCTACTTCAAGAATAAAGATGTCCGTACCCTTCCGGTTTCCGTCCTGGATAATTTGCAGCCGGTGGATATTGAAGAATATCTCTCCTTTCTCACTTACTATGAAAAGGATGGCCAGGTGTACCAGAACCATGAGGAAGGCAAAGCACGAAAATTGGCGACACTGAACACATTTTTTGGTTATTTTCATAAAAAAGAAATGATTCAGAAAAATGCACCATCTGTGGTAGATGTGCCGAGAGTCAAAGAAAAAAATATCATCCGTATGGACGCCAACGAAGTAGCCCAACTGATTGACAATATAGAATCTGGAGAAAAACTGACCAAACAGCAGAAAGTCTGGCACAGCCGAAATAAGCTGCGGGATCTGGCAATCGTTGTCACGTTGCTCGGAACAGGTGTTCGAGTGACAGAGCTGGTGGGGCTGGATCTCTCGGACCTGGATTTTGACAATGGTGCCATACGGGTGATCCGGAAAGGAGGAAGCGAAGATATCGTATATTTTGGAGAAGAAACAGAGGAAATGCTTCGCAATTATCTCGAAGAGCGTCTGGCCATGGATCCGGAACCCGGGCATGAAAACGCTCTGTTTATCTCTCAGAATAACACCCGGATTACCGTGCGCTCCGTGGAGCGTCTGGTAAAAAAATATGCTTCCACGGCCACTGTCAAAAAAATCACTCCCCATAAACTGCGCAGTACCTATGGAACCTCCCTGTATCAGGAGACCGGTGATATCTACCTGGTGGCCGATGTCCTTGGACACAAAAACGTCAATACCACCCGAAAGCATTATGCTGCCATGAAGGAAGAAAATAAACGAAAAGCTGCCAATGTTGTGCAGCTAAGAGAACGCTAAGATAAGGAGCGCCAGAATTCCGGCGCTCCCCTCTCTTCTATCCCATGTCCATACCGGACGAAATTTTATAAAACATATGAATTGCAATCGTCTGTTTAATGATACGACCACAGATTTTTGATCTGCTTTTCCAACTCTTCATAGGTCCATTTCTTTTCGCTTCTTGCTTTACAATTGGGATCATTAACCAGAAATCCCTTTTTATCATAACCGTAGATCATGATAAAATGTCCCGCCGCGGTAAAGTCTCCGGCCCGCATGGCACAGATAATCGGGTGTCCTGCATCCAGCTCTTTTTTCATCACAAATTCATCCAGTGAAATCTCAGAGCCGGTCACGCCGAATGCCTCCGCCCCGTCGGTCATCAGATCCCAGGATGTTCCCGTTCCTTCTATATAATACCCTTGCTCTTCCGAATATCGGGCAACCTTGTCAGGAGTCGCCATTGCATTGTCAGTCAGACCGTAGATCACCATAGACAGGCAGGTTGGTCCGCAGCCGGAGATTCCGATGCTGCTGGCACCATAGGAACCATATCCCCAGCGCTCGTCCCACTGAAGAAACAGCGGATAGTCACTCTTTTTCTCTTTTTTTGTCAGCTCTCCATTGACCGTACCGTCATGATCCGGGTATCCTTTTACATAGTCTAACATCTCCGGATTGTTGGCAAGAGCTGCCAGATACACTTCCGGGTAGGATTCATAATTGTCCAGAATCTCTTTGAACCCTTTCTTCTCTTCCGCCAGTTCTTCCAGTCTTTCGCGCACTTCTGACTCCACGCGCTGTTTGGGCGCTTCCATCTCATAGGTTTTCGTACCTGAGAAATGACCAATTGTTCGCAGAAGAAAGAACAAAATCCCTGCCATAACGACAAGAATCAAAAACAGGCAGGCCAGTCTGCAGATTCGCCTGATCTTCCGGCGCAGCCGTCGCTTTTTCTTTCTGCGCATCTGCTCCCGCCTTCTCATCCGCTCCCGCTCTGTCATCCTTTGTCTTTGCTCCATCCCGTCTTTCATCCCTTCGTATGTTCTCAAATTCTAAGCGAATTCAACAAATATAGAGTAACATATTTTCCGGTTTTTATGTCTGAAGCAAATCATAAGATTTCTTAAGAAATACTGAAAAGGTCAGAAAGACCCGCGTTTCAGCTGTGCTCTGCACTCGCGCCATTTTGGATAATGCTGATCTAAGATCCCGTAAAAACGTGCATTGTGTCCGGTTTCCAGAAGATGCGTCAGTTCATGGACAACCACATACTCGATACACTCCTCAGGGAATGCTCCAAGCCAGACACTGATGGAGATATTGCCGGATCGGATGCTGCAGCTTCCCCACTGGGAACGGGTGTCCCGGATCGTCACTTTATTACATCGGACTCCCAGGATCCGTTCCCATTTGAGAATCAAATCCGGTAGAATTTTTTGCAAATGCTCTCGATAAAAAGCCATCTGCTTTTGCTTATCTTCCTTTTGCATCTCTGGCTTTGTCAAAGATTCGCTGGCTTTCTTTTGGTACTTCTCTACCCAGCGAAGAATTCGCGGCTGGTTTAGAATCTGTTCCACTGCTTCGTATTTCATGGAACAGGGAATGGAGACACGAATCACATCCGGTTCTTCCGGCCGGATCCGAAGATTTGTATGCTTCACTTTCTTTTTCGTAATCTGCACGCGGCAGCCGTGCCAGTTATATTCCTTCATCATGCCTCACGAGTTATGCTCTTCTGACATAGGGCTTATTCTCTGTCTCTTTTTCCTGGAATTCCGGCAGGTCTACGGCAGCCTTATAAGCGGCAAAGCCTCTGGAACTGCCAAGGGAAAGGGGTGCAGCAACAGGTTCGGCATCCGGAAGCACATTGGGCATCTGGATTTTTGTTGCCTGGTTATCCATCATTCCGGCGGCAATCATGTATTTGGCTATCCGCTCCTCGTTCATCACCTCGCTGGCCATCAATTCAGCAGCGATGATTTCTTTCTGCCGCATCTCCATTCCTCTCTCTTCCTGCTCTTCTGTTTCCAGCATTTTTTCTTCTATAAGTTCTTCCGTCATTTCTTTCTTCAGTGCAGCTTCCTGTTGCATCTTTTCCTCCATCTTTTTCTTTCGGGCTGCCTCCTCTCTTCGCTTCTTCTCTGCTTTTCTCTTTCGGATTTTCTTGTCTTCCTTTGCTTTTGCTTTTTTGCGGGCTTCCAGCTGTTTTTTGTCAAGATCCTTCTGCCACGGTTTTCGCGTCACAATAGAGGCCATCTTTTTCTCTGCCTCTTTCATCTGGTTGAGACGAATCATCAGGTACTCTGCATCTTCCTTGCTCAGATTGGAAGCCATCTCTGCCAGCTTCTGCGTCTTGATCCGCTCTGCATCGTCCCGTGTACGGCACTTTTTCAGACGGTCCTCATAGGCCGCCTGTTCTTGCTCTAGTGCCATAACTTTCATATAAAGCTGCGGATCATGTTTTTTCAGAAATTCCTTCTCCGCACTGGTCAGCCTGGCGCCTGCCTTAAGTTTTGCCCGAATCTTTCCAAGCTTCGCCTGAACAGCCGTCTCATCACTGGTCTTTCCTCCGGAAGAGATGGCCTTGGCAAAAGAAGCATGCAGATCCATCTTCTCTGTCAAAGGGACTTCTCCGGATTCTTTCATTTCCCAGTACCCCTGCATCTTTGTCTGTCTGAGGTATTGGTACATATTGTTGTACAATTCCATATGGTCAGGTCACCTCCTGACTCCTTCTGCGTCTGATAAACGGTTTCTATACTGTATATGTCGGCTGTGAAGGCGTTTTCCATAAGCTGACAGGGAAATTTTGGAGATCTGCAGCAGATCTTTGCTCCTCTTTGCGGTGTTGTCCCGGGCCGGGACCGTAAACTTTTCTGTCCCGGTGACAGCGCTTGATTCTCCTGCGCAAATCGATTATGATAAGAACAGCTGTCAGGAATTTATGAATCGAGTAGGAGGTATAAAAAATTGGAAAAACTGATTGTTCTGGGCACCGGAAACGCACAGGCGGTGCACTGCTATAATACTTGTTTTGCGATGAAAAAGGGAGATGAATATTTTCTGACTGATGCAGGAGGGGGCAATGGAATCCTTCTTGCTCTGGAAAAACAGCAGATCCCTTTGGAACGCATCCATCATATCTTTGTGACCCACGCACACAATGATCATATTCTGGGCATGGTCTGGATGATCCGGATGATCGCCACCAGCATGAACAAGGGAAACTATGAGGACAGCCTGCATATTTACTGTCACCGGGAGCTGGTGGATACGATCAAAACACTCTCCTGCCTGACGATCGGGAAAAAGTTCACGGCACATTTTGACAGCCGCATCTTGTTTCATATAGTAGAACACAACGACCGAAAAGACATTCTCGGCGACCAGTTTACTTTTTTTGACATTGGATCCTCCAAGGAAAAACAATATGGCTACTGCATCCATATGGAACAGGGGACCATACTTGCTTTTCCCGGGGATGAACCTTATCATGAAGCACTGTTTCCCTATGTGCAGGGAGCAGACTGGCTTCTTCATGAGGCCTTTTGCCTGTACAGCCAGCGTGACCGGTTTAAACCTTATGAAAAGCACCACAGTACGGTTATGGATGCCTGCCGGCTGGCAGAGACGCTCAAAATTCCAAATCTGGTGCTTTGGCACACGGAAGACAAAGACCTGGCGCACAGGAAAGAACGCTATACCGCAGAAGGACGGCAGCATTATGGCGGAAATCTGTATGTGCCAGAGGATGGTGAGCAGTTTTGCTTCTTATAGAGCCTAAGCATCTTCACCCCCTGTTGCATAAACTGAAGAAAAAGGAAAAACAGGAGATGTATATATGTATCAGCCTACCCCTTCTTCCCACTTTCAGTATCTGCTGACCCATACTGCTCCGGCAGCAATCGCATGGATCCAGGGAAATGCCGAACATCCTCAGCTTGCAGGCTCTGTAAAATTTTATCAGACTTCTTATGGCGGCGTTCTTGTGGAAGCCGAGATCTTCGGCCTTCCCAATATTCATACGCCTGGTTCCAGTCATTTTTATGGAATGCATATCCATGAGCAGGGGGATTGTACCAGGCCGTTTGATCAGACCGGTGATCATTACAATCCGGACCACAATCCCCATCCTCAGCATGCAGGTGACCTGCCTCCCTTGATGGGCAATCAAGGATATGCCTGGCATGTTTTCTATGACAAGCGTTTCTTTGTAGATGATATCCTAGGAAGATCCGTGATCATCCACAGCATGACCGATGACTTTTCCAGTCAGCCATCCGGCAACTCCGGCGCCAAGATCGGATGCGGAGTGATCAAAGCGGCAACTGCCTGAACTTAACAGGTTTTCACAGGAAAACGCTCCGGCATCCGGATGCCCGCCCGGCTTCGGATGCCGGCTGCACGGATTTTTGCTTCCTGAATCAGAGACGCTTCGTCAAAAGTCAGGATCTTTCGGTCTCTCATCAGCCATCTGCCGTTGCAGATAGTGCTTTCCACATTGGCAGAATGCATGGAAGTTACCAGATTGGCGATGGGATCGTGCATAGGCTGCATTCCCACAGAATCCGGATTGATGATGATCAGATCCGCTTTTTTGCCTGGTTCCAGACTTCCATAAAGATGTTCCTCCTGCAATGCCTTTGCCCCGTTCATGGTAGCCATACGAAGAATCTCCTGGGCTTTTACGACGGTGGGATCCAGACGCCAGCCTTTGTGAATCAGGGAAGTCACCCACATCTCGTCCACCATGTCCATCCGGTTGTTGGTGGGTGCCCCGTCGGTTCCGATTGCCACACAGATCCCTTCCCGAAGCATTCGCGGCACTTTGGCAAAACCAAGGACCCGCATGGCAGAGGCAGGATTGTGAGATACTTTCACTTCATAGTCCCGGAACATCTCCACTTCTTCATGCGTCAGCCATACCGTGTGAGCTGCCAAAAGGTTCGGGCCAAGAAACCCCAGATCTCTTAGATGGGTCACTGTCTGCACTCCGAGACGCTCTTTTACATAGTCTACCTCAGATTTGGCTTCCGCCACATGCATGTGGATCCCAATGCCGTATCGGTCTGCCAGTTCTTTTGTTCCCAGCAAAAGCTCATCCGTTGCGTTGAAGATAGTCCGAACTCCGAGCCAGACCTCCACCCGACCTTCTGCCGTTTTATGAAATCTGCGAATGTCCTCCTCCTGCCGGTCCAGTTCCTCCCTGGTATTGCGCTGCCAGGCTTTGGGAAGCCCTTCTCCGCAGTCCATGACCGAGTTGGCCAGCTTTGCCCGGATTCCGGCCTCTTCCACCGCCCGGGCCATACCCGATACATACTGCCCTCCCGGTTCTGCGATGGCCGTCACACCTGCCTTGATCTGTTCCGCTGCACAGAACAGCGTCGAAATGTAGGAATCCTCTTCGGTCATATGACTCTCATAGGGCCAGATGCGGTCGTGCAGCCAGGTCAGCAGATCCACATCATCCGCCAGCCCTCTGGCCAGCTGCTGAGAAGTGTGTACATGGGTGTTGACTAGTCCCGGCATCACAAGCTTGCCCGTCAGATCCAGCACTTCATCACAGGTACTCTCATCCACCGCTTCTCCTCCTGCCAGCAGGATTCGGTCATCTTCAAACAGCAGGTTTCCGTCGGTGTAAACCTGTCCTTCCCTGTTCATGGTTACAATCATGGCATGTTTCAGCAAAGTTCTCATAGACTGCTCCTTTTTCCTTTCGTAATCGTATTTTTTAGTCAGATTATAACATGAAAGGAATTGTGGTTCAATCCTGAGACTTTTCTGATCCAAAGTAGGACTGTTAAAAACAAGGTACCTGTGCTATACTGTATTCATGTGCTGACATCTTTATTTTCAGCCTGTGGCACAGAAGGAACTTTTAGCCTGCAGGGCTCAGAAGAAAGGCGATGCGGCGGCATTGCTGACCGGCGGTGTCGCAGATGGAAATTCAGGCTTGTCAGCAAACAAAGGGCAAACGGTCTAAGATCCATTGTAAATTTGTTTACAGGAGGATTTTTGATCAACATTTTATGAAATTACAACAGGAGGAACAGAAATCATGTTTGGATTAATAATCGGACTTTTCACTGGAGGGATTGCCGGCTGGATTGCAGGAAAAATCATGAACAAGGAAGGCGGTATGATGCAGAATATCCTGCTTGGAATTGTCGGCGGCATCGTGGGAAATGTGGTGCTTGGGATGATCGGTATCCACGGAAGCGGATTGATTGGAAGCATCATCGTAGCGGTCGTTGGTTCCTGCATTGTCATCTGGCTGGTCAACAATCTGTCCGGACGATGAAAGAAAGGAGGACTTTTTATGCGGAGTTATCATAAAACTTGCCTTTTCCTCTGTATTCTTTTCCTGGCCCTGCTAAGCGGCTGTGGGGAAAAGGACCAGACTGAGGAGGTCAAAGACAGCACCTCAGAAACCGATACGTCGTCTGCCGTATCAGACAGCAATGCTTCCATTACCTTTGATGCGCAGACCATCGACGGGGCTTCTGTCTCCGGCGACGTGTTTTCAAACTCCCGGATTACCATGGTCAATGTGTGGGCCACCTACTGCAATCCCTGTCTGAGTGAGATGCCAGGGCTTGGAGAGCTTGCCAAAGCCTATGACACCGAAGATTTTCAGCTGATTGGAATCATCAGCGACGTTGCGGAGGATGCGCAGGAACCGGCGATAAAGACTGCATCGGAACTGATCGGGCAGACCGGTGCCGACTACCCGCATCTGCTTTTGAACGAGTCTTTGTACCGCGCGCTTCTGATGGATGTGTCTGCTGTGCCGACTACCTTTTTTATCAGCCAGGACGGACAGATCCTGGATACCGTGGTGGGCGCCATGGAAAAATCTGCATGGGAGGAAACCATCAATGCACTTTTGGAACAGTAAACATCCGTACCTGTGGCTGTACGGCGTTTTGGCAGGAATTATCTGCTTTATACTTGGACAGGCGCAAGGACAGTTTGCGGTCATCTGGAAAAAGGCTGTGATGATCTGTCTGGAGTGCATCGGAATCGGGTGAGTCGTACTATGGACAGAATGCGTCATACTGTACAACTTTTCTATACCATACTGACCAATGGCTATGCGTACGGTTTTTTGGCCGGGAAGATCTATCAGGGGAAACTCAAGTATACCTGTGTGCCGGGGCTGAACTGCTACTCCTGCCCCGGAGCAGTCGGCTCCTGCCCCATCGGTGCCCTGCAGGCCCTGCTAAACCAGCAGGGGTTTCAGATTCCATTCGGTGTGATGGGCTTTCTTTTCCTTTTTGGAAGTTTTCTGGGACGAACTGTGTGCGGATGGTTTTGTCCGTTCGGCTTTGTGCAGGATCTTCTCTACCGGATTCCTCTGTTTCAAAAAAGAAAACGACTTCCTTTTCACCGAATTTTAAAATACGGAAAATATACAGTACTTGGACTGCTTGTGTGCATCGGATCCATGTTTTTGTTTGGCGGCTTTGCAAAAGTACCGGCGTTCTGTAAATACCTTTGTCCTTCCGGTACGCTTCTTGGCGCACTTCCGCTGCTTTCTGCCAATGAAGCACTGCGAAGCCAGATCGGCGGTCTGTTTTTCTGGAAGCTTGGAATCCTGCTTTTTATTCTCCTGCTTTCTGTAAAGGTTTTCCGGCCTTTTTGCCAGTATCTTTGCCCTTTGGGAGCGATTTACGGCTGGTTCAACCGTTTCAGCCTGGTACAGATCCACTGGGAGAAGGAAGACTGCATATCCTGCGGCGCCTGTGAGAAGGCATGCCCTGCGGGGCTTTTGATTCAGGAGATCTCCCGCTCTTCCGAGTGCATTCGGTGTGGTAAATGCGCGTCCGCATGCCCGACCGGATGTCTGCATCCATCCATATATCATTTACATTCTGCAAATAAAAGAAAAGGAGCATAAAAAGATGAATAACCAATGGAAAAACGAAGTAATGGAAAAAGTGAATGAGCTTCTAAAAGCACCTTCCTGCTGCGCGGAAGCAAAGACAGCAGCCCAGAACTGGCTTGATGCTGTGGGAACGGATAAAGAATCCGATGCTGCCCGCCATTTTATCGCAGAGCTTGAGATGGATATCATGCCTGTGGACGGACTCATTGCTTTTGCCGACTCACCCAAAGGAGAACAGGTGTTTGGTGCAGAGACTGCCAAAAAAGTAGCTGCGCACGGCCGGGAACTGAAAGCTGCAGGTGCAGCATACTGCGACTGTCCCGCATGTGCAGCAGCGGAAGCAATCCTTGCAAAAAAAGAAGCGCTTCTGTAACGCAATCGGATATTCTGAAATAAGGAGAGGCCGCAATGAAGTCCGCCGGAACACCCGGCAGGACCTCATTGGCAGCCCCTCCTTTTGCTTTTCAATCCTTTTCCTCTGGATCATGCAAACCGGTCTATATACCTTCCAACAGACCCATCTAAGGGACTCCGGGATGGATAGCCCGGGCCCTTGGTGTCTTCTTTATCGTCCTCCTTTCGTCTCTTCTTTTTTAACTGCTCGATCTTCTGTTTGACTTGTTCGATCTGCTTTTCTAACTCTTTCACCTTTTCTTCGTCGTGGTTCTGAACCGCTTTCTTTTTTTCTTGATGAAGTTTTTGGAGTTTCTGTTCCAGAGTCTTCAGCTGCGGATCCCCTCCGCTTCCCGAAAGATGGACTGGGTCCATGGACAAATCGCCAAAACCAACCGCCTGTATTCCCATATCGGTTTCCTCCTGTCTGCATTTTAGTTTACTCTTTTTATATCGCCCTGCTTTTTTGTCCCATTGCAGAAATGATGCAAAAGGATATTTTCCCGTTGTGAAACAGCTGTGTACTTTACACAGACGGTTAAGTCTTAGGAATAGTCAAAAAAATCTGCAGCCGATACACTCCTTCAGATACCGTATTCTTAACGGTTCCGTGATATTTTGCCGCGACTGCCCGAATGTTGGAAAGGCCGATTCCATCTTCCGGTACACGGGTCAGTTCCTTTGCACAGCGATTCTCTGCCATCAGCAGATAAAAGTTCCCCTTTTTCCGACTCGCCAGATTAATCTGCCTTTCTTCCTTTGGCAATTCGGTGCAGGCTTTGACGGCGTTGTCCAGTGCATTGGATAAGAGGATGCACCAGTCCATGTCTTTGACCATATTTTGTGCGGGTATCTTAAGCTCACAGCGGATCCTTATGTCTTTTTGCTCTGCCAACAGAAGTTTACTTCCCAGCAGGGCGTCCACGGCTGCGTTGCCTGTGCAGACCGTACAGGACAGCGCTGCTGCCGTCTCATCCAGATGGGCCAGATAATCACACGCCCGGTCTGTCTCTCCCGCCCTGAGAAGCTCCGCCAGCACCGTCAGATGATTTTTGATATCGTGCCGGAAGGCCCGGGTCTTCTGGTCACGCAGGACTGCTTCCTGCAGGTAGATCTCCTGTTCTGCCGCCTGCTGTTCCAGCAGAAGGACTTTCTGCTCGGCCTGAAGGATTTTAAGGATTTTCTGGTATGCATATAAGGTCAGCAGCAGACAGACACAGGCAAAGATCTGCAGAAACAAGAGTTCTCCATGCCGGATATTTTGCACGGAAAGGATCTCACCGGTGCCAGCGTCAACCCAGAATTCATCTCCGTAGATCATGGTCTGTATAATCCGCACCACCAATGAAATAAAAAAGACAGGGATTGTCAGCTGCAGATGTGCCTGCCGGCTGGTACTTGCCATGCTCTGCCGGAAATGGCTCAGAATAAAGACAGACAGGGCACATACCAGAAGCAGGCGAAGACATTCTCTTACTGTGTCAGACGGATAAACCCATTGCTCATGTTCCAGTATAAAAGGCAACAGGATCCGGTAGCCGATCCAACTTGTGACCCCGCTGCCAACGCTGACCACCGAATGAATCAAAACCGACAGGGTCAGTGCTTCCAGAGGCTTTCTTTTCAGCAGTACACAGCCGCATCCGGCAAGCAGTCCAATCTCCATGATCAGTCCAAGACTCCCCTGCAGACGGTACCTAAGCTCCATCACTCCAATGCAGGCGGACAATATCGTATAACAGCATCCAAAAAGCAGCCGGAAAGGGATTTTGCAGTAACTGCAGAAAAAAAAGAAAATCGTAAAAGGCAGCAGTACATAGGCCAGCAGACCAGGAGCTGCCATATACCACAAGGATCCCATCAGAAATCCATTTATCCAGTTCATTCTGTGCTCCCTTCTGTTACACACAATCGGCGTCGCTTCTACCAGGTTCCCTGATCCGGCACGGCCATTTGCTCTTCCATATATTCCATCATTTTTTTCATAAAGACCGGATGATAATTTCTAGAGACCGGAACCTGGTCTCCATTTTCCAGAACTGCAACGCCGTCCCGATACTCCGACAGATACTCCGGGTTAACCAAAAAACTGCGGTGGCACCGAATTAGATCCGGCGCTGTCTGCCGCTCAGCTTCTTTGATTCTCCCGTAATAAGTCATCACCTCGTTTTTGGTGTGTACATAGATCTTCCGATTCACGACCTCACAGTAACAGATATCCCGAAGCTTTACATTGCGGCACCAGTCTTTCGTCCGGATGGACAGATACCGTTCTTCTTTTCGACACAGACGCTTTAAACTGCGCTTCAAAGCCCGCTCCAGGCGGTTTTCATCTACCGGCTTGCACAGATAGTCCATAGCCTCCACTTCAAAAGCATCCAGCATACATTCTTTGAGCACGGTTACAAAGATCAGAACCCCTTCAAATTCTTTCTGCCGAAGTCTTTTTGCCAGTTCGATCCCGTCCAGATTCGGCATCTGGATATCGAGAAAAATCAGATCAAAATCCAGGGGAGTACACAAAAACTGCACGGCATTTGTATAGCAGGAAATCCGGTAATGTTCTTCCCACTGTTGAAGCCTGCATGCGACCATCTGCTTCAGGCGCTCGCACATCACCGGCTCATCGTCGCAGACCGCAATTTTTATCATCTTGATTCCTCCTTCTGACATTCACAGTCAGTGCTCGCCTCTCTCCCCATGAATCAAATACCCCGCTGCAAGCAACGGGGTATCAAACTTGCAGCGCTGCTAAGCAGCGGGGTATTTGACCCTCGCGGCAGTCGCCAAATGTCTGCAAGCAGCCACTTGGCTCGTTGCCCGCGGGAATAAACACATTTCACCGGATATCATGCAGACAGAACACCGGTCAGATCAAGAGAACCGCTGCTCTTCTGCCTGACTATATGATACCATATATCGTTTAAAATCACCTGATTCAAAAGTAAAATGTTGCAGAAGGAAGGTAAAATGCTGCATCTAGTCTAGTCTTCTCTTCTGCTCAGCAGTTTCAGCGGCTCTTTTTTCAGATTTCCATGAATCATAAAAAGTGATAAAAGGACTGCAGCTGTCAGTACTCCAAACCCGGACGCTGCAGAAACGGCGGCGTTTAAAGAAGTATCCAGTACAATCTCTTCTGTCTCATTTCCTTCCGCCGCAATCAGTCCGCTGCTGTACAAGGTACTGTAGTGCCCGCCGCTTTCCATCCGCTGCACAGTCTCTTTGGAAAGCCGGCAGCCGGCGGTGCTTCCCAGAACACACCCTGCCGCGCTGAGCAGCACAAGTCCCGCCAGCAAAGAGACAATACAGGTGCGCGTTCCCATTCCCATGGAACGCTCGATGGCAGTTCTTCGGCACTGTCTTGTGATAAAAAGGCGGCAGAAAAACATCAATACCAGAAATGCTGTCACAATCCCCGCTGCCAGCAGGACCACGGAGATCCTTCGGATCCCGGACAGATTTTCCTGGAGATCGGTATATCCTCTGTCATAGAACTGCAGTTCGATCCCCTCCACCCCCTGCTCTTCCCACAGCTTTTGATATTCCTGGATGCTTCCGTTGGGAATGCAGAAGGATGTGTTTGCCGCATTCATGGGACCGTAGGCCGCAATGTTGTGTTCCATACTTTCTGTCACCGAACTGGCCGGAATCAGAACCTCATTTTGTCCCAGCGCATAGTCGGTACTTCTGGAACTGCCGGCAGACCAGTCATAGATACCAACCACCGTATAGTCTGCCTCAAAAAACGGCTCATAAGCTTTTCCTTCTGCGTTCAGCAGTCCGTAATCCGACCAGAACAAAAGACTGGCATCAGAAGAAGTGGTTCCGGAATAGCTGGCGAGCATCAGTGAAAGCGGCAGCTGATCGCCCACGGAAAGCTCGTTGTTTGCGGCAAAATACCGGGAGATCATACAGACTTTGCGCCCTTCTTCCTGATCCGCCTCATCCAGCTTTCTGCCCTCGATCAGGTAGGCATCTCCCTGGTAAAAAGACATCAGAAGGTTCAGATCGCTCACCGGCGTGACCGGGACCGAATGGTAGGTCCAGTCCAGTGCTTTGGCAAGCTCCAGCCACTTCTCCCCCGCCTTTGTCTCATAGAATCCTTCGGTCACTTCCTCATAAAATATCCCTGGCAGCGAACTCGGAATCCGGTTGCCGGACAGGTCGGTCTGGTCCGAGGAAAGCGTTCCTGCCGGAATCCATTCATAAGGATTATCCTCCCCTGTCCGCCATCCATGAGGAATATAGTCCCGAAGATACATTACATACGTTTTTCCCGCCTCCAGAGGTTTTGGCTCCGGATTTTCATGATCACAGAAATGAAAGTCGATCAGGTTGTCCATGGGATAATAGCTGTACAGCACCTTTCCCTGATGCATCCTTATGGGACCGTCAGGGATGCTGTCCTCATAAGGCACCCCTTCTAAGACAACCCTCTGGCTGACTCCCGTATTCAGATCAAACAGGCGAAAGGAAGGGTCGTAGGCCACATAATATGGCCTTTGTTCCGGTCCGGACAGGTATTCTGCTCCGGAGAGTTCCAGCACGGAAGCCGGAATCGTTTCTCCGTATTCTTTCACCGTCCGGAAGCGGTAATCTTTGATTTCCGCACTCCATTCCTTTTCTCTTTTCACCGACACCGGCACCTGCCTTGCTGTTCCGATGGTCAAAAAGACCTGCTCAAAACGTTCCATGTTAGCAGCGGTCAGCACATACATGCTCCCGCCCAGAGACAAAAGGAGCACCGCAAAGGTCAGAAGAAGTACAAAAAAGGCACTGATGCGGCGCATCCGCCAAAGCTGTTTCAGACTGTATCGGATCATAATCATACTGCTCACCTCAATCCTTCTGTGACAGAATCTGCATCACACTGTGTTTGCTCATGGAGACAAGCGCTGCCAGCATCCCCAGGACGCAGAACCCCACAGACATCCACATCACCACCAGCGAAAAAGAATGGTTCTCTGACATCACAGGCCAGGCGCACAGAGTCCCAAGCCCGCTGCCTGCCACTGCCAGAAGCAGGTATTCTGTAAAAAAGACGAGGCAGCTTTTCATCTTTCCAATCCCAATGGACCGTAAAAGCGCATATTCCGGTCTCCGGTCCTGGATGAACAGGTGTGCGGTCAGATATCCTGCTCCCGCCGCAATACAGAAAATCAGAGGCAGAAATCCCCGAAGCAGCGTCAGGCTCTCTTCGATCCGCTCTGCCGCTTTGATAAAGGTCTCATCCTGCACCACCAGCGCGTTGCCCTCATAGTGCATCTCTGCCGCTCCTGACACCGGAAGAAGTCCCAGTTTTTGCATCTCTTCTTTAAATGCATTCAGCTTGAGCGGATTTTTCACAGTGAAAAAAAAGGAATCAGCCAGAAAAGGATACCTCGCCCGCCGGTAGCTGTCCTGCACCGCCTGAATAGGCAGAATCAGTTCCGGATATCCCGCGCCGCTGCCTGCATCCATGACTCCCGCAATCTCATATTCGCACTGCTCCAGCGGCTCACAGAATACTTCATGATAGTCTCCGTACCGATAATAATAAAGATCCAGAAGGATCCGGTCTCCGGTCTGATACCCTTTCTGTTCCAGAAGGGCCCGGTCCACCAGACATTTCCTTTCACCGGATGCCAGAAAGTCCAGAGTATTTCCTTCTGTCAACGTCACATCCTCCGGTTTCAGTCCGCCCGCACCTGCCAGACAGTTGACACCCCGGGCTTCAAACGGCGGAATGCTTCCCCTTCTTTTGGATCCGGATGCATCCAAATCCGCCAGAAGCTGGACCGTCACCGCCGGCTCCGCCACCGATTCCGATGCCAAAAGTTCGGTCACCAATGCCTCCTCAATCTTCAGTCCCTGATCCATGCTTCCATCCAGATTGCAGATTTTTCCGGCCACTTTTATGGCATCGGGCAAGTGCTCCCTCATCTGTTCCAGATCTCTCACATTGCCTGCGTAAAGGTGCAGAAACAGCACGGTGACCAGGCAGATCAGCATACACAACAGACTCCGTTGTCCGCAGCGTTTCAGACTGCGGACCGCCATATGAAGGTAAAACATCTCACGGGTCCTCCTTTTCTTTGATCTGCACATAGCAGTTGTCATATTCCCGTGTCACTTCCAGAATCACCCGGTCCACTTCCTCCCGGTTTTCATCCAGGATCTTGATATACATGGAACTGCTTATGACATCCGGAAGCGCCTCTGCCTCTTCTTCATCGCCAACCAGCCAGAAAATCGTCTTTCCCTGGGGGCTGATACAGTCTATGCCAAGAATAATAATCTCCTTTTCATAGTAATAGTTTTCCGGCAGATCCAGCTCGATCATGTAACGGTTCCTCACCGGATCCAGTTCCAGAAGCACCCGCTCACCGGGTTTCAGAGAAATCCACTGGGCTGTTTTGGTTCCTTTGGCATAGGCCGTGATCCCCCACTTTGGCGTCTCTTCTATTTTTTCCGGAAGGACCAGGAAGGCAGAAAAAATAAGCGCCGCCATGCATACAGCTGTAAGGCTTTGTCTCACAGTCTTCTGCTGTCCGTGTCGTTTCTTCTGCTTCTCTTCCAGCTCCAGAATCCGCTTCTTTGCTTCTTCTGACAGGGAAATCTGTTCCACTGCTGTTTTCAGACGTTCATATTCCATCTTCTGCCACTCCTTCCTGTTCCATAATCTCTTTAAATTTTCTGCGCCCCCGTTCCAGCCGCTTCTTCATGGCCCCTTCTGTCACCTGCAGGATTTTTGCGGCTTCCCGGATGCTGTAGCCCATGACATAGTACAAAAGCAGCGCCTCCCGATGCACCCTTGGCAGCTTCAGAAGACATTCCATCATACCACGGTCTTCTGCATTCTCATAGCTTCTTGTCAGCTGGGAAAGCTCCACCTGCGGATGTTTTCTTGCGAACAGAAGCCGGTTTTTACACAGATTGATGGTCACCCGGATCAGCCAGGCTTTCTCATGGGCCTGATCATGAAAGCCCTTTTTTCGTTCCATATATCGAATCAGAGTATCCTGCACCACATCCTCCGCATCATGGGTGCTCTGCAGCATGACGACGGCAATCCGGTAGAGCATACCGCCGTACCGGAGGAAGACCGCTTCCACGCTGCAGCATGTTTTCTTCTCATAAGGCTGCATCACTTATCACTCCTTATATATAAAACAAATCACAGCACAAAAAGGTGACAGAAATACAAAAACAATGATAATATTATTCAGACAGGTCTATAATAGTAACAATTCAGACAGACTGTCAAGCTGTCGCTTTTTACCGGTGCATGACAGTTATGGAAAGGAGCGCTCCATGTCAAATCAGTTAAAAGATCAGAAATCTCCCTATCTTCTCCAGCACGCGGAAAATCCCGTCTTCTGGTATCCCTGGTGCAGCCAGGCCTTTGAGACCGCCCGTCAGGAAGAGAAGCCCATTTTCTTAAGCATCGGCTACTCTACCTGCCACTGGTGTCACGTGATGGCCCATGAATCTTTTGAAAACGAAGAGATCGCCCGGATCCTGAACCGCTCGTTTGTCAGCATCAAGGTGGACAGGGAGGAGCGTCCGGATATTGACGCCGTCTATATGACCGTCTGCCAGGCCATGACCGGTTCCGGCGGCTGGCCTCTGACGATCCTGATGACGCCCAAGCAGAATCCCTTCTATGCAGGCACCTATCTGCCCCGTCATTCCCGCTATGGGTATCTGGGACTCTCTGAGCTTTTGCTTCGGGTGGAAAAGCTGTGGCAGGAACAGCGGGAAAAACTGGAACAGACCGGAAAAGAAATCAGTTCCTGGTTAAAAAGTCCCAGAACCCCATCCGGCGCCGAACCTTCTTTGGAACTGGTCCGACGGGGAGCAGAAGAACTTTTTCGTACTTTCGATTCCAGATGGGGCGGTTTTGGACGGGCACCCAAATTTCCGACTCCTCACAATCTGACTTTTTTACTGTGCTATGCACAAAAGGAACAAAACGAAAAAGCCATGCAGATCGTGACAAAAACGTTGGAATGCATGGCCAGGGGCGGTATCTATGACCAGATCGGGGGCGGATTTTCCCGCTATTCCACCGATGAACAGTGGCTGATTCCTCATTTTGAAAAGATGCTGTATGACAATGCGCTGCTGATCGATGTCTATGCACAAGCCTATCAGGTCACTGGCAATGCACTCTTCTTGTCTGTGGTCAGAGAAACGGTCTCCTATGTTCTGCGGGAGCTGCCAGGTGCGGAAGGCGGTTTTTGCTGCGGACAGGATGCAGACAGTGAAGGGGTGGAAGGAAAATATTATATGCTGACCAAAGAAGAAGTCTTCAAGGTCTTAAATGAAAAAGACGCTGAAGACTTCTGCCGCTTTTTTGATATAACCAAAGAGGGAAATTTTGAAGGAAAAAATATTCCAAATCTTTTAAGACAGCCTGACCGCAAAGACAGACGTATGGAGATGCTCTGCAGGCAGATTTACCATTATCGTCTTACCCGCACGTCACTGCATCGGGACGATAAGATTCTGACCGCCTGGAACAGCCTGATGATTGTTGCTTTGGCAAAAGCTTCTTTTTTATGCCGGGAACCTGCCTGGCTAAAAGATGCAGTAAAGGCACAGCAATTTGTGGAAACCCATCTGACAGACGAAAGAGGCAGGCTGTATGTCCGCTACCGGGACAAGGAAGCCGCCTTTTCGGGAAATCTGGAAGACTATGCCTACTATGCATGGGCTCTTTTAGAGCTGTATCAGATCACCTGGAATGCAGATTTTCTGGAAAAAGCAGCACGTATTGCCAAAGAGATGATCCGCTGGTTTTCCGATTCCAGGCAGGGAGGATTCTATCTGTATGCCAGTGATTCGGAACAGCTGATCAGCCGCCCCAAAGAAACCTGGGATGGTGCGCTTCCTTCTGGCAATTCGGTCGCTGCGCACATTTTTTCCCTGTTGTCTGATCTGACCGGAGAAGAAATCTGGCAGAAAGAACGGGACCGCACAATGCAGTACCTTGCCGAAGAAGCTGCCACTTCTCCGTCCGGACACAGCTTTGCCCTGTTTTCCATGTGCAGCCTTCTTTATCCTTCTGCACAGCTTCTCTGTGCCAGTGCAGAAGCCAGGATGCCACAAAAGCTGCAGGACTTTCTCTGCCAGAACAGTCTCCCGGGCCTGACGGTGCTGCTTCTGACCCCGGAAAACAAGGAGCAGCTTACGCGCATCGCTCCGTTTACAGCACACTATCCAATTCCGGACCGGGGTGTACGTTATTATCTGTGTCAGGCTCATGGATGCAGTGCCGGCTCTGAAGATTTTCAGAAACTGGCTGGCAGCTTAAAAGTTTCGCTCTTTGGTTCCTCCGGTACTCCCGGGGCGTCTGATGGCAGTAATCCTTAAATACTCTGTGAAAAGTTCGCTGGCTGTCAAAGCCGGCGTCCAGACAGATGTCTGTTATCGTGCGGTTTGTGTATTCCAGCAGTTCACAGGCATAGGAAAGTCTTGTCTCATTCAAATACTGATTGAAATTCCTGTGGAATGTGCCGGAAAATGTCCGGGAAAGCACATATCTGCCGACTCCCAGATCAAGTGCCATTCTGGACAGCGTTATCCTTTCCCGAAAATGCGCAGAGATATAAGCCACCATCTGATCGACAACTTCTTCGTCCTTTGGTCCCTCCCTTGGCACGAGCAAAAGATGCGGCATGCTTTTGGCCAGAAGAATCTGCACATATGCATGTCTGAGGATCGGGTCCGGCTTTCTCTCCCCAATCAGATGTCTGACCGCATGCACAAGCTCCTCTTCCACTTTTTCTTTTGGAATCACCGGAATCTTCGGACTGTACTTGAACAGATCTTCTCCGTATGCCGCGCACACGGATGGTTCTGCCAGAATATGGCAGGCGGTGTTTTCTCCTTGCGAAAATACCTGGTAATGATGAATCAGATCCGGGAACACAATGCCAAAATCCCCCTCTTCCATATGGTACAGTTCTCTTTGCACTCCAAGTTCCAGACAGCCTTTTGTCACATAGACAAACTCGATCGCCCGGTGCAGATGAGGTCCCACATGCTCAGACTCCTTTTGAAGCGCCCGCACGCCCCTCTCGGTCTTTTCATAAACCGGATACATTCGGATTTCTCCTTTCTGCAAAATATGACTATCTTTTCTTCCTGTTTGGCACGCAATCCTTTCGGCTCTCTGTTATGATTGTTATGGTAAAACAAAGAGAAAGGAGTTATGCACAATGAACAGAATCAAAGATTTCATGAACCAGCTTCTGGATTTTTATGCAGACTATTTCGATCATGTATATCATGCATAAAGACCCCCGGCAAAGACAAAAAGCATTGCCCGCAGAAGTGATCTTCGAAAGATCTTCCAGGGCAATGCTTTTCTGACTTATACAGAAACCTCTGCTTCCATTTCCTGTTTCAGCTTTTCGTTGGTCTCTTCCACATTCATTCTGGAAAGTACCAGCGTGATCACAAGGCTGATGAACATGGGAATCCAAAGATACATAAAGTAGAGCATATTCATACAGGATTCCGGCTGCACCGCCAGCGTTCCGTCAAAACCGCTGGCTGCAAGCATCCAGCCTGCAATGGCAGTGCCCAGACCGCCGCCCAGCTTCACCCCAAGGGAAGTACAGGAATACATGGTTCCGTCGACCCGTTTTTTCGTAGTCAGATAGGTATACTCAGAACAGGAAGCGATGACTGCGTTCATATCTCCCTGCCAGGGTCCCTGTCCGAAGGCCGCCACACCGGTGAAGAAAAGCATCAGGGGCACACTTCCATAATATCCTGCCACGACTACCATTGCCCGGCCGAACGTACCCAGTATATAGCCTCTTAAGTTCAGACGGTACATCCCTTTCCACCGGGCCACCAGCGTCGGTGTAAAGACCAGTGCCACGATCAGAGGAATATTGATGGCCCAGGAGAAGACCCCGTACAGATTTTCGTTTTTCAGTACATAGGTCATATAATAGATGCCCATATTCAGCATGGCACCGTATATCTGCTGCAAAATATATACTCCGCAGATCATCAGATAAAATTTGTTGGAAATCAGAATTCTGGCTGCTGCCACAAGACCATACTTCTCTTGTGTGTTTTCTGGGTCTCCTTTTTCAGCTTCATTCAGCTCTTCTTCGGAAAGCTCCCTGACTGACAGCGCGGAGATCGTGTTGACCACCAGGCCGATCAGAGAATAGATGATGGCAACTGTCCGCCAGCCGGACGCGCCGCCGCCGCAGTACGCCACCGCATTTATGGTGATAGACTGGATCAGAAGGCTGGTTCCAAAAGCAAAGATAAACCGATAAGAACCCATCTGCACCCGCTCTTTGCTGTTCTTGGTCACAAGAGCTGTCAGAGCAGAATAAGCGATATTGTTGGCCGTATAGAACACGGCGTTTAACAGAGTGTAAGCGATAAAAAACCAGGCATACTGTGAGGTTTTGCCAAGATTGACCGGAATGGCAAAGATCGCAGCCAGTGTAACAGCACAGCCCACATAGGCATAAAGCATCCATGGCCTTGCCTTTCCAAGTCTGGTCTTTGTCTTGTCGATCATGGCGCCGAAAAAGATGTCCGTGACTCCGTCAAAAAATTTGGAGGCAGCGATCAGCGTCCCCACAATCCCCGGATTTAACCCTATGGTGTTGGTCAAGTAGATCATGACAAAGGAGGATAAGAATGCATATACCACATTTCCAGCGATATCTCCGGAACCATACCCTACTTTGTTGTACCATTTTAAATATGTTTTTTCCTGCATAAAAAATGCTCCTTTTCTTTTTTGCTATGTTACATTCTGCAGATTCGGGCATCCGCTTCCGGATTGCTGCATGCACAGGATACCCGAACCGGCAGACGGTTCTGTGAGTTTAATTTTTTACAAACGGTACAAGATGGATTGAAAATGTAAAAGTTTCTTCGTTAAAACAATATTTTTCCAGGACCTTCGGTCCGCAGCTGTTGGAACCCATGCCGTTTTGGGCATAGTCCAGACACAGAATCGTGCTGTCTGAAGGTTCCAGTTCATGGTAATGCATCTTTTGCTCCAGTTCCTCCTGGGTATAGACAGATGCCTGAAAAGAGAACGTATGTTCTGAAGCTGCCGTCAGACTGTAGTCGTCATGGGATAAAGTCACATAATCGCAGTCGGTATGGCTTCCATTCTCCTGAGGACGGATATAGTCCTCCTGAAGCTTCAAAACCGATGTGTGATACTGTCCATGAAGCGATGCCTGGTGTTTATCTATATAGCTTTCATAAGGACCCATACCAAAATAACACACCTGATCAAGCTCCCGGTTTAAAAACAGACGAAGTCCGAACCGCGGAAGCTCCGGGAACTCGGTATTGCGGTGTACCCGCATGGTGACGCCAAGCCTTCCGCTGCAGTCGACAGTCCAGACGGCACCGATCTCCATCATGGGCTGAACAGAGGCCGCTGCCAGGGACATCCGGCAGAAAAGTTCCACCTTCGTCTCTCCTTTGAGAATCCTGGTCTCATAGGCTCTTGCGAAGGCCTGATCATACTGTGCCCGCTTCCATTCGGTTTTTATGTACATATCGTTGTCTGCAGGCGCACGCCAGATATTCAGCTCCATGGGGTGGTCCAGATAGGCCTTTCCTCCATAGTTCATCTGGGAAAACAGTCCGGTCCGCTTTTCGTAAACATAGGTAAAATCTGCTCCCCGGATCACAATGTTTCGGTCGGTTTCCTCCACCTGCAGTGCAGCATCCCAGTCCTTTGCCGGTTCAAAAAGTTTTACAACCGTCTGATTCCGGTCATCCTTCGTGTGCAGCAGAATTTCCTCATATCCAAGCAGATGTCCGGCCGGGACAAGCGCCGTTGTCTCCTTTTGATAATAGAATAACTTCAGATAGGCCCTGCCTGCCTCCGGGATGGATATCTTTAAATCGATGCTTCCGCTCTGACCCGGTCCCGCCTCCATGACCGGCAGCACCCCTTTCTCCAGGCAGATGCCGTCACAGCATACCTCATAGCGGATTTCCACCCAATCCTTCAGATTCGTAAAATCCAGATGATTGCGGACTGTAAGTTTCTTTGTCTCCTGTTCAAAAGACACCACCCGGACCGGACGGTATACATTCCGGTACTCCAAAAGTCCCGTATGGGGGGTACGGTCCGGATAGACCAGTCCATCCATGCAGAAATTCCCGTCATGGATCACTTCACCGCTGTCTCCTCCGTAATGATAGATCGTCTTTTGATCGGACGTGGTGCCGCAGGCGATGGCATGGTCGCACCACTCCCACACAAACCCGCCGCACATCACATCCTGCTTCTGAAACAGCTGAAAATAGTCTTCCAGATCCCCCGGACCATTTCCCATGGAATGGCAGTACTCGCAGAGAATACAAGGTTTCTTCGGATCATGCTCCAGATATTCGGTCAATTCTTCAAAAGAAGGATACATCCTGCTGTACAGATCCAGACAGGAGTAATCGTACTGCACACCGCTTTTCCGATACCGGGCACTTTCATAGTGGGTCAGGCGGGAATTATCGTATTCTTTTGTATAACGGAGCGCTTTTTCAAAATTGCAGCCGTAAGCACTTTCATTTCCCATGGACCAGATAACCACGCAGGGTCTGTTTTTGTCCCGTTCCACCAGAAGCTTCACCCGGTCCAGAATCGATGCCTCCCAGACTGGATTGTCTGCGATGGGGATGTTCCACTGGTTAAACTTATTGGCATCGCTGTTGTCTTTGTGATAGATCTCCACCGGTCCATGGCTTTCCAGATCCGCCTCATCAATCACCAGAAAACCGTATTTGTCACAAAGCTGATAGAAAAACGGAGCGTTTGGATAATGACTTGTCCGGATTGCGTTGATGTTATGGCGCTTCATCAGGATCAGGTCTTCCATGATCTGTTCCAGGCCGATGGCGGGACCTGTAAACGGGTCAAAATCGTGGCGATTGACACCCCGGAAAATGATCTTTTTTCCGTTGAGCCGCACGGCCTTTTTGTCGATATCCACCTTTCTAAGACCTACGTGATCCACAATGGTCTCCGAGTTTGTGTCAATGACCAGGGTATACAGATAAGGATGCTCCGGATTCCAGAGTATCGGCTTTTGGATGATCAGCTCCAACGGCTCCTCTTCCTGGCACTGCACCATGTCCACCAGCTCCTCTTCCTGGTCATAGAGAGAAACGGCAGTGGGGACTGCAGCGTCAAAATACTGCATCTGCACAGTTACTGTCGCTTTCCCTTCTGAAAAGGCGGTTTTTACAAAATAATCCCGGACGGTTTGTGCAGGGCGCTTTAACAGATATACATCCCGGAAGATGCCGCTTGTGCGGAATTTGTCCTGATCTTCCAGATAACTTCCGTCACACCATTTAAGCACCAGCACCGCCAGCCGGTTTGCCCCCTCTTTCACCTGGTCGGTTACGTCAAACTCACTGGTACAATGGGATACCTGGCTGTATCCAACATAAGTTCCGTTCATCCAGACATAAAAGCAGGAATCCACTCCTTCAAAGTTCAGATATACTCTGGGAGCCGTTTTGTCTACATGGTACAAAAACTCCCGCACATAAGTTCCGCAGGGATTATCCTGAGGGACAAAAGGCGGATCGAAGGGAAACGGATAGCGGATGTTGGTATACTGATGGGTGTCGTACCCTTCCATCTGCCACACACCCGGTACCCGGATCCGATCATAGGAAGAGACATCAAAATCCTGTTCATAAAAAGGCTCCGTCAGATCATAGATGCTTCGATAATAACGGAAACGCCATTTTCCGCTCAGGATCTGTATCCGGTCCGAATCTTCTCGCTGCTCCACAAGTGTGTCCATCCGCACCGACGCCGGAATATAATAAGCCCGGGCTGGCATGGTATGTTCGTGGAGTACCTCCAAATTTTCATAGTGCCGCGGTACAATCATTCTCCTTATAACCTCCATTCTTTTGTTCAATTTGCACGTCCTTGTTCATTTGATACCCTTATTATAGGGAAAAATATCTCAGATGTCTATGAACTGCATTAGACAAAACATACACAAAATGGTACAATGTTGTTGTTCACTCGGCAATCTGTAAAGGAGACAGCCCTGTATGTATATCAATTCTGCGTATTTGAATCGTTCATTGGTGGATTTTAAAGACAAGAGCCGGCCGCTGATTGTGGGAAGTTGCGGAACCTATCGCCTGTACAAACGGCCGAAACTGCCGACCCACAGGCCAAGGGGAAGATGGGATTTTCAGTTATTGTATATTGCATCGGGAAAAGCACATTTTTACTTTGACAAAAGTGAAAAAGATACGGTGGTAAGCGCCGGACAGATGGTGCTCTACCGTCCGAAAGAACCGCAGAAATATGTGTATTATGGATCTGAGCAGACGGAGGTCTACTGGGTACACTTTACCGGCCATAATGTAACCAATATTCTCAGGCATTATGGAATCACCAGCGGCATGCGGGTGCTGGACACCGGAACTTCACTGGAATATTCCAGAATTTTCAAACAGATGATCCAGGAACTGCAAAGATGTCCGACCCATTATCCAGAGCTTCTGACGCTGCTTCTTTTGGAGCTTTTGATCCAGATTCACCGGCAGACTGGCCGGGACCGCCGGCAGAAAGACCCTTATCTGGATGCCGAGATGGAACTTGCTCTGCAGTATTTTAATGAAAATTACAATCGAGAGATCAGTATTGAAGCGTACGCTGCCTCCCGTGGCATGAGTGTCAGCTGGTTTATCCGAAATTTTAAACAGTATACGAAAACCACTCCCATGCAGTATCTGGTGGAAAGGCGCATCACCAATGCCCAGGTCCTTTTGGAGACCACCAGCTACAGCATCGCGGAGATCGGGAGTATTGTGGGATACGAGAACTCCATGTATTTCAGCCGCATTTTTAAAAAGCAAAAAGGCGTGTCGCCTTCTGAATACCGAAAAGCAGGAACAGGCAGAGCAAAATGATCCGTCATTTTGCTCTGCCTTTGTCAGGATGCTTTTGACTCCTTTGGCAGAGTCAGTCCCGCCAACTGTTCCAGGATATTTCCCGCCCCGTTTACGGAGATAGAACCAACTTTGTCACAGATTCGCTCCAGATACTCCAGCTCTTTTAAGCGGTATAAGATCTGGTTCTCTTCCATCATCTTGGCGGTGTTCAACAGGCTTCTGGTAGAAGCCACTTCCTCTCTGCGCATGATCACATTGGCCTGGGCTTTTTTCTCTGCCACCAGAACCGTATTCATGATGTCCCGGATCTCGCCCGGCAGGATGATGTCTTTGATGCCCACGTCCAGGATCTCCACACAATACTCTGCCTGCAGTGCTTTCATCTGCTGGGACAGACACTTGCTGATGGCTTCTTTCTGAGCCAAAAGTTCGTCCAGCCGGTACTGTCCCACATACTCCCGGGCCAGAAGCTGGATCTTTGTGTACAAAAGCTTTCCGGAGCTCTCTGTCATCTGCACCAGGGCGCAGGGATCGGTGATCTTGTAGCTGCACAGGATGTTCAGGCGGATTCCCACTTTGTCGGAGGTCAAAATCTCCTGTCCGGAAATCTCCAGCTGCTGAACTTTCAGATTAAAGATCTTACAGGTTACCTCATGGGCGTAAATCCAGTAAGAATAGATCCCGGTGGAAAGCCGTTCTGTGTACTGTCCGTCAATGTATAAAAGCCCGGTCTCTCCTGCCCCTATGACGATCTTTTTGTACATCCGTGCCGGCAGCAGGTTCTGGTACATCAAAGGAACCTGATCCTCTGTGATCCGGGTACCCGTCACATTCACCAGACGGACTTCGTTGGTCTCATAGACATTCCAGTACAATGCCTCCCCCTCTATCAGGACTTGTTTGTACACGCCATTGACCGTATGTATGCCGATGCAGTCATCCGGGATCTGCACCCGCATCACCCGTGCGGCAAATTCCGGACGTTTCATCAGAATGCTGACTGGAAGATCCTGTGTGTCCACCTTTCCGGTCATGGCTACAATCTTCAGTTCATATCCCATCCAGGAAGGAAGATGGTATTTTCCGGCGAACAGAAGCTTTTCCAAAACGCCGTTTTTCAATAAATATCCGCATTCCTGCTCTTTGACTAAATATCTCATCGGTTGCCTCCTTATTAATAGTTCCGCTTGCCCCTCCCATCACCCGGGGAGGAGATGGCTTCTCGTCTGCTTTCGCAGCCGCTCACCCATCTGGGCGCTGTACGGGGCGGCGCTGTGAAAATAGTTCCGCGCCCCTCTTGCTTTGTTTTTTTTGATTTGGAAGTGCGCCTGCTTTTCCCGCCGAAAAAACGGGGAGAGTCCTTGAGAAAAAGGATCCTGCAGAGGACCTTTGCCTGAATATAATGCGGTCAGTACACCAGTACCAAGGCATCGGCTGTCATTCGGATCGTTTCTTCGGTATCCGGACGATCTGCTGCCTTTTTCCGGCTGAAAACTTTAAAGGTACTGGCTTTTGGTCTGATTTCGGACCAGAAAGCGTTCCCGTTCAAAGTCTTCCGGGAAAAGCAGAAAACGCGGTTCTTCCGCTTTTGAGCTGCATGGACTGTGCAGTCGTTGCAATGATCGCTTTACCACTTAGCAAACTGTTTCCCTAAAACAGTGGAGGATTCGAACCTCCGAATCATCATAATACACCTCTCTACCACTTCCGGCATACCATCCGTTCAGAGACGGCGGCACCGCCCAGACCCGGTTTTACGGAAATCTGCGGCTTTTGGAAGCTGGTATGCATTTATCATACTCCCTCTTAAGGAAAACATCATTTAAAAAAAGGTGCGAACTTCCTGTATCTGCCAGAAAGTCTCACACCTGTGGATTCGTTTTTTTCATTTAAAAATGCTGTTTCTTGTCAAACCGAAGCGCCCGCTGAAACAAAAGACCGGCTAAAACCGCCGTTAAAAATTCTGCCGTCGGAAAACTCCACCACACTCCGGCAGCTCCCAGCACGCGGCTTAGAAGAAAAGCTGCCGGAAGCATAATCAAAAGATAACGGCACAAAGAGATCATCAGAGACGGTCTGCCCATTCCAAGCCCTTCCAGAGCGCTCCCCGCCGTCACAGACACGGAGGATGCCGCAAATCCGATGCAGATGATCCGAAGAGCTCCTGCCCCTGCCAAGATGGTATCGGACCCCTCCGTAAAAAGCCCGATCAGTGGCTCTGGATACAGAAAACAAAGGACCGTTCCAAAGGACATAATTCCCACGATCAGATACAGCGCAGTTTTGTAGATTCGTTTCACCCGCTCGTACTCTCCTGCCCCGTAATTGTATCCGATCAGCGGCCGGATTCCCTGGACAATGCCGCTGGCAGTCAGATACAAAAATGTCTGCAGCTTGTAGTAGACTCCCAGCACCAATACATAGGCCTGAGAAAAAGAAGACAGGATGACATTTAAGCAGGAAATCATCAAAGACGGCAGGGATAAAGTCAGAGACGCCGCTACGCCGACGGAATACAGCCTTCTTACAATCTCCCGGTCCGGCTTTACCCACTGTTTTTTTAATTTCACCGGAATGGGACGGAGAAAATAATAGCACAGATAGAGGATCAGCGTCAGCACCTGCCCAAGTCCGGTGGCGATGGCAGCTCCTTCGATGCCCAGAGCAGGAAATGGTCCAGGGCCAAAGATCAAAAGGGGATCCAGGATGATATTTGCAATACATCCGCACAGCATGCTGACCATGGCGACCGTCATTTTTCCAACTGCCTGGAAGATCTTCTCAAAAGACAAATCCAGCGATATAATCACCGCGAATACAAACACAATTCTGGAATATCGAACTCCCATCTGAATGACAGCAGCATCTGAAGTAAACAGCCCAAGAAATTCCGGAATCACCAGGATGCAAAAGACCATCAGCACCAGTCCGTGAAGCGCATTCAAGATCATGCCCTGGGTTGCCGCCCGGTCTGCCATCTGTGCATTTCTTGCGCCCAGAAAATATGCAATCACTGCGTTGATGCCCACGCCGAAACCAATGGTCACTGCATTGATCAGATTCTGCAGCGGAAATACCAAAGACAGCGCAGTCATGGCATCTTCGCTGATCTTTGCCACAAAATAACTGTCAATAATATTGTACAGAGAATTGACCATCATGGACAGCACCATGGGCAGGGACATCGTAAGCACCAGATACAGGATTCCTTTCTCTTTCATAAATGTCTGTTCCATCACATATCCTCCTTTTTCCGCACAAAAAAATGCCACACAGCTGCCGGTCAGACAGTTGTGTGGCGAAAATGGATCAACTCCAGAAAAATCCACTCCCATGCGGGTTTTATGAAGCCATTGTAGCACACCGGCATGCGCCTGTCAAATCTGAATTTTCTTTCTTCTGGAATAATTTGACAGTCTGCCGGCCGGGCATTATCATGACTCTTTTTCCGGCCAAAAGACAGATCAGCTTTTGGCCTTTCCAAGATAGGCGGCCTTCACTTCTTCATTCTCCGCCAGTTCCTTGCCGGTTCCGCTTAAGGTGATCTGACCAGTCTCCATGACATAGCCAAGATCTGCCGCCTTCAGCGCCATGTTGGCGTTTTGTTCCACCAGAAGAATCGTCACGCCCTGCTTGTTGATCTCCCGGATGATGTCAAAGACGCCCTGAACGATGATCGGTGCCAGCCCAAGAGATGGCTCATCCATCATGATCAGTTCCGGTCTGGACATCAGTGCCCGGCCAATGGCCAGCATCTGCTGTTCACCGCCGGACAGCGTCCCTGCAAGCTGCCAGGAACGCTCTTTTAAGCGGGGAAACAGGTCATGGACCCAGTTCAGGTCCTCTTCCAGCGAATCTTTTCTCATGTATGCACCGATCTTCAGATTCTCCAGAACCGTCAGATCCGAGAAAACTCTGCGGCCTTCCGGTACCAGGGTGATGCCTTTGGGGACGATCTGATCCGTAGGCAGCCCTGCAAGCTCCGTCTCCTTAAACTGGATGCTTCCGCCTTCCGGCCGTACCAGTCCTACGATAGAACGTAAGGTAGAGCTTTTTCCTGCACCATTGGCTCCAATCAGTGTCACCACCTGTCCTTTTGGTACATGAAAGCTGATCTCCTTGACCGCCTTGATTCCCCCATAGGATACATTCAGATTGTTTACTTCCAGAATATTACTCATCCTGCGCACCTCCCAGATATGCTTCGATGACCCGCGGATTGTTGCGGATCTCTTCCGGTACGCCCTCCGCGATGGGCTTTCCAAAGTCCAGCACATAGATCCGGTCGGAAATCTCCATCACCAGATCCATATGGTGCTCAATCATAAAGATTGTCAGCCCGAACTCATCCCGGATCCTGTCGATGAACTGAGTCAGCTCCAATGTCTCCTGCGGATTCATGCCTGCTGCGGGCTCATCTAACAGCAGCAGTTCCGGCTTGGTGGCCAGTGCACGGGCAATTTCCAGATGCCTCTGTTTTCCATAAGGAAGAGAGGTGGACAGCTCATTGCGCACATCTTCCAGATCCATGATCTTCAGAAGCTTCTCTGCTTCTTCTTGCATCTGGTTCTCTTCCTTTGCATTCAGCCGGAAAGTAGCCGTGAAGACATTGCTGGTGCGCAGCATATGCTTGGCGATCAGAATGTTCTCAAAGACCGTCTGACTCTTGAACAGCCGGATGTTCTGAAACGTCCTGGCAATCCCAAGGCGCGTGATTTTATCCGGTGTGGGTGCCAGTACATGCTGTCCTGTATACTGATTCGCATTTTCGCCCCGGTAAAGCTTCTTCATCTTGCCCTGGGGGAAATTCTGGATGATCATTTTATCTTTATAATAGACTGCTCCGTTGGTGGGCGCATACACACCGGTGATCACGTTGAAAGCGGTGGTCTTGCCGGCGCCGTTAGGGCCGATTAAGGATACGATCTCCCCTTTGTTGACCTCCAGATTCATGTTGTCCACAGCGATGACGCCGCCAAACTGCATGGTCACATTCTCTACTTTCAGGACATGCTCTTTACTCATGGGAGCCACCTCCCTCTGCTGTTTTTTTTCTGCCAAATTTATTTTTGAAGAAATTCGCGATTCCTTCCACGGAAAATTCCCGGGTGCCCATAATTCCCTGCCGGTAGAACAGCACCATCAGCATGATGACCACCGCAAATACAACCTTCCGGAAACCAGGACGCAGAAGCGGAACATGAAAACCGCCGATGTACAGATTCTCATTGTCCAGAAAACGAAGCCACCACTCGGAACAGGCAATGAACAAAAAGGAACTGATACAGCTTCCGGTCACAGAACCGATCCCGCCGATGACTACAATCAGAAGGATTTCATAGGTCATGGCCGACTTAAACATGGATGCCTGAATCGTTGTCTGATACATGGCGAGCAGTCCGCCGGACACACCTGCAAAAAAGGAGCTGATCACAAAGGCCAGACGCTTGTGATGGGCCAGATTGATCCCCATGGCCTCCGCCGCAATCTCGTCATCCCGAATGGCCTTAAAAGCTCTGCCGTAAGTGGAATTGATCAGCATGACAATAAGCGCAATGCAGATTCCGGATACGATAAAAGGATAGAGCACCGATTTAAACGACGGAAAACTTCTCAAAAGATTGGAGCCGTTGGTCACCGGTCCCAGTTTATCCCACTGGAACACGGCTCTTATGATTTCTGCAAATCCCAGAGTTGCAATCGCCAGATAGTCACTCTTCAGGCGAAGCACCGGAAGTCCGATCAGATAGGCAAACACGGCCGCCAGAATGCCCCCTGCGATCAGCGCCACCGGAACCGGCACTGTGAACTGGACAATTCCGCCGTCAAAGTACTGATAGACACTTCCTCTGGATTCCACCGGAATCGTCAGGATCGCATAGGCATAGGCCCCAAGCAGCATAAATCCGGCCTGACCCAGAGAAAAAAGTCCGGTAAAACCGTTTAACAGGTTCATGGATACGGCCACCAGCGCATAGATGGCGCCCTTTTTCAGTACCGTGAAAAACATAGAACCGGAAGGCAGGATCTGCTCCAAGATAAAAAGCGTTGCCAGAAGCGCCACAATCAGCCCGGCGTTCCATATCATTTTTGTATTTTTATTCATGATAAACGCCCCCTTTACACTTTATCCGTTGCTTTTTCGCCAAAGAGTCCGGTCGGTTTGGCGATCAGAATCACGATCAGAAGTGCGAAGGTGAACGCATCCGAGAAGGTGGTCCATCCAAGCCCTTTGATAATATTTTCACAGATACCGATGATAAATGCACCGATCACCGCGCCGGGAATGGAACCAATCCCGCCGAACACTGCGGCAACGAATGCCTTCAGACCCGGCATGGCTCCGGCAGTCGGAGTCACTCCGGTGTAGTTGGTAAAGAACAAAAGGCTGCCAATGGCGGCCAGAAACGTACCGATGATAAAAGTCATACTGATCACGGAGTTGATCTTGATCCCCATCAGCTGGGAAGTCTCAAAATCTCTTGATGCCGCACGCATGGCCATGCCAATCTTTGTCTTTTTAATCAGAAGCACCAGAGCCACCACCAGGATGATGGTCAGAACCGGTGTGATCAAAGTCACCCGCTTGGTGGTTGCCCCGAGTATCGTCACGGTGTCACTGATCCAGGGAATCGTGGGATACTGCTGGGAAAGTCCGCCGGTCACGTACAGCGCCATATTCTGCAGCAGATAGGAAACACCGATTGCCGAGATCATAATCGACATACGGGGGGCGCTCCGAAGGGGCTTATACGCCACACGCTCCACCAGAAAGCCCAGGAAAACAGTTACCACGATCATAAATGGGATCGCTATGTAGATCGGCATCGCGGTGACCGCATAGACCATAAGCAGTCCGGCCACCATAAAGATATCGCCATGGGCAAAATTGATCAGCCTCAGAATACCATAGACCATGGTATATCCGATGGCGATCAGGGCATACTGCCCTCCCACAGAAACACCTGCCATCAGATAAGGCAGGTTTCTCGTAATCCATTCCATAAAAAACCTCCGAATTGTTGTTAGACAGATAAAAAACGCACAATTGCCGGTCCAAGAGAAACACCGGCTAAACATATATGGCGGGAGCCATAAGAGCTCCCGCCATCAAAAAACTCATCAATTCCGCTCTTAGTTGACTCCCTGCTCAGCCACAAAATCCCATGCACCGCTTTCGGTGTTGGCACATTTTACATAAGCAGTGTCACGAAGTGCATCTCCGTTCACCTCGTCAAATGCGATATTTCCGGATACACCGGTGTAGGTAACTTTCCAGAGTGCCTCGTTGACGGCTGCTGCATCCGTGCTGCCGGCCGCTTTCAAAGCCTCAAGCGCCACATAATACGCATCATAACCCATGGCAGATACTGCAGAAATGGTATCGTCTCCGCCGTTGTTTGCCTTTGCGGTGGAATCGCCGTTTAAGTACTCTTTGAATCCGTTATCGAAGTCTGCGTTGCCGCCCTCCTGATAGAAGGTCGTTACGTAGATCTGGACATCCTTGCCTTTTGCCGCATTCAGGATGACGTTGGAATCCCAGGTGTCGCCTGCCATCATGGGGATGGTCATGCCCTGAGCCGCCGCCTGCTCGATGATCAGCGCTGCCGCCTCGGTGGAAACCGGAGCGAAGAAGACTTCTGCACCTTCATTCTTTGCGGAGGTAATGTAAGAGGTAAAGTCGCTGTTACCTTCCTGGAACACATCCTCTTTCACCTCACCGCCAAGTCCGGTGAATGCTTCCTTGAAGTAATGGCCAAGACCGGTGGAGTAATCATCCCCCTGCTTGGTCAGGATATAAGCTTTCTTTGCAGAGAAGTTCTCGCTTGCAAAGTTCGCCAGTACCGTACCCTGGAACGGATCCAGGAAACAGATCCGGAAGTAATGGGTATTGCCTTCTGTAACCTGCGGATTTGTACAGGTAACGCCGATGGCCGGAATGCCTGCCTCTTTGAACACGTCAGAACCTGCGATGGATACGCCGGAACCATAAGAACCAAGTACCACAGATACGCCGGAACCTACCAGAGAAGATGCCGCCGACGGTCCTTTGTCGTTGGAGGACTCATTGTCCACGATCTCCAGCTGTACTGCATACTCCTCGCCGCCGATCTCAACGGTCGGAGTTTCTTTGTTTGCATACTGCATGCCAAGCACTTCCTGCTTGCCGCCTGCACCATTGTCACCGGATGCGGGCTCATAGACGCCAATCTTTACGACCTTGGAACCGCCTTCTGCCGCATCTGCAGCCGGAGCCTCTGCCTCTGTGCCGGTGCTTTCACCGGAAGCACCGTTTGTGTCTCCGCCGCTTCCGCCACAGCCTGTCAGCATTGTGCCGGCCATAGCAGCAACGAGTGCCATTGCTAATACACGTTTTTTCATTTCTGTCTTTCCTCCTGTATGTACGCCTGTCAAAGACATTTGTACGCTTATTTCAATACGGGGTTTAGTATAGCATGTTTGAAGAAATAATGCAAGAAAAAATCTGTGGAACCAGCAGAAAAACAGACAGAACAGCTTCAGAGGAAGCATCGTCTGCCTGCTTTTCCTGCGATCAATTATGACGGAATATGATCTTGCCGGTTTTGTCATCCATGCTTTCGATGACAGCCAAAGACTCCACCAGATATCCTTTCTCCCGAAGCAGCTTTCCGCCCATCTGTCCTGCTTTTTCAATGGCGATGCCGATGCCTTCTACCACCGCATCTGCACTCTCGATCAGAGAAATCAGTCCATTCACCGCACACCCGTTGGCGAGAAAGTCGTCAATGATCAAAATATGATCTTCCGGGCCCAGATATTTTTTGGAGACAATCACGTCATAGACCCGTTTGTGGGTGAAAGATTCAATCTTGGTGCTGTACACCTCGCCGTCGATATTGATGCTTTGCGCTTTTTTTGCAAATACTACTGATACTTGAAAATACTGCGCCACAATGCAGGCAATCCCGATGCCGGAGGCTTCGATGGTCAGAATCTTGTTCACCGGCCGGTCTGCAAACAGCCGCTTAAACTCTTTTCCCATCTCATTAAAAAGCGCAATATCCATCTGATGATTCAGAAAATTATCCACTTTCAGCACGTTGCCCTTTTTGACGATCCCGTCCTGCTGGATCCGCTTCTCTAATAGTTCCATATACTGCCCCGCTCTCTTCTGTATTTTTTATAATCTTAACACCGGCCGCGTCATTCGTAAAGTCCAAGTTTGGAAAGCTGCACAGAAATATCCTCTTCGGTCACCGCTTCCACGATCTGCTCCGCCGTCACATCGCAGAAACTGCTTCCGGTCATGCTAAGATAGGCAAATCCCGCAAACAAAAACAGACTGATTGTAAATTTCAGCTTGAAAAAGGCAAGCGAACCCGAAGGCACTGCTTCTTCCTGCGTCGGCGTCCCATAAGGCCTGCCTCCATAAGTCTCTTTTAACAATTGTTCCCGATAAGCACCCATGATACCGGTTCCTCCCAGTGATCCTGTCTCTTACTGGAATTGTATGAGACTTTTCTGAAATCATGCTCACTATCGGTTGGCCAGTTCTGCTGTAATGTCTTCCCAGGTCACTCCCCGCTCGGCCATCAGCACCATGGCATGATAGAGAAAATCTGACAGTTCATATTTGATTTCCTCCGGATCCGGATTTTTGGCTGCAATCACCAGTTCGGTGGCTTCCTCTCCCACTTTTTTCAGGATCTTGTCAATGCCTTTGTCAAACAGATAATTGGTATAGGAGCCTTCCTTTGGATGAAGTTTGCGGTCCAGGATTACCTGATAGACCTTCTCGAAAACATGCAGAGGATTGGTGTCATCGTAATCTTTTTTCACCATGTTCCGGTAAAAACAAGTCCGGTTGCCGGTGTGGCAGGCCGGTCCCACCTGGCTGACTTTCGCAAGGATCGTATCGTTGTCGCAGTCCACCACCAGCGCTTTTACATACTGAAAATGACCGCTGGTCATCCCTTTGGTCCAAAGTTCGCTGCGGCTGCGGCTCCAGTAAGTCATCTTCCCGGTCTGCAGCGTTGTGTCAAAGGCTTCTTCGTTCATATAGGCCAGCATGAGCACTTCCGATGTCTGGTAATCCTGTACCACCACAGGGATCAGGCCGTCTCTGGCCGGTTTTAAATCTTCCCAGGCAAAACTGCTTTCCAGAACATTCATGCGAAGGCCTCTGGCCGCTGCCTTCCCTTTCAGATCCATAAAATCGGCAGCCTCCGAGGAAAAATACGCAGAAGCAATACCGGTAAAACATTTATTGGACAGCACTTCAATGACTGCATCGTCCGATGCCGCCGGGCTTAAACTGATCACCGGCAGCTCGCCCTGATAGGGGCAGCGGCGGTCGGAGCCGGACCAGAGCAGAAGACTCCCCCACTCCTCTAAGGTACGGGATAACTGGGACTCATCGGACAGGCTGAATGCGATCTTTTCTCTCCCAAAACGTCCGGATACTTCTTCTGCCATTTCCACATTGCTCTCCCGGCCAAAATTCAGGACCGCCTTGCTGCATCCGGCATAGAGGATTTTTTTCACATCCTCCACCCGGCGGATATGTCCCCCTGCGTAGACCGGAATCTCTGCCGCCCGGCAGATCTCTTTCATGGCTTTGATATTCTCTTCATGTTCTTCGTCTGTGTCCGACAGATCAAAGATCAGGATACCATCCGCACCATTGTCACTGTAAAATCTTGCAAGCGCTGCACCGTCCTGCCCGCCCACAGTTTTGCCCTTCAGGGGCATTACTGGAAACAGATATTTTCTTTTCATTCCTTATAAACTGCCTTTCGTCGATAATACACCTGTGATCCGGTCTTCCCTGGATACCGCCTGATCCAAAGCCTTGGCAAAGGCTTTGAACATGGCCTCACAGATATGATGCTGATTGCTGCCGGAGAATATTTTAAAATGCAGGTTCATCTGCCCGCTGTATGAGACTGCATAGAAAAACTCTTTTACCATCTCTGTGTCCAGATCTCCGATCCTGGGTACGGTAAATTCCGCATCCGATGCATAGTAAGGTCTTCCCGAAAGATCCACGGCACACAGTACCAGTGCCTCGTCCATAGGGAGGATGCAGCTTCCGTACCGGCGAATCCCTTTTTTGTCGCCGACTGCTTCCCTTATGGCGCTGCCAAGAACGATCCCTGTGTCCTCCACCGTGTGATGGCAGTCCACCTGCAGGTCTCCGTCCACCCGGACGTTCAGATCAAAAAAACCGTGTCTTGCAAACCCTTCCAGCATATGATCAAAAAATCCGATCCCTGTGTTTAAGTCTGCCTGGCCGCTTCCGTCCAGATTCAGATCAAGCCGGATCCTTGTCTCCTTTGTGTCTCGCTTCATTGCCGCTGTTCTGTTCATGCTTTTTTTCTTCCTTCCGAATCAAATTCTATGTTTATTCCGCCTCAAACCGCACCCGGATGGAGTTGGCGTGAGCCGTCAGCTGTTCCTGTTCGGCAAAATATTCGATGTCTTTATGCACTTTCTGAAGGGCTTCTCTGGAATAGTAGATCACGCTGGACTTTTTCACAAAGTCGTCTACGGACACCGGAGAGAAAAAGCGGGCGGTTCCGTTGGTGGGCAGTATATGATTGGGTCCCGCAAAGTAATCCCCCAGAGGCTCACTGCTGTGTGCACCTAAAAAAATCGCTCCTGCATGCTTCACTTTCATCATGTCCTCGAAAGGATTCTCGGTCATGATCTCCAAGTGCTCCGAGGCGATCAGGTTCACTGTCTCGATCGCCGCCTCTTTTGTGCCCGCCACCAGAATATAGCCGTACTGATCCAGTGATTTCTGAATGATCTCTTTTCTTGATAAATTTTTCACAAATCTGTCTGCTTCTTTGGATACCTTTCGGGCCAGTTCCCAGCTCGTTGTGATGAGAATCGCGCTGGCCAGCTCGTCATGCTCTGCCTGAGACAGAAGATCCGCCGCCACATACCGGGGGTTGGCACTGTCATCCGCCAGCACCAGAATCTCGCTGGGACCGGCGATGGAGTCGATGCTCACATACCCGGACACCGCTTTCTTGGCAAGAGCCACGAAGATATTGCCGGGACCTGTGATTTTGTCCACCTTCGGCACGCTCTTCGTCCCAAAAGCCATGGCCGCTACCGCCTGGGCGCCGCCCATCTTATAGATCGCATCCACGCCGGATTCTTTGGCCGCCACAAGAACCGCCGGATTCACTTTCCCATCCCTGCCGCAGGGAGTCGCCATGATGATTTGCTCCACCCCTGCAATCCGCGCCGGCACAATGTTCATAAGAACCGAAGAAGGATAGACCGCCTTGCCCCCCGGCACGTATACCCCCGCCGCCTGCAAAGGCGTTACTTTCTGCCCCAGCATCGTGCCGTCCGGCGTCGTGTCAAACCATCCATACTGCTTCTGCTTCTCATGGTACGCCCGGATATTCAGAAGCGCCTTTTGGATTGTCTCCAAAAGCCGCGGATCAATCCGGTCATAAGCTTCCCGGATTTCCGCCTCCGTCACCTGAATGTTTGAAGCATCAATGCCCTCGCAGTCGAACTGGTTTGTGTACGCAAACAAAGCCTGGTCCCCTTCCGTCCGGACCCGCTCGACGATCTCCAAAACCGTTTCGTTATATTTTTCATAATTATTCGGACTCCTCTTCAGCAGACCATCCAGAATTCCTTTTCTGGCTTCCTCATCCAATTCTACAATCCGCATCTTAACCGCCCCTTTCTGTTCTCTGTCAAATGCCCGGTGGCGTCTGGCTCTTCATCACTTCCATCACTCCATGCAAAGCACCGACTTCAGCTCCCCGATCAATTTTCCAATCCGCTCATTTTCCATCTTCATGCTTACCTGGTTCACCACCATCCGCGCAGACAAAGGACACACCTCTTCTAACACTTTCAGTCCGTTCTCTTTGAGCGTCGATCCGGTCTCCACAATATCTACAATAACCTCTGACAGCCCCACGATGGGTGCCAGCTCGATGGAACCGTTCAGCTTGATGATCTCCACGGTCTGATGCTTCTGATTATAGAAATATTCCTTTGCAATATGAGGATACTTGGTGGCCACCCGGATCAGTTCCTGATGCTTCAGAAGCTCTCTTGCCGGCTCCGGTCCGCACACACACATCCGGCATTTCCCGTAGCCCAGGTCCAGAACTTCATACATCCGCCGGCCCTCTTCCAGGATCGTATCCTTTCCCACGATCCCCACGTCAGCCGCCCCGTACTCCACATAGGTGGGCACATCCGGCGCCTTGGCCAGGAAAAACCGCAGCTTCAGCTCCTCATTGACAAAGATCAGCTTTCTGGTCGCCGGATCTTCCATCTCCTTGCAGGTGATCCCGATCTGTTCAAACAGCTCCATGCTCTTTTTCGCCAGCCGTCCTTTGGCCAGGGCAAAGGTCAGATATCTCATACCGCTCCCTCCTCTGCATAGATGATCTTCTGGATTTCATTTTTCCGGGCATAGGCTTCATAATCCCGGCCGATCCGCTCCGGCACAAGCTCCACCGCCATTCCCTGCCCCCGAAGCTCCACCGCCTTTTGAATGGCCAGCTCTGCCTGGGACGCCCGGTACACGATCATCGCCTTTGGCACCTTTACATCCATGGCCACCTTTTGCCTGGAAAGCGCGTTTAGAAGCCTGTCCACGACAAAAGCGAACCCGGTGGCCGGCGCAGGCTTTCCAAAATGGTCCATCAGCGTATCATAACGCCCGCCTTTGGCCACCGCCTCTCCGGTTCCGTACGTATAGGCCTGGAAGATAATACCGGTATAATACTTGTATTTGCTGACTACCCCAAGATCAAAGGTGATATAGTTCTCATATCCATAGCTGCAGAGCAGATCATAAATTCTGCGCAGCCGTTCCAGCGCCCGCTTGGCATCCTCCGTCACGGCACAGGCGTCCGCTTTTTCCAAGATTTCCACAGAACCAAACAGATCCGGAACCGCTGCAAACGCTTCCTTAAGTCCCAGCCGGATGGGCAGAGGATCCAAAAGTTCCCGGACCCCGTAGATGTTTTTGTTGGAGATCAGCTCCCGGAGAGCTGCCTCTGTCTCCTCACTGAGCCTGGATTCTCTCAGAAGACTTTTGAAAAAATCCACATGCCCGATGCTGACCTGAAATTCCGTCAGCCCGGTCTTCAGAAGAGATTCTGCTACCAGTGCAATCAGCTCGGCGTCGGCTTCCACGCTGCCGTCCCCGATCAGCTCGGCTCCAAGCTGGGTATTTTCCTTTAACCGCCCCTGAAAATCGGAGTTGTTGATAAACGTGTTCGCCACATAACACAGACGAACCGGCATGTCCTCCTCCGTAAAATATTTCGCCACCGCCCGGGCGATGGACGGGGTGATGTCCGGTCTTAACACCAGGGTATTCCCCTCACGGTCAAAGAATTTGAACAATTCCCTGGAAGCCACCGTGCCCACCTCTTTGCTGAACACGTCGAAAAACTCAAAGGTAGGAGTCTGGATATCCTCATAGCCGTAGCTGTGCAGCACGCCGTGCAGTACTTCCTGCACATGATTTTTCCGGCGGCATTCACCATTGTAGATATCCCGCACCCCTTCAGGGGTATGTAAAATCTGTTTATACATGATCGGTCCCTTTCACTTTATCATGGTAAATCGTTACTTTATTAAAGACAATATGTGTATTATACCACGTCATCCGGGATTGTCAACCTCCGATTCCAGATCCAGCGACAAAGGCTCCAGATACGGCACCAGAAATCCGTTTCCCCCATGGAAAAAATAAGCCGGATCCAGTTCCTCCATCCGAAAACTTTTGCGTCCCCCTTCCCGGGCCCGGTTCCAGAACGTCAATAGCTGCCGGATGTGCAGATAATAGAACATCTGTTCTCCTGTGTAGTGGATAATCAGAAAGGACTTCCCGCCCTGCCTTTCGAAATCCTGCATAAAAGCCACCTGATGCTCATGAACGTTTTGCAGGGGAAAGGTCCTGGCATTGCATTCCTTGGCATCAAAACAGACCGGGATTCCCTGGACGGCTCCAATATAGTCCACCGTACTCTTCTGCTCAAAATAAGCCAGTGTAATGTGACGGTGTTCCTTATCAATTTTGATCGGCGTGATGGGAGTCGGTACTTTCTGGATTAATGCAAGACCTTTCTCCCGGTATTTTTCATTGGTTCGATTGATCATATCTTCCAGGGTGGATCCCCGAAGTCCCCGCGTATTCCAGGTAGACATCCTTATCCCATCCTTCCTTCATCCGCGCATGCTTTGAGGATTTTTCGCATCAGAACCGGAGGTTCTGCCTGAAAAATCTGTCCGGAAAGCGCTTCAAAGGGTGCTTCCAGGACCGGCATTTCCAGACGGCCGGCGTGCAGAAGCTGGCTGTGGAGACCATAACGCTTTTTGTAGGTTTCGTTGATCTTTTGGCTGCCGTACTTGTAATCCCCGATGATCGGATGTCCTTCGGAGGCAAGATGGGCGCGGATCTGGTGAGAACGTCCGGTGATCAGACAGACCTCTAAAAGTGTGCTGTCAGAAAACACCTGCAAAGGGCGGTATTTTGTCTCAATGTAGGCCGTCTCCTCCCCCTCACAATTTTGAATCCGCACCTTGTTGGTCTTCGGATCTTTTTCCAGATATCCCTGGATGCTCTGTTCGTTTCGGACCTGACCTGCCACAAGACACTGATAATACTTATGCATGGTTCGCTCCCGGAGAAGCTCGGACATCTTCCGAAGTCCTGCGACCGATTTGCCGCAGATCACAATACCGCTGGTGTTGCGGTCCAGGCGGTTGCAGACGGAAGGGCGAAACGCATAGTTTACCTGGACAGCACCGTTGGGAGCTGCTTTCTCTTTTCCCCTTTGCTGCTCCAAATATCCCAGCAAATATTCATTCAGGGATACATCGGACGGCTTTGCTTTCTGCGTCAGCATACCCACGGGCTTGTTGATCAAGATCACATGGGCGTCTTCGTAGAGGATGTCCAGTGCAGTCACCGGATAGACAGCCGCCTTTTTTTCTTCCGGCACTCCGGCAAATTTCTCATAAGTCTCCTGGGATAAAAAGATACAGATCTCGTCGCCCGCCTGCACCTTTTCGCTGCCATCTGCTTTCTTTCGATTGAGTGTTATGTTTTTTTTGCGCAGCATTTTGTAAAGGAAGCTTCGGGGTGCTTCTTTCAGGTATCTGGACAGAAGCTTGTCCAGTCTCTGCCCGGCTTCTGTCTGTTCTACGGTGATTTGTTTCATTTTGACTTACTCCTACAAGGTGATGGACTGCAAAAGGTGCACCACAATCTCATCCCTGTCCGCTCCCGGATAACGATCGTCTCCATGGAAAGGGACCGGCTCCGGTTTTGTCTGTGCCATCTTTTTCAGCTGTTTTAAAAAGGCTTCCGGCTCTTTTAAGATCCGCACCCGCTGCTTGTATGAACTGTTTTTCAGCATCCGGCGGATATGTTCCGCCGCTTCTTTGGGATCCAGGGAAGCTTCGCCGGAAAAACCGATCACCTCTCTTCCCCACACGGCCACACATTCTATATAATAATTCTTCTCATATGAAGTAAATACATTTTCATAGAGAACTGGAAGATCCCCTCTGACTGCTTCGATCTGTTCATAAAGGCTCCGGTCCATGGAGGCGTAACGGCCGGCCAGGATCGCCCGGACCACCTGGTTGCAGCCGGGCAGGCAGCCGACTACGGCCACCACCGTCATGACATTTTCTCTGGTTCCTTTTAGAATCCATGCCCCAAGAAAAATCAGAATCGGCACAGACAGCATGAAAGCTGCTTTTTTCCAGGCTAATATTTTGTTGCAGTTTAAATACCCAAAGGTACCTTTTTCCGTCTTTTTTTGCATCTATCGCTCCTGTTTCTTCCGGTGCACATTTCGGATGGTCTTTTTCTGACTCCGGGTCTTCTGCCCCTTTTGCTTTGGACCTGTTTTTTTGGCATCCGGCCTGTCTTTGGCATCCGGACGGATCAGACAGCCGGGTCCAAAGCCGATCAGATCTTCCCGTCCGGCCAGTTTCAGAGCTTCTTTTACCAGTTTTCGGTTCCCGGGATTCCGATACTGAATCAGGGCTCTTTGCAGTTCTTTCTCATGGAGGCTTCGGGGAACATAGACCGGCTGTCCGGTCCTTGGGTCCAGCCCGGTATAATACATACAGGTGGATATGGTGGAAGGGGTAGGGTAAAAATCCTGTACCTGTTCCGGCATATAGCCCAGATCCCTGCAGTATTCTGCAAGCTTTACCGCCTCCTTCATGGTGCTGCCCGGATGGGAGGACATCAGATAAGGGACCAGATACTGCTTTTTCTGAAGCTTTTCGTTCATCTTTTTATATTGGCCGGCAAATGCTGTATATACAGCGTGTTTTGGTTTTCCCATACAGGAGAGTACCGGATCGCTTACATGCTCCGGCGCCACCTTCAGCTGACCGCTCACATGATAGCGACAGAGTTCCTCCAGAAAAGGACTTTTTTTATCTGCCAGCACATAGTCAAAACGGATACCGGAGCGGATGAATACTTTCTTCACTTTGGGAAGCTTTCGCAGTTCTCGAAGAAGCAAAAGATAATCCTGGTGGTCCGCCTTCAGATTACTGCAGGGTTCTGGAAAAAGGCACTGACGGTTTGGACATGCCCCTCTGGTTTTCTGCTTTTCGCAGGCAGGGGTGCGAAAATCTGCCGTGGGACCGCCCACATCGTGAATATAGCCCTTAAAATCTGTATCCTCTGTCATCTTCCGGGCTTCTTTTAAAAGGGATTCCCGGCTTCTGGCCTGGACGATCCGCCCCTGGTGAAAAGTCAGTGCACAGAAAGAACAGCCTCCAAAACAGCCTCTGCAGCTTACCAGGCTGAATTTCACCTCCGAGAGAGCCGGAATCCCCCCTGCCGCATCGTACATAGGATGCCAGGTCCGGGTGTAGGGAAGTTCATAGATCTTGTCCATCTCTTCCTGGGTCAGCGGCCTGGAAGCCGGATTCTGCACCACGTAGCAGTTTTTGGAATATTCCTCTGCCAGCCGTCTGCCGGAGAAAGGATCGGTGTTCTGATACTGAATCAGAAAACTTTTGGCATAATATTTTTTCTCTTCCAGCAGTTTTTCGTATGCGGGAAGGAGGAGATAGTCAGAGAGCTCTGTAAGGGATCTTACCTTGCAGACCGTTCCCGGAATGTCTGTCATCTTCTGCACCGGAATCCCGGCGGCCAGAGCCTTTGCGATGGCCAGCACCGATCGCTCTCCCATGCCGTAGGAGATCAGGTCCGCTCCGCTTTCCAGCAGAATCGAACGGCGCATAGAATCTGACCAGTAGTCATAATGTGCCAGCCTCCGAAGGGAAGCTTCGATGCCTCCAAGGATCACAGGCGTTTTTTTATAGGTCTGCCGGATCAGATTGCAGTAGACGATGGCCGCCCGGTCCGGCCTTTTTCCCATCACGCCTCCGGGAGAATACTGATCTTTGCTTCGATGCTTTTTTGCCGCCGTGTAGTGGTTGACCATGGAATCCATATTTCCGGCGGATACCAGAAAACCAAGGCGCGGCTCACCAAAGACCGTGACGCTTTCTTTATCGCGAAAATCGGGCTGCGGCACGATCGCCACCGTATAGCCGTGAGACCAGAGCACCCGGCTGATGATGGCCGGGCCAAAAGAAGGATGATCCACGTAGGCATCCCCGATGATATAGACAAAGTCCGGCTGCCGGATCTGGAGCTCTCTTAAATCCTCCCTGCATACCGGAAGAAATCCTCTGGAAACTGCAGAAGCTTCTGCTTTTTGCCCTTTTTTGCCTTTTGGCTCCTGATGCGGATTCCTATGGTTGTTCATCCAAGGCACCTGTCCTTTCTCCTGCAGCCTGTGTTTTCAGTTTGTAAACCTCTTCCTTTGTCAGCGGCCGGTATTGGCCGGCAAAAAGCGTATCGTCCAGCACAAGCGTGCCCATGCGCAGCCGTTTCAGATAAGTTACCTGACAGCCGATTGATTCGAACATACGTTTGATCTGGTGATACTTTCCCTCCCGGATGGTGATCTCCACTTCGCTTTCTTCCCCGCTTTTTTGGATCACCAGATCTGCCGGAAGCGTGCAGCGCTTTTCTCCAATGTCCAGCCCTTCCAGAAATTTTGCCGCGTGCTCCGCTGTCACCCTTCCTGCCACTTTTGCATAATAGATTTTGTCCACATGCTTTCTGGGAGACAGCAGCTGATGGGCCAGTTCGCCGTCATTGGTCAGAAGCAGAAGCCCCTCCGTATCCTTGTCCAGCCGTCCCACAGGAAACAACTGCTTCCAGGACGGTTCCTCAATCAAGTCCAGAACCGTCTGCTCTTTTCGGTCCTGGGTGGCAGAGACCACGCCGGCCGGCTTGTGGAGCATCAGATACACAAAAGGGGCATACACCGCCTCTTTCCCGGCGCACTCCACCTGGTCCCTGTCTTCATCAATCTTTTGTTCCGGCTGCTTCACTGTCTCCTGGTTCACCGTGACCAGTCCCTTTTTCAGAAGGGCTTTTACCTGGCTTCTGGTTCCAAATCCTGTCTCACACAAAAATTTGTCCAGCCGCATCATGCGTTCATCCTCCAACCGAAAAAATATTTGTTGCGCAGAGTCCCCCGGATCAGTTTTCCCCACCCAAGGGGATAGCCGTCCACACAGACCAGCTGCCAGCCCTCCGGCCGGCTGCTCTCTCCTGCTTCCAACTCCAAAGTCTCTCCTTTCAGATAACGCAGAACCCGGCTGTCCGAGGCCGGCAGATCAACAACCGAAGCATAGTCTTCCTTTTTCAGCACCATGGCAAAGGCCTGACTCGGCTCAAAGCGCTTTTTCAAAAGCTCGCCCAGATACAGTCCGGTGCGCAGCGTCCGAAGTCCCGGACAGCGCCCGATCCCCTCCGGTATCCAGAATACTTTTGTGTTCAGAATCTGTATCCCGGCCGGATCAAAGGGCAGCTTCACATCTTTTAAAAACTCTGACAACTCCGGGGGCAGTTTTGTCATCCGTTTTCTTCTCGTCAGCCTGTCCAAAAGAGCCTCCCCGTCTTTTGTAAGAAGCGCCAGAAAGTGCCCTTCCCCGTCGATCTTATGGGGAAACAGCCGGATACATTTTTCCAGCGGAAAAGCACTTCCCACAAGCTTTGGGTTGCCCGGGCAAAATCCCTCATGCAGAGGAAGATCTGCCAGATGAAAGTCCGGATGTTTGTTTAAAAATGCATCCACGCTGCCCTCATTTTCCAACTCCGAAAAGGTACAGGTAGAATAAAGCATCATCCCTCCGGGTTTTAAAAGCGCTGCCGCCTGATCCAGGATCTCCCGCTGCATTTTGGCAAACACGCCTGGTCCCTGCTTTTCCCAGGCCGGAATCATATGGGACTGCTTTCGAAACATGCCCTCCCCGGAACAAGGCGCGTCGATTAGGATCTTGTCAAAAAATTCATGGAAATGCGCATCCAGTTGATCCCCCATGGCACTGGTGATCAGGATATTTGGCATACCGAACACTTCCAGATTTTTCAGCAGCGCTTTTGTCCTGGAAGCACTGGCGTCATTGGCCACCAGAAATCCTGTATGATTTAGCTTTGCTGCCAGTTCTGTCGCTTTGCCTCCAGGAGCCGCGCACAGATCCAGCACCCGCTCCCCTTCTTCGACGGGCAGTACGCTGGCCGGAGTCATGGCGCTTGGCTCCTGGATATAATAAAGTCCGGCATAATAATAAGGATGCTTTGTAGGCGCATCCTCTTCGGTGTAATAATAACCGTTCGAAATCCAGGGCACCCGCCTCAGACTGCGAAAAGGGCTGATCCTGTCAAACTCTTCCACGGAAATCTTGGAAGTGTTCACCCGAAGCCCCATATACCGCGGTTTTTTGTAACTTTCCAGATATGCTCCCAGTTCTTCTTCTCCCAGGATTTTCTTCATATTTTCCACAAATGCTGCTGGCAGCTCCATCTTTTTATCCTTCCTGTCTTTTCTGAACTTTATTCCCGCGAGCAACGAACCAAGCGGCTGCTTGCAGCGGGGTATTTGATTTTGCCAGATAACCTGTCGGAATGTCCGTCCACTGTATCGCTTAGTTCCCCATTATACCACATCTTTGACTTAATAAGAATAACTTAATTTCTTATTTTCCAGGTATTTCAGCATCCAGTAAGGATTTACTGCCATCTCCTGATCCGCACCCAAAGGCACATACACGCCCAGATGCAGATGTACGGGAAACTGTCCGGTGGTCCCTTCCGGCCCGTAACCGGTATCTCCCATAAATCCAAGGACGTCTCCTGCCGCCACCAAGTCTCCGGCCTTCCAGTCTCTGGCATAGGAGTCCAGATGCGCATAATAGTAGTAATTTCCTCCCCCGGAACGCACCCCCACGCGCCAGCCGCCCTTTTCCAGCCAGCCGATCTGTTCGATGACGCCGTCTGTGATGCTGACCACCGGATAATAGCCCGACTGGTCCAAAGATGCCATCAGATCCGTACCTTCGTGGCTGCGCTTTCCTCCGTAGTTCCGCTCTGCCATCCAGGAATTTTCAAAAGCCACCTGTGCCTGTTGGTTGGTGCTGGATTCCGGCACCGGAAACCAGACCAGTTCCTCCCAGACCAGCTCCAGGGTATCTCGGTAAAGCTCAAAATCTCCCCTGGTATTTTGTTCCGGCAAAAGTTGTGCTTCTAAAAGTTCTTCCAGCCAGATCATCTCTCCTTGTACGATGCAATTCAGCAAAAGCACCACCGTCAGATAACATGCAATTTTGCGCATTTGACTCATATTTTACCGCTTGCCCCATAAAATGTAGGGAATTAGTTCATTATATGGTGACGGTTTGAAAAAGATACTTTTCATTCTGGCGGTATCCGCTCTGATCCTTTTGCTGTTTTCCCACCCGGGAGTGGCCGCCGCCGGCTGTTCTGCGGGACTGACTCTCTGGTATACGGCAGTGCTGCCCTCTCTTCTGCCCTTTTTGATCTTTTCCAATCTTCTGATGGCCACCGGGTTGTTCCGATATCTGAATCCGGTCTACGCTCCTTTCTTAAAACGGCTGTTTCGCATCTCGGATGAGGGCTGCTATGGCGTCCTTCTTGGATTTCTGTGCGGTTTTCCCATGGGAGCCAAAGTCATCGCCGACCTGGTCAGAGAAAGACATATTTCCGAAGAAGAAGGTGCTTATCTCCTTGGATTCTGCAACAATGTAAGTCCCGCTTTTTTTCTGAACTATGTCTGTCTGCAAAAGCTTGGCTATCCTTTTGTCCCCTGGAATCTGGTAGGGTTGTTTTACCTTCTTCCCCTGCTGTATGGCATTTTTACAAGACCTTTTTATCACTTCTGCGTACAGCCATCGCAAAAAAAACAGGTCATCCTGCACCGGCTGGATTTTCCGATGCTGGATACCTGTATTATGGACGGATTCTCCACAATCACCCGACTGGGAGGATATATTATCCTGTTCACCATTTTGGTGCAGTTTTTGAACCTTTTACCCATCACTCCTGCCCTGCTGGCTTTTTTCAGCTCTTTTTTGGAGATCAGCTGCGGCGCCAATCAGATCGCCGCACTTCCCGGGTTGTCTGATCTGCACCGTACGGCCTTTGTATGTACCGGATCTGCCTTTGGAGGTCTTTGTATTTGTGCCCAGACAAAAAGCGTTCTTTCTGGTACCTCCCTGTCTGTTAAAACCTGGCTGAAAGGCCGGATCAGGATTGCTCTCCTTGTGTTTCTTCTGGTGCAGCTTCCGGCTGTGGTGCCAGCTCTGCGCGGTTGCTGGTGATCTCACTGTAAAAATCCCGGAACTGATTCATCATGGCTTCGTAGCGGGTATTGGAATTATCCACCAGACGCTGCACCATCTCCTGCAAAACCGCGAGCTGATCGTCTGTATACTGGATTGCGCCGAGACGAATATCGTTGGCATCCCGTGTGGCATCGTTTAAAATATCCTGAGCCTGCTGGGTCGCAGTGTCAATCACCTGATTCGCCTGCTCGTATGCCTGCTGCATGATTTCATGCTCGTTGACCATCTCCTGGTTCTGGATGTTTGCCTGGGCCACGATGGCCTGCGCTTTCTTCTGGGCATCCGCCAGGATCGCATCCTTGTTGGCCAGTACCTTCTGATACCGCTTGATCTCTTCCGGCGTTTTCATCCGAAGTTCTCTTAGCAGTTCCTCCAGCCTCACCCTGTCCACGATGATCTTGTCCCCGGAACTAAGAAGCGGCCCTTTGCAGGTGTCAATATAATCTTCGATTTCTTCAATAATCTGTTCAATGCGGCTGTTGCTCATCTTTTCCTTACTCCTCCTGACTGTCCTGTCATAACGTTTTCTATTTCTACTTTAAAACACGCTTCTGTACTTTCCCTGTAACAATCAGCCCTTCTTGGTTATGTAACGGTTCAGCAAAAAACTGAATTGTTACGCTTCATTCATAAAACTTTGTAATTTCATGGTAATTATAACTGAACACAGACATTTGCGCAAGGTATAATTCTTTAAAATGGATTGCCTTACCGGCTCCATTGTTATTCCATAACTGTACTGCCCCATGACGAATCAGCGGAGTGATTAGCCATAGTGTGAACAGCAACGCTCCATTACCGTGCTGATTCCACACCAGGCAGCAAAGTGACCGGCGCAGTGTGAAAAATAACTTTGTAAATTTTTTTTATAAGATCAACGTGACCAAACGAATGCGGACGAAAGAAAGACTGATACACCGGGGATTTTATGACCTATCCACAGCGTATCAGTCTGTACCTGTCACCGTTTTCGTGACATTCTTACACCCGGAACTTCCTGTTCAGACTGTTTATTTTTTGTCAATCTTTGTTGTCTGACCTACAGGAGCCGTCTCTTTGGTCCGATAAGGGCCGGAGACTGCATAGACTTTGTAGAAATAAGTCGTCCCGCTCATAAGGCCGGTATTGATATAAGATGTTCTGTTCGTATGGTCAATGACCTCATAAGTTCCGTCTATGGTATCCGCTCTCAGGATGACATATTGAGTTGCACCCTTGACTTTCTTCCAGCTAAGTTTCATGCGGTCTGTTCCGTTTGGTTTGACTTTCAGTCCGGTGACATTGCCAAAGAAAGTGGTTGCAGATACCCCGTTGGACCATCTTCCCCGGAAAGAATCCCTGATCGGGCGTATCTGATAATAGTAGGTAGCACCGGTTGTCAGCCCTTTATGGGTGAAACTGGTTCCGCCCTTTGTGCCCAGCGACCGCCAGGTGCCTCCCATGGAATCCGCATAGAAAATCTCATATCTTTTGGCACCCTGCACCTTGCTCCATCTGAGTGTAATGCTGTTATAAGCGGTCTTTTTCACCTGAAGCGCCGGAGTCCCTGCCAGATCAGTCCTTCCATAAGAGACCGGACCAAATGCACTCTTTGCTTCCTTCCGGCATACCCTCATCTGGAAATAATAGGTTACCCCGCATTTTGCTTTCGAGAACTTATAAAATGTTTTCTTTACATTGGCCAGACGTTTGAATCCGGAGTTAGGAGAAGTCGAATAGAAGATTTCATAAGACTTGGCTCCTGAAACCGCATCCCAGTTTAACATAATGGTATGAAAGTCAGTCGGATTTGCCGTAATCAGCCGGGTTCCGTTGGAAGAGACATCCGTGGTGCTGCCGGTTCCCTCCAAAACGCCGGAATCCGCGCCGGAGTTTTCGTCGTCCGAATCCGAAGCAAACCGCTTCACCGTAAGCGTAAGTGTACCTGTTTTGGCCGTACGTTTGTAATTGGAATCTGCGGCGGTAAAGGAATAGGTCACAGTCACGGTAGTACTGACTGCTGTCAGGCTGGACAATGCTTTTTTCAGCTGCTCATAATTCATCGTCTGCTGCTTGTAAGTATAGGTCAGTGTGCCTGCCACCGTTTCCTTATTCACACCCGTAAAAGCTGGCTGTGTAAATCCACCGTCACCTGCCTGAACGTTCTGAGAGGCCGCCACGGTCACCTGATAATCTGCCGGAGTGATGGTCAGCACCGCCGGCTGGAAGGTGATCACATAGTTGGGATTCGCAAGTGTTCCCTGCTGAATCGCATAACCGCCCTCTTTTACATTTTCTCCGCCAACCCGCGTCAGTGCTCCGGTAAGGCTGTCTCCAGAGATCAGGCCCTTTGCCGTATAAGTCAATGCCGGATCCTTGCTGCCATAACTTTTGGAAGCTGCGTTTGCCTGGACCGAAAGATTCTTTTTCGCCACCGTAACCTTTACGGTTATGGCAGCGCGGTCATAGACATCGGTATTATCCGGCGTAAAAATCGCCGTCAAAGTTTTTTCACCGGCACCACCGTAGGACTTGACGTCCGATGCCCATGAAAAACTGCCTGCCACGTTCTCACCAGTGTCTTTTGCCCTGGCAGATCCGGTCAGATGGGCTGCGGTCACCGTATCTCCGTATGTGATCACGCCCTTCTGCGATACAGTCGCCGTGACTGCCGTTTTTGGTATGTAGCTTGTATTGGACAGCGTCAGAACCGCATCCCCAAGCAGTGTTCTCTGGTTCGGATCATATACATAGCTGATATTCTCACCCTTGCAGGTGACCGTGTAACCGGCGATCGTCCCGCTGGCTCCGACCAGAAAAAGCTGATCATCTGCCCCGATGCTTCCGGTGTCACAGTTTGTCACATCCACCAGATAATTTTTATTGTCGAGGGTCACAATATTCCACATGTGAGGTCCGCCATCCATGTCTCCGGTGACGGTGTAGCAGACTGCATCTGTAAAGACGGACAAATCACACAGATACTGGAACGCTTTGGCGTAGCCTTCACATACTACAGAAGTGCTCATGTCATTGTCAAATACCCAGATCAACTGCCAGGGATCACCGTAAGGAGTTCCCGGATTACTGGCAGCATTACGATTGTAATCCACCAGACGGCAGATTTCCTGCCGGTACGCCGTTAATTTTTCATAGTCGGATTTGTTTTCATTTGCCTTTACGATATTTTTGGCATTCTGAACGGCACGTTTTACAATGTTTATCCGGCTGCTGCTGACTGTGTTTCCGGATCCATACCCCGATGCCACGCTGAAGGAAAATGTAAACCTTGATACGGTAACCATACTGGAATTGTAGGACATCGAATAGCCGGTGCTCATACCTCTTGTTTTATCAAACCAGTACAGTTCGTAGGGACAGTCCATAAGCAGATAGCCTAAAATATCTCTGCTGCTGACCAGTTCACCAACTTTTTTCGATACTGCATCTCTTACATTGCTCTGATTAATGGAAGCCAAACCCAGCTGCGCCGCCGTCCAGGTCATAGGCTGCAGTCCCAGGCTGCTCAGGTCCAACGTGATTTTGGCATCTGTGATTTCACCTGCCGCAATCTTTTCGATCTTCGTCTTAAGAGCCGCATATATTTTTTGATTATAGAGGCCCTGAAGCTTGCTTTCCCCCAGGTTCCCTAAAGTCGAGACGCCGTCATTCAGGTCTTCATAGAGTACCTTCTCCATATATCCGGCAAACAGATCTTCCGGATCGTCCTGCTGCTCTTTGGTGACGGGTTCCATAAAGACCGTCATCTCCTCTGCCGCCGAAAGCGCCTCTTCTGCCCCCGTTGTGCCTTCCCGGGCAAAAGCCGGCATTGCAGTTACATTTATGCAGCTGCACAAAACGACCAGCGTCAAAATGAACGCCAGTCCCCGCTTTCTCATGCTTTTCCAATGGTTCATGTCCTTCGCTCCTTTTGTCTTTTTATAACTACTGTGAATTATCGTCACAATTCACAAAAACTTAAGAAAAAGGGCCCCGTTATGTCCCATATTCTCCAAATGTTTTTTTATGAGGAGCGGCCTCTAACAAAGGGCGATCTTTCCCTTCGTCTCCCGGAAACGACTGGAATAAAACGCTTTCATCACCCGGATCAGGTCGTCGGTGTCCTTGACTCCGGCCGTCTCACAGACAGAGTGCATGGCCAGCTGAGGAAGACCGATATCCACCCCGTAGAGCGGAATTTTGGAGATGGCAAGATTGCCAAGAGTGCTGCCTCCTGCCATGTCAGAGCGGTTTGCAAAAAACTGCACCGGGGCGCCTGCTTTTTTGCACAGTTCCGAAAACAGCGCAATGCTCACTCCGTCACTGATGTATTTTTGTCCTGCATGGGACTTTATGACAATCCCTTCGTTCATATAAACGCAGTTTTTGGGGTCCGACTTTTCCGGATGGTTCGGATGAACAGCATGGGCATTGTCCGCGCTCACCAAAAAGCTTTCGGACAAAGCCTGAAAGAAAGACTCCTGCGTCCCTCCAAGACACCCGTGAAATCGCCGGAGGATATCCGATAAAAAGGCGGAGTCTGCCCCCTGCCTGGTCCTGGATCCCACTTCTTCACTGTCGAAGCAGGCAAAGACATGGACCGAATCGTTCGGCCTTCCCTGTAAAAATCCCTGCAAAGTCCCGTAGACACACTGCAGATCGTCCAGACGCTGGGCAGAGATAAATTCTTCTTCCGCCCCCCAAAGAGCAGGTTCCTGCCGGCTGTATAGATACAGGTCGCTCCCCCGGATCTCTTCAGCCGCGACTCCTGCCGCCTCCGCAATCTGTTTTAGAAACGCTCCTTTTTCTGCGGTTTGGCCTCCGAACAGGGGCAAAAGATCAATCTGCTTATTGTATGCAAACCCTTCGTTGGCGTTCCGGTTCATATGAATCGCCACGCTTGGGATCAGGAGAAGGTCCCGGTCCACCTTCACAATCCTGGAGACAAAGTGTTCCCCTTCTTTTACAATCAGCCTGCCTGCCACGGACAGAGGGCGGTCGAACCAGGTGGAACAGAGCATCCCTCCGTATCCTTCGGTATTCAGCTGTATATATTTGCCCCGCACCTCAAGCTCCGGGCATTCTTTGATCTTGAAGGTGGGAGAATCGCTGTGGGACGCTGCGATCTGAAAGTTCCAGCGCCCCGGAACAGGTCCTGTGTGAAACGCGATCAGACTGGAATCGTTCCGGATTATATAATACTTCCCTTCTGGCTGCACCTCCCACCTGCTGCTCTCCCAGAGTCTTTTGTATCCCTGCTCCTCCAGGATCTCGCTGATTCTTTTCACCGTATGAAACGCGGTCGGACAGTCTTTTAAAAAAGTGATAAAGTCATGGATTGTTTTTTTATACATCTGTTTCTCCTGATTTGAGTTCCGCTCCTGCCCACCCGGCACACCTTTTGCAGATCCATTCTCAGACGTTTTCACGTCTGCTCATCGATCTGTGCGCCGGGTGGGCCTCCGCTGTTTTTTGAGTCCCGCTTCTGCCCACCCGGCACACCTTTTGCAGATCCATTCTCAGACGTTTCCACGTCTGCTCATCGATCTGTGCGCCGGGTGGGCCTCCGCTGTTTTTTGAGTTCCGCTCCTGCCCACCCAGCATACCTTTTGCAGATCCATTCTCAGACGTGAAAACGTCTGCTCATTGATCTGTGCGCCGGGTGGGCCTCCGCTGTTTTAGGTTTCGTCCGGCACGATTTCCACCACCACCAGCTCTGGACGGTTGAAGACACGGGGCAGCAGGTTTTTACACAGTCCCCTGCTCACGATCATGACCGTATCGCCCAGGTCATAGCGCCCTCCTGCATATGGGGGGAACCAGCCCTGATTGGGAGCCAGAAGTCCGTTTAAAACGCCCGGGATGCGCACCTGGCCCCCGTGGGCATGACCGGCTGTGACCAGATCAAACCCCGGCTTGGAATCTTTGCTCTCATGAGTATAGTAGCTTACCAGCTCCGGACGATGAGACATCAGCACTGAAAAATACTTTCGATCCAGCGCCTGCCTGCATCGGGCCAGCTGATTTTCCCACTCTGCCATGGCCTCCGGGTCATACCTGTGTTTTTGCCCGTATCCGTCCGGATCGTCCACGCCGCAGATCTGGATCGTCTGCTCTTTTACTTCCAGCAGCGCGCATTCTCCTTCCAGAACCCGGACTCCGTAAGAAGCGATCATCTGTTTGATCTTGGGCTCTTCACCGGACCAGTATTCATGATTGCCGCTTACATAAAAGCAGGGATATATATCCCCAACCGCAGACAGTAGCACCTTTGTCCCGTCGTGGGGGACTTCGTCATCCGCAATATCTCCCACAAGAAGCACCGCATCCGGTCCGCAGCTTTGAAGGGTGCGGACCAGTTCCCCCTGATCTTCCCCGTAAAATGTACTGTGCAGGTCTGTCAGAACTGCCAGAATCACCGGCTTTTCCACCTTGTCAGAGACTATCGGATAGTATCGGACTGCAAGCTTTTGACTGCACGCAGACTTCAGGAATACCAGCACCAGTACGGCCGCGCACAGAATCACCAGACGCCTTTTTTTCCACTTTATTTTCATGGCACCATTCCTTCCTGTCAAAACTGTGTCATCTCATAACTTATGCAAAAACAGGCAATGCTTTTACACATCACCTGTTCGTCTTGTCTATGTTCGGGTAACTTCCAGTACTTTTTCCTGCACCCTTTTTGCCACTGATTCCGGCACAAATTCATGAATGTCGCCGTGAAAAAATGCCACTTCCTTGACAATCGTGGAACTTAGATAAGAATATTCCAGTCCGGTTGCCAGAAACATGGTATCCACCTGTGGATTCATCTTGCGATTGGTCTGGGCCATCTGCAGCTCATATTCAAAATCGGAGATCGCCCGCAGTCCTCTCACCACAACATTTGCATTAGTCTGCCTTGCAAAGTCCACCAAAAGACCTGAAAAAGACATAACCTTTACATTGGAAAGCCCTTCTGTCACTTCCAGAAGCATGCTGACCCGCTCATCAATGGTAAAAAGAGGCGTCTTGCTGCCGTTATTCAGGACTCCCACAATCAGTTCACCGACGGTCTGGGCAGCTCTTTTTATAATGTCCAGATGCCCGAGAGTCACAGGATCAAAACTTCCCGGATATATTGCTCGAATCATTGGTTTTTCTATCCTTTCTTCTGTAAAAACACGTGCTGGCTGGTCTTGTATTTCTTATATTTATATGCATGGTAGCCCATTTCCTCAAGCCAGGAAAAATCCGTCTCCAAAGAAGCTTCCACCACAATCACGGTATAAAGATCTGCCAGGGTACTGTCTGCCAGATAAGAAAGTACGCCCTGTTCGGCCTCCTGATCATAGGGCGGATCCAGGAAGATGATGTCAAAAGGCTTCTGGCCCTCCATCCGCCGAAGTGCAGTCAGCACCTCGCACTTTTGAACCTCCGCCCGGTCTGCCAGCCTGGTAAATACCAGATTTTCCTGAATGCACTGGGCAGCTTTTCCGTTCTGCTCCACAAGCACCGCGTACGCTGCCCCCCGGCTCAAAGCTTCAATGGCGATCGCACCGCTTCCGCTGAACAGATCCAAAAAGCGGCAGTCCGGCACATCCGCCTGCAGGATATTAAACAGTGTCTCCTTGGTCTTATCGGTGGTGGGCCGGGTCTCCAAGCCCTTTATGGTTTTCAGCGGCATGCTCCTTGCCGTTCCTGCGATTACTCTCATCGTATCTGTCCGTTTCCATAGATAATATATTTGCTGGAAGTCAGCGCATCCAGCCCCATGGGCCCTCTGGCATGCAGCTTCTGGGTACTGATCCCGATCTCCGCACCAAAGCCAAACTCAAACCCGTCGGTAAAACGGGTGGAAGCATTCACATAGACAGCCGCCGCATCAATCTCATTTAAAAACCGCTGTGCGTTTTCATAATCCATAGTGATGATAGCTTCCGAATGCCCGGTATTGTAGCAGTTGATATGAGCGATGGCTTCGTCTATGCCTGCCACCGTTTTAACCGAAAGGATATAGTCCAGATACTCTGTCCCCCAGTCCTCTTCTGTGGCTTCCTTCACACCGGATGCCGCTTTTCTTGCCTGCTCATCTCCCCGCAGCTCCACACTGCGTTCATCCAGACGCTCTTTCAGGCGGGGAAGGAACGTGTTTACAATCTTCTCATGGACCAGAAGGGATTCACAGGCATTGCACACCCCGATGCGCTGGGTCTTGGCATTGAAAATGATTTCAATGGCCATTTGAAAATCTGCACTCTCATCCACATAGATATGGCAGTTCCCGGTACCGGTCTCAATGACCGGAATCCGGCTGTTTTCCACCACCGTGCGGATCAGGCCTGCGCCTCCTCTGGGAATCAGTACATCCACATACTGATTCATCTTCATAAAGTCCTGTACGGTTTCTCTTCTGGTATCCTCGATCAGCTGGATGGCATCCATGGGTATCTTTTTCTGCAAAAGTGCAGTGCGCACAGCCTTTACGATGGCCCGATTGGAATAAAAGGCATCGCTTCCCCCCCGCAGAATCACCACATTGCCTGCTTTGAAGCAGAGAGCAAAAGCGTCTGCCGTCACATTGGGCCTGGATTCATAGATTATGCCGATTACGCCGAGGGGGACTTTTTTCTGTCCGATCATCAGCCCGTTGGGGCGCGGCTTCATGGAGCATATCTCCCCTACCGGGTCCGGGAGTGCTGCCACCTGACAGAGTCCTTCCGCCATCCCTTCCACACGGCTTTCATCCAGCAGCAGACGGTCCACAAGACCGGGATTCATGCCGTTTTCCTTTGCCTTTTTTACATCTTTGGCATTTTCGGAAAGAATGTATCCGCTCATATTGCGAAGCATCCAGGCGATATGCAAAAGGGCTTCATTCTTCCGCGTCGTATCCAGGATCCGAAGGGCCGGTTCTGCCGCTTTTGCGTTTTTCCCGATTTCCTCCAACGTCACTTCCTTTTTTTCCGCCGGAAGAAGAGTTCTGCGCTCGGTCACAATCATCTCCGGCAAAATGTCATGATCTTCAAAAGGGACTTCCTCAAATACCTGGAATTCAAAAGCCAGCGCAATATGTACAAGTCCCGGATGCTTTTCCAGATACCGGTCATAATAGCCCCCGCCATAACCTATCCGATGGCAGGAGACGTCAAAGGCGACCCCGGGCATCAACAACAGCCCCTCTTCTCCCTCCCATAAGGAGCAGGTACCTTTCGGTTCCATGATGCCAAAGCTTCCAGGCTCCAGATCCTCAAGACGTTCGACTACATAGTAGTGCATGATCCCATCTTTGTCTACCCGCGGAGCCGCAACGGTCTTTTTGTCCTCCCAGGCCTTCTGCATCAGAAGTCTGGTCTCCACCTCCCGTTTGGCATCCACATAGGCCAGAAGAACCGAGGCCTCCTGATATGCCGGAAGTGATGTAAAGCGCTCTTTGATCTGAAGACTGGCCTCGTGCAAAGATGCAGGATCCGCACTGGCTCTGCGCTGTTTTACTTCTGTCCTAATTTCCGCTTTTTTGTTTTTTTCCATATTTTTCCCCCAGATTTACAACCGTTCCGTCCGGTTCTTGGATATCAATATTGTCAAGCTGACTTTTTAAGTTGCTGCGCACATTTGCCAGAAACTCCTGTCTGAGGAGCTGCTGCTCCTTTTTTTCCGCTTCGGTCAGACCTTCCGCCTTCGACTTATGAGCCAGCTCGTTGATCCGCGCAATCTTTTTCTCGTTCATAAATACACCTCTTTTATCTAGTTTCGCTGCTTCCCATCTGTTTATCCAGCCGGGCACCCGTTTCATGATCTGACGGCGGATCCAGGTAGTCGATCAGATAAAAATTTTCTGTCCGGTTGGCCCGAAACATGGTTCCGATCCGCTCTCCGTCCATAATCCGGTGAATGATCCCCATATCCGTTCCGTTGGCAATGATCATGTCTGCCCCGGCGGAGGTGGCTAGCCTTGCTGCATTTACTTTTGTGGACATGCCTCCGGTTCCCACATCACTGGAAGCGCCTTTGGCCATCCGGACGAACCGCTCATCGATCCGGTCCACATATTCGATAAATTTTGCATCCGGATTCTGATTGGGGTCATCTGTAAAAAGACCGTCAATATCCGATAATAAGATCAGAAGATCTGCCTGAATCAGCGCCGTCACAACTGCTGACAGCGTATCGTTGTCGCCGAACTGAATCTCATAAGTAGATATAGTATCATTTTCATTAACTATAGGTATTGCTCCCATAGACAAGAGGGTCTCGAATGTATTCCCTGCATTCTCCCGGTTAACCTCATCTACCAGTGTATTCTTCGTCATAAGGATCTGAGACGCGATCTGATTATATTCCATGAAAAGCTTCTGATAGATCATCATCAGCCGCGCCTGGCCGATGGAGGCACAGGCCTGCTTGACTTCCAGCTTTGTGGGGCGCTCCTTCATGCCGATGGCCTTGCGGCCCACGGCGATGGCTCCGGAGCTTACCAGCACCACCTCTTTGCCCTGGTTGTTCAGATCCGTCAGTTCTCTGACCAGCTTTTCCATCTTGATATAATCTATAAGCCCAGTTTCCGGATGAGTCAAAGAAGAAGTACCCACTTTGATGACGATCCGCTTTTTGTCTTTTAGTATCTTTCTAAGTGTCATTTCCTAATCACCAGTCTTTTTGATCTGTATGAGTCGTTCACCCAACAAGTATAATTTACAATATCCTGGCTTCAAACACAATGGCTAACTTGTATAATTTTCAAGAAAATTGTAAAGTTCTTCTTCATTTTTTAAATATTTTCCATTGTGAATCTCTTCCTGCATCCCCACAGGCAGGATGTCCATAATCACATCCGTGTATTCAAAAATCTCATTCTCCGGAAGTTTATAGACCGACACATAGCCGTTGTCATTCCGAAGAAGATACTCATACTCTTCATATGTGGTATCTTCCTTTGGTTCTTCCGGGAAGAGGGGGTTTTCTTCCTCTTCCGGAGTTACCTGATCCGGGCTGGTCCGGGCCGGCAGCATTTCCACCAGTTCCGTTCCGTGCTGTTCTTCCGGCGGGACCACCGTATCCTCTTTGATATACCAAAGCACTGCCGCTGCCACGATCACCATGGCCAGCACCGTAAGGGTGATCCCCCATGTTCTTTTGGACATAATAAAACCTCCTTTTTCCAGTCACATCCATTCAGATCAGGGAAAGCTGACATAAAACTTTTCCCATTCTGTATTATGAACTGGAAAAAAGAGGGTTATACGCAAAATCACTACATCAATCTTAATTTTTTTGCAAGATTTACCAAAATCTGTCCCTTGGGAATCCTGAGCAGTTCTTCTTCTGTAAGTCCGCGGAACAAAAGAAGCGCGATTCCGTATACCAGCACCGCGCAGGCGCAGGCGGCCAGTGTGGCGATTGTATTGTTCTTGACCAGGGTCATCAGGCCCAGATGAATTCCATATGCAGCACCGCCCATGATCGCAGAGGAAGCCGCCGGGATCAAAAAGGTCCGGATCACCTCCTGCCGGTACTTCATATACCTGGCTATGGACCGGGAATTCAGCACACACATCAAAAATGCAAAAAAGATATTTGACCACACCACTGCATAAATATTCAGGTTCGGCACCAGGATCAGAAAGACCAGAAGCGCAATATGGAGAACCAGGGCAACCGCCGCATGGATCACCGGAAGCCGCATCTTATCCATCCCCTGCAGGATGCCGTTGGTCAGCGTCGACATTCCATAAAAAACAACCGATGCCGTCCCGATCTGAAGAAGTGCTGCCGAAGTCTGGATATGCTCTTTGGCCCCAAACAAAAGCGTAAGGATCGGTTCCGCCAGCACAGAAAGTCCCACGGCACTGGGAATGCAGACGATCATCACAAAACGGATGGCGTTCTCTGTCTTTCTGCGCATTTCCCTTCGGTCCTTGTTGACTCTGGCTTTGGTCAGTACCGGAATCGTGGACGCAGCCATGGCGGAAGCCACGGCAATGGGAACGTTGGTCAGCACTTTGTATTCTCCGCTGAAGATTCCCCAAAGCTCGTCAATCTTCATATTGTCGTATTTTTTATACACCATCAGATGCTTGAAGATGCCCTGGTCGATGATGCCGCTTAAATTATAGACCGCCGTACTTAAAATCACCGGCAGAATCGTGATCAGCAGAAGATAATAGATCTCCGGTGTAGACTCCACCTTCCCGCCCCGGTCCATGCTCCTTTTCTTTTTCATGACTCTGCTGTAAGCGAACATGATAAAGATCAGGAACAAAAGTCCAATCAGCGCTCCTGCCCCCGTACCAAGCGTGCTGCCCGCAGCCCCGTAGGCGTAAGCAGCCGTTTTGGTGGAAAAAAGAGCATCCAGCTTTGTTCCGTACCGGAAAAGAGCCCATGCAGCGCCGATACTCACCGCTGCGTTGATCACCTGTTCCACGATCTGAGAGACTGCCGTTGGGATCATGGATCCCAGTCCTTGAAAATATCCCCGCATGCAGCCCATGAGAGCCACCACCAGAATCGTCGGGGCCAGCACCTGCAGAGCCAGACGGCTCTCCGGCGTATTGACCAGCACATCGCTGAAAAAGTCAGCCCCCAAATAGATCAAAAGGGAGCCAAGCCCTCCGGAGATCAGGGAGAAGATCAGCGTACACCGGAAGATCTTGTAGGCACTTTTTACCCTGCCCCTGGCCATCCGGGCGCTCACCAGCTTGGACACCGCCAGCGGAAGACTAAAAGACGAGATCAGAAGCACCATGGAATAGACTTCAAATGCCGCCGAATAATAGCTGTTGCCCACCGGTCCTAAGATTCTTGTGACAGGGATACGGTAGGCAAGTCCGATCACTCTTACAAGGATGGACGCCACCGCCAGAATCCCGCCCTGTACAATGTAGTTAGAGCCTTTTTTATGCTTCTTTGTACCCATAGATTCTCTAATCCTCTTTATCTTTTTATACCTAAATGCTGCAATACGGCAGACTGTCTTGCCTCCATATCTGCAGCGTCCTCTTCTGTCATATGGTCATACCCCAGAAGGTGCAGCATGCTGTGGGCCACCAGAAAAGCGAACTCCCGCCGCCTGCCGTGGCCGTAGCAGTCTGCCTGCTCTTTTACCTTGTCCAAAGAGATGATGATATCTCCCAGAAACAATTCTCCCGTATCCGGGTTAAAGCATCCTGCCTCTTGTTCTTCTGCCCGTGAAAAATCTCCCGGTTTCTCATAATCGATCTGAGGAAAAGACAGCACGTCCGTCGGCCGGTCAATCCCCCGATACTGAAGATTCAGATGATGAATCTCTTCGTCCGAAGTCAAAAGCAGACTCACTTCGGCTTCATAAGGACAGCCCTCCTGTTCCAGAACCTGCACGGCTACCTCTTTGGCTGTCTTTTCATAGTCCACGTCCAGATCCAGATCGTATTCCTTTTCTACGTTTAGCGTCATGGTTTTCCTTTCTTCCGGCTGTCTTTTTTTCATATTCCTCATATGCAGTCACAATTCTCTGCACCAGGGGATGGCGCACCACATCCTTGCTGGTCAGACGGCAAAAAGCGATCTCTTCCACCTGACGCAGCACTTTCTGAGCTACGTCCAGGCCGGATGATACGTCCGGAGACAAATCTTTCTGGGTCTCATCACCGGTTACCACCACTTTCGACCCAAACCCGATTCTGGTTAAAAACATCTTCATCTGTGCCTGCGTCGTGTTCTGGGCTTCATCCAGGATGATAAAGGCATTGTCCAGAGTTCTCCCCCGCATATAGGCCAGGGGAGCCACCTCGATCAGCCCTTTTTCCATGTTCTTCTGAAAACTGTCTGCTCCCATGATCTGATACAAAGCATCATACAAAGGACGCAGATAAGGATCCACCTTGCTCTGCAGATCGCCCGGCAGAAAGCCCAGCTTCTCTCCCGCCTCAATGGCGGGACGGGTCAGAATAATCCGCTCCACCTCCCCGGATTTGAAAGCAGTGATCGCCATGGCCATGGCCAGATAAGTTTTTCCGGTACCCGCCGGTCCGATGCCAAATACGATCATATGATCCCGGATGGCGTCTACATACTGCTTCTGCCCCAGAGTCTTGGGCTTTATGGATTTTCCGCTGATGGTATGGCAGATCAGGTCGTTGTCGATGGCCAGAAGCGCCCCGCTTTGCTTTTCCATGGCCATAGCCAGGGCATAATTTACATTTTGCTCCGTGATCTGGCTGCCTCTTCTGGACAGTTCCAAAAGTTCTAAAAGCACCTGCTTTGCCTGGGAGACTTGTGCCTCGCTGCCCAGCAGTTTCAGTCCGTCGTCCCTTGTGATGGCCGACACGCCAGTGGTCCGCTCGATCTTCTTCAGGTATACGTCAAATTGTCCGAATACATTCTGTTCATGCTCGGACGGAATGTCAAAAATATGTTCTTCTAATGTCACTTAAGTCTCTTCCCTTTCCTCTGCAGGCTCTTCCTGCGTTGGTTCTTCCTGCTTCGGCGTACACTCCTGCACGGCAGACTCTTCCACCACATAGTCTCCCTCTGCGTTGCAGACGCCTCCGCTAATCTCTATTTTAACATTATTTTCAATAATTTGAAGTCCCTTTCTTCTTAATTTTTCAAAAAACAGGGACCATTCTTCTTTGGCACGAGCCACCGCTTCCTCTTTGGTGTACGTCGTCTCTGACGGAACGTACTCCTGTTCGACATTTTTCCCCAGAATCACCGGCAAATAAAAATTCTCCGTGATCTTCAAAGGCAGTTCGCTGGCAATGGAATCAAACTGCTCATAAGTATCCGGGTGCCAGAACCGAACATCGAATCTTTTCTTTCCCAGGATCAGGTAAAAAGAGGTTTTCGTTCTTCCTGTATACTCTTTCTTGATATATTTCATCTCGAAAGAAGCCTGATAGTGCTCAGTCCGCTGAATCTGTATGTCTGCATCCGCATGCACATAATACGTATTGGCTGTCTCCCCGGCATCATCTAAAATCTCCACAAGACTTTCCACCAGCATATCGCCTTTTTTCACTTCCATCCCTTCTGTGACAGCCGGTGTGCCGCTGCGCACGATCATGGAGACGATGGTGCCGGAATTCGAAGCTTTCAGGTCCGCCGGTTCTTCCTTTGGTATCTTTTCCGGAATCACGTCCTCATTTTCCTGCACATGGATGATGAGCCTCGTCCCTTTCACCTCCGCAGAGGTCCAGGTGATCTCCGGAAAATGTTCCCGCAAGGCGGCTTCGATCTCTTCTCCGTGAATCTCTCTTTTCGCCATTCCATGAACGATCTCGATGCTCTCCAGGTAATCAAGAATCACTTCATCGCTTAAACTGTAGTTGCCCTCCACATGGATATTCCATATAAAAAGAGACAATCCATACAGAATCACCGCCCCAAGCAGCGCACCCGCTGCAAAAAGCTTCCGGTTCTGGTAGCGGTAAAGCATAAAAGGAAGGCCGTGTCTTTCCAGAATCACGACCTTCGTCTTTGTCTTGTGCACCAGCGGCCGAAGTCTGCGGAATCCGCTGATACTGATACACATCTCATATTCCGTTCCGACTGAACGCAGGCCCCAGAGTATAATACGGTGATGACTGCACAGATTCAAAAAACGCTCCGGCGAATATCCGGACAGGCGAATCACCACATATCCTTTCAGAAATTTCAAAAGATTCGTCAACAATAACGGATTTCTCCAATCTCGCCCGATATTTTCATCTCATCTTCTGTATAGTAGTCGATATGCAGCCCCTCCCCGCACAGGGTCATCTGACAGGTTTTGGTCTGCAGACGGATCCTCTTCTCGGTGTATTCAATGATTCCCCGGTAATTTTCCACATATGCCTCACATCTTCCGGTCACCGTCAGGACAGCTGCGCCCATGACCAGATCCTTGGGAAGTTTCAGCTTTTCCGCCATCTGTTCTCTCAGTTTCATGATCTACCAGCCTGCGTAGTTACTATCAATATATGTAAGGGATTTTGTTTTATGTCACCGATATAAGATGAGGCTGAACCAGGTTACCACATTCCCCTCATTCATAAAAGTGATCCCATACCGCTCCGCCAGATTTGTCACCAGAATCCCGTGGCTCTCAATACACGGAAACATTCTGTCCGGGTACCGGCACGGGGCATCCGGATAAGCACAGGTCTCACAGACCGCACAGGACTCCGTGGAAAGTACCAGCACCTGTTCGCACTGCTCCTGAAAAAATGCCCGGATTTCTCTGGTGACCGCCTCATGCTCCATCCGGGTGGCCAGCGTCTCCTGAAGATCTGCAAGGTCGGTTACCTCCGCCACCGTTGTGAACATAAATCCGCCTTCATACTCCATGCACCGCTTTTGGCACTCCTCTACCGTTCCCACCGCCGGAGGGCAGGACCAGGACTTTCCATACTGAGGGCACTCTGTCCGGCAGATATACCGCACCTCCTCCAGAAACGGAATGTCTTCCTTAAAAATAAAAGCATATTCACAGATCGGATAAGCAGCGATCTGTGCTTCTATCTTTTCCCGATTCATTTTGTTCTCCTAACGAAAATTTTGCATCCCGATGACATGATCTGCCCTACTGCAGACTCGCCATAAAAAGCTCATAGAAGTCATCTTCTCCTTCCAGTTTTGGAGAATTTTCTCCGCCTCCGTTGGTACTGCGGCGCATATTCCCGTAAAACTCCTCTCCTGCCTGGATCAAATCCATCACATATATGGGATATCCCAGCTCCTGGCACTTCCTGCAAAAAGCATCTACCGGATTTTTCTCCTCCCGCGTATCAAGAAGCGCCTCCCTGACTGCCTGGTCTCTTCGCGCCCTGTTCTGCAGCTCATCCAGCCATTCCACCGTACTCATGTCACATCTCCTTTGTCGACTGTATTCCTGTTCACACCATGGCGAATCACTCCGCTGATTCGTCATGGACCAGGACCGTTATGGAGTCAAAGCATATGCCCCATCGCCGCAGGCGATTTCCAATGGGCATATGCGGTTACGTTCACAGGGTACCTGTGATCAGAGAAAGATTGTCAATCTTCAATTTCTGTAACCTAAGAGTTACAGATAAATATTCCAATATCCCTTTCTATCAGACCCCACTCTTTCTATAATGCCCTTTTCCCTTAAGTTTTTAAGCTTAACAGATACCGTTTTTCTGCTTATATCAAGCATTTCAGCAAGTTCTACAGTTTTATATTTTGCGTTATCTTTTAATAATTCAAGAATCCTTTTTTCTGTAACATCTGTAACTTTTTCTGTAACTTTTGTAACCTCGCTGCTTTTTCCATTGTTTGTCAACGTTGCCCCCGCTGGCCGCATAGGTACGATCAACCTAAAAACATCATTTTCTTCAAAATCCGGTTCCGCATTGGAATAGATTTTCGTGTATTTGTACAAATTCCGAACACCGGAACCAAGTGAATCCGCATATCCAATGTTTACAAAAAATTTCGCTATTA
>CAJTYJ010000019.1 GCA_910583895.1 uncultured Lachnospiraceae bacterium
CGGCGCCTGAAGGTGTGAAAGAGCCAACGGAATCCCCGGAAGACGGAAAAGAGTCCACGCCCGGATCAGACGGCGCGCCCGCATCACCAGAGGACGAAAAGGAATCCCTGTCTGATTTGACAGAATACAGGGGAGCGACCGATGCTGCCCAAGGGAGCTCCAAAGAAGAACCAGCATGTGTGCTGCCGGAGAACATCGAAGGAAGGATTTCGGAAACGCCGGCCATGCAAAGGGAAGCAGAGGAGAAACCAAAAGGAACAGAGGAAGGCCTGTCAGAGTTTGCACAGAGTTATCTGGAAAGCTTCGGTGAGTCCGACGGCATGACTTCCATGGGCATGGCTCAGATGAAGGATGCCGGATCAGGCATAAGTATTTCGGATCCTGCAGCAGTAATCGAAGGGTACAAAAAAGTAGTTGCGATTCAGACGGATCTGATCCAAAAATTAAATGAGATCACAAAGCTGCAGGAAGGGCTTCGTGAGGCTGCAACCGATTATGCCGGGTTTGTGGGTGCGGACACGGCTCTCAAGCAGGTCGCAGGGCAGATGGGCCGAAGCGACAGCGCGCAGCAGCTGGAACAGCTGACGCAGGGGATGGCTTCTTTGGAGGTCTCCATCGGGCAGCTTTACGATGGAGTGGCTCTGATCAACAGCCAGATGGAAACGCTGACAGGCGGTGCCGCGCAGCTGCAGCAGGGGGTCGGCAGTCTGAAAAACGGTGCAGATGCATTAAAAACCGGTACCGAAAAGCTCTATCAGGGCGGAGTTGATCTGAAAAATGGTGCCAAAGAGCTGTATGACGGCACGGAGGAATTAAGAGATGGTGCGGAGGAGTTGAAAGATGGGACACAGGAGTTAAAAGACGGAACAGTAGAGCTGAAAGACGGGGTTGTCGATCTGGTGGACGGTGTGGATGAACTGAAAGACGGCACCAAAGAGCTGCTGGACGGAGTTTATGAGTACAACGATGACGGAATCCAGAAACTGTATGATATGGTGAACGTGGATCTTCAGAATCTGATGGACCGTGTGGATGCCATTTCAGATCTGTCAAAATCTTATCAGAGTTTTTCCGGCAAGAGCGACGGGATGGAAGGAAGTGTGAAGTTTATCATTGAGACGGAAGCGATCGAACTGGAAGAAGACGCTTAGTATCCCGTCCGCCTGCAAAGACGAAAAAAGAAGCTGCCGTTCTTAGGAGCGGCAGCTCCTTTTTCTGTGTGCATCCGTGTTCTGACAGCTGATAAGCAGACCGGATATCCTTCGTGTGTCCCTTATACACGGAAGGTATGCGGCTGTATGATACCAGATCCTGGCTGCGATTGCCTTCCTCTTTTGCTGCCCATAACAGCGTGCGGCTGTATGATACCAGATCTTGGCTGCGATCACCTTTCGCTTTTGCTGCCCATAACAGCGTGCGGCTGTATGATGCCAGATCTTGGCTGCGATCGCCTTCCGCTTTTACTGCCCGTGACAGCGTGCAGCTGAATTATGCCAGACCCTGACCGGGCAGATCAGTTATCTTCCTGCGCAAATTGGTTGCTTGTATAGACCGTACGTTTTCTTGCCATCTCGTCGCTTTCCAGATATTCGTCGTAGGTGGTGATCTTGTCGATGATCGTGCCGTTTGGCAGAATCTCGATGATCCGGTTGGCCGTGGTCTGGACGATCTGGTGGTCACGGGAGGAGAACAAAAGCACGCCGGGGAACTTCATCATACCATTGTTGAGGGCAGTAATGGATTCCATATCCAGATGGTCGGTCGGTTCGTCCAGGATCAGCACATTGGCGCCGGAGATCATTAGCTTGCTCAGCATACAGCGGACTTTTTCGCCTCCGGACAGAATCCGCACCTTTTTCACCCCGTCTTCTCCGGCGAAGAGCATTCTTCCAAGGAAACCGCGGACATAAGTTACATCCTTGATCTCCGAATACTGAGTCAGCCAGTCTACGATGATGTCATCGTTGTCAAATTCCTTCGAGTTATCCTTCGGGAAATAGGACTGAGAGGTGGTAACCCCCCATTTATAATTTCCTTCATCGGGCTCCATTTCCCCGGACAGGATTTTAAAAAGCGTAGTCTTGGCAAACTCGTTGCTTCCCACAAAAGCCACTTTATCATCATGGCCCAGGATGAAGGACACATTGTCCAGCACCTTGACACCGTCGATGGTCTTGGAGATGCCTTCCACAGTCAGCACCTCGTTGCCGATCTCCCGGTTGGGGCGGAAGTCGATGTACGGGTACTTCCGGCTGGAGGGACGGATCTCGTCCAGCTGGATCTTCTCCAAAGCTTTCTTTCTGGAAGTCGCCTGCTTGGACTTGGAAGCGTTGGCGGAGAAGCGGGAGATAAACTCCTGCAGTTCCTTGATCTTCTCTTCCTTCTTCTTGTTGGCCTCCTTCATCTGACGGATCATCAGCTGGCTGGATTCGTACCAGAAATCATAGTTGCCGGCATAGAGCTGAATCTTGCCGTAGTCGATGTCTGCAATGTGGGTGCAGACTTTGTTAAGAAAATAACGGTCATGAGAGACCACGATGACCGTGTTGTCAAAATTGATCAGAAACTCTTCCAGCCAGGCGATGGCGTCTAAGTCCAGGTGGTTGGTGGGCTCGTCCAGAAGCAGGATATCCGGATTGCCGAACAGGGCCTGCGCCAGCAGGATCTTGACTTTCTGGGCTCCGGTCAGGTCTTTCATGAGGGCATAGTGAAATTCCGTCTCGATTCCCAGACCATTTAACAGGGTAGAAGCGTCAGACTCTGCTTCCCAGCCGTCCATGTCCGCGAATTCGGCTTCCAGTTCGCTGGCCCGGATTCCGTCGTCATCTGTAAAATCTTCCTTGGCGTAGATGGCGTCCTTTTCCTTCATAATCTCATAGAGTCTGGCATTTCCCATGATGACCGTGTCCATGACCGGATATTCATCATACTGGAAATGGTCCTGCTTCAGGAACGAGAGACGCTGTCCCGGGGTGATGGCGATCTCGCCGCTGGTGGAATCCAGCTCTCCGGAAAGGATTTTTAAAAAGGTAGACTTTCCGGCGCCGTTGGCACCGATTAAGCCATAGCAGTTCCCTTCTGTAAATTTAATATTGACATCCTCAAACAGGGCTTTTTTGCCCAGCCGGAGCGTTACATTATTTGCACTGATCATAAGCTTAACCTTTCTTCGATTCACTTTCTTCGCATGTCACGTTATATTTTAACGGAAAATTTTGTTTTTGCAAGTATTTTTGTTATTTTCATCAAATTGTACTTTAGAAATGAGGAAGAATGTGGTATGATTAGAATATCAAAATAAGTTACAATTCATACCCCGTCAGTTTCTGCCGGAGTTTTACTTAGTGTGGATGGTAACCGGGACTGCCCATCAGAAGTCGCCTTTGGCGGGGGCAGTCCCTTTGGCTCCGGGTCAGTCAGCGAAGTGATCGGGCGCAGGTGCGGATTGTAACCAAAATACTTCTTATCATATGGGAGGGGCTATCTATGAGGAAAATATTGTTTGCGGCATCGGAATGCGTACCCTTTGTGAAGACCGGCGGTCTGGCGGACGTATGCGGAGCTTTGCCGAAGGGGTTCAACAAAGAAGAGTGGGATGTTCGCGTTGTCATGCCGAATTACACCTGTATCCCAGATAAATTTCGGAATAACTTCAAGTACATCACACATTTTTATATGGGGACAGGAACTTACAATCCGGGCGCTCATGTGGGAGTGATGACGTATGAGTATGAAGGCGTGACCTATTATTTCATCGATAATCTGGTTTATTTCGGCGGGGCAAAGCCCTACGGAGATTTCCGGACGGATATTGAGAAGTTTGCCTTTTTCTCAAAAGCGGTTCTGTCCATTCTTCCCATCGTCGGATTCCGCCCGGACCTGATTCACTGCCATGACTGGCAGACCGGCCTGATTCCGGTATATCTGAAGACCGAGTTTGCAGCCGGGGACTTTTATCAGGGCATCAAGACGATCATGACGATCCATAACTTACGGTTCCAGGGGATCTGGGATATCGAGACCATGCAGGGACTGACCGGACTTCCGGACTATGTGTTTACCCCGGATAAGCTGGAGTTCAAAAGGGATGCCAATATGTTAAAAGGCGGTCTGGTATACGCAGATTACATCACTACGGTCAGCGAGACCTATGCCTATGAGATTCAGACTCCCATGTACGGGGAAGGGCTGGACGGGCTTTTGTCCGCAAGGCATATGGACCTCAGAGGGATTGTAAACGGCATTGACTACGAGATCTGGAATCCGGATACCGATGAAAAGATTGACAAAAAATACAAATTAAAGAACTTTAAGAAAGGAAAGGCGGCCAATAAGAAAGCACTTCAGCAGGCCCTTGGTCTGGCTGTGGATGAGAACAAGATGCTGATCGGCCTGATTTCCCGTCTGACAGATCAGAAAGGACTTGATCTGATTGCGGAGGTTATGGAGCAGATTGTGGATGACAATACCCAGTTTGTGGTGATTGGTACCGGAGACCAGCGCTATGAGGATATGTTCCGCCATTATGCATGGAAATACCAGGATAAAGTATCTGCCAATATCTATTATGCAGATGAACTGTCCCATAAGCTGTACGCGGCTGCAGATGCATTTTTGATGCCTTCTGCGTTTGAACCCTGTGGTCTGACCCAGATGATATCCTTCCGCTATGGAACGGTACCCATCGTCCGCGAGACCGGAGGCCTGAAGGATACGGTGGAGCCTTATAATGAATACGAAGGAAAAGGTGACGGATTCTCCTTTACAAATTACAATCCATGGGATATGATGGAAGTGATCAATTACGCAAAATATACGTATTTTGTGCACCGGAAAGAGTGGGATGAGATGGTTGCAAGAGGCATGCAGAAAGATTTCTCATGGGATGCATCCAGATACAAATATGAGGGAATCTATTCCTGGCTGATTGGCTGGTAGATTCTGCCTTGCGTGGATAAAGGGGACCCAATGGAGGGTCTCCTTTATCGTATATTCTTTTGTTTATAAAACAGAGACCGGGAAAGAAGAAAGAAATGAGTAAAAAAGAAACGGTCGATAAAACGTAAAAAGCCGTCCGCTTCCGGACGGTCTCACATGCTTTCTAAACCCTGAAACACGTTGAAATTTTAAGGAAAAATAAAAAAGCTCCCGACCGGATTTGAACCGGTGACCTACGCATTACGAGTGCGTCGCTCTACCGACTGAGCCACGGAAGCTTACTGCCTAACAGCAAGGATTATTGTAGCAGATGAACCATAAAATGTAAAGTCTTTTTTTGAAAAAAATTAAAAAATTGAAAATGGATTCCGGTCCATGACGAATCAGCGGAGTGATTAGCCATGGTGTGAACAGTAACGGATTCCTACAAAGTGTACCATCACATGAGACAAAAAATATGGTATGATGAAAAAATAGTAAATCCAACAGGAGGGGTAGAGATGTTTAGAGATGAATTTGGAAGTGTGTGCAACGCGGCAAAGGGGAAGCTGAACCTTTTGAACAATAATCCGGCGGGCTATGTGATTGCAGCGGTGATGGCTGGATTTTTTATCGCGTTTGGCGGTTTTGTCATGCTGACGGTAGGAGGCAATCTGGGTACTACTGGAGCGGGCAAGATCATGATGGCTGCTTCTTTTGCAGCTGCACTCAGTCTGGTCGTCATGGCCGGTGCGGAGCTTTTCACCGGCAATAACTTTGTCATGGCATGTGCAGGATTTGCTGGGGAAGCAAAGTGGGGCGAAGCCATCAAACTGTGGATCGTCTGCTACATAGGCAACCTGGCAGGTTCTCTTTTGGCGGCTGTCTTATTCCATTTTACAGGGCTTGCAACAGGAGCTGTGGGAGAAGTGATTGCTACCATAGCGGCTGCTAAAATGGGCGGTGCAGCACTGAATCTCTTTATCAAGGCTATTTTCTGTAATATGCTGGTATGCCTTGCAGTGTGGTGCGGTGCCAAGATGAAAACAGAGTCCGGAAAACTGATCATGATCTTCTGGTGTATCTTCGTATTTGTAATCTGCGGTTTTGAGCACAGCATTGCCAATATGACCATTATGGCCTCCGGCCTTTTCGACCCCAACGGCATGGAAGGGCTTTCGATCGGCGGCTATGTATATAATCTGGCAGTGGTGACCGTTGGAAACATGATCGGCGGCATCCTTTTTGTGGCATGGCCTTATTATATGATTCAGAAGAACAACAAAAAGTAAGACGGATTATCATCCGGGCAGGACATGGATCGATTCTGTGTCCTGCTTTTTTTTGCCGAATTTCAGAATCTGACAAGAAAAGGGAATTGTGCAGAAGGATGCTTTATGTTACAATCTCGAAAGAGATTGTAACAACGGCAATCGGAGTCATCCCGAAGGGAGGACAAGTTCCCAATCAGATTGCCGAATCCCCCGGAGGGAACATGTGCAGAGCACATGTTACAATCTCGAAAGAGATTGTAACAACGGCAATCGGAGTCATCCCGAAGGGAGGACAAGTTCCCAATCAGATTGCCGAATCCCCCGGAGGGAACATGTGCAGAGCACATGTTACAATCTCGAAAGAGATTTTTTTAAGATGACATTGCAGGAAAGGACGAATAAGATATGGCACAATTATGGGGCGGACGCTTTACCAAGGAGACTGACCGGCTGGTATACCAGTTTAACGCGTCGATTTCTTTTGATCAAAGGCTGTACAGACAGGACGCAGAGGGCAGCATGGCCCATGTACGGATGCTGAAAAAACAGGGAATTCTGACGGAAGAAGAGCAGAATCAGATCCTTCAGGGACTTCAGGAAATTCTTGCGGATGTGGAGTCCGGAAAGCTTACAATCACAGATGAGTATGAAGACATCCACAGTTTTATGGAGGCAAATCTGATCGATCGGATCGGAGATGCAGGCAAAAAGCTGCACACCGGAAGGAGCCGCAACGATCAGGTGGCGCTGGATATGCGTCTTTACACAAGGGCAGAGGTTCAAAAGACCGATGGGCTCTTGCAGGATCTTTTAAAAGTGCTGCTTGGGATTATGGAGAAACACACGGAGACCATCATGCCGGGCTTCACGCATCTGCAGAAAGCACAGCCTATTACACTGGCTCATCATATGGGGGCTTATTTTGAGATGTTTCGAAGGGACCGGCTGCGCCTTGGAGATATTTACGAGCGGATGAATTACTGTCCTCTGGGTGCCGGGGCACTGGCCGGGACCACCTATCCGCTGGACCGGGAGTATACCGCTGAGCTTTTAGATTTTTACGGTCCGGTTGAGAACAGTATGGACGCCGTGTCTGACCGGGATTATCTGATCGAATATCTGTCCGCTCTGTCCACAATTATGATGCATTTGAGCCGTTTCTGTGAGGAGATTATCCTCTGGAACAGCAATGAATACCAGTTTGTGGAGATCGATGACGCCTACAGCACCGGAAGCTCCATCATGCCCCAGAAAAAGAACCCGGACATTGCAGAATTGGTGCGGGGCAAGACCGGCAGAGTTTACGGGGCGCTTATGGCCCTTCTGACGACGCTGAAGGGGATTCCTCTGGCCTATAACAAAGACATGCAGGAAGATAAAGAGATGGCCTTTGACGCCATGGATACGGTGAACAAAAGCCTTGTTTTGTTTACGGGGATGCTGGACACGATCACCTTCTGTAAGGAGCGTATGAGCGACAGCGCCCGCCACGGCTTCACGAACGCGACAGATGCAGCGGATTACCTGGTAAACCACGGTGTGCCTTTCCGGGATGCACACGGCATCGTGGGACAGCTGGTCTTGTACAGCATCCGGCAGAAGAAGGCGCTGGATGATCTGTCTTTGGAAGAGTATCAGGCCATCAGCCCGGTGTTTGAAGCGGACATCTATGAAGCAATTTCCATGGAAACCTGTGTAAACAAAAGGTTGACGGTCGGGGCACCTGGAAAGGCGACCATGGAAGAGGCCATCCGGGCGTACAGAGCGTATCTGGAGGGCGGATGTTCCGCAGAAAAATAAGGGTTGCATTTTGTTTCAAAATTTTGTATTATTTATAGGGAATACATATGTACGTGCAGGGCGGACAAAAGGTCCGATTTGTATGATGAGGAGGAAGATGAAAAATGAGCGAAAAATTAAGAGTTGGTATCCTGGGCGGTACCGGTATGGTAGGACAGAGATTCATCTCTCTTTTGGAAAACCATCCCTGGTTTGAGGTGGTGACGATTGCAGCCAGCGGCCGGTCGGCAGGAAAGACCTACGAAGAGGCTGTGGGAGGACGCTGGAAAATGACGACCCCCATGCCGGAAGCCGTGAAAAAGATTGTGGTTATGAATGTAAACGAAGTGGAAAAAGTGGCGGCTGGTGTGGATTTTGTGTTCAGTGCGGTGGATATGTCCAAGGACGAGATCAAAGCCATCGAGGAGGCCTATGCAAAGACAGAGACGCCGGTGGTATCCAACAACAGCGCGCATCGCTGGACACCTGATGTACCGATGGTGATTCCGGAGATCAATCCGGAGCATTTTGAAGTGATTGCTTCCCAGAAAAAGAGACTTGGCACCACCAGAGGTTTTATCGCAGTGAAGCCAAACTGTTCCATTCAAAGCTATGCGCCGGTTCTGAACGCCTGGAAAGAATTCGAGCCATATGAGGTGGTGGCAACCACTTATCAGGCCATCTCCGGTGCGGGCAAGACCTTTAAGGACTGGCCGGAGATGGTGGAGAATATCATTCCCTATATCGGAGGGGAGGAAGAAAAGTCCGAGCAGGAGCCCCTTCGGGTTCTTGGCCATGTGGAGGATGGTGTGATCGTGAAAGCTCAGGAGCCGAAGATTACCTGCCAGTGTATCCGTGTGCCGGTGCTGAACGGACACACAGCGGCGGTATTTGTAAAATTCCGCAAAAAAGCTTCCAAAGAAGAGCTGATTGACCGGCTGGTGAATTATAAGGGATTTCCTCAGGAGGCAGAGCTTCCCAGTGCACCAAAACAGTTTATCCGTTATATGGAGGAGGACAACCGGCCGCAGGTGCAGCTGGATGTGGACTTTGAAAGAGGTATGGGCGTCTCCATCGGCCGGCTTCGGGAAGACAGCATCTATGACTGGAAGTTTGTAGGACTTTCTCACAATACCGTCCGGGGTGCTGCAGGCGGTGCAGTGCTCTGTGCGGAGACTCTGAAGGCGAAAGGATTTATCACAAAAAAATAAACCAGAAAGTGCCCGTCTGCGGGGAAAGTGGCAGACGGGCGTTTTTTGCTTTTTATGAGCAAAAACTTTTTGATTCCGTGCTTGACAGATGGGGGGAAATGAGGTAGGATAATAGCAGGGAATCGAACAAAAGTTCGTATTGTGAAATTTGATAGAATTTTAATGGAAAGAAGAGGAGAATCTGTATGGGAAGAGAAGAGAAGGGGTCGGCAAAGGAAGAGAAGCTCAAAGCACTGGACGCAGCTCTTAGCCAGATTGAGAAGCAGTATGGGAAGGGATCGGTGATGAAGCTTGGAGACACCGGGCATATGCAGGTGGAGACGATTCCAACCGGGTCTTTGAGCCTGGATATAGCGCTTGGAGCGGGGGGCGTACCCAAGGGGCGTGTGGTGGAGATCTACGGGCCGGAGTCCAGCGGTAAGACGACGGTGGCTTTACATATGGTGGCAGAGGTTCAGAAAAGGGGCGGCATTGCCGGGTTCATCGATGCAGAGCATGCCCTGGATCCGGTGTATGCGAAGAACATCGGCGTGGATATTGACAATCTTTATATCTCCCAGCCGGATAACGGGGAGCAGGCTTTGGAGATTACGGAGACTATGGTGCGCTCCGGTGCAGTGGATATCGTGATCGTGGACTCGGTGGCGGCTCTGGTTCCCAAAGCAGAGATCGACGGGGACATGGGAGATTCTCATGTGGGACTTCACGCCAGACTGATGTCCCAGGCGCTTCGGAAGCTGACCGCGATTATCAGCAAGACCAATTGTGTGGTGATCTTTATTAACCAGCTCCGTGAGAAAGTAGGCGTCATGTTCGGGAATCCGGAGACGACGACCGGAGGCCGTGCACTGAAGTTCTATGCGTCTGTCCGGCTGGATGTGCGCCGGATTGAGGCTTTAAAGCAGGGCGGAGAAGTCATCGGCAACCGCACCCGTGTGAAAGTGGTGAAGAACAAGATTGCACCTCCTTTCCGGGAGGCAGAGTTTGATATTATGTTCGGACAGGGCATCTCCACAGTGGGCGATATTCTGGATCTGGCGGCCAGCAGCTCAGTTGTAATAAAAAGCGGCGCATGGTATGCGTATAACGATGCCAAGATCGGCCAGGGAAGAGAGAATGCCAAGCAGTTTTTGAGAGACAATCCGGAGACCTGCCGTGAGATTGAAAAGAAAGTCAGAGAGCATTATGGATTATCAGGTACCGAAGCGCCTGCAGAAGGCGAAAGACCAGAGCCGGCAGGAACCGCCGAACCAGGAGCAGAAGAGGGCAAAGATTAAAGCTTTAAAGCTTTTAGAGCGGATGGACCGGACGGAAGCGCAGCTTCGGGAGAAGCTTTTAAGCGCCGGATTTGAACCGGAACTTGTGGAGGAGGCCATCGCCTATGTGAAAGGCTATGGTTATCTGGATGATGAGCGTTATGTCCGCAATTATATCGAATATCGGAAAGACCACAAGAGCCGCCGTCAGATCGAGCAGGAGCTTCAGTTTCGAAAAGGGGTGCCCCCGGAACTGATACAGTCAGTATACGAGGATCTTACACCTGCTGACGAGAAGGTCCTGATCAAGAAGCATCTGGAGAAAAAGCACTATTGTCCCGGGGAGTGTGATGAAAAGCAGCGTCAGAAGCTGATCGCCTCCCTGGCCAGAAAAGGGTTTCGCACAGGGGACATTCTGGCAGTCCTGCGAAAATGGCCGGAAGAAGACTTTTGAATTGCATCTTATGGATCAAGGGGCAAATCGAAGCGCTGATTGTGATCAGAATGCACAAAGAGGGAATGCAAGACTTGACATAATTGTCAAAACAGTTTAAAATCTACTTATTGTGTTTGTACAATGAAAACTTAATAAGGAGGTGCTCCTGTATAATGGTTACGACAGTCATTGCGGTTCTGGTCGCGATCATTCTGTCAGCGGCAGTTACCTGGCCTTTCGCAGTGAATTACCGGAAGAAGGTAGTGGAAGAAAAGCTGGGCAATGCGGAAGACAGAGCGAGAGAGATTGTGGACGAAGCCCTGAAGACAGCGGAGACGAAGAAACGTGAAGCGATGCTGGAAGTCAAGGAAGAATCCATGAAGACCAGAAACGAATTGGAGAAAGAAACCAAAGAGCGCAGAGCAGAACTCCAGCGTTATGAGCGCAGAGTCCTGTCCAAAGAGGAATCTCTGGACAAGAAGACCGAGGCGATCGAACGCCGGGAAGCTGGGTTTGCCGCACGGGAATCTCAGCTTGAGAAAAAGCGTGCGGAAGTGGAAGAGCTGTCTGCAAAGCGGCTGCAGGAATTAGAGAGAATCTCTGGCCTTACCTCCGAACAAGCAAAAGAATATCTTTTAAAAACAGTTGAAGATGATGTAAAACATGAAACTGCCAAACTGGTGAAAGAACTGGAGAGCAGGGCGAAGGAAGAAGCGGATAAAAAGGCGAAGGATTATATCGTCACCGCGATTCAGAAGTGTGCAGCCGACCATGTGGCTGAGACAACCATTTCTGTAGTGCAGCTTCCGAACGACGAGATGAAAGGACGTATTATTGGCCGCGAGGGAAGAAATATCCGAACACTTGAGACCATGACCGGCGTGGATCTGATCATTGATGACACACCGGAGGCCGTGATTTTGTCCGGCTTTGATCCGATTCGCCGGGAGGTGGCCCGTATCGCGCTGGAGAAACTGATCGTTGACGGTCGGATTCATCCGGCAAGGATTGAGGAGATGGTGGAGAAGGCACAGAAGGAAGTGGATGCGAAGATCCGTGAAGAAGGCGAGGCGGCGACTTTGGAAGTCGGTGTTCACGGCGTTCATCCGGAGTTGGTACGGCTTCTTGGCCGTATGAAGTTCCGCAGCAGCTATGGTCAGAATGCGCTGAAGCATTCCATAGAGGTTGCCCATTTGGCCGGATTACTTGCAGGGGAGATTGGCGCTGATGTCCGGATGGCGAAGAGAGCCGGACTGTTACATGACATTGGTAAATCCATAGACCATGAGATGGAAGGTTCCCATATTCAGATCGGTGTGGATTTATGCAAGAAGTATAAGGAGTCAGCTACAGTGATCAACGCAGTTGAATCACATCATGGTGATGTAGAGCCTACTTCTTTGGTTGCCTGTATTGTACAGGCTGCAGATACCATATCTGCGGCAAGACCAGGCGCAAGAAGAGAGACACTGGAGACTTATACCAACAGATTAAAACAACTGGAAGATATTGCGAACTCCTTCAAGGGAGTGGAAAAATCTTTTGCTATTCAGGCGGGCAGAGAGGTTCGAGTGATGGTAGTGCCTGATCAGGTGGATGACGCAGCCATGGTATTGATGGCGCGGGATATATCCAAGCAGATTGAAGCCAATCTGGAATATCCTGGTCAGATTAAAGTGAATGTGATCCGGGAGAGCCGGGTGACAGATTATGCAAAATAGGATTTGAAAATTAAAGGGATGTCGTGGGTACGGCATCCTTTTTTTCAAAAAAATACAATTAAGAGGAATGAAAAATGGCAAAGATTGGTTTTATCGGAATGGGAAATATGGGAACGGCGATTCTTTTGGGGGCGTTGAAAACCTTTCCAAAGGAGGATATGATCTTTTGTGCCAAGACCCTGGAGACCAGGCGGCGGATCTATGAGGAGACGGGGGTGGAGTATACTGACACCAATGCAGAATGTGCCAATAAGTGCAAATACCTGTTCCTGGCCGTAAAGCCGCAGTTTTATGGGGAGGTACTCAAAGAAATCCGGTATATGATAACTCCGGAGCATGTGCTGATTTCTCTGGCTCCCGGGAAAACCATCGCGGAGCTGAAGCTGGAACTGGGAAATGATAAACGGGTGGTCCGGGCCATGCCCAACACGCCGGCCATGATCGGAGAGGGCATGACGGCGTTAAGCTGCAGACTGGAAGAGTTTTCAGATGTAGAACAGAATATTCTGGGAAAGATTTTTAACTCTTTAGGAAGAATGGAGTATGTGGATGAAAAACTGATGGATGCTGTGGTATGCGCAAGCGGCAGCTCCCCCGCCTTTGCTTATATAATGATCGAGGCACTGGCGGACGGCGCAGTGCGGTGCGGGATGCCCAGAAAGCAGGCCTATGTATTTGCGGCGCAGGCCCTTCGGGGGGCGGCTTCCATGGTCCTTGAGACCGGGGAGCATCCGGGAGTCTTAAAAGACCAGGTGTGCAGTCCTGCCGGGACCACCATCGAAGGTGTGGCCGCGCTGGAAGCCTGCGGAATGAGAAATGCGGTTTTAAAAGCATCGGAGGCAGTTATGAAAAAATGCCGGGAGCTGGCATAAACAGGTTATAAGAAACCTTCCCCTCTCATACAATGACTGGGGAGGTTTTTTTATGCTGCAAGACACATGGACTCAGAGAAGACATCTGACGCCCGGCATTGGTTTGTTTCTCTTTTTTGCAGGGATTTTGGCGGGGGTTTTGTTTGTGCAGATGCAAAAGGATGATTCTTTCGCAGGGATTTTCAGTGAGTATTTTCTGAATCAGTACGCATCCCTGCCCATTGACTATAAAAAGCTTTTCCGGTATGTGGGAGGGTATCGGTGCAGTCAGTATGGACTGATGCTGGGGCTGGGCGCATTTTTTGCTGCACCGTTTTTTTTCGGCGGGGCACTGTTTTTGCTTGGGATGACCTGGGGAACCATGATCAGCATCTCCACAGTGCGGCTGGGGCTTAAAGGCGTGATTCTTTGCGTGGCCGGGGTGATTCCGCAGATCTTCTTTTACATTCCGGCTTTTGGATGGATGCTTTTATGGGTCTGGAAGCAGGGGAACAACCGGAAAAAGTACTTGTTTCTTGGGATGATTGGGTTTTTCTTCCTGGTATTTGGGATTGTGACGGAGGTTTATCTGAATCCGTTGATTTTACAACAAATTTTAAGAAAAATGTGAGAAAAAATGTTGAAATCAGAGTCGTTCTTCGATATACTGTAAGCAGTTTATAGTGTTGAGGGAACGATCATGGACGAGGAAATACGGTATTTTGTAACATATCTTACGGATGTCAAAAAGGCATCCCGCAATACAGTCATGTCTTATCACAGTGATTTGTCGAAAATGGTTTTGTATGTGAAAGGACAAGGGGTGCGTTCTGTTGACGGGATTACAGCTACGGTTCTGAATTCCTATGTCCTGTATCTGGAGAAAAGCGGGATGGCTGCATCTACCATATCCAGGTATATCGCTTCCATGAAAGGATTTTTTGAGTATCTGGTGAGAAATCACAGAATCTTGGAGGACCCGGCCTTCCGTCTGAAGGCTCCGAAAGTGGAACGGCATGTACCAGGGATTCTTTCGGTGCAGGAGATGGAACATCTGCTGGCTCAGCCTTCTTTGGATACGCCAAAGGGGCTCCGCGACAAAGCCATGTTAGAGCTGCTTTACGCGACTGGCATGCGGGTCAGCGAACTGGTCCGGTTAGAAGTGGGGGATCTGAATCTGCGTTACGGCTGGGTGATCTGCAGGGACGGAGAAAAAGAGCGAATGGTACCTTTCGGTGAAAAAGCAGGAACTGCGCTGTCTCAGTATGTGTCCGGTGCCAGGGAGCATTTTTTGAAAAAAGAAAAAATAGAGTGTCTTTTTTTGAATTATTCCGGAGCGCCCATGAGCAGACAGGGGTTTTGGAAACTTTTGAAAAGCTATGCGGTGAAAGCGGGCATCGAAAAAGAGATTACGCCCCGGATGTTCCGGCATTCCTGTGCTGCCCATATGGCTTCCAATGGTGCGAAACTTGGCACAATCCAGGAGATGTTAGGCTATACAGATCTGACGGCGACTCAGATCTACGCAGGGTTTCAGCAGGAGACGAAAACAGAATACAGCAGAGTTCATCCAAGAGGATGAAAGACAGGAAATTGCAAAGGTGCAGAGACACGGCGTCTCTGTGCCTTTTTTAATCATGTAAATATACCCTCAGTGAACATAAGTGCAGGAGAAGGGCCACATCAAATTCTTTGGCCAGAACTTTGTATGAAAAGAAGGAATCAAAAGATGCAGGGCTTCTGGACAAAGGGTGAACTGCAAGGCGGATTTTTGAAACTTGCTATCCAGGTCAGATTATGTTAGAATTTCTGTAAACGCGAAGTGTGGGGGAGCGTAATCATGGTAACGATCAAAGATATGGCAGAAGTGCTTGGAATCAGTACAACGACTGTCTCCAATGTCATCCATGGCAAGACGAGCGAGGTATCTCAGAAAACAGTGGAGCGGGTACAAAAACTTTTGGAGGAATATGATTATGTTCCCAATATCAGTGCCCGCAGTCTGACACAAAATTGTTCCAGGATTATCGGCGTAGCCATGAAGTGCCGGAAGGATAAGTACGAGAACATGATTGCAGACCCTTTTTTTGGTGAACTTTTGGGGGCGATCGAAGCGGAGGTCCGGGCCAAGGGTTATTATATCATGATCTATACGGCGGATGATATCCAGGAGATCTTAAGAAATGTCCTGACCTGGAATGTGGACGGGCTGATCCTGATCGGCATGCTGCACGATGATTTTGTAAGGGTGAGGAGCCGGTATAAGAAGCCGGTGGTTCTGATTGACAGCTATGCGCCCCGGGAGGTCATGAAGTATGTGAACATCGGCCTGGAAGATGAGAAAGGTGCCTATGAAATTACCAGCTATCTTCTGGAAAGAGGACACCGGCAGATTGCTTTTCTGGCAGATAATATGGAAGGTGTGGATTATATCCGCTACAAAGGTCATCAGCGGGCCATGGAGGACCATGGTGTACAGACCAGGGAGAAAGATCTTCTGATCATTCGTCCCGGAATGATGGAACAGGAATCCAGCTTGAATGAGATTTACCATATGTCGCGGGACTACACGGCATTTATGTGTTGTTCGGATTATTATGCGGCGATTCTCATGGCGTATCTGAGTGATCACGGAGTCCGGATTCCGGAGGATTTATCCTTTACGGGATTTGATGACAATCTGATTGCAAGGATTGTGCGCCCGGCCCTTACCACGGTCCGGCAGGACGTGACAAAGAAGGGAAAACTTTCCGTGGAATATCTGCTGCACATGATCCAGGGACTGGAGCTTACTGAGTGGAACGTGGAACTGCCCACAGAACTGATCATCCGCGACAGCGTCAAAGATCTTCGCTGACCGGTAGGAAGATACAAAAGGCATGTAAGATGTAGAAGCGTACATCGGCATGCCTTTTTTATTGCCGCGAGCAACGAGCCAGGTGGCTGCCTGCAGACATTTGGCGACTGCCGCAAAAAACCTCCGGGAAGGATCGCACTGCGGCGGAAAGGTAAAATGTTGCCAAAGCGACCCGCCGCAGGCGGAGAATCCTGCAAAACAGGATTCTTATTCAACTCAGGTAATAAGTCAGACATCTGAAAGGGATGGGATCTGACGGCTGCCGCAGGGGTGCTGTGTGTTCGGCAATATGACGAACACAGGAAAGGATGCTCGCATATAGCACAAAAAAAATGCTATATTGCTAAAAAATGCAAACCTTACGGGCAAAAGGTATTGCCATTTGGGCAAAATGATGGTAAAATACATAACATAGACCTTATGCGCAAAAGGTAACTAAATGAAGGTGTCATACAACACTAATTAAGGAGGAAACAATGAAAAGAAAAGTAATTGCGGTACTGTTGGCATCAACGATGGCATTGGGATTGGTTGCATGTGGCGGCGGTTCTTCTGACGGCGGCTCTGAAGGGGGCACGACAGAGGGCGGTACTGAGGAAAGCGGTTCTTCAGAGGGTGGTTCCTCGGCTTCCGGAGATACGATCCGTCTGGTCAATGGTAAGATCGAGATTGACGCACAGCTGAAAAAACTGGCTGAGATGTACAAAGAGGAGACCGGCGTTACGGTGGAGATCGAGTCCATGGGCGGCGGTATCGACATCCAGGGTACGCTGAAGGGCTACTATCAGGCAAACAATATGCCGGACATCTTTGTAAATGGAGGAGCTACAGATTTTTCCAACTGGGAAGGCATGCTGGAAGATATGAGCGGAGAAGCCTGGGCTTCAGATACGGACGCTGCTTATGTTGATGAGCATGGAACTATCGGATTCCCGTATACGGTGGAAGCAGTCGGACTGGCTTATAACGCGGGCATCCTTGAGAAGGCAGGCATTGATCCTGCGACTCTGACCGGACCGGATGCAATCAAAACGGCTTTCGAGACGCTGGATGCGAAGAAAGCAGAGCTTGGCATTGACGCAGTTGTTGGTTACTGTGCAGAGGCAACCAACCTGTACTGGTCAACCGGCAACCATCTGTTTGCGAATTACATTGACGGCGGTCTGAAACGCGACGATACTACTTATATTGATATGCTCAATGACGGCGGAAAAGTGGATGAAGCACGTCTTACGGATTTTGCAGAGTTTGTGGGACTTCTGAATCAGTATTCGGATCCGGCGCTTCTGGTATCCGGTACATATGATCAGCAGATCCTGAACTTTGCATCCGGCAAATATGCGTTCGTTACCCAGGGTTCCTGGATCGGCGCTACCATGACCACCGCAGACGCTGAGGCTTACGCGGCAGCAGGCAACTTCGAAGTGGGCATGATTCCTTATGCATTCCAGGATGGCATGGACACGATCCTGACCAACTCTCCGTCCTGGTGGGCAGTGTTCTCTGACGGCAACAAAGATGCGGCGAAAGCATTCCTGCAGTGGTGTTCTGAAGACAAGGCACAGCAGGTTCTGGTAGAGGAGGCTGGATTCATCAGCCCGTTCAAATCCTGTACGTATGTGGCATCGGATCCCTTTGCACAGACCATCATCGATTATCAGAATGCAGACAAGACTTCCGGATGGCACTGGCTTAATATGAAAGAGGGTCTGGCACAGAACTATACGGGTCAGGTCTTCAACGATTACGCAGCAGGAAGACTGGATGCCGCTGGTTTCGTAAAGACCATGCAGCAGGTCATCCAGGCTTGCTATGCAAACTAAGGATTTTGATTTGAAAACTGCATAAACATGCATCATCGTACAGACTGGACGGCGGGTGATAAGCCGCCGTCCGGTTTTTTTGCACCGGAATATACAGAAGGAGGCAGTTGTCCGGCATCTGGTGTTCCGTGCTAAGGGCAGGGGAAGGAACGTTCTTTTGCCCGATAAAAAGAAAAAGATTCTGGCCAAGAGAGGAGTTGTAATATGTCTGAAAACTCAACGAGCAGAAAGATGCTGTCTCTTGTTCTTCTGATCGCCGGTGCGGTCGGACTGGTGGCAGCGCTTGTCATGGATTTCAGTGGCAGCGAAAATTCCATAAGGGGTCCGCTTCTGATTCTCGGGGCGGTGGCTGTCCTGCTTGGACTGTATTTCATCCCGACAGTCGAACATCATCGCAGTATCATCAACTTTATTTTCCTGTTCCCGCTGCTTTTTACCTTTGCAGTGACGGTGATTATTCCGCTGCTTCTGGGTGTATTTTATTCTTTTACAGACTGGAACGGGATTAAGTTCACCCAGTTTGTCGGAGTTTCCAACTATACTTCCATGTTTAAAGATCCGGCATTTATCTGGTCCATCCTGCTGACCTTCCTTTTTGTAATCTTTAATATTATACTGGTGAATCTGGTCGGCTTTGCACTGGCGCTTCTTTGTACCAGTAAGTTAAAAGGCGTAAATTTCTTCCGTGCATCCTATTTCCTGCCGAATCTGATCGGCGGTATCGTGCTGGGTTACATCTGGCAGTTCGCATTCAACAATGTGCTTGTCCAGATTACAGCCAAGACCATGGGTATGCAAAATTCGATTCTGTCGGCCACCAATACCGCTTTTGCGGCCATTATCGTTGTGTATGTCTGGCAGTATGCCGGCTACATCATGCTGATCTATGTGACCGGACTGACCACTGTTCCCAAAGATGTGCTGGAAGCGTCTCAGATTGACGGCGCCAATGCGATCACCACATTGATGAAGATCAAGATTCCCATGATTGCATCCACCATCACGATCTGTACTTTCCTGACTTTGACTTCGGCGTTCAAACAGTTTGACGTCAACATGGCATTGACCAACGGTACTGGTTCCGTGACAGACTTTATGGGAAGCTACCTGACCAACGGTACCCAGATGCTGGCTCTGAATATCTATAATACAGCAATCTCCAAGAACAGTTATGCACTTGGACAGGCGAAAGCCGTCTTCTTCTTTATCGTGCTGGCATGTGTATCCATCATTCAGGTTCGTATATCCAACAAGAGGGAGGTGGAGATGTAATGGAGATGAAAAAATCCAGAAAAATCATTCTGACCATTATTGGTATTATTGTTGCAGTCTATACGCTGTTTCCGTTTTATCTTGTGGTTATGAATACCTTTAAAAATGCCAATAACATCGTAGCAGACCCGGTAGGATTCGGCGGAGTCAGTGTATCTCAGCTGATGTCCAACCTCTCGGCGGTTGTCAATAACTCCAACTTTAACTTCTGGTATGCATTCGGCACATCGGCGATCATCACCATTCTTTCCCTGGTGACGCTGGCACTGTTCGGCGGCATGGCAGCATGGGTGATCTGCCGCAACAAGACCAAATGGTCCACCGTGATCTATATGACCTTTATTGCATCGATGATCATTCCGTTCCAGGTAGTTATGCTGCCTCTGATCTCTACTTTCCGTGATGTGGGAGATTTTGTGGGCCTTTCTCTGCTGCAGTCCATTCCGGGCATTGTGTTTGCTTACTGCGGATTCGGCGGGGCCATGACGGTCTTTATCCTGACTGGTTTTATCAAGGGGATTCCCTATGAGCTGGAAGAGGCGGCAGCCATTGACGGATGCTCGCCGGAAGGCACGTTCTTCCGCATTATCTTTCCGCTGCTTTCTCCGGTGATCACCACCGTCACGATTCTGAACGGTATGTGGATCTGGAACGACTATCTGCTTCCGTCCCTGATGCTTGGTCAGAACGGTAAAGTGAAGACGCTGCCCGTTGCAGTGCAGGCGTTCGTGGGATCTTACGTCAAACAGTGGGATCTGATTCTGACAGCAGCATTGCTGGCGATCATTCCCATGGTGATCATCTTTATTGTGGCACAGAAACAGATTATGAATGGTATGGTAGAAGGCGCCATCAAATAAGTATTTCTTCTTATGTTGAAAGGCAGTTGCTATGAATCTATTTGATATGAACGGGCCTTTGATGAATGCCCTTCGGAAGCTGGCAAACATCTTTTTGTGCAATGTGATGTTCTGCCTTTTATCGCTTCCGGTTATCACAATCGGAGCTTCCCTTTCCGCTCTGTTTGCCTGTATGCAGGCGATTCTGACAGACGACGAGGATGATGTGATTGTAAAGCAGTACTGGAAAGCTTTTTTGCAGAATCTGGCACAGGCAACCGTGATCTGGGTTTTCTGCCTGCTGGTATTCGCATTCCTGGGCATCTACTATCTGATTGTCATCAGTATGACCGGCCTGATGGGCAGAGTGTACCGGATCAGTTTTTTTGCCATGTGCATCCTGTTCCTGTTTGGGTTTCAGTATCTGTTCCCCTTACAGGCCAGGTACAAAAACAAAGTGGGAGATATTCTGAAAAATGCATGGCTGATCAGTATTGCTGCGCTGCCATGGACGCTTCTTAGTATCCTGCTTCCTGCTTTTGCGGTGTATCTTACGTTTTTTATGGATCCGGAAGGTGTGAATGGGGCCATATTTTTATGGGGGACCATAGGGTTCGGACTGGTGGCCTATCTGAACTGCTTTCTCTTTTTCCGGGCATTTCGTATGATCGATCCGGAAAAGATGGAAGTAAAAACTCACACGGTTCCCAAAGAGGCGCTTTTCATTGACGAAGAACATAGAACTACCGAAATTCTGTATCAGGAGAGCAGTTATTCCAACCCGGACTGGAACCGGCAGGCGTATCCGGGAAAAGGAAAAAGAAGATAATTAGAATCAGGAGGAAATAGTATGGCTTCGATACGTTTTAAAAATGTGACAAAAACTTATCCAGGCGCAACTTCGCCGGTTGTACCAAATCTGAATCTGGATATTAAAGATAAAGAGTTTATTATTCTGGTCGGACCCTCCGGCTGCGGAAAATCCACGACTCTGCGCATGATCGCAGGACTTGAGAGCGTGTCCGAGGGCGAACTGTACATCGGGGACCGGGTGGTCAATAAAGTTCCGCCCAAAGACCGTGAGATCGCGATGGTATTCCAGAACTACGCATTGTATCCCCATATGAATGTATATAAGAACATTGCTTTTGGACTGAACCTGCGAAAGGAAGACAAAGCGGAGATCGACCGCCGCGTTCATGAGGCGGCAAAGGTACTGGACCTGGAGCATCTTTTGGAGCGCAAGCCCAAAGAGCTTTCCGGCGGTCAGAGACAGCGTGTGGCTTTAGGGCGCGCCATGGTCCGTCACCCGTCTGTGTTCCTGCTCGATGAACCTTTGTCCAACCTGGATGCAAAGCTCAGGGCGACCATGAGAACCGAGATCGCCCGTCTGCATCAGAGACTGGACACGACCTTTGTATACGTTACCCATGACCAGACAGAAGCTATGACCATGGGCGACCGGATCGTGGTCATGAAGGACGGGATCGTGCAGCAGTTTGACACGCCTCAGGCATTGTATGACACGCCGGTGAATCTGTTTGTGGCAGGTTTTATCGGCAGTCCCCAGATGAATTTTATTGACGCCGTGATTCAAAAGGAAGACGGAAAGTTCTACGCTGTGATCGACAAGAATAAGGTGGCCATTCCGAAAGAAAAATGGGAGGCTTTGACCCCGTACGTTTCCAAGACGGTGGTTATGGGACTGCGTCCGGAAGATTTTCTCACGGAAGACAAGCGGACGAAGGACAACACCTTGGATGTGGAGATGAATTTCAGCGAGCTTTTGGGTGCGGACTATAATCTGTATATGTATTTAGGAGAGACCAGGATCACCGTGAAGATTCCGGCTACCGGAACACAGCCCGAGAAGGGGCCCTATCAGATTGGGGCGAATATGGACAAAGCGCATTTCTTTGATCCGGACAGCGAAAATGTGATCTGTCATTGATATTGGAACTTGAATTAGGAGGAAGACACAATTGGTTGAATGGCTGAAAAACGCAATATTTTATGAGATTTATCCCCAGTCCTTTGCGGATACAAACGCAGACGGCATCGGTGATATCCAGGGAATTATCGATCATCTGGACTATATCAAGGAGCTTGGATGCAATGCTCTGTGGCTGAATCCCTGCTTTGAGTCTCCGTTTCTGGATGCGGGATACGATGTCTCTGATTACAGAAAGGTGGCTCCCCGGTATGGAACCAACTCTGACTTGAAACGTTTGTTTGAAGAGGCGCACAGCCGCGGTATGCATGTGATGCTGGATTTGGTGCCCGGACACACTTCCTGGGATCATGAATGGTTTCAGGAATCTTTGAAACCGGAAAAAAATCCCTATTCCGGACGTTATGTATGGACCGACGATGCATGGAAGGATTTTGACGGCGTTGGAAGCGTCAAAGGATTTCTTCGGGGGATGAGTGACCGAAACGGAAGCGTAGGAGTGAATTTCTACGCCCATCAGCCCTGCCTGAACTATGGTTTTTATGAGATCAACGATCCGGGCTGGCAGCAGCCGATCGATTCGGAGGATGCCCTTGCCACCCGTGAAGCCATCAAGGATATCATGCGTTTCTGGCTGAAGTTAGGCTGTGACGGATTCCGGGTAGATATGGCGGGTTCTCTGGTAAAAAATGATCCCGAGCAGGAGGGAACCATTGCTCTGTGGCAGGATTTCCGCAGATTTTTGGATCAGGAATTTCCGGATGTAGCCATGATCTCTGAGTGGGGACAGCCGGACCGAAGCTTAAGATCCGGATACCATATGGATTTTATGCTGCATTTTGGCCCCAGTCACTATACAGACCTCTATCATGGGGATGATCCTTATTTTTCCCGTCAGGGCAGAGGAAATGCCAAAGCGTTCATTGATTACTATAAGATGTGCTATGAGCCCACCAACGGCAAGGGTATGATCTGTGTTCCGTCCGGAAATCACGACATGGAACGCCTGACCAAATGGCTGGACACAGAAGAGGTAAAGATTGTGTTTGCCTTCCTGCTCTCTCTTCCGGGAGCGCCGTTTATCTATTATGGTGATGAGATCGGCATGCGGTATCTGGCAGATGTGACTTCTGTGGAAGGCGGTTATATAAGGACCGGTTCCCGTTCCCCCATGCAGTGGGACAGCGGCCTGAACGCCGGTTTCTCTGACGGAAAAGAGGAGGATCTGTATATCCCCATCGATCCGGCAGAAGACCGTCCCACCGTGGAAAAGGCCATGGCAGATCCGGATTCGGTGTATCATGAAGTGAAGAAACTGATTGAGATCCGTAAAGCCACTCCGGTGCTGCAAAGTGAGGCCAGGATTGAATTTTTGTACTGCGAGGATCATGCATATCCGCTTGCTTACCGCAGGATGGACGGACAGGACAGCGTGCTGATTGTGCTGAATCCGTCCGGGAATGAGGTATCCTTCCCATACGACGGAGTGTTGGGAGAGACGCTGTATCAGAATGGAGGAGACATCCGGCTGGAGAACCAAACGCTTCACGTTCCGGCTGCGACGGCAGTGTTCATTCGGGAACAAAAATAAAAGATGCGATATAAAAGGAGCCTTCGGGCTCCTTTTGCTTGGCAGCTTTTCTCACATCTGTTAAATCTTGTGCCGGAAGAAAGGATTCTTTTTCGCATCTTTGTTTCCGTTCAGACTGGAAGGATTGTCTGTCCGCAGCAGACGGACAGATGGCCTGGATTATGAAAAACAACCGTGTATTTTACAGAAAAATAGATTGCTGATACATGCATTCCGGATTATAATAATAGTATCAGTAACTGCAGTGTATGGTATTATGGATAAAAGGTAATATGGAAAAGGAAAAGAAAAAAAGGAGAGTTAACAGTTCCAAAGCGCTGATTGTCTCCATTACAATGTTTTTTATTGTATTGGGGTCTGTTGTATTCTCTGTTTCCAGAAGAATTACGTCAGAGATGTCCGAGTCGGCCATCGGGAATCTGAGTGAAAGTCTGGATCTGATCAGAGGGACCATTGAGACGATGCTTCAGATGGAGGCGGAGTATCAAAAACTGATGGCACAGGAGCTATCTGAGTCTGAAGATCTGGAACAATTCATTCGTTTTTATGACAGAAACAAGATTATGACAAAAGTATCTGTGACAGAATCGGGAGTTTCAGAAGGGTTGTCCAGTACCGGAGAGGCGTTTGATGCAAACGAGCTGGACTTTTCTGCGGGAAAGTCCGTGGAGGGGATGCGGTTTTCTCAGTCTTATCTGAACAGTATGGGGACCTGGGCTTATACCATGGAATGTCCGGTGTTGGAGGATGGGAAAGAGACGAAACTGCTCTACGTGGAATATGTGTATGATTCTTTTGATGAGGCGCTGCCGGATAATTTTTACAATGCCAACGCCACTTTGTACATTATGGATGTCAAGAGCCAGCGTTTTGTGTTAAAGCCCAAAGGGATGGGAGAGCGGGATGCCGGTCATCTGAATCTGGAAGACTTTTGCTATGCCAACCAGATTGTGGAGCCTGATATCAAGGCCATGATTGCGGACAGCATCGCTTCCGGAGGCAATGTGATGTTTTACCATAATGTTCTGGGCAAGGAATCTTTGATCTATATGTGGTCCGTGGGCGACGGCGCCATGTATCTGATCGGATATGTGCCGGTGGAGGCCATCCAGAAGGAAGGCAGCGCAGTAAACCAGAATATTCTGATTGTTGTGGCGGTCATGCTGTTAACCTTCTTTCTCTGCTGTGTATTGTTCTCTTTTCATGAAAGACAGCAGAAAAAGCTCAGGAAAGAACGTGCTGAGGAACGGGAACTGCATAATGCACAGCTTGCGAAAGCACTTCAGGAAGCTCAGATTGCCAACAGTTCCAAGACTACCTTTCTGTCCAATATGTCCCATGATATCCGCACTCCCATGAATGCGATTCTGGGATTTACCAGACTGCTGGAAGAGAATGCAGACCGTCCGGAAAAAGTGCGGGAATATACCAGGAAGATTCTGGTGTCCGGCCAGCATCTTCTGAGCCTGATCAATGACATTCTGGATGTTTCCAAGATTGAGAGCGGAAAAGTGGTGCTCTCCATGAACGCGTTCACGCTCTGTGATACGGTATCTTCCGTGGATTCGATCATCCGCCCGGCAGCCAGGGCCAGGGGGCAGAGCTTTGACGTAACCGTCGCAGGAATTCGTCAGGAACGTGTGGTGGGAGATGAGACGAGGCTGAATCAGGTTCTGATCAATCTTCTCTCCAACGCGGTCAAATACACACAGGAAGGCGGAGCGATTCAGCTTCGGCTGACAGGACTTGAACGGATCAGAGAATCCCATGAACATATCCGGATTGAAGTGGAAGACAACGGATTTGGCATGACCCCGGAATATCTGGAAGTGATTTTTGATGCATTTACCAGAGCTGAGAACAGCACCACCAATAAAGTGCAGGGAACAGGCCTTGGCATGGCCATCACAAAAAACATCGTGGAGCTTATGGGCGGGACCATTCAGGTATCCAGTGAAGTGGGCAGGGGAAGTCTGTTCACCGTAGAACTGGAACTTCTCACTGCAGAACAGGAAGAAGACGCTTTCTGGAAGGAGCAGGGGATCTCGCGGATTCTGGTGGTGGATGAGTCTAAGGAGACCTGCCAGAATATCCGGATGCTGATGGAGGATGCAGGAGTTCGGGCCGATACTGCGTTTGGAGGCGAAGAGGGCCTGCAGAAGCTGCGGGAACAAAGCCGGCTGGGAGAACCTTATGATCTGGTGCTTCTGGACCTTGATATGCCTCACATGAACGGCATTGAGACGGTCAGAGAAATCCGGGAAACCAGGGCAGACAAGATGCCCATCTGTCTTTTGTATGCCCATGAGTGGGATGGAATAGAAGAAACGGCGGCACAGGCGGGAATCGACGGATTTTTGCCAAAGCCATTCTTTACATCTGGTTTGAAGAAAAAGCTTCAGGAGATACTTACAGCAAAGGGACTCTTAGAACCAGAGAAAATCAGTGACAGGGCAAGCGGTCTGGAAGGGCGGCATTTTCTCGTGGCAGAAGACAATGAGATCAATGGGGAGATTCTTCAGGAGCTTCTGGATCTGGAGGGAGCCACCTGTGAGATTCTGGTCAATGGGAAACTTGCAGCAGAGCATTTTATTGCTTCTTCGAAGGGGAGTTTTGATGCCGTGCTGATGGATGTACAAATGCCGGTGATGAACGGATATGAAGCCACAAGAATGATCCGGGAATCCGGCCATGAAGAAGCGAAGACCATACCGATTGTGGCCATGACTGCCAATGCCTTTGCAGAGGATGTGAAGGAAGCCATGGACGCCGGGATGAATGCCCACGTGGCGAAGCCCATCGACATGGAGACTCTTAGAAAGACATTGAATCAGTTATGGTAAGAAAGGTGTGAGGGAATGCGGGAAATGAAAAAAGGGGCAGCGGTTATTCTGCTGGCCGGAGTTATGGTTTGCGGACTGGCCGCCTGTGGGAAGAAAGCGCCGGAGGATAAGAATCTGGTGAGCGGCCGGGAGGAGGAAAAGGCAACCGTCTATCTGTTTGGTCCTATGGAAAAGGCCAATCCCCATGCGAAAAATGTGGCAAGAAGCGCCTTTGACGTGACGGTTATGGAAGCAGAAGAAGCGCTGAATCTGACCATGGAATACCGAACGTATACGGCAGAGAACTATCAGGAGAAAACCTATGATGAGGTACTTGTTGACCGGGCCAGGAATCATATGGATGATATTTATCTGATGAACCCGGATTCGATCCGGATTCTGGGCGAGGAGGGTAAGCTGGCGGATCTGTCTAATCTTGAGTCTGCGAAGAATCTTCGGGAAGCGGTAAAGACAGCCAATACCATAGACGGAAAGCTGGTGGCAATCCCTCAGGAGGTCGTAGTCTATGGACTGTTCATCAATAAAGACATGTTTGATCAGTATGGCCTTTCCCTTCCGGAAAAGCCGGAGGATCTTATGGAATGCTGCCGGGTATTTAAGGAAAACGGGATTGAGACGCCCATAGGAGCCAACCGCTGGTGGCTGGAGACGATTGTTTTTGCACAGGCCTACGCAGACCTGTATAACGGAGGCGATACAAAAGCGAAGATCCAGGCATTGAATGACAAGGAGGCAAAATACAGTGACTATATGCGTCCGGGGTTTGAATACCTGAAGGAGATGATCGACAAAGGATATATCGATGCAAAAAAGGCATATACGTATGAGGCGATAGAGGGGGAGGGACCGGATTTTCTGGCCCAGAAGACACCCATTGTCATGGCTTACTGGGGTGCCGCCAATACGGAGACGGCTTACGGAAATCCGGACTTTAACCTGCAGGTGATCGGATTCCCAAGTGACTATGGCCCTATGCCGGTGGTGCCCATGACCGGATACGGGATCAGCGCAGAAGCAGAACATCTGGAAGATGCGAAAAAAGTTCTGGATATCATAACATCCGATGCGTGCCTGAAGACTTATACGGATATCAATCATGTGATATCTCCGTCCAAAAATGTGGAGGTGGACTGTATAGACGCTCTGAAGCCGTTGAATGACCGGATCAACGAAGGGGTCTATGTGCTTGGAGCCAATGCCAGTATGGAGCTGGAGCAGTGGGGGAATACATGTCTGATCGTCCGGGAACTGTTAAACGGAGCGTCCGTGGATGAGTGTATGGCCCGGTTTGACCGGCTGCAGGAAGAACTTTAAAGGGAAAAAATACAGGCTGATATATAGGGAAGGCTTATGAAAGGATGCCTGCCTGGTATATCAGCCTGTTATATTTTTGTGATTTTATGCAGTATTCCTTACATCTCTAAAATCAGTACCTGGTATCCGTACAGGCGGATGGTATTGCCGTCGGCCTGAAGATCCGGGTAGTTGTTGAGCAGCACTTTCTGGCAAGCGCCGGGAAGGGTTACGGACTGCTCTTCTCTCTGGTAATTTCCAATTACATAAAGGGTCTTATCTCCCTTGCGGCTGTACGCCATCAGGTTGTGCTGTTCCTCCCAAAGAGGCGTAAGTTCCCCATATACGACGGTCTCTTTGTACTCCGGTGATTTCCGCAGGGCGATCAGCTTCTTGTAGAAACTTCTCACGGAATCCGGGTCTTTAAGCTGAGAAGCGGCGTTGATGGAAGTGTAATTGGGATTCACTTTCAGCCAAGGGGTTCCGGAAGTGAAACCGGCGTTTTCTTCATCGGACCACTGCATGGGGGTTCTGGCGTTGTCACGGCTGTATCTGGAAGCCACTTTCAGGGCTTCTTCCTGGGATAAGCCGGCGTCTAAAGCCACCTGGTATTCGTCCAGTGTGGAGATGTCGTCGATCTCGTCAATGGAATGGAAGGACATATTCTCCATACCCAGCTCCTGTCCCTGGTAGATAAAGGGGAGGCCGCGCAGCATAAAGTTTAAAGCTGCCAGCATCTTTTTGCTCTTGTCAAAACAATCCCCGTCCGGTATGTAGCGGCTGACGCCTCTGGGCTCGTCGTGGTTCTCGATGATATTGGACAAAAATCCGATGTCCCCTATTTTTTTCTGAGATTCGAAACAGCAGCGTTTGTAATCGTCCGGCGTGATGGGTTTTGCGTCATACCAGCCCTTCTGGCTCTGCCCAAAGATGGTCTCGTTAAAGTCAAACATACTGGAAAAGTAGCCGTCATCTCCGATAAAGTCCGGGATTTCCTCCGGTTTCTCGTCGAATACCTCTCCGACGGAGAACGCATCATATTTTTTAAAGGTGCGGTCCCGCATCTCTCCTAAAAATTTGCCGACTCCATTTGCTTCTTTTAACATAGTCTTTATGCTGCAAAGGCCATCCTCCCGGTCCGGTTCGTAGTTTTGAAAAGGCAGTGCTTTTTTGATATTGATGATGGCGTCGATCCGGAAACCGCCCAGACCTTTATCCAGCCACCAGTTGATGTTTTTATATACCTCTTCCCGTACTTCCGGATTTTCCCAGTTGAGATCGGGCTGTTTTTTATGGAATACATGCAGGTACTGTTTGTTGGTGCCGGGAAGATCATCCCATACGGGTCCGCCGAAATAGGAACGCCAGTTGGTGGGAAGTTCTCCTTCTTTTTTCTCTCTCAGATAGAAGAAATTCCCGTATTTTCCGTCCGGATCTTCACAGGCTTTCTGGAACCACTCGTGTTCGTCGGAGCAGTGGTTGACCACCAGGTCCATCAGGATATACATATTTCTTTTCTTGGCTTCCGCGATCAGGCGGTCCATGTCTTCCATGGTTCCGAAACGGGGATCAATCTTGTAGTAATCAGAAATATCATATCCCTGATCCGCAAGGGGAGAGGAGTAGCAGGGGGAGAGCCAGATGATGTCCACACCCAGATCCTGCAGGTAATCCAGTTTGCTGATGATACCCGGAAGATCGCCGATGCCGTCTCCGTTGGAATCATAGAAGCTCTTGGGATAAATCTGATAAGCTACTTTGTCATGCCACCATTTTCTTGTCATAATATCTTACCTCCATATAATTAGTTACTGTTCACAGTAACAAAAATTGTTCCTTTGTTGATGTTATTTTATGACAAAACAGACACGCTGTCCTCCGTTTATTTGATTAAAAACTTTTATATTTTGACTTTATATGGATTCGCTCTGAGGATCCGAAAACAGGCCGTCCCGGGTGATGTTGTTCAGCCACCGGCCGCTTCTGTAATGGCGGATGACCCAGGGCCATTTGACAAATTCATCGGTGCAGAGGAGAAAATACACCCACATGACCGGAAGCCTCAGGAGAAAGGCGGACAGAAATCCCAGAGGTACTGCGTATCCCCACATGTCGATGGTATCGCAGAGGAAGCCGAAGCGGCTGTCCCCTCCGGCCCGGAAGATACCGGTGATCAGCATGGAATTGACGGCGATTCCCATGACATAATAGGTATTGATCAGGAGCATGTATTTCAGGTAATGCATGGACTGAGGAGTCAGGTCTGCATAAGTCAGGACAAGGGGCGTGGCTGCCAGGATGATCAGACCGCCCAGAAATCCGGTGAGTATGGTTAGCTTCATCAGTTTTCTGGCGCCCTCGCTGGCTTCTTCCATCCGGTTTTCTCCGATCAGGTTGCCCAGAAGGATTCCACCGGCGCTGGCGACGCCAAAGCACAGGATCGTTCCGAAATTTCGCACCACGACCACGAAAGAGTTGGCGGCCACCACGTCAGTGCCCAGATGCCCCAGGATCACCGAATACATGGAGAAGGCAAGGCCCCAGCTGATATCATTGCCAAGGGCGGGCAGGGACAGCCTGACAAAGTCAGAAAACAGAAGCTTATTCTTAAGAAAGAGAAAGCGAATGCGCAGCTTCACATCCTTGCTTTTGGAGGATACCACCAGACAGGCCGCCAGTTCGGTCAGTCTGGACAGAGAAGTGGCGATGGCGACTCCGGGAGCCCCGAGCCTTGGAGCACCGAAAAGGCCGAAGATAAATACGGCGTTCAAAAAGACATTCAGGGAGAAGGCCAGCAGGTTCATAGCCGTACTGACAGCCACTCTGCCGACGCTTCGAAGGGTTGCCAGGTAGACCTCCGTGATCCCCCAGCACAGGTAGCTGACACTCATAAAGCGCAGATAAGAGGTTCCGATGGTGATCAGCTCCCGGTCTTCGGTAAAGATGCGCATCATCCATTCCGGAAAGAACAAAGCGGCTCCGGCAAAGAGGGCGGAGAGGGCCAGGGAAAAGCGCAGTGCAATGCCTTCCACCACTTCGATGGCTTTCAGATCGCCTTTTCCATAATACTGGGCGCACAGCATGGTGATTCCGGTGCCGAGCCCGTAAAAGATCATAAAGAGGAGATTGGCGTATTGAGAGGCTAAGGATACCGCTGATATGGAAGCCTGTCCCACATAGTTCAGCATGACCACGTCCGCGGAGTTGACGGCGGCGCTCATCAGGTTCTGGATGACGATGGGCAGAATCAGCCGAAAGGTCTGACGGTAAAAAGACAGCTGCCCGTTTTGGTTGTTAGTCTGCATGGCACACTCCTTTGCTTCTTTTTTGTGTACATTTATTTTATGACTAAAAACGGGTGCTGTCTTCTGTTTCTTTGATATTATAGTACGATATTATGACTTTCAGGAAGATTCCTGCATAAGAAAACGCCGGCGGTACTGAAGGGGAGTGGTATGGGTCTGCTTTTTAAATTCCCTTAAAAAATTGCCCAGGTTATTGTAGCCGCATTCCAGGCAGATGTCCATGACCGGCAGATCGGTCTCCTCCAGAAGATGCAAAGACTGCTTGATCCGGTATTCGTTGACGTATTCCATGGGAGAGCGTCCGAGGGCTTTTTTGAAAAAACGGCAGAAATACTGCTCATTCATATTGACGACCCCGGCCAGATCCCGGATATAGATTTTTTCCTTGTAATTTTCTTTGATAAAGGTCAGGGTTGCCTTGATCCGTTCGACCCGTTTATCATGGTCCTTTTCCACCGGGGTGAAAAGCTGATGGGAACACAAAAGCGCGAAGATGCGAAGGAGCGAGGACTTGATCAGAAGCTGACGGGACAGTTCTTCCATACCGGTCAGGTCTTTGGGGCAGGTATCTTCCTTTGTCCGTTCCTTGAAGGCGCGCAGAATGTCCCAAAACGCGTCCCGGACCGGCAGAAATGCCGGATGATCCGGGGTGAGGCATCTGGGAAACAAAAGCGTTCGGTTCCGCAGCGGTTTCAAAAGCTGCATCTGTGCCAGGTCATAGGGGTCAAAATTCAGAATTCCTATATCAAAGACGACCGCATGTTCTCCCAGACTGCAGGGCTTTTCGGCTGAGATACTGTGCAGCTCCCCGGGATTGATAAAGTACAGGCAGTCCGGGGAGATGGGGCAGGGCTCCATATTGATCTCCAGATGAAAATTTTCGTCGAAGAAATACAAAATCTCTGCCTCGTCATGCCAGTGATGCTTGACCAGCATCCCTTTTTGGGCGGCGCGGGTCTGATAGACCGCACAGGGAAATTCTTTGGTTCCGTGGGGCCCCGGCTCTTTGAGAGAGGGCATCTGTGTCTGCTGTGTCAGTGCCAAGTTTCGCTTCCCTCCCTTTCACTGGATACGGGTATTGATCAGCAGTTTTCTGCAATGTCGTAAATCAGGCGTTCTGTTTTTTCCCATCCAAGACAGGGGTCGGTGATGGATTTGCCATAAATCCGGTCGTGGATGCCCTGGCAGCCGTCTTCGATATAACTTTCGATCATCAGTCCTTTGACCAGACGACAGATATCCTTGTTGTAGCGGCGGCTGTGAAGGATCTCTTTGGAAATGCGGATCTGCTCTAAATGCTGTTTGTTGGAGTTGGAGTGGTTCACGTCCACAACGCAGGCCGGATTCTGAAGGGTCGTCTTGCTGTAAAGCTCACAGAGAAGCTGCAGGTCTTCGTAGTGATAGTTGGGGAGCACGGCGCCCCGCTTGTTCACGGCGCCCCGAAGGATTGTGTGGGCCAGAGGATTGCCGGTGGTGTCCACATCCCAGCCCCGGTAGATGAAGGAGTGGGCGTGCTGAGCCGCGACTACGGAATTTAACATGACGCTCATATGGCCGCTGGTGGGATTCTTCATGCCGGCGGGTACATCAAAACCGCTGACCGTCATACGGTGGTGCTGGTCTTCCACAGAACGGGCGCCTACGGCCACATAGGAGAGCAGATCCGTCAGATACCACCAGTTCTCCGGATAGAGCATCTCGTCGGCGGCGGTCAGGCCGGTCTCCTCGATGTTGCGGATATGGAGCTTGCGGATGGCAATCAGTCCTTCCAGAAGATCCGGGGCGGTCTCCGGATTGGGCTGATGGACCATCCCTTTATAGCCCTCTCCGGTGGTGCGGGGCTTGTTGGTGTAGATTCTGGGAATGATGATGCACCGGTCCTTGATCTTCTCCTGTACAGGAACCAGGCGGTGCAGATAGTCCATAACGGCTGTCTCGTTGTCCGCTGAGCAGGGACCGACGATGATCAGGAACCGGTCATCAGCCCCGGTGATCACGTCTTTGATCTCCTGATCTCTCTTTGCCTTTTGGGCGATGCCGTTGGCCGATAAGGGGTAATCGGATTTGATTTCTTTTGGTATCGGAAGTTTTCTATTGAATGTGAATCCCATGATGTTCTCCTTTGCATAAATATTTATCAAATCATTCCTTTCAGTATAGTATAAGTTGTCAGGATTGTAAACGAAAAAACACCGGTTTTCCCGATGCTGCTTTGGACCGTTTTGAAAAAACAGCAGGATGGAATAAAAAATATCCCCCCACCCGGCTTGTGCAGTTTTGAATTATTCGTTAAAATTATAACAGAAAAAAAGAAAGGTGTTTGGTTCTATGAAAAAGAAGGTATTGGGGATCCTGTTGACGCTGGCAGTTACCGTTGCTTTTGCGGCGGGCTGCGGGGGGCAAAACCCCTCTGAGGTCCAGGAGCAGACTGAGAATACACAAGGAGAAACCGGGGCGGCACAGGAAGAAAAAGATTCCGTGATTGTGGCCATGGGAACCACATCGGAACCCGAGTCTGGTTTTGATCCGGCGTATGGCTGGGGGGCCGGAGAGCATGTGCATGAGCCGCTTATACAGAGTACTTTGACCGTGACGACCACCGATCTGAAGATCGACTATGATCTGGCTACCGACATGCAGGTCAGCGAGGATGGTATGACCTGGACCGTGAAAATCCGGGATGACGTGAAGTTCACAGACGGGGAGGCACTGAGTGCCCAGGATGTGGCGTTTACTTACAATACGGTGAAAGAAAACAGCTCGGTCAACGATTTTACCATGTTAAAAGAGGCGGTGGCGTTGGATGAGACGACCGTGGAATTCCATATGGAGCGTCCCTATTCGATCTGGCCCTACACCATGGCGATCGTGGGGATTGTGCCGGAACATGCTTACAGCGCGGCCTACGGGGAGAATCCCATCGGATCCGGACGGTATATCATGAAGCAGTGGGACAAAGGGCAGCAGATCATTTTTGAGGCGAATCCGGATTATTATGGGGACGCGCCGAAGATGAAGCAGGTGACCATACTTTTTATGGATGAGGATGCCGCCTATGCGGCAGCCATGGCGGGACAGGTGGATCTGGCGTATACTTCCGCCTCCTATTCGGATCAGACCATTGACGGCTATGCGCTTTTGGCGTATGAGACGGTGGACAACCGGGGATTCAATCTTCCGGCAGTCTCAGTTTCCACAGACGCACAGGGCAACCAGGTGGGAAATGATTTCACCAGTGACGTGCAGGTCAGAAGAGCCATCAACATCGGCATCGACCGGGAAGAGATGATCGCCAATGTGCTCAACGGATATGGAACTGCAGCCTACAGCATCTGTGACAAGATGCCCTGGTATAACGAAGAGGCCCGGGTTTCCTATGATCCGGAAGGGGCAGCAGAACTCCTTGATCAGGCCGGCTGGACAGTGGGAGCGGACGGCATCCGGGAAAAAGACGGTGTCCAGGCAAAGCTGAATATTCTGTATGCATCCGGTGATTCGGTCCGTCAGGCGCTGGCGGCCGATACCCAGAATCAGCTGAAAAAACTGGGGATTGAGGTGACGATCGAAGGGGTCGGCTGGGACACGGCCTATACAAGAGCGCTTGGAGAGCCGCTGATGTGGGGCTGGGGTGCCCATACGCCCATGGAGCTTTACAACATCTATCACACGCTGGACAATGGGACGGCAGAGTATTCGCCTTATTCCAATGAGACGGTGGACAAGTACATGGATGAGGCACTCAAAGCCACTTCTTTGGAAGAATCCTATGATTTGTGGAAAAAGGCCCAGTGGGACGGAACCACTGGCGTCATTCAGGAGGGCGACATCCCCTGGATCTGGCTTTGTAATATTGACCATCTGTACTGGGCCAATGAAAATCTGAAGGTGGCAGAACAGAAACTCCATCCGCACGGGCACGGCTGGTCAATTGTCAACAATGTAGATCAGTGGGAGTGGCAATGAAAGAACATTTGATATTTGTCGGAAAACATGCAGTGCGGATGCTGCTTCTGCTCTTTTGTGTAAGCGCGGTGGCCTTCACACTGGTGTCTATTTCGCCCATCGATCCTTTGCAGGCCAACGTGGGGCAGGCGGCTCTTGGTTCCATGAGCCAGGAGCAGATCGCAAAGCTTCAGGCTTACTGGGGGGTGGGGGAGCCGCCGGTGGAACGGTTTTTCGCCTGGGCGGGAGATTTTTTCCGGGGAGACATGGGGGTCTCCCTGCTGTACCGTCAGCCGGTTGCAAAAGTGATCGGAGTGAAACTGCACAATTCCCTCTGGCTGATGGCGATTGCCTGGACCTTGTCCGGACTGGCGGGATTTCTGCTTGGCGTTCTGGCAGGGCTTCGGGAGGGGAGCATCCTGGATAAGATCATCAAGGGATATTCTCTTCTGATTGCCAGCACGCCCGCTTTCTGGCTTGCGCTGGTGCTTTTGATGATATTTGCGGTGTGGCTGAAAGTGCTGCCCATCGGACTTAGCGTGCCCATTGGTGTGGAGGCGGCCGGGGTGACGATCCTGGACCGGATCCGGCATGCCATCCTTCCGGCAGTCACCTTAAGCATCACCGGAATCGCCAACATTACCCTGCACACCAGGGAAAAGATGATCGAAATCATGGAAAGCGATTATGTGCTGTTTGCCAGGGCCAGAGGGGAAAGTACCTGGAATATCGTGAAAAACCATGCGCTTCGGAATGTACTGCTTCCGGCCGTTACCCTGCAGTTTGCATCCATCAGTGAGATTTTTGGCGGTTCGGTTCTGATAGAACAGGTGTTCTCTTATCCGGGACTGGGACAGGCGGCGGTGACGGCGGGACTTGGGAGCGATGTTCCGCTGCTTCTGGGCATCACGGTCATCAGTGCCGCCTTTGTCTTCGGCGGAAACCTGATCGCGAATCTTTTATACGGCGTGATCGATCCCAGGATCAGAAGAGGAGGCGCCAGGGCATGAGACGATGGAATGGAAGAATGACGGCGGTTGTGCTTTTTGCAGCGGCAGTGATCTTTCTGGCGGCGGTGACGGCAGCGGGGTTTGGTTTTTCTGAGGAGGCGCTGGTGACGGACTTTTCCAGAAAAAATCTGGAGCCAGGAGGCGCTTATCTCTTTGGAACGGACTGGCTGGGCAGGGATATGTTTGTCAGGACACTTACAGGCCTGTCCATGAGTATCCGGATCGGCCTTTTGTCCGCCGGGGTCAGTTCGGTCCTGGCCATGCTGCTTGGAACCATGGCGGCGGTCATGGGGAAAACCGTGGATTCGGTGATTACCTGGGTGATTGATCTGATTATGGGAATACCTCATATTCTGCTTCTGATTCTCATTTCCTATGCCTGCGGCAAGGGGTTTAAAGGGGTGGTGATCGGCGTGGCTCTGACGCACTGGACTTCCCTGGCCCGGCTGATCCGGGGAGAGGTGCTGCAGTTAAAAGAAGCCTTATATATCCGCATGGCCCAGAAGCTTGGCATGAGCCGATGGAAGATTGTGTGGAAACATATGCTGCCTCATCTGTTTCCGCAGTTTCTGGTGGGGCTGATCCTGACGTTTCCTCATGCAATTCTGCACGAGGCAAGTATTACTTTTCTGGGTTTTGGACTGCCGCCGGAACAGCCCGCCATCGGGATTATTTTGTCGGAGAGTATGCAGTATCTGGCTATGGGCCGCTGGTGGCTGGCGCTTTTTCCGGGGCTTTTGCTGGTACTGACCGTGATTTTGTTTGATGTGGCAGGGGAAAGCCTGCAGAAGCTTCTGGATCCGGGAAGCGCACATAAGTGATGATATAGAACAGGGGGAACAAAACGCAATGAAAGAGAAAAAGGTCATTCTGGATATCCGGGATTTTTCCGTATCGTTTGAACAGTATGAAAAGGGGTTTTCAAAGACCGGGCTTCCGGTGATCCGCAATCTGGATGTGACGGTCCATGAGGGGGAGATGGTGGCTGTTGTCGGTTCCAGCGGTTCGGGAAAAAGTCTGCTGGCACATGGAATTCTGGGAATCCTTCCCTACAATGCGACCATGGGAGGAGAACTTATGTTCGATGGAGAGCCTCTGACCAGGAAGCGTCAGAAGGCTCTTCGGGGAAATGAGATCGTGCTGGTTCCCCAAAGTGTGGCATTTCTCGACCCGCTGATGAAGATCGGACCCCAGATCCGGAAGGGGAAAAAAGACCGGGCTTCCAGAGAAAAGCTGAATCGCATTTTCCGGGGTTATCACCTGAAAGAAGAGGTACAGAATCTCTATCCCTTTGAGCTGTCCGGAGGAATGAACCGGCGGGTGCTGGTGTCCACTGCACTGATGGGGAATCCAAAACTGGTCATCGCAGACGAGCCCACGCCGGGACTGCATATGGATATGGTCCGCCGGGTGATGAGCCATTTTCGGGAGCTGGCGGATCAGGGGGCAGGAGTGCTTTTAATCACCCATGATTTGGAGCAGGCGCTGGAAGTGGCAGACCGGGTGGTGGTATTTTACGCGGGCACAACGGTGGAAGATGCGGCGGCCTCTGATTTTGGCTCGGAAGAAACTTTGCGTCACCCCTATTCCAGGGCCCTCTGGCGGGCACTTCCCCAGAATGGTTTTCAGTTTATTCAGGGGGTACAGCCGTATGTAAAAGATCTGCCCTCAGGATGTCCTTTTGGTCCAAGATGTGAGTTTTGTACAGAATCCTGTAAGGCGGCGGTTCCTTACCGCCAGGTGCGGGGCGGAAGAGTCCGCTGCGTGATGGCCGGCAGGGAGAAAGGGGCGGAAGAGATGCTGCAGTCTGCAAAGGAGCCGTCCGCCCGCCTTGCGGCTGCGGGAAAGCACCATACAGGCGCTGCAGAGCGGCGGTGTGCCCCGGAACCGCTGGTTGCCGGTCACGAAGCGGACCACGACAAGAAGATGAGGAGTGCTGTGTAGGAGATGATACTGGAAGCAAAAAACATATCTTTTCGTTACGGAAAGGATACCAGACAGATTCTGAATGATTTCAGCCTTCAGATCGAAAGCAGGGAACGGGTGGGAATCGTGGCCAAAAGCGGCTTCGGCAAGACTACGTTTTGCAAAATTCTGGCCGGCTATGAAAAGCCGGATCAGGGGGAGGTTCTGCTGGACGGAAAACCTCTGTCTGCCTGGGACGGATACTGTCCGGTGCAGATGATCTGGCAGCATCCGGAGCAGGTGGTGAATCCCCGCCTGCGGATGCGGGAAGTGCTGAAAGAGGGCGACGAAGTGGAGGAGTCCGTCATCCGGGGACTTGGCATCGAAAAGGACTGGCAGAACCGCTTTCCGGCGGAGATCTCCGGCGGGGAGATGCAGCGTTTCTGCATCGCACGGGCACTGGGAAAGCGGACCAGATTTCTTCTGGCAGATGAGATCAGTACGATGCTGGATCTGATTACGCAGAGCCAGATCTGGAGTTTTCTGGTGGAAGAAGTAGAAAAAAGAGAGATCGGGCTTCTGGCGGTCAGCCACAGCATGCCGCTTCTTGAGCAGGTGTGCACAAGGATCTGCTATCTGGAAGAGAAAAAGGACTAAGTCACATCCCGTGAAGGAATGCGCAGTTATGTGGAAAATATGTTTTCATGAAGGATTTGATCGAAGCGAAGCCGCCAGAATTGCCTGGCGGCTGAATTTTTGCCCGGAAGAAATGCAGCTATAAGACAGGGATGGTTTGGCTGTCAGCGTGCCTTCCGGAATTTTATGGTCTTCAGAAAATTCCAGGCGCCGAACAGGAAAAGGAGTACAAAGTATGCGGCGGATACGGTGCCGATGCAAAAGAGCAGATTCAGAATCCCGGAATTCAGGGCAAAAGGCGAAAAGAGACGTTTTAGCAGATCTACCGCTGCGATGGCCAGGAAAAGTGCGGCCAGGGGTTTCAGGATCAGCACATCCAGGCCCAGGGTGGGTGTGACGTAAGGAGCCACGGCCCGGATGCCAAGGAGGCATAAAAGGAGCTGGCTGGCTAAAAGTCCCCAAAGGACGCCCTGGATGCCGTAGAGGGGCACAAAACCCACCACAAACAGGATTCGGACCAGGATGGAGGCCAGCTGGTTGAAAAAGGTGATGCTGGTCTTGCCAAGGCCGTGGAGGATGCTGTTTAGATTGCCGGTCAAGTAGAGGACCGGACAGATAAAAGACAAAGTGACAAGAAATTCACCCGCCAGCTGTTCGTGGAACAGGATGGTGCCCAGGCGGTCTCCAAAATGCAGGAAGATCCCCATACAGAGGATGCCGATGGTCAGTCCGAACTGGATGGTGTACTCGATGGTGGAGGAAATGCTTTTTTTATTGCCTTTTGCCTGTTCTTCTGAGATGACGGGCAGCAGCATGGCCGATATGGAGGCGGTGACTGCATTGGGGAACATCAGAAAAGACAGCGCCATCCCGGTCAGGATGCCGTACATACTTAAGGCTTCCGCGGTGGTCAGGCCAGATTTCTGCAGGCTTAAAGGGATCAGTACTGCCTCTGCGCTCTGCAGAAGGGTAAGGCTTAACCGGCTGCCGGTCAGGGGAAGGGCCATCCGCAGGAGGGAACGGCATTTGTCCAGATCATTCAGAGGGCGAATTCGGACTTTCTGCTCGCCGCCGGTGACGGTCAGCATGAAAAGGGCGCTGCCGGCCTCTCCCGCAAGCAGGCCGAAGACGGCAAGGGCCGGGGTGATGGTCTCTCCCTGCTGGATCTTGATGCTGCAAAGAAGCCATACGGTTCCGATGCGCAGGATCTGTTCCAGAAGCTGTGCCGCTGCCGGAATTCCGGTTTTTTTCCGGCCCAGATAGGCTCCGGCAAAGCAGGAGTGGACCGAGGACAGAGGGACGGCTGCCGCCAGGATCCGAAGAAGAGGCTCGCAGCGGTTTTCGTGCAGGAGACGTGCTGCGATAAAGGGTGCCTGGGTCCAGAGAACCAGACCGGCCAGGGAAGCGGCCAGGACGGATACAAAGAGGCCGGCGTAGAGCCAGGCGCCTTTTTCTTCTTTTTTGGCAAAGGCGGTAAAGCGGGAGATGGCAGTCTCCATGCCGGAAGTAGTCAGGGCATGGCAGACGGAAAAAACAGGGAAAATCAGCTGGTAGATTCCCATCCCTTCCGCACCGAGAGCCTGGGCAAGGAATATCTTATAGAAGAATCCAAGAAAACGGCTGAGAAGCCCGGCGAGGGTGAGAATCAGGGTACCTTTTAAAAATACAGAAAATTGTCTCATATCATGATAGGGTTGCTTTTCACAGGGGTGACATCCCGAAGATCTGCTGTTAACAGATATGGTTTCTGGTGTGCGGTCCCACTGTCCAGTAAGATCTGCCCGCAGCATGCCTGGGAATGGATCCCTGTGAAGGGTAAGCAGGGTCTTTTTTGAAATATATTCGGGGGGAGTGCTTGACAGAACTGTTGTCAGGTGGTATGATCAAAAACGAAATCCGAGTAAAATAGTCGGAATTTGGACTGGAGGGTGAGATGAAGCTGTCAACAAAGGGCAGATATGGACTCAGGGCCATGGTGGATCTGGTGGTGCACAGCCGGGAGGAACCGGTGTCCATAGCCAGTATTGCGGCCAGGCAGTGCATATCAGAGCGTTATCTGGAACAGCTGACTGCGAAGCTGAAGCGGGCGGGTCTTGTGACCAGTGTGCGGGGCGTCAACGGGGGATATATCCCCAGCAGGCCGGCAGAAGAGATCTCGGTGGGGGATGTGCTTCGGGCTTTGGAGGGTAATCTGGACCCGGTGGACTGTCCGGGACTTGGGCAGGAGAAAGGATGCGACGGGGCGGATGCATGCGTGACCAAGTATGTGTGGAAGCGGATCAACGACAGCATCAACCGGACTGTGGATGAGATCCGGATCAGCGACCTGGTGGAAGAGAGCCAGAAAGTGGAAAAGAGAAACAAGGTCCCGGGATCTTGTTGTGAGAAGAAGGAGTGATTCATATATGGCAGAGGAAAAGAGACTGATCTACCTGGACAATGCGGCGACGACGAAGACCGCAGAGGAGGTAGTGGAAGCCATGCTTCCATATTTTACTGAACATTACGGGAATCCGTCCAGTGTCTATCGGTTTTCCCAAAAGAACAAGGAGGCCATCACGAAGGCCAGGGAGACCATCGCCGAAGCGCTTGGAGCGAAGACGGAGGAGATTTATTTTACGGCGGGCGGAACAGAGTCGGACAACTGGGCACTGAAAGCGGCAGCAGAGGCTTACAAGGACAAGGGAAATCACATCATTACCACGAAGATTGAGCATCACGCGATTCTTCATACGGGGCAGTGGCTGGAAAAGCAGGGGTGTGAGGTGACGTATCTGGATGTGGACGAGAACGGAACCGTGAAGCTGGAAGAGCTGAAAAAAGCGATCCGTCCGACGACGATCCTGATCAGCGTCATGTTTGCCAACAACGAGATCGGGACGATACAGCCCATCAGGGAGATCGGGCAGATTGCAAGGGAGCACGGCATCTTGTTCCATACGGACGCAGTGCAGGCTTTTGGACAGCTTCCGATGAATGTGGATGAGCTGAACATTGACATGCTAAGCGCCAGTGCCCATAAGCTCAACGGGCCCAAAGGCATCGGATTTCTCTATATCCGCAAAGGGGTGAAGATCCGCAATTTCATTCACGGGGGAGCCCAGGAACGCAAGCGCCGGGCGGGAACGGAGAATGTGCCGGGGATTATCGGATTTGCGGCGGCGGTGAAACGGGCCATGAGAACCATGGAAGCGCGGACGGCGAAAGAGCGTGAACTTCGGGAATATCTGATCGGGCGGGTGCTTTTGGAGGTTCCGTATACCAGATTAAACGGACACCGGACCAACCGGCTTCCCAACAACGCAAACTTTAGTTTTCAGTTTATCGAAGGGGAATCTCTTTTGATTATGCTGGATACGGACGGCATCTGCGGTTCCAGCGGGTCTGCCTGTACGTCGGGATCTCTGGATCCGTCTCATGTGCTTTTGGCCATCGGGCTGCCCCATGAGATCGCTCATGGATCCCTTCGGCTGACTTTGAGCGAGGAGACGACGAAGGAAGAGCTGGATTATGTGGTGGAGTCCATCAAGAAGATTGTGGAGCGTCTTAGAAGCATGTCGCCGCTGTATGAGGACTTTATGCGAAGACAGTGAGCAAAAAAGAGCCCTGTCTTGGGAGGGCGGGAAAGGGATGGCTGTCTGAATTTCCATCAGACTGCGTGGTCGGCGGTCAACACTGCCGCCGCATCGCCTCCCTCCGCCGCCTTGCAGACTGAAAATTCATTCTGCGTCATTTGGCTGAAAGCAAATAGGTCAGTACACTAGAAAAAGCTGTACCATTTTCATCTGAAAGAGTGCGAAACAAGGGATGAAAAAAGTGAAGCGCAGAAAACGGCAGGGCTGACAGCCGGGACAAAACAGGATATAAGTGATCGTTAAGAAGTTTACAAAATTTGACAGAAAAGAGGAACATGTGATGTATAGTGATAAAGTGATGGATCATTTTCAGAATCCGAGGAATGTAGGAGAGATTGCGGATGCCAGCGGAGTTGGGACGGTTGGAAATGCAAAGTGCGGGGATATTATGAGGATTTACCTGGACATCGATGAAGCGCAGGTGATCCGGGATGTGAAGTTTAAGACGTTTGGCTGCGGGGCGGCGGTGGCTACCAGCAGTATGGCCACAGAGCTTGTGAAAGGAAAGACAATCTATGAGGCTTTGCAGGTGACAAACAAGGCGGTGATGGAGGCGCTGGACGGGCTTCCGCCGGTGAAAGTGCACTGTTCGCTTCTGGCGGAAGAGGCGATCCATGCAGCCCTTTGGGACTATGCAAAGAAGCATGATATAGAGATCGAAGGGCTGGAAAAGCCGAAGTCGGATATCCACGAAGGAGAAGAAGAGGAGAGCGAAGAGTACTAAGTATGGAGAAAAAGAAGGTCGTCATTGGCATGTCCGGCGGCGTGGATTCGTCGGTGGCTGCATGGCTTCTGCAAAGGCAGGGGTATGAGGTCATGGGAGTGACCATGCAGATCTGGCAGGACGAAGATCCGGATACGGAGGCGGAAAACGGCGGATGCTGCGGTTTAAGCGCAGTGGAGGATGCCAGGCGTGTGGCCTCTGCCCTTGGAATCCCTTATTATGTGATGAATTTTAAAAAAGATTTTAAGGAGCGGGTCATCGACTATTTTATGGACGAGTATCTCCGGGGAAGGACGCCCAACCCCTGCATTGCCTGCAATCGATATGTCAAGTGGGAATCCCTTCTGCAGAAAAGTCTGGCCATCGGGGCGGATTTTATCGCTACGGGGCATTACGCACAGGTAGAACAGCTTCCAAACGGCCGGTATGCGGTAAAGAGGTCCAAAACGGCGGCGAAGGATCAGACCTATGCCCTCTACAATCTGACGCAGGAACAGCTTTCCAGGACTTTGATGCCGGTGGGGGCTTATACAAAAGAAGAGATCCGCAGCATGGCGGAGGAACTTGGGCTTCTGGTTGCCAAAAAGCCGGACAGCCAGGAGATCTGTTTTGTGCCGGACAAGGATTACGCCCGGTTTATTGAGGAGCATGCAGGAAGGAAGATTCCGGAGGGGAATTTTGTCTGGACAGACGGAACCGTCATTGGCAGGCACAAAGGGATCACCCATTACACGGTGGGGCAGAGAAAGCGTCTGGGACTTTCCATGGGAAGGCCGGTGGTGGTGACGAAGATCTGCCCGGATACCAATGAAGTGGTGATCGGGGAGGAGCAGGATGTATTCTGCCAGAGCCTTCGGGCGAACCGTCTGAACTGGATGGCCGCAGAGCAGCCAAAGGGCGAGGCGCGCTTTCTGGCAAAGATCCGCTACAATCACAAAGGGGCACTCTGCAGTGTGCGCATGACCGGGGAACATGAGGCGGAATGCATCTTTGATGAGCCGGTCCGTGCCGTGACGCCGGGACAGGCGGTGGTCTTTTACGATGGAGACTACGTGGCCGGAGGGGGAACCATAATCTGAAAAGTTTCATTGCTTTCATTCATCATTTTTGATGTACAAAAGGTGTACAGTGGTCTCCTAAGAGGGGATAACTGTGGACAGGATTCGATCAAAAGAAGAAAAAAGGAACGGGGAGGACCTATGGAGATACGCAGACTTCGGGTTGGACATCTGCTTCTGCCTTCCAATGTGCTGATGGCGCCTCTGGCCGGCTACACCTGTTATCCGTTCCGGATGCTGGCGTACGAGCTTGGGGCGGGGCTTTGCTTTACGGAGATGGTCAGCGCCAACGGCTTGAAATACAAAGATCTTGCCACAAAACGGCTGCTTTTTACGACGAAGCAGGAGCCGGTTCAAGCAGTTCAGCTTCTGGGCGGCAATCCGGCTGTGATGGAGGAGATGGCGGGAAGCGAGCTGTTAAAGGACGCGGATCTGATCGACATCAATATGGGCTGCCCGGTTCCCAATGTGTTCAAAAGCGGAGAGGGGAGCGCCCTGATGCTGGATCAGAAGCGGGCGGCGGCCATCATCCGGGGCTGCAAAAAGAGCGGAAAAGTGGTGACCGTCAAATGCCGGACCGGAATCCGGGAGGATGAAATGTTTACAGCAGAGTTTGCCCGGATGTGTGAGGATGCCGGGGCGGATCTGATCACGATTCACGGCAGAAGCCGAAGTATGATGTACGACGGGGAACCCTGCTTTAGGGAGATCCGGCAGGCAAAGGCAGCAGTGGGGATTCCGGTGATTGCAAACGGAGGGATCTTTTCTTTGGCGGATGCAGAAAAGATGATGGAGCAGACGGGTGCGGATGGGGTGATGATCGCCCGCTACGGACTGGAGCACCCTTTTATTTTCAGTGAACTGACCCAAAAATCCTGCAAAAAAAGTTCCCTGCAGCTTTTAAAAGAACAGATGGAGCTGACAGACCGATATTATGATGAGACATTTACGCTGACGTATATGCGGAAGCTTTCGGCCTATATGATGAAAAAGAAAAAAGGGACCAAGCAGTACAAAGCGCGGCTGTATCAAAGCGGAAGCCTGGAAGAACTTTGGGAAGTAATCGCATTGATTTTTGGACAGCATACAGGCGAACGGGTATGTTAGCAGCAAATATGCTGCTGACGGATCTGGCAGAATTTGTGCACGACGGGGGAAAGAAGCAGGATGGAAGAATTCAGAATCAAAGATGGAGTGTTGGAAGCCTATGTGGGAAGGGCAGAAGAGGTTTTGGTACCAGAGGGGGTTCATACCATCGGGGAAGGCGCTTTTAAGGCGTGTGTCTCTCTGAGACGGACAGTCCTGCCGGCAAGTCTTCGCCGCATTCTGACAGGTGCGTTTAAAGGATGCCGAAAACTTCAGGAGGTGGAGATACCGGCACAGGTGTCTTATGTGGGAGACTATGCCTTTCATCGCTGTCACGCGCTGAAGAAAATCTCTCTGCCTGCGGGGGTGGAGGCTCTGGGAGACTGTGTCTTCCTCTACTGCGACAGTCTGACGGAGGTCCGTATGCCGGGGGTAAAAAGTCTGGGCAAACAGGTGTTTGTCAACGATGTGCTCCTGGAAAAGCTGGAGATCTCCCGGGAACTGGATAAAGAATGCATCTGTGATGTCTTTACTGGCTGCGGGATGATCCGGGAGATTGCCTTTTCCGGGGGAACCTGCGAACGCATCCCCAATGCGGTGGAGGCGGTGGCAGGAGAGCAGAGCCTTTCGCCTCTGGTCCGTGCCATCGCGGTGGATGTACTGAGGATGATGGAGCTGAAGGGCCGTTGTCTGGTCCGCTTTCTGACCAATTTAAAGCATGTGGAGATTCCGGAGGGCATCGAGGTCCTTGGAAAAAGCTGCTTTTTTGACCGGCGGGGCATTCTGTCGGTGTCGTTTCCGGAGTCTTTGAAAGAGATCGAAAGCCGTGCATTTCGCAACTGCATCAATCTGGAGAAAGTGGTCTTTTGCGGGGCCGGGGTGAAGATTCAGGAAGATGCGTTTAAAAACTGTTCCTCGTTAAAGTATGTGCAGATTGGCGGAGGGCCCGTCTATGAGTTTGACGGAATCGAGAGACTGTCCGATCAGGAAACGCCGGAACTGGTCCGGCTGATCCAGCGCCAGGTGCTGGGGAATTTCCGCATCAGCGGCAGGCTGCTTTTTCAGTATCTGGGAGCAGAGTCCCGGGTTGTAGTGCCGGAGGGGATTGAGCACATCGCAGAAGAGGCTTTTGCGGGCAACGAGGCTGTGGATCGGGTGATCCTTCCCAAAAGTTTGAAATCCATTGGAGCTTATGCGTTCAAGGACTGCCTGCTTTTGCAGACCGTGATGCTGCCGGAAGGGTTGGAAGAGATCGGCCGGGGCGCCTTTGCAAACTGTGTGAAACTGATTCGTCTGCATCTGCCTGATCCGGTGACAAAAGTGGAGGCAGAGACCTTCAAGCACTGCAGGGTACTTCGGGAAGTTGCTTTTGGACCAAAGCTTGCGGCCATCGGGGAACAGGCCTTTTACAAATGCCTGCTGTTCAAAGATCTGCAGATTCCGGAAAATCTTTTGTCCATCGGACAGATGGCTTTTTATGGGTGCACCGGTCTGAAGGAAGTCCGTATTCCGGCAACCGTGCGTCAGGTGGGGAGCCTGGCTTTTGCCGGAAGCGGTGTGAGGCGGGCCTGGATCGGTTCGGACGGCAGACATTTTGGGCCGGAAGTGTTTGGAGACTGCAAAAAATTAAAAGCACTGTTTTTGGAGGAAGGTGCAGTGCACATTTCGGATAAACTGGCTTTTGGATGCGGCATGCTCTCCCAGGTGGCACTGCCTGGAACGATTCGGTCCGTCGGGAGCAATGTCTGGGAGGAAACGCCGTTTCTTGCAAAATGGACAGAGCAGGCACAGGAGGATCCAGGGAACATCGGAGCGATTTTCTGGGATGGACGCTGGCTGGAAGGACCGGTGCAGCTTCCAAAGCAGGTCCGGATCGTGGCCGGAGGGGCTTTTTACGGGAATCAGAACATTACCAGAGTGCATCTGCCGGCCGCCGTTTCCTGGGTTGGCCCGGCCGCCTTTAAGGGGTGCAGGGCGCTCAGAGAAGTGGTCTGGTCCGCTGGCCTGGCAAAGGTGGAACCAGAAGTATTCTCTGGCTGTACGGAACTTGAACGCATAAGGAACGGGGAAGAAGAAAGGCCGCTGTGGGCCGATTTGGAGTCACACAGGTGCCTGGAGGTCTCCGGCGAATCGGACAGGGGATGCAGTCCGGTCTGGCAGTCTGTCGGGGAGCGGGCTTTTTACCGGTGTATTTATCTGAAAGAAACGGACCTTACGGGGGCAGAATTCATCGGGAAAGAGGCATTTTCTGGATGCCGCGTTTTGCGCAGAAGTCCGGTGAACCATAAGGTCAGAATCGAAGAGCGGGCTTTTGAAGATACCGGCTTTACCCAGGGGGAGGCCCAGACTTTGCCCGTGGCCGGCGGCGTGATCCTCTCCGGGGATTTCTGTGAGGGAGAGATCCGCCTGCCGGAGGGGATCACCAGGATCGCTCCTTATGCCTTCGCCGGAAATCAGAAGATTCAAAAAGTCATCTTTCCGGACAGTCTGGAACAGATCGGCGAAGGGGCTTTTTTTGGCTGCAGCAGTCTTTTAGAAGTATTTCTGCCAAAGAGTCTTTGCAGCATCGAAGGGCGGGCTTTTGAAAAATGCATTTCTTTAAAACAGATTGAGACGTCTGCCGTACAGGTGGGGCAGGGTGCTTTTGCGTTCTGTACCGGGCTGTCAAAGGCGGTGCTTTACGGGGTACCTATACTTGCGCCGGGGCTTTTTGAAGGGTGCCGCTCTTTGAAGCAGTGTGTCTGTGAGCGGGCAGAGGAGGCAAAAGAGCGAAGTTTCTTGGGATGCCGGTCTCTGGAAGTCTTTGATCATAGCAGACTTGGCCGGATTGGTGTCCGTGCGTTCGAAGGATGCGACTATTTGAAGAGCGTGGAGCTTTCAAAGGATGTTTGTGTGGAGCCTTATGGATTCGGGGACTGCGGACGGCTTGAACGGATCGTTCTGTCCAAAAACCGGATCCGTCTGAAAGAATATGCCTTTTCCGGCTGTACGGCCATCCGGCAGGTGGAGCTTATGGGGACGTGCTGGGAATTTGCCGGCTATGCGGATCTTTTTCGGGAATCGTTTCCTCAGGTGGTAAGGCAGATTTTTTACAGTGCGCTGAGCTGCTTTCAGGTGGAGCAGGAACAGGTGCTTACAGGCTACACAGGAGCCGGGCGGATGGTGAAAATTCCGTCTGGAATCCGCCGGATTGAGGCAGAGGTATTTCGGGACGTTCTGACACTGGAAGAGATCGAGATTCCGGACAGTGTGGAGATGATCGGCGCCCGGGCTTTTCACGGGACAAGGTGGATGGAGCGGCAAAGAACCCATGACCCGATGGTGACGGTCCGGGGGATGCTTTTAGACGGCTCAGGGTGCCGGGGGGAAGTGACGATCTTAGAAGAAATCTCGCTGATCTGCGGCTGGGCATTTGCCGGCGGACTGGGAATTGAGAAGATTCGTTTTCAGTCTGACCGGGTCCGGGTGATGGAATATGCGTTCCGAAACTGTATTTTCTTAAAAGAGCTGGAGTTTCCCGATGGCCGAACGGTGACTCTTACCGGACTTACGGACCGGGAAAAGGAGCTGGAGCCTCTGGCAAAGCAGGTGGTCATGGACCGGCTGAACTGTTTTAAGACAGCAGAAGACGGAATGCTTGTGGAGTGTACCGGCAATATTCCCAGGCTTTTGCTGGCGGACGGGATTACGTCTGTCGGAGAGGAGGCTTTTGGGGACAGCAATCTTCTGACGGAGGTGATCTTTCCCAAAACGGTGCAGGCCATCGGCCGGAGGGCTTTTGCGGGATGCAAATGGCTTCGGAAGGTAGAAAGCGCAGACGGGGTAAAAAAGATTGGAGAACAGGCGTTCTTGGGCTGCGGGAGGCTGGAAACGGCGGAGTTTTCCGAAAATCTGCAGGAGCTTGGGGCAAGGGCCTTTGAACACTGTACATCTTTGCGGGAGATTCTGCTTCCGGAGGGGCTTGTGGAGATCCCTCCAAGAGCTTTTTACCGGTGTCACAGTCTGGCAAAGGTGCAGATTCCTTCCACGCTGAAGCGAATCGGAAAGGAGGCCTTCGGATTTTGCAGAGGGCTTGCACAGGTAGAATTGCCGGACAACGTCGTGGTGGAGGAGCGGGCTTTTGCGGGGTGTGAGGGCATCCAAAAAGCCGGTCCTGTCCTGGAGAAATAATGGAGGAATGTTTGCTTTGCGGTATCGGGAATTGGGAAGAACAAGGATCCGGGTGTCAGAGATCGGTTTTGGAACGATTCCGGTTCTGAAGGGAAACGTGCCGGTGCTTCCGGATTATTACAATCTGGAAGAAGAGGAGGCGCTTGAAGTGATGGAGGCGGCTTTCCGGCTTGGGTGCAATCTGTATGACACGGCGATCGTGCCGGAATATGGGGATGCGGAAGTGAAGCTTGGAAAGTTTGCGGCCAGAGTGGGGAGAGAAAAGCTGATCCTTTCCGATAAGGCGCGGTTCTTTGACGGCAATGAGATGTACCAGGCGGTGGAGACTTCCTGTAAAAATCTGGGAACGTATGCGGACCTGTATTTTGTTCACCAGGTGGATGCAGAACATGAGGAAGAGGTTTTTGGGGCCGGAGGGGCGCTGGACGCTCTGGCAGAACTAAAAGAAGAAGGCAGGATTCGTTTTGCAGGCATCGCTTCCCATTATTATGACACACTTCTTCGGGGGGCGAAGGATTCCCGGGTGGATGTGCTGCAGGGCAGCGGCAACATCTTAGAACGAGGAATGCTGGAACGGATCCAGAGGGAGGACGCATTTCGGGAAAAGGGGCTTATGATCAACAAAGTCTATGCGGCGGGACTTCTGCCGTCCTTTTTTCCGGTGCGTACACTGATTGGCGGTGTGCTGTCCTACCCGGTGTCCTGCGCGCTGATCGGACTTGGCACGAAGGAACAGGTCGGTGCGGCCATGGCATGGGACACACAGAAAGAAGCAGGAGCGCTTCCCTCCTTTGAGGAGGTGCTGTCGGTGCTGGAAAAATGGTACGGGCCCATTGCCTGCGATCGCTGTCAGAGATGCGTCTGTCCTTATGGCACCGAGATCCACACAATCTTCCGGCAGTTCCAGTATTATTTTATGGGAAAAGATTACTGGGCACTCAAAAAGCTGGGGCTGGGAATCGAAGAAAGTGCGTCCTGGTGCTTAAGCTGTACACAGATGCCCTGTATGAAGCAGTGCCCTTGGAAGATCAGGATACCAGATGAGATGCAGAAAGTCCGGGATCTGGTTCGCGCCCGGGATACGCAGCTTCAGCGCGGGGACCGCTAAAACGTAAAACAAGGATAAAGTGAGAATTGACGTATTTGGGAAATGATCGAATCAGGATTGCTGATATTGCGGATGAACTGGGAGTGAGCACGGCCACGGTATCCAATGTGATCCATGGGAAAACGAAGAAAGTATCAGGCGAAACCATGAAACGTGTGCAGAAGCTTTTGGAAGAGAGACAGTATATTCCAAGCATGGCAGGGATACTTCTGGCGCAGAATAATTCTAAGATGATCGGGGTGGTTATCAATGATCATGAGAAATATGGAGGACACACACTGGAAGATCCGTTTATTTGTGCATCGTTAAATGCACTGGCAAAAGAGATTGAGCGGGCAGGAAAATTCCTCATGCTGAAAGTTACGGATCAATGGAATGAAATTCCCAGGTTTGCTTCTATGTGGAATATGGAAGGTATGGTGCTGATCGGCTATTGCGAGCAGGATTATAAAAAACTGAGGGAACAGATGCATATCCCGTTTGTGGTCTGTGACGGATATATGAAAAGTTCCGGAAATCTTGTAAATATTGAGATCAATCATCAAGATGGCGGGGCTCAGGTCGGACGCTATCTAAGAAGCAAGGGGCATAAGGCCGTGCTTTGTATAGCGGATAACAGGCTGTGCATGGATATGGAACGATATATGGGATTAAAAAGCGAGATTCCAGATGCAGAACTTATGGTGATTCCCATGGAGCAGGAGGTGCGCACTGCTTTTTATATGGAACATTTAGAAGAAATAAAAAAATACTCCGCGGTTTTTGCCGTGTCTGATTATTATGCAATGGATTTTATTCTGTTTTTGAACCGTGCGGGGATATCCGTGCCGGAGGAGATGTCAGTAGTCGGGTTTGATGACGTAAGGGAGTGTGAAAAGTTTGTGCCGGCGCTGACCACGGTAAAACAGGATCAGGAACAAAGGGCAGCTCTGGCAGTTGAACTGTTAAGCCGGTTAAGAGATGGAACATGCAGAGACCAAAATGTGAAGCTGCCGGTAAGTTTGATCGAGCGTGACAGTGTGCGTGAGGTAAAAATGCACAAAGAATGTGTCTGAATTTTGTCATAGGTTATGCGTTTAACTTTTGCTATTTATCAGGGTTCCTTTTATAATACAACTGCAATGACGCAGATTGGAGGAATCACAAAATGGAAAAAAGGAAACTGGTAACCCCAAAGGATATGAAGACTGCATTCAAAGAGATTGGTGTCCAAAAGGGTCAGGCGATCATGGTGCATACATCGCTGAGCAGTCTGGGATATGTGTGCGGTGGTGCGCAGTCAGTCATTGAAGCATTGCTGGAGAGCGTCGGCGATGAGGGTACGATTTTGATGCCGACCCAGTCATGGAAGAATCTGGATCCAAAGACAGGCGTCTACTGGCAAGAACCAGAAGAATGGTGGCCCGTCCTACGGGAATACCTGCCGGCTTACGACAAGCGGATAACACCGACCAATACAATGGGCGCTGTGCCGGAAATGTTCCGGCAGTGGCCGGGGACACTTAGAAGCGATCACCCTGCAAGGTCGGTAGCGGCATGGGGGCGTTATGCGCAGTATCTGACAGAAAACCATGATCTGTCGGATATTTTTGGCGACAGCTCACCCATCGGCAGACTGTATGAACTGGATGGATTTGTTCTGCTGATCGGCGTTGGTTATGACAAGAACACGTCCCTTCATCTGGCAGACGTAAGAGCGGAATATCCGGGCAGGCATACGGTTATAGAAAGCAGTGTCATACAGCTTGACGGAAAGCGGATATGGAAATCCTATGAGACATTAGCGGTGGATGGAAAGGACTTTTCGGCAATCGGAGAGGCATTTGAGCAGACAGGGCAGGTGCGCCATGTATCTTTGGGAAATGCGGTTCTTTCCATGATGAGTCAAAGAGCACTGGTGGATTTTGCTGTGAAATGGATCGGAGAAAACAGAAGATAATGGAAAGGGGGATGGATAAAAGGTATCATAAAACACTGTATGCCTGCTTTACCGGATATGTGGTGCAGGCGATCGTAAACAATTTTGTTCCGCTTCTTTTTCTGACGTTTCACAGCAGTTATGGGATACCGATGGCACAGATTACGCTGCTTATCACATTTAATTTTTTTACCCAATTGCTGGTGGATATGCTGTCGGTTGCTTTTGTTGACCGGATCGGATATCGTGCATCCATGATCATTGCCCATCTTTGTGCAGTGGCAGGTTTTCTTTTCCTGACCATCCTGCCGGATCTGCTTGGAAATGCTTTTGCAGGATTATTGATTGCCGTTGCGGTATATGCGGTGGGCGGCGGGCTGCTGGAGGTACTGGTAAGCCCTGTTGTGGAAGCCTGCCCTACAAAACAGAAAGAAAAAGCCATGAGCCTTCTGCATTCTTTTTACTGTTGGGGCCATGTGGCAGTCGTGCTGGTATCGACCGTTTATTTTCGTCTGTTTGGCATAGAAAACTGGAAGATTCTGGCCTGTATCTGGGCCTTGATTCCGTTTGCCAATATGATTGCTTTTACAAAAGTACCCATCGTTTCTTTGCTGGAAGAAGAGGAAAAGGGATTGACCATCAAACAACTTTTTCGTATGAGGATATTCTGGGTGCTGATGGTCATGATGGTCTGTGCCGGAGCAAGTGAGCAGGCAGTCAGCCAGTGGGCATCTGTCTTTGCGGAGACAGGACTGCACATAAATAAAACAATCGGAGATTTGGCAGGGCCGATGTTGTTTGCTGTCTTGATGGGAAGTTCCAGAGCTTTCTATGGAAAATACGGAGAACGAATGGACCTGGATCGGTTTATGACGGGCAGCGGTATTCTGTGTGTCATAGCATATCTGTGCATTTCCCTGGTGCCGGGGCCGATCGTTGGTTTTGCCGGCTGTGCGTTGTGTGGTTTGTCCGTTGGTGTGATGTGGCCGGGGGTATTCAGCAAAGCGGCAGCTTCTGTTTCCAGGGGAGGCACGGCAATGTTCGCATTGCTTGCACTGGCGGGTGATGTTGGATGTGCGGGGGGCCCTACCGCAGTTGGAATGATTTCGGATGCCCTGGGCAATCATCTCAAAATGGGTATTCTGGCCGGGGTGTTGTTTCCGATACTTTTATTGATTGGTATATATCTGTGTCGGATATGGAATCGAAGGGCCTGTGAGAACATTTGTTCATAGAAGAAATAGTTCTGTGGACAGGAAGGACTGTGTGAAGAAAACGTTTGGTCAGAAGAGGGGCGGCAGGTTCTGAATACAGAAGGCAGGAACACCCGTATTTTCTTTTCCATAGAATAAAGGAAAGACAAAAAGCAGGTGTGAGAGCAACCGATGGTGACCATCAGTTTATGTATGATTGTACGGGATGAAGAAGCAGTGCTTGCCCGGTGTCTGGATTCGGTGAAGGAGGCGGTGGATGAAATTGTGATTGTCGACACCGGCTCCCGGGACCGGACACTGGAGATCGCGGGAAGGTATACGAAAAACATAGTCGAGATTGCCTGGACGGATGACTTTGCGGCAGCGAGGAATGCCTCTTTTTCCAGAGGGACGATGGATTATTGTATGTGGCTGGATGCAGATGACGTGATGAAGGAGGAGGAGCGGGATCGCCTGATTGCCTGGAAGGAGCAGGCGGATGGCAGCGCAGATGCGGTGATGATGAAGTATGCGGCGGGACTGGATGAACAGGGGAAGGAGACTTTCTGCTACTACCGGGAGCGGCTGCTCAGAAGAGACAGCGGGTTTCTCTGGAAAGGACGGGTGCATGAGGCCATTGAGGTACATGGAAAAGTGGAATATCTGGACATCCGGGTGGAACATCACAGCCAGAAAAAGGGATACAGTGACCGCAATTTAAGGATCTATGAAAGAATGCGGGAAGAAGGAGAGGAGCTTTCGGCCCGGGATCTTTTTTATTATGGGCGGGAGTTGTATTACCACAGAAGGTACGAGGAAGCAGTTGGGTGCTTCCTGTTTTTTTTGAAGAAAAAAGAAGCGTTTTCGGAAAATCAGGTGGAGGCCTGCCGGTTTATGGCCTATTGTCTTTATGCCCTCGGCCAGGAGGAGCAGGCTTTAAATGCGCTGTATCGGGGACTTTCTTTTCGGGTTCCCAAAGGAGAACTTTGCTGTGATCTGGGCAGACATTTTGCGGACCGGCAAAACTGGGAACAGGCAGTCTTCTGGTATGAGGCGGCTCTCCATGCCCCCCGAAAGGATCAGGCTGGAGGGTTTGTACAAGAAGAGTATTATGGATATGTGCCCTGTGTACAGTTGTGTGTCTGCTACAGCCATATGGGAAAGACAAAAAAAGCCCTTTCTTTTCATAATCTGGCAGGGAAATACAAACCTTACGGCAGAGAATACCTGAAAAATGAAGAATATTTTCGGAATATGGAATAAGAACTCCAGGAGAAAGTCTGCATAGTCTATGTAGTGAAGACAGATATATTTAAGGAGACAAAGGATTATGGATTTTTTCGGGAGAAATTATGAAAATCACTCCTGTAATTGTCAGGGACAGCAAAATACCAGATGCTGTCCGGGTCCCCAGGGGCCAAGAGGCTGTCCGGGTCCGACTGGTCCCCAGGGCCCACGGGGCTGTCCTGGTCCCACCGGCCCTCAGGGACCGATCGGACCAGGCGGAATGGCCGGTCCCCAGGGTCCGGAAGGTCCTCAGGGCCTGCAGGGGGTTCCAGGAGCTCAGGGTCCTCAGGGCCCAACCGGAGCAACCGGTCCGACCGGGGCTCAGGGCTTTGCCGGCCCGACCGGTCCAGCCGGACCAACAGGACCTCAGGGTCCCCAGGGGGTACAGGGACAACCGGGAGCTCCGGGTCCCGTAGGAGCCACCGGTCCTCAGGGTCCTCAGGGTCCGGCCGGACCTCAGGGAGCCACCGGTCCCCAGGGTCCCACCGGCCCCACCGGAGCTCAGGGACCCCAGGGAATTCCGGGCAGTATCGGAGCCACTGGTCCCGCCGGAGCGACTGGTCCAACCGGAGCCACCGGCCCCCAGGGTCCGACGGGTCCTCAGGGTCTGCAGGGGATTCAGGGGGCGACCGGCCCAACCGGAGCGACGGGAGCTGAAGGTGTGACCGGTCCGACGGGACCTGAAGGAGCAGTCGGCCCGACCGGTCCCCAGGGTTTACAGGGAGTCCAGGGCCCCCAGGGTGCGACTGGCCCGACCGGAGCGACAGGACCTGAAGGAGCAGTCGGCCCGGCTGGCCTGACCGGTCCCCAGGGTTTACAGGGGATCCAGGGTCCTCAGGGTGTGACTGGCCCCACCGGAGCCACCGGTCCCGCCGGCCCGATTGGCCCCACCGGAGCTCAGGGCTTACAGGGAGTTCAGGGTCCGGTCGGTCCGGCCGGAGCGACAGGTCCAGCTGGTCCGACTGGCCCGACGGGTCCGGAAGGTCCTCAGGGCCTGCAGGGAGTTCAGGGTCCGGTTGGACCTCAGGGAGCCACTGGTCCGACCGGAGCCGCCGGCCCCACCGGAGCTGCGGGAGTCACTGGTGAAATTGGTCCCACAGGTCCTCAGGGTCCCCAGGGCCTCCAGGGGGTTCAGGGACTGATCGGTCCGACGGGGCCCACCGGAGCCGCTGGTCCAGTCGGCCCGACTGGCCCGACCGGAGCCACTGGTCCCGATGGCCTTGCTGGTCCCACCGGCCCCACCGGAGCCACTGGTCCCGCTGGCCTTGCTGGTCCTGCCGGCCCGACTGGCCCCACCGGTCCGATCGGTCCCACCGGTCCAACTGGCCCAACCGGACCGGCAAACGGGCTGGCGTCTTACGGCGGGGTATATAATACGGCGCCGCAGACGCTGAATCTGACCCTTGGAGGAACGACGCAGATTCCGATGGCATCGACAATGCCTTCCGAATCTGTGACATACACTCCGGCCAACAGCATTACGATCACCCTGCCCGGTGTGTATGAAATCAATTATGAGACTACCATGTCGGCAGCACTCGGAACCACCGTGACCACAGCCGTGCGGCAGAACGGAACAAACATTCCCAGTGCAACCGTATCCAGGCTGCTTTCCGTCGGCGTAAATTCCCTGTTCAGCGGCAATACGATTGTCACGCTGGCAGCAGGAGATGTCATCGACATGGCAATCTCCGCACTGATTGCAGTCGGGGTAACACTGGGTAGCGGGACCAGCGCAATCCTCACGGTAAAGAAACTTGACTAAAGAAAATGATGCATTTCTGATGGCTTTCTGATGACCTTCTGATGCTCTGATCCTGTAGTATTTTTAATGAAAGAAAGGCTGATTGAATCAGTGCTGTTTCAGAGAAAATACTGCAGGATCCACATCAGAAGAACAGGAAGGGGTACATTATGAAACGAAGGAAATGGTTATGTTTGGTTTTGATTGTCTGTATGTTTGCAGAATGCCGTTTTGCAGTACATGCAGAAACAGAAGAAAAGGACAAGGATGTAACCCTTGCGCCGTACTTTTTCATTCAGGACGGGGATCCTTCGGTGGATTCCTTTCCTCTGAAAGGGACAGAAGTAGAGACAAACATCAATGGTACCATTGCGGAGACTTATGTGACGCAGACTTATGAAAACGAAGGAGAACGGCCGTTAAGCGCCAGTTATGTATTTCCTGCTTCTACCAAAGTGTCGGTCCACGGAATGACCATGCAGATCGGGGACCAGAAGATCACAGCCGTGATCAAAGAGAAGGAAGAAGCAAAGGCGGACTTTGAGGAGGCAAAGACAGAAGGAAAGAGCGCCTCTTTGCTGGAAGAAAAAAGATCCAACGTCTTTACGATGGATGTGGCCAATATCATGCCGGGGGACACGGTATCCATTGAACTGCATTATACAGAACTGCTTGAGACGTCGGAAGGAACCTGTCAGTTTGTGTTTCCCACAGTTGTGGGACCTCGTTACGGGGGCGGGATGGATGAGGCGGAAGCAGAAGAGGGGAGCTGGATTGCGAGTCCTTATCTGCCAGAAGGAGTTTCTCCTGACAGTGCCTATGACATCACGGTCAGTCTGTCCACCGGAGTTCCCATCAGCGATCTTGTCTGCAAAACCCATGAGACGGATGTGGAGTGGAAGAAAAATTCTGAGGCAAGGATTACACTGAAAGATGCAGAAGACTTTGCCGGAGACCGGGATTATATTCTGGAATACCAGATGACCGGGGAGGAAGTTGGATCCGGACTGATACTCTATGAAGGAGAAGAGGAAAATTATTTTCTGCTGACTGTGCAGCCGCCGAAGCGGTATGAACCAGATGAGATCCTTCCCCGGGAGTATCTGTTTGTACTGGATGTATCCGGTTCCATGAATGGTTATCCTCTGGACACTGCGAAAGGACTGATCCGAAATATGGTTGGCGGTCTGAGAAGCACCGACTGCTTTAATCTGTTTCTGTTCTCAGATATTGTGTCAGAGATGTCTTTGGAGTCTGTGGAGGCTACCGAAGATAACATGCAATGTGCCCTGGATCTGATCGATCAGCAGGAGGGCGGAGGCGGCACAGAACTTGCGCTTGCACTGAAAGATGCCCTACAGACCCCGGCGAAAAAGGGCGTCTCCCGGAATGTGGTGGTCATCACAGACGGCTATATCTGGGATGAAGACGAGGTATTCGAACTCATAAAGGACACTTCCGGCGGTGAGACAAGCTTTTTCTCTTTCGGAATCGGAAGCTCGGTCAACCGCTCTTTGATGGAAGGAATTGCCGGGGCGGGGATGGGAGAAGCTTTTGTCGTGACAGAGGAAGAAGAGGCAGAAGCAACGGCAGAACGGTTCCGTACTTACATCGAAGCGCCGCTTCTTACGGATATCCAGGTATCTTTTGACGGTTTTGATGCCTACGAGGTCGGACCGTCTAACCTGCCGACGCTGTTTGCACAAAAACCGGTGGTCCTGCTGGGCAAATGGCGGGGAGAACCGGAAGGGTCAATCTGTATCCGGGGAAAGACCGGTGCAGAAAATTATGAGGAACGGGTGCAGGTGTCTGATGCCGTGCCTTCCGAAGACAAGGAAGCCATCCGTTATCTGTGGGCGAGGAAAAAAGTAGAAGAGCTTACATCTTATGGTTTCGCAAGTGTGGATGACCAGACGAAAGAGGAGATCACAACCATAGGACTTTCCCACAGCATGCTCACACCCTATACTTCTTTTGTGGCTGTACTGGACACAGTCCGCAATCCGCAGGGGGAAAGTGCCGAGGTAGACCAGCCGTCGCCTCTGCCCCAGGGAGTGTCCGGACTTTCTGTGGGAGGCTATCTGGTGGGGACAGAACCTGAGGAAGCCATGCTCTTTGGAATGATGGTTCTGATCCTGGCAGCAGGCTTCTTAAACCGAAGGAAAAGAAAGAGGTCTTTATGAGATATAAAGAATGCAGAATGTATTATTGTGCAGGCATCGCAGCAATTTTCCTTCTAAAATATTATTACCGTCTGGCAGGCAGCGGGGAGCTTCTGTGGCTCCTCGCACCGGTTGCAGGGTGGGTGAAGCTTTTAAGCGGCTGCTCCTTTGCCTATATTCCCGGGGAAGGGTATGTCAATCATTCCCTTCGGTTTTTCATTGCACCCTCCTGTGGCGGCATGCAGTTTCTGATCATCACCGTGGCCATGCTTTTCTTTACGTTCCTGCACCGGATGAATACGGAGAAAAAAAGACTGCTCTGGGCGGCATGCGGCCTCATTAGCGCCTATGGGTATACGATTTTTGTCAACGGCATCCGCATTGTACTGTCCATGGATCTGCCTGTTCTGTGCAGACAGGCAGGTCTTATGAACGGCTGGCTGACTCCCGAAAAACTGCATACGATGATCGGGGCGGCTGTATATTTTGCCTCTCTTGTGCTTTTGTATCAGTTGACAGAACGTCTTTTGTGCTGGATGGAAATTGGATCAAAAGAGCGTACGCTCCGTGTTCTTTTGTCCGCTGAGGGGAAAAAGGTCAGAAGAAAAGAACTTCTGCGGGCAGCGGCCCCGTTGTTTTGGTATCTGATGTTTGTCCTTTGGATTCCGGCTCTGAAAAAGATCTGGCTGCCGGACCGAAGGGAGTTTTTCGAGTATGCCGTTTTGGTGCTGACGGTCTGCCTGTTTATCCTTGGGAGCCGGAAAATACTTGCCGCACTTTCATTTGGAGTACTGCACCTGCTGCATGGTTTTCGGAAAGGGTGAACTTCGCATATGGTCCATTTTTCTGTTGCGTAATTGGGGAATAATGCATACAATAGAGGTATGTAAGGCGTGAGCAGCCGCTGTTTTTGGTGTTTGTAAGGAGGGACAGCAGGCTGGCAGAAAAAGGGGATTGATATGCAAAAGATACTGGTAGTAGACGATTCAAAGCTAAACCGTGAGCTGCTGTGTGAACTGCTGAAAGATGAGTATGAGATTGAGATGGCCGGAGATGGGAACCAGGCGCTTCAAAAACTGGAAGAGTACTGGCAGGAAATCCATGCGCTTCTTCTGGACCTGATTATGCCTGGGATGAATGGATTTGCAGTGATCAAAAGGATGAAGGAGAACGAATGGATGCGGGACATCCCGGTATTGATCATCAGCAGTGAGTTCGGGGTGGAGGTTGAAAATCAATGTTTTGAACTGGGAGTCTCGGATTTTATCCACAGACCGTTTGATCAGTCTATCGTGAAGAACCGGATACGCAATGCGGTGGAACTGTTTTTATGCAAACGGCAGCTGGAGAAAAAAGTGAAGGAGCAGGAGGCGACCCTGGAAAAGCAGTATCAGATCATTCAGAGGCAGGCGGAGAAGCTAAGGGAGGCAAAACCGTTTAACACCCTGATGACAGAGTACCGCTCAGCGATCATGGAAGTGGAGACCAGGCTGAATGTACTGAATGCGGAGTTCTCGCAGGAATATAACCGGAATCCCTTCGAGTCCATTAAAAGCAGACTGAAATCTCCGGAGAGTATCTCCGAAAAACTGGAGCGCAAAGGATATCCTTTTACGGTGGAAAGCATCCGGGAGCATCTGACCGATGTGGCAGGGGTACGGGTAATCTGCTCCTTTCCGGATGATATCTATCGTCTGGCGGAGCTTTTTACGGAACAAGGAGACATCCATCTGGTGAGAAGAAAGGACTATATCCGGTATCCGAAATCCAATGGATACCGGAGTCTTCATCTGATTTTAAGCGTGCCCATCTTCTTGTCCCGGGAAGTGAAATACATGAATGTGGAAGTACAGTTCCGCACCATCGCCATGGACTTCTGGGCAAGCCTGGAACACAAGCTGAAGTATAAGAAAGATGTAGACAATGCAGATGAGATTGTGGGCCAGCTGAAGGCCTGTGCGGATTCGATCGAGCAACTGGACTACCAGATGCAGGAAATCCGCGATAAGATCGATCTGTCCAGAGTATAGCTTTCAGGACTGTATGATCTGGTTCTGATTGCGCCAGGTTCTCGGTGAGAGCCGGTAGATATTTTTAAATGCCCGGGAAAAATGAAGCTGATTGTCATAACCGACGGCCTTGCTGATATCGCCGATGGAAAGATGGGTCAGCTTCAGAAGTTCTGCGGCTTTTGTCATACGATAATTTAACAGAAAATCCTGGGGTGTTCGCCCCACAGCATTCTTGAAAATCTTTCCGAAATAACTGCGGTTCAAGCCGCAGTTGTCTGCAATATCTTCCACAGAGATGTTATTTTGAAAATTCTGCTCAATATAGGCCAGCGCTTCATGGATATAGAAGTCCCGGAGCTTTCCAGGCTTGGATGCCACAAAACGCACCGGAGCAATGGAGCGGGTGAGCGCATCCATAAAAAGATACAGATGCCCCATCAGATGGAAGGGGGCCATGTCGCCGTGTTTGGCGATGTAGAGCATCTCCTGCATCATGGTTTCCCGAAGATCCCGGGAGTGGGCATGATAGACCGGTGTGCTGAGACTGAGTCCTGCAAGAGAGAGGGCCTCCTTGACCCGAAGACCGTCAAATTCGATCCAGACATATTCCCAGGGAAGGTCATGGTCTGCAATGTAGGTGTTGATCTGCTGCGGGAATATCATAAATCCTTGTCCGCTTCGGATCTGGTAGGTTTTGGTAACCCCGGAGGAATCATCTGCATTCAGGGTGCCTGTGCCGGAGATCACATAGTGAAACAGGTAATGGGCGCGGGCGGCGGGCCCGAAACTGTGGGAGGGCGCGCAGCGTTCCCAGCCAAACTGATAAAGATTTAGATCTACAAAATTTTCATTGGGAAATATGGAGAATAAGATGTCCTTCATGCAGGTGGCCTCCAATATTTTTGTGCAGTCTGTCGAAATGTCGTTTTTATTAGTATAACGGAAAATATATCAAAATGCTACATGATTTTTTCTATATCTAAAAAAAACGGCATAATGGCATAAAAGAGAAAAAAACAGGGTATTTATAGACGCATTTTGGGATGTTATAATAAAGTCACAAAAAATCAGTGTTACATCCAACAAAGAAAGGAGCAAAATGGGATGAGAAAGAGGGAAAAAATGATAAGCCTTCTCCTGGCATGTACGTTGCCCGCTTCCATGCTCTTGACCGGATGCGGCGGCAGTGAGGCCGAGGACGGCAAGATCGTGATCGAGCTTGTACATTATAAACCGGAGGCGGTGGATGTGTTCGAGCAGCTGGAGGAGGAGTTCAACCGGACTCACGATGATATCCTCCTGAAGATTGATTCTCCCAATGATGCCATGACGATCTTGAAGACCAGATTTATCCGGGAGGACTATCCGGACCTTCTCGGGATCGGCGGTGACATCAACTACTCTTATTTCATCGATGCTGGAATTCTGGCAGATGTATCCGATTATCCGGGTATCACAGACATCAATCAGGGATACAGGGACATCCTGGAAGGACTTGAGTTCGTCCCCACAGAAGGAACCTATGGCGTGCCCTATGTGGCAAATGCGGCAGGTATTCTGTACAATCGTGAGATGTTCAAGGAACATGGATGGGAAATCCCCACAACCTGGGAAGAGATGATCACACTTTGTGACACCATCAGGGGCGAGGGAATCCTTCCGTTCTATTATGGATTTAAGGATACATGGACCTGTCTGGCACCGTGGAATTCGCTTGCAGTCGGCCTGGCGCCGGCAGATGT